>NZ_JBGGKR010000002.1:0-548347 GCF_041287235.1 Mycobacterium sp. pR1184 | reverse complement strand
CCGCCGCCGGCCGACGCCCCGCCACCGGACGCTCCTCCGCCGCCCGCACCGGTGCAGCTGGCGTCCTTCGACCAACCGGCACCGCCCCCGGCCGATCTGCCGCCCGCCCCACCCGCAGACCTGCCGGCGCCTCCGGCTGACGCGCTGCCGCCGGCGCCGCCCGCCGACGCTCCGCCGCCCGCGGACGCCCCGCCGCCCGTCGACGCACCCCTGCCCGCGGACGCCGTGCAGCAGGCCACGAAGGTCGGCTACACGCAGAAACTGTGGGAAGCGATTCGCGGCGAAGACGTCAACGGCAACGACGCCCTGGACTCGCTGGCGCAGCCTGCCCCCGTCAACTGACGCGGGTGGGACCGGCGCTGAATTGACGGCGCTAGGCCGAACCCACCCATTCGTCGGTTCCGTCGTCGAAAAACTGGTGCTTCCAGACCGGTAGCCGCGCCTTGATGGTGTCGACCAGCTGAGCGCAGGTGGCGAATGCTTCCTGTCGATGGTCGGCGGCAACCGCGGCCACCAATGCCGCCTCGCCGATGTGCAGCACGCCGATCCGATGGCTGGCCGCGACCGCGCGCACGCCGTGGGAAGCCTGGCTGACCTCGGCCACCACCTCCGCCATCACCTGCGCTGCCGACGGATGCTCGGAGTACTCGAGCCGCACCACCCGGCGCCCTTCGTCGTGGTCGCGGATCATGCCGACGAACCCGACGATGGCCCCGGCGGAGCGGTGGCCTACCAGTTCTTCATGCTCGGCCAGAGAGATCGGCTGGTCGGTCATCGCCGCACGCAGGACGACCGTCATCGCTCGTGGTCTTTGCCCGCGATCTGGTCGAGGGCGTGGTCGAGCACGTCGGCAAGCACTCCCAGGCCGTCACGTACGCCACCGGGCGAGCCGGGCAGGTTGACGATCAGCGTCCGGTCGGCCACGCCGCATACGCCGCGCGACAGCACGGACGTCGGCACGTCGGGTAGCCCGGATTGGCGGATCGCCTCAGCCAGGCCGGGAATCAAGTAGTCGACCACCGCGACGGTCTGGTCCGGGGTGCTGTCGGTCGGCGAGATCCCGGTGCCACCCGTGGTGAGGATGACGTCGACGTCGTCGTCGAGTGCGTTGCGCAGCGCCTCTCCGACCGGGTTCCCGTCGGCGACCACTTCCGGTTCTGTGACCGAAAACCCGTGCTGCTCAAGCCATTCCGCGATGATCGGGCCGCATTTGTCGGTATACACACCGTCGGAGGCCCGAGTCGACGCGACGATGATGCGTGCGGATCGGGCGCCCATCAGCGCGCCCAACTTCCGGTCTTGCCACCCTCCTTGCGGAGCACGCGCACATCATCGATACGGGCCGCCGGGTCAACCGCCTTGATCATGTCGTAAAGCGTAAGCGCGGCCACGCTGACAGAGGTCAGCGCCTCCATCTCCACGCCGGTGCGATCGGTGCTGCGCACCGTTGCGATGATCTCGATATCCGACTCCCCCACGGTGAAATCGACGTCCACTCCGGTGAGCGCGAGTTGGTGGCACAACGGGATCAGGTCACTGGTGCGCTTGGCTGCCAGAATCCCCGCCACCCGGGCGGTCGCCAGCGCATCACCCTTGGGCAGACCGCCGCTGGAGATCAGCGCGACGACGTGCGCGGTGGTGCGCAAGGCGCCCGCGGCGACGGCGGTGCGCTTGGTGACTCCCTTTTCGCTGACGTCGACCATGTGTGCCGCGCCGCGCTCATCGAGGTGCGACAGTGCGTCCGGGCGGGATTGCTCCGACTGCCAGGCCTGTTCGGGTCTGGAAGCCCCGGATGCCCCAGCCATCGGTGGCAATACCTATCGGTTGATGACCGTAACTGGGTGAACGTAGGGCAGGTGGTCGGATTCCACCGGGAACACCAGGTCACCGAACGGCGACAGCGCACCCGTGCGATCGGTCACCAGCTCGCTTACCGCATGGTCGTCGGGGTCCGTCGTCGGCCAGCCGTTATCGACGTACCTGGTTTTGCCCGCCTTGCTCTCAGCAATGTCAGCCACGCCGTACATTCTGACAGGTCCTGCCCGCGCGCGTGGCGCTAGTCGGGGTTGCAGAGTTCTTCCCCACAGCCGGCCGCAGGCCCTGGTGCATAGTCGTCGCCGCCGGACCACCCGCAAGCTGCTTTACGCTGGTCAGCAATGACCGACAACACCCCGGATATCCCGCTGGGGTCCTGGCTGGCCGACTTGCCCGACGAGCGGCTGATCCAACTACTGGAACTACGGCCGGACCTTGCCCAGCCGCCTCCCGGCAACATCGCGGCCCTGGCCGCGCGCGCCGGGGCACGGCAGTCGGTCAAGGCTGCCACCGACGAGCTCGACTTCCTTCGGCTGGCGGTACTGGACGCCCTGCTGGTGCTGCATGCGGACAGCACGCCCGTGCCGACCGCCAAGCTGCTGGCGCTGATCGACGACCGCGCTCCCGAGGCCGACGTGCTCGAGGCGCTGGACGACCTGCGGCGGCGTGCCCTGGTGTGGGGCGACGTTGCGACGCGGATGGCCCCCGACGCCGGCCTGGCGTTGCCCTGGCATCCGGGGCAGGTGACCCTCGAGGACGCCACACGCACCGGCGAACAGATTTCGGAGCTGATCAACGGGCTCAACCAGGCGCAGCGGGAGGTGCTGGACAAGCTGCTCGAAGGCTCTCCGATGGGACGCACCCGCGACGCCGCGCCCGGCGCTCCGGCGGATCGGCCGGTGCCGCAGCTGCTGGCCATGGGGCTGCTGCGCCGGGTCGACGCCGAGACGGTCATCCTGCCCCGCCACGTCGCGCAGGTGCTGCGCGGCGAGCAGCCCGGCCCGATGCAGCTGACCGAACCCGACCCGGTGGTGTCCACGACGACCTCCGACGATGTCGACGCCTCGGCCGCGGGCGCCGTCATCGACCTGTTGCGTGAGTTCGACGTGCTGCTGGAAAGCCTTGGCACTACCCCGGTTTCCGAGCTGCGCAGCGGTGGTCTGGGAATACGCGAAGTCAAGCGACTGGCCAAGGCAACCGGCATCGACGAGCCGCGGCTCGGCCTGGTGCTCGAGGTGGCGGCCGCGGCCGGGCTGATCGCTAATGGCACGCCCGATCCGGAGCCGGAGAACGCCGACGGCTTGTACTGGGCGCCGACGGTGGCCGCCGACCGCTTCGCCGCGATGTCGGCCGCCGAGCGATGGCACCTACTGGCCAGCGCCTGGCTCGATCTCCCCGGCCGGCCGGCGCTGATCGGCGGTCGCGGCCCGGACGGCAAACCCTATGCGGCCCTGTCGGATTCGCTGTACTCGACGGCGGCTCCACTGGACCGGCGGTTGCTGCTGGGCATGCTCGCCGACCTGCCCGCGGGCGCCGGCGTCGACGCGACCTCGGCGTCGGCGGCGCTGATCTGGCGGCGACCGCGCTGGACCCGGCGGCTGCAGCCCGGTCCGCTGGCCGATCTACTGGCCGAGAGCCACGCGCTGGGCTTGGTGGGCCGCGGGGCGATCAGCACACCCGGCCGCGCGCTGCTGGCCGAAACCATCGACTTCTCCGCCACGGTCGACGCCATGGCGCGGGCTCTGCCCAAACCGATCGACCACTTCCTGGTGCAGGCCGACCTGACCGTCGTAGTGCCCGGGCCGCTAGAACGCGACCTCGCCGAGGAACTGGCGACCGTGGCCAACGTCGAATCCGCCGGGGCGGCGATGGTGTACCGCATCAGCGAGCAGTCGATCCGCCATGCGCTCGACGTCGGTAAGACCCGCGACTGGATGCATGCATTTTTCGCCAACCACTCTAAAACACCAGTGCCGCAAGGGCTTACGTATCTCATCGATGACGTTGCGCGGCGCCACGGCCAGCTGCGCATCGGCATGGCCGCCTCGTTCGTGCGCTGCGAAGACCCGGCACTGTTGGCCCAGGCGGTCGCGGCGGGCGAGGACCTGCAACTGCGGGCACTGGCCCCGACGGTGGCCGTCTCTCCCGCGCCGATCGCCGAGATGCTGGCCGCCCTGCGGGCTGCCGGATTTGCCCCGGCCGCCGAAGATTCGACCGGCGCCATCGTCGACGTGCGTCCGCGGCGGGCGCGGGTGCCTACGCCGCAGCAGCGCCGGCCCTACCGCCCGGCATCACGACCGAACGCCGAGACGCTGAACGCGGTGGTCTCGGTGTTGCGCAAGGTGACCACCGCACCGTTCGGCAGCAGCCGCGTCGACCCGGCGGCCGCGATTTCGCTGCTGGCGGATGCGGCGAAGAATCAGGACACACTGGTGATCGGCTACCTCGATGCCGCGGGCGTGGCCAGCCAGCGGATGGTGTCGCCGATTGCCGTTCGAGGCGGCCAGCTGGTGGCGTTCGATTCGGCGTTGGGAAGGTTGCGCGACTTCGCGATCCACCGCATCACGTCGGTGGTGTCGGCAGACAACGGATAATGGAGCCATGACCCGCGCCGACGACGATGCAGTGGGGGCGCCCCCAGCCGCGCAGCGGCGAGGGGACGCGAAGCGCGATGAGGAGGAACGGCGCCATTGACTGACGGACCATTGATCGTGCAGTCCGACAAGACGGTGCTGCTGGAAGTGGACCACGAGCTGGCCGACGCGGCGCGCGCCGCGCTTGCGCCATTCGCGGAGCTCGAGCGCGCACCCGAACACGTGCACACCTATCGCATCACCCCGCTGGCGCTGTGGAACGCCCGCGCCGCCGGGCATGACGCCGAACAGGTCGTCGATGTACTGGTCAACTTCTCGCGCTACGCGGTGCCGCAACCGCTGCTGGTCGACATCGTCGACACGATGGCCCGCTACGGCCGGCTGCAACTGGTCAAGAACCCGGCGCACGGGTTGACGCTGGTGAGCCTGGATCGCGCGGTGCTCGAAGAGGTGCTGCGCAACAAGAAGATCGCGCCGATGCTGGGTGCCCGCATCGACGACGACACCGTCATCGTCCACGGCAGCGAACGTGGCCGGGTCAAGCAGATGCTGCTCAAGATCGGTTGGCCCGCAGAGGATCTGGCCGGGTATGTCGACGGTGAGGCACATCCGATCAGCCTGGACCAGGAGGGCTGGGAGCTACGCGATTACCAGCGGCTGGCCGCGGACTCGTTCTGGGCCGGCGGCTCCGGGGTGGTGGTGCTTCCGTGCGGCGCCGGCAAGACGCTGGTCGGCGCCGCCGCGATGGCGAAGGCCAGTGCGACGACGCTGATCCTGGTCACCAACATCGTCGCGGCCCGGCAATGGAAACGCGAACTCATCGCGCGCACCTCGCTGACCGAGGACGAGATCGGCGAATATTCGGGCGAGCGCAAGGAAATTCGGCCGGTCACCATCTCGACCTACCAGATGATCACCCGCCGCAGTAAGGGCGAATACACGCATCTGGAGCTCTTCGACAGCCGCGACTGGGGGCTGATCGTCTACGACGAGGTGCACTTGTTGCCCGCGCCCGTGTTCCGGATGACCGCCGACCTGCAGTCCAAGCGACGCCTCGGCCTGACGGCTACGCTGATCCGCGAAGACGGCCGCGAGGGTGACGTGTTCTCCCTGATCGGCCCGAAGCGCTATGACGCACCGTGGAAGGACATCGAGGCGCAAGGCTGGATCGCGCCGGCGGAGTGCGTCGAAGTCCGGGTCACGATGACCGACAACGAGCGGATGATCTACGCCACCGCCGAACCCGAAGAGCGGTACAAGCTGTGTTCGACGGTGCATACCAAAATTGCTGTGGTCAAGTCGATTCTGGCGAAGCATCCCAACGAGCAGACCCTGGTGATCGGCGCCTACCTCGATCAGCTCGACGAGCTCGGCGCCGAGCTGAACGCCCCGGTGATCCAGGGCTCCACCAAGACCAAGGAACGCGAGGCGTTGTTCGACGCCTTTCGCACCGGCGAAATTTCGACACTGGTGGTGTCCAAGGTGGCCAACTTCTCCATCGACCTGCCGGAAGCCTCAGTGGCGGTACAGGTTTCGGGAACGTTCGGCTCGCGACAGGAGGAGGCCCAACGGCTGGGCCGCCTACTGCGCCCCAAGGCCGACGGCGGTGGCGCCATCTTCTACTCCGTGGTCGCCCGCGACAGTCTGGACGCCGAATACGCCGCGCACCGCCAGCGCTTCCTGGCCGAGCAGGGTTACGGTTACATCATCCGCGACGCGGACGACCTTCTGGGACCGGCGATTTAGTCGTCGACTTCGGCGCCGAACGTGCACTGACTGCGAGTTTTTCGGCGATTTCTCGCAGTGACAGCACGCTCGGCGAAAAGTGATCAGAGCGACAGGATCGTCGCTGAGGCGGTTCCGGGAGCGCCGTACACTTGCGCCAGACCGACCCGGGGGTTGCCCGGCACCTGACGGTCGCCGGCCTCGCCACGCAGCTGACGCACCAGCTCATGCACCTGTCGCAGCCCCGACGCACCGATCGGCTCGCCGTTGGCGATCAGCCCGCCATCGGTGTTCACCGGCATCGAGCCGTGAATCTCGGTGGCACCGTCGGCCAGCAGCTTCTCCTGCTCACCGTCGGCGCACAGCCCCGTCTCGGCCATGTGGATGACCTCGTTGCCGGCGTCGGTGTCCTGAAGCTGGGCGACGTCGACGTCCTCCGGGCCGATGCCCGCGGCTTCGTAGGCCGCTTTGGACGCGTACACCGTCGGCGAGACGTCCTCATCCAAGGGCGCGAACGTGGCATGCACCTCGTAGGCACCGAACGTGCGGGTGCGGATTTCGCAGGCGCGTACGTACACCGGCTTGTCGGTGTACTTGTGCGCGATGTCGGCGCGACACATGATGACCGCCGCCGCACCTTCGTCGGGCGCGCAGAACATGTACTGGGTCAACGGGTAGTTGAGCACGTTGGAGTTGAGGATCTCTTCGACCGAGATCTCCTTGCGCCGGAAGGCATTCGGGTTCAGTGCGCCATTGCGGAAGTTCTTGTTGGCCACCCGCGCCAGGGTTTCCTGCGAGATGTTGTGGTCGTGCAGGTACTTGTTGGCCTTCATACCGAAGAACTTGGTGGTGACGAACTGCCCGTTCTGCGCGTACCACTGCGGCAGCGCCAGCTTCGCGGGGTCGTCGGTGAACGCCCCGCGCGGGTGCTTGTCCAAGCCGATGGCGATGCCGATGTCGTACTTGCCCAGCGCGATGGTGTCGGCGGTCTGCTGTATGGCGCTGGCCGCGGTGGCACAGGCGTTGAAGACATTGGTGAACGTGATGCCGGTCAGCCCGACCAGCCGGGTCACTGCGTCCGGGTTGGACACTTCGTGGCTGCCGCCGAAGCCGAATTGGATGTCTTTCCACCCGACTCCGGCGTCGGTCAAAGCGGACTGGATCGCCTCGGCGCCCATTTGCATCGCGGTCTTCTCGAACCGGCCGAACGGGTGCAAGCCCACGCCGATGATGGCGACGTCGTTGGTCATCTCGGAGTCTCCTGGATCTAAACCGGCTGGAAGGCGAACGTGATGATCTCGTTGCCGTCGGCGTCGGTGGTGAACGGCACCATCGTGAGCTCCACCTCCTGGCCGAACTGCAGTTTGGCCGGGTCGTTCTCGGTCAAGCGGCCCTCGACCCGGATCACGTCACCGAGCTGCACCAGACCCACGCCGAACGGCACGAAGTCCTTGCCGGTCGGACCGGCGTAGGGGGCCCCGGGCGGGAAACCTTGGGTCGTCCACGCGACCACCGTTCCGGTCCGCGGCAACAGCACGTCGCTCATCGAGCCGCCGCTGCAGCGTGGGCACCGCTCCTGCACCGGGAAGGTGGTGGCACCGCAATCACCGCACCGACTACCGATCAGCTGCGGGTTCTCGTCCGGCCAGGTCGAAATCTCGGGGGCGAGTGCCTTCTGCATTGAGGGGTCCTCCAGGAACGTCCGCGGGTGCACCAAAAGAACAATTCTGACTGAACCGTATAACAGCTTTCCGAAAAGTGGAAACCACATTCTCATACCTTGCGGCGGCGGCAGGGTAGCCATTCCCGTCACCCGGAGCCAAACCCTTCAGCCGCTGGCCCAGCCCACCTAGCGTTTACATCGGACACCGCCGTCGCCGTCCATTCGCGATCCCGCGCTCCCCAGAGGTTCCTCGAATACATGGTCAGCATTCCCGCCGAGACGGCCGTCGGATCTGCGCCCGCGGCTACGGTCGCCAAGCCCCGCCGACAGCGCCGCCGGGCGATCATCCGGATCTCCTCACCGCTGGTGCTGCTGCTGGTGTGGCAGCTCCTCAGCGCCACCGGCCTGATCCCCCAGAACGTGCTGCCGGCCCCGCAGCTGATCTTCGATGCCGGCCTACAGCTGATCCGAAACGGCAAGCTCGTCGAGGCCCTGGAAGTGTCCGGGCTGCGCGTGGTGGAGGGACTGCTGCTCGGCGGCGTGATCGGTGTAGCCCTGAGCGTGGCGGTCGGGCTGTCGCGGTGGTTCGAGGCGACCGTCGACCCGCCGTTGCAGATGGTGCGCGCGCTCCCGCACCTGGGCCTGATTCCGCTGTTCATCCTGTGGTTCGGCATCGGCGAGCTGCCGAAGGTACTGCTGGTCGCGCTCGGCGTCAGCTTCCCGCTATACCTCAACACCGTATCCGCGATCAAGCAGGTCGACCCGAAACTGCTGGAAACCGCTGATGTTCTTGGCTTTTCGCTCTGGCAGCGACTGCGCACGATCATCTTCCCGAGTGCGGCGCCGCAGGTGCTGGTCGGGCTGCGGCAGTCGTTGGCGATCGCCTGGCTGACCCTGATCGTCGCCGAACAAATCAACGCGGACAAGGGCATTGGGTTCTTAATCAACAACGCCCGCGATTTCCTGCGCATCGACATCATCATTTTCTGCCTGGTCATCTACGCGCTGCTGGGCATCGGGACCGATGCCATTGTCCGCGCGCTGGAACATCGAGCCCTGAGGTATCGCACATGACACTGACATCCGAGCGACGGACCGCAGTCGTCGGCAGGCTCAACAACATCGACAAGTGGTACGGCCGCCGGCAGATCCTCAACGGTATCTCCCTGGAGATCCGCACCCACGAGATCGTCGCGCTGGTCGGCCGCAGCGGTTGTGGCAAGTCGACCGTATTACGGGTGCTGGCAGGGCTTTCCCCCGACCACACCGGTGAGCGCGAGGTCGCCGGGGCACCGGCGGTCGCCTTCCAGGAGCCGCGGCTGTTCCCGTGGCGCGACGTGCTGACCAACGTGCGCTACGGCCTTAATCGCACCAGCCTCTCGCCCGAGGCGGCCCGGGCCCGCTCGGAGCAGGCGCTGGGCGAGATCGGCCTTGCCGAGCATGCCGCGGCATGGCCGCTGACGCTGTCGGGTGGTCAGGCACAACGGGTTTCACTGGCTCGGGCACTGGTGGCCGAACCCCAGCTGCTGTTGCTCGACGAGCCGTTCGGCGCGCTGGATGCGCTGACCCGGCTTTCGATGCGCGCGCTATTGCTCGATCTGTGGCGTCGCCACGGATTCGGCGTACTGCTGGTCACCCACGACGTCGATGAGGCGATCGAGCTGGCCGACCGGGTGCTGGTCCTCGAAGACGGCCGCGTCGCCCACACCATCGAGATCGAAGCACCGCGCCCCACCCCGTCCGAGCGCACCGCCCAGCACGACCACTACCGCACCGATCTTCTCGACAAGCTCGGCGTTCGGCTTTGAAAGCCGAGCACCGCATCGCGATTCGCGCCGCACTGGTGCTGGCATTGGTGACCGCCACGCCCGGGTGCGTTTCACGGTCGTTGGGGCCGCAATTGATCGCCGTGCCGGCGTCCGTTCCGGTATCCGAGCTGGCCGGGGTCACGCTACAAGTCGGTGACCAAAAGGGCGGTACCCAAGCACTTTTGCGTGCCGCCGGTGAACTCGACAAGCTGCCGTACAAAATCGCGTTCTCGACGTTCACGTCCGGGCCTCCGCAGATCGAGGCGTTGACAGCGGGCAAGATCGATTTCGCGGTCACCGGCAACACCCCACCGGTGTTCGGCGCCGCGGCCAACTCGAAAACCCGGGTGGTCTCGGCGTGGGACGGCGCCCAGAGCGGCGAGCAGATCCTGGTGCGCGCCGATTCGCCGATCGACTCGGTCCCGAGCCTGAAGGGCAAGACGATTCTGGTGGCCAAGGGCAGCGCCGCTCACGCCAACGTGCTCGAGCACCTCGCCGACGTCGGACTGACGGCCAAGGACGTCAAGCTGGTGTTCCTGCAGCCCGCCGATGCACTGTCGGCATTCGCCAACGGGCAGGGCGATGCCTGGGTGATTTGGGAGCCCTATACGTCGCAAGCCACCCTCACGCTGAAGGTGCGCAATATCGGGACGGCCGAAAACGGCTATCAGTTCGGAAGCGCCTCCACTCAGGCACTCACCGACCCGAAGCGCAACGCCGTGCTGGGCGATCTGCTGGTCCGCTACCAGCGGGCCGCCCAGTGGGCGCGCGACAACCCGTCGGAGTGGGCGAAAAAGTACGCCAAGTCCGTGGGCCTGGACATCAAGATCGCCGAGCTCGCGCAGAGCCACCTACTGCGGCTTCCTGTTCCGCTCGACGACAAGGTGGTGGCCGCCGAACAACGCCTCGCCGACCTTTTCGCGGCCGCCGACCAAATTCCGGAGGCGCCCGACTTCGCCAAGTGGGTCGACCGTAGGTTCAACGGTGTGCTCGCGGTGAGCGGCACTTCGTGACGATGCGAGGAGACGACTGTGACGGTCATCGTGCTACTGGAACTGAAGTTCAAGCCCGACGAGGTCGGTGCTGGGCGTGAACTGATGGGGCGGACGCTGGAAACCACTCGGGCATTCGAGGGAAATCTCCGTACTGACGTCTGGGTCGACGAAGCCGACGAAGCCCACTGGATCATCTACGAGGAGTGGGAGTCGGTCGACGCCGACGAGGCCTACCGTGCGTTTCGCGCCGGCGAGGGCAAGGTGACTCAGCTGCCGCCGCTACTGGCGGCGCCTCCGGTCAAGACGCGGTACACCACCAGCGACGTCTAGCTCAGCGCGGGAATGACTTCCCGCTCGAACAACTCGATGCCGGAGCGGTCGTAGGCGGCCTCGGGGAAGTAGACGATCGCGTATTCGCAGCCGAGGTCGCGGATCTTGGTCAGCCGCTCGATCACCTGTTCCGTGGTGCCCATCGCCGAGTCGGGAAGGCTGCTGGTCATCGAATCCGCAAGGGACTCAGGCACATAGTTGACCAAACGGTCGCGCACCCGCTGCTGGCGGTCTTTGACCTCGGCCTCCGAGTTGCCGACGATGGCGGTGAAGTTGGCCGAACGCACGATCGCGTCGAAGTCGGTGCCCACGTCTCGGCAATGCCCGGCGAGCACCTCCGACTTCTGGGCAAACGCCTCGGGCTCGGGCGTGAAGTTGGTGTACTGCGCGTACTGTGCCGCGATGCGCAGCGTCACCTTCTCACCCCCACCGGCGATCCAAAGCGGAATACCGTTGTTCTGCAACGGCTTCGGCTCGACGATCGCACCGTCCACCTGGTAGTGCTTGCCGTCGAAGCTGACTTTGCCGTCACGCCAGGCGTCGCGCATGATCTGCACGCCTTCGTCGAGGCGACCCAATCGCACGCCGGCCGACGGGAACCCGTAACCGTAAGCGCGCCATTCGTGTTCGTACCAGCCGCCGCCGATACCCATCTGGATGCGACCGCCGGAGATGATGTCGGCGGTGGCCGCCACCTTGGCGAGGTAGACCGGATTGCGGTAACTCATCGCCGTGCACATTTGGCCGAGCTTGACCCGTGACGTGGTCGCGGCGTAGGCCGACATCAACGACCACGCCTCGTGCGTCGCTTCGGCGCTCGGCAGCGGGACGGTGTGGAAGTGGTCGTAGACCCACACCGAGTCCCAGGCGCTGCCGTCGGCGTAGGACGCCAAGTCCCGCATCACCGCCCAGTGTTTCGCCGGGTCGATGCCTACCAGATCCATCCGCCAGCCCTGCGGAATGAAGAAACCAAAGCGCATGGTTAGGGACTCTAGCTCTCGACGGGGCGGGCCGGAATGGGTTGGGCTGCCACGTTCGCTCACAGCAGATCGATACCAGCGATCCGGTCGGTCCCGGCACGGCAGCGCTCAATGAATGCGGGGCAAACTCGACGATACAAGTGATGAACGACTCGATGGAGCACAAGGACAACGCGGGCGTTTGAGACCATGGCAACAGCGAAAAGCCCCCGAAACCACGCTGTTTCGAGGGCTTTCGCGAAATGCTCGAACGGAACTTAGGTCAAAGAATCCGGCGGCAGGAAGCGGTCGCCGTACTTGGCGGCCAGCTCACGAGCCCGAGCCACGAAGGCTTCCTTGCCGGTACCGCCCGCACCGGAGTAGCCGACGATGAACTGTGCGCTACCACCGGTGTACGGCGGGAAGCCGATACCCATGATCGATCCGATGTTGGCGTCGGCAGTCGACGTCAACACGTTCTCGTCAAGGCACTTCTGGGTTTCCAGCGCCTCGGCGAACAACATGCGGTCGATCATGTCCTGCAGCGGCGGCTGCGAGGAGCCGGACTTGAACGTCTCCCGCAGGCCCGGCCACAGTTTGGTGCGCTTACCGTCGACGTACTCGTAGAAGCCCGCGCCCTTCAACCGCGACGGCCGGCCGAGCTCGATCATCTTCTCGACGACGGCCTCGGCGGGGTGCGGCTCGTAGGTGCCGCCGGCGTCCTCGACGCCCTGACGGGTGGCGGTGGCGATCTTGTGCATCAGCTCCAGGTTGAGCTCGTCGGACAGCTGCAGCGGCGGCGCCGGGTAGCCGGCCTGCGAACCGGCGTGCTCGATACTGGCGGGCTCCACACCCTCACCCAGCATCGCCAGCGCCTCGTTCACGAACGTGCCGATCACGCGGCTGGTGAAGAAGCCGCGACTGTCGTTGACGACGATCGGGGTCTTGCCGATCGCCAGCGTGTAGTCGAATACCCGAGCCAGCGCCTCATCAGAAGTCTTCTCGCCCTTGATGATTTCGACCAGTGGCATCTTGTCGACCGGCGAGAAGAAGTGGATTCCGATGAAGTCCTCTTGGCGCTTCACGCCGGTCGCCAGACCGGTGATCGGCAGCGTGGAGGTGTTCGATCCCAGCAGTGCGTTGGGCTCGACGATGTCCTCGATCTCCTGAAACACCTTGTGCTTGAGGTCCTGGTTCTCGAACACGGCCTCGATCACGAAGTCGACCCCCTTGAAGTCGGCGGGGTCGGCGGACGGCGTAATGCGGTCCAGCAGCGCCTTGCTCTTCTCCTCGGTGGTCCTGCCCCGCTCAAGCGCTTTGGCCTCAAGCTTTTCCGAGTAGTTCTTCCCCTTCTCGGCGGCCTCGAGGCTGACGTCCTTGAGCACCACGTCGTAGCCGGCCTTGGCCGACACGTAGGCGATGCCGGCGCCCATCATGCCCGCGCCCAGCACACCGATCTTGTTGATCTTCACCGGCTCGATCCCGTCGGGACGCGATCCACCGGAGTTGATGTACTGCAGATCGAAGAAGAACGCCTGGATCATGTTCTTCGCGACCTGACCCGTGACCAGCTGGGTGAAGTAGCGGCTCTCGATGCGGCTGGCGGTGTCGAAGTCCACCTGCGCGCCCTCGACGGCCGCGTCCAGAATGGCGCGCGGCGCCGGCATCGGGGCGCCCTTGAGCTGCTTCTTGAGCAGCGCCGGGAAGGACGGCAAGATGCCGGCCAGCGCGGGGCTGGACGGGGTGCCGCCGGGCATCTTGTAACTCTTTTTGTCCCAAGGCTGTTCGTGCGAGTCGGGGTTGGCCTTGATCCACGCCTTGGCAGCGGGCACCAGCTCCTCGACCGAGCCGACCAGCTCGTCGACCAGCCCGATCTCCTTGGCCTTCGCCGGCTTGAAGCGGGTGCCCTGCGACAGGATGTTCATGAACGCGTTCTGGATGCCGAACATCCGCACGGTACGGGTCACCCCGCCGCCGCCCGGCAGCAGGCCCAGCGTTACCTCGGGTAGACCCAGCTGACTTCCCTTGACATCGGCCGCAATTCGGTGGTGACACGCCAACGCGATCTCCAGGCCACCGCCGAGCGCGGCGCCGTTGATGGCAGCCACCACCGGCTTGCCCAGGGTCTCCAGGGCGCGCAGGTCCCGCTTGACCGACTCGACGGTGTCGAAGGCCTCGCCGGCGTTCTCGGGACCGAGGTTGATCATGGCCTTGAGGTCGCCACCGGCGAAGAAAGTCTTCTTCGCACTGGTGATAACCACACCGGTGATCGAATCCTTTTCTGCCGTAAGACGTTCGACCGTGTTGTGCATGGACGTGCTGTAGTGCTCGTTCATCACATTGGCCGACCCGGTGGGGTCGTCAAGTGTCAGCGTGACGATGCCGTCGGCGTCCTTGTCCCACTGAATCGTGTTCTCTGCCATGGCCTTAAACCCTCTCGATGATGGTCGCGACACCCATGCCGCCACCGATGCACAACGTGATCAGCGCGCGACGCGCGTTGCGGCGCTCGAGCTCGTCGACCATGGTTCCGGTGATCATGGCGCCGGTGGCGCCCAGCGGGTGGCCCATCGCGATGGCACCACCGTTGACGTTGAGCTTCTCGTCCGGGATGTTGAGGTCCTTCTGGAACTTCAGCACCACCGACGCGAATGCCTCGTTGAGTTCGAACAGGTCGATGTCGTCGATAGTCAGGCCGGCACGGTCGAGCACCTTGCGGGTGGCCGGCGTCGGGCCGGTGAGCATGATGACCGGGTCCGAGCCGCTGGTGGCCGTGGCCACGATGCGTGCCCGCGGGGTCAGGCCCTGTGACTTGCCCGCCGCCTCCGAACCGACCAGCACCAGCGCGGCGCCGTCGACGATGCCGGAGCTGTTGCCGCCGGTGTGCACGTGGTTGATCTTCTCGACGTAGTGATACTTCGTCAGCGCCACGTCGTCGAAGCCACCCATCTCGCCGATGCCGTCGAACGCGGTCTTCAGCTTGGCCAGACCCTCCATCGTGGTGTCGGGCCGCATGTGCTCGTCGTGATCGAGGATGACCAGACCATTCTGGTCGCGCACCGGCACGACCGACTTGGCGAAGTAACCGCCCGACCAGGCTTCGGCGGCCTTCTCCTGCGAGCGCAACGCATAAGCGTCGACATCCTCGCGGCTAAAGCCCTCGATGGTCGCGATCAGGTCGGCGCCGATGCCCTGCGGCACGAAGCCGATCCGGTAGTTGGTCTCGGGGTCGGTCGCCCAGGCGCCGCCGTCGGAGCCCATCGGCACGCGGCTCATCGACTCGACACCGCCGGCCAGCACCAGGTCGTCCCAGCCGGAGCGCACCTTCTGGGCGGCGGTGTTGACGGCCTCGAGACCCGAGGCGCAGAACCGGTTCAGCTGCACGCCACCGGTGGTCTCGGGCAGGCCGGCGGCCAGCACCGCGGTGCGGGCGATGTCGCCGCCCTGGTCACCGACCGGGGACACCACGCCCAGGATCATGTCGCTGATCAGGTTCTCGTCCAGGTCGGGATTGCGCCGGCGCAGCTCGTCGACCAGGCCGACCACCAGGTTCAGCGGCTTTACCTCGTTGAGCGATCCGTTGCGTTGCTTGCCGCGGGGTGTGCGGATGGCCTCATAGATGAAGGCTTCTTCGGACATGTCGACTTCCTGTTCGCAAAATGGGGGTTCGGTCCGTCTATGTGCACCCTAACAGGGGCTCCCGGCCAACCTGTTGGTTGGGCAGGTCGGCCCCGGTCAGGCTGCCGGGCGGTGATCGACGCGCCCCGCCGTCGCCGAGTGTCACGCTGGCGCGCCGACCGACAACGGGCGTTGCGCTGGCGTGACGCTCACGCTGCGACCGCCCCCGCCTAAGCTCGACGACCATGACGGTGTCGCGATTGCGGCCCTACGCGACCACGGTGTTCGCCGAAATGTCGGCGCTGGCCGCGCGCATCGGCGCGGTGAACCTGGGTCAGGGCTTTCCCGACGAGGATGGACCCCCGGCGATGTTGAAGGCCGCGCAGGACGCGATCGCCGACGGTGTCAATCAGTACCCGCCGGGACTCGGCATCGCGCCGCTGCGCCAGGCCGTCGCGGCGCAGCGCAAGCGGCACTTCGGCATCGACTACGACCCCGACACCGAGGTGCTGGTGACGGTCGGGGCCACCGAGGCCATCGCCTCGGCGGTGATCGGCCTCGTCGAGCCCGGCTCGCAGGTACTGCTGATCGAGCCCTTCTACGACTCCTACTCGCCGGTGGTCGCGATGGCCGGCGCACACCGCGCCGCCGTACCGCTGGTTTCCGACGGCCACGGCTTCGCGCTGGACATCGACGCGCTGAGGCGAGCGGTGACCCCGGCGACCCGCGCGCTCATCGTCAACTCGCCGCACAACCCCACCGGCGCCGTGCTGAGCGCGACCGAATTGGAGGCGATCGCAGAGATCGCGGTGGCCGCCGACCTTCTGGTGATCACCGATGAGGTGTACGAGCACCTGGTGTTCGACGGCCATCGGCATCTGCCGCTGGCCGGTTTCGACGGCATGGCGCAACGCACCATCACCATCTCCAGCGCGGCCAAGATGTTCAACTGCACCGGCTGGAAGATCGGATGGGCTTGCGGCCCAGCACAACTGATCGCCGGGATGCGCGCGGCCAAACAGTACCTGAGCTACGTCGGCGGGGCGCCGTTCCAGCCCGCGGTCGCGCTGGCGCTGGACACCGAGGACGCCTGGGTCCACGATTTGCGGCGCTCGCTGCAAGTCCGGCGCGACCGACTGGCCGCGGGCCTGGCCGATATCGGTTTTGCGGTGCACGAGAGTAACGGCAGTTACTTCCTGTGCGCCGACCCACGGCCACTCGGATATGACGACAGCACGACGTTCTGCGCGGCACTACCGGAAAAGGTTGGCGTGGCGGCTATTCCGATGTCAGCGTTCTGCGACCCGGCCGCACCGCATGCCGATCTGTGGAATCACCTGGTGCGCTTCACCTTCTGCAAGCGCGACGACACCCTCGACGAGGCGATCAGGCGGCTGTCCGCACTCAAGACTGCTTAGCGTCCTCGTCGCCCATCACGCGCTTGCGCAGGCCTTCCAGCGCGGCGTAGAGGATTTTGTTGCCCGCCGAGCGCACCCAGAACCCGGGCAGTGGTGCCCTCAGCTCGATCGTGAGGCTGAATCGGACCCGGGTCTTGTCGTCGCTCTCGCGCTCCAGGTTGTACTCGCCATGCTGGGCGTGTTGCTGCGAGGTCTTCTGCGCATCCCACACCATCCAGTCGGGACCCCAGTGATATTCCACCATTTCGGTGTCGGCGATGCCGCTCACCCTGATCGTCATTCGCACGTGGTGTGGCATGCCGTCGGGATATCGGTCAACGACTTCGACCCGCTTGTGCAACGGAGACCACGACGGCACGGCGTCCATGTCGGCCAGCGCCTCCATGATCACTTCCGGGGGCGCCCCGATGACAATTTCCGACGATGCGCGTATGGCCACTGGCTATCAAATTAGCAATGGAGACCGGCTTACGGTGCTTTATCCGGGCCGCCTCGTGCGACTAGATCGCGCAGCCCCTTGATCGAGGCGTCGAGAACGTGCTCCATCGCGCGCCGCACGACGAATCCGGGAATGGGCCCGGCCGGTTCGACGGTGATGTCGAACCGCACCCGTGTCTTGTCGATGCCCTCGGGCTTGAGGTTGTATTCGACGTGCTGACCGTGCTGTTGGGCCGTCCCCTTGACGTCGTAGACCACCCAGTCCGGGCCCCAGTGGTATTCCAGCACCTCTTTGTCGCGCAGGCCCAGAATTCTGATGGTGGTTTTCACGTGGTGCGCACGGCCGTCCGGATAACGGTCGACCACTTCGATCTTTTTATGCAGCGGCGACCAGGATTCCAGCACGCTGACATCCTCGAGCGCCCCCATGACCACGTCGAGCGGCGCATCAACTATGAATTCACGTGATGCCTTTACAGCCACTTAACTCAACCTAGCAATCCCGTTCGAGGCACGGAACGTATTCGGGTAAGTAATTCGCTACCAGTTGATTTCGTCGATCGGCGTCGTGGTGGCCGGCGGCGGTCCGACCGGTCCGGCCGGCGTTCGGGAGAAACGCGGAGCGGGCGCGGCCTGCTCGACACCGTGGGCGGTGATCAGCGTCGAGCGCGCCTTCAAATGTTCGTTGGTGGCGGCCTCGTTCCACGTCAGCACGGGCGTGACACACGCGTCGGTGCCGGCGAAAACCTCGGTCCACTCGTCTCGCGTCCGGCTGGCGAACCGCCGGGCGAACACGTCGTACATCTGCTGATACGAACCTGTTTCGAGCTGGCCACCCACCTCGTCGGGCGACAGACCGAGCCCGTTGAGCAACGCCGCGAAGAACTGCGGCTCAATCGCGCCGACGGCCATGTACTTGCCGTCGGAGGTTTCATAGCAACGGTAGAACGGCGAGCCGCCGTCGAGCAGAAACGATTCGCGCTTATCGCGCAGGCTGCCAATTGCCTTCATGGTCCACATCATTTGGGCGAGCACGCTGACGCCGTCGACCATCGCGGCGTCGACGACCTGCCCGCGGCCCGACCGCTCACGTTCGTACAGCGCGACAGCGATACCGATGAGCACCAGCATCGATCCGCCGCCGAAATCGGCGACCAGGTTCAGCGGCGGCATCGGCGGCCGATCGGCGTAACCCAGCGCCGACAGCGCACCGGTCTGCGACAGGTAGTTGATGTCGTGCCCGGCCGTCGACGCCAACGGCCCGTCCTGTCCCCAGCCGGTGATCCGCGCATAGATCAATCGCGGATTGACCGCCGCGCAATCGTCGGGTCCGATCCCGAGTCGCTCGCAGGTGCCCGGCCGGAAGCAGTCCAACAGCACGTCGGCTTTGGCGGCAAGCTCCAGCAATGCGCCCGGCTGAGTCTTGACGTCGAGGTCGACGATCCGCTTGCCCCGGTGCAACAGGTCGCGGTCCTCGGCCGGCATCGTCGGGACTGCCTGGTGGCGACCCGCCTCGCCCGGCTTCGCCGCGCTTGCGATCGCCACGCCGGGGCGGCGCACCCGCACCACGTCGGCACCCAGATCGGCGAGCATCATGCCCGCGTGGGGCCCGGGTCCGATGCCGCCGAGTTCGATGACTTTGATCCCGGCCAGGGGTCCCGCGCCGGTCACGGCGGCTACTTACCCTTCTTCACCTGCAGCACCCGCTTGCGCAAGCCCTCGGTCCCGGTATCGACGGTGCCTTTGATGGCGCGCTTCAACACGAAGCCGGGCAACGGAACCACGGGATCGACGCTGAGCTCGAACTTGACCAGGGTGGAGTCGCCCTTCGGCGTCAGTTTGTAGGAGGCGTCCTGGGAGCGCTGCTGACCGGAGCTGATCAGCGTCCAACTCACCTCGTTGTCGCCCCACGAGTACTCGATCACCTGCTCGTCGGTGATGCCCGCGGCTTTGACTTTCATCTTGACCTTGGTGGGGCGCCCGTCGGCGTCCCGCTCGAGGACTTCGACGCTCTGGTGGGGCGGCGACCATTCGGTCACCGAGTCGAGATCGGCGATGACGTCGAGGATCTCTTCGGGGCTGGCTTCGATAACAACTTCGCGGGTTTCGTTGATCGCCATGGCCCGCACGATAGCGAAACCACGTCCGGCCGGGAGCGCTTTCGACCAGCGTAACGTCGACTTCGTGACTGCTACCACGCCCGGCGCCGCGGATTCCGTCTACACCATCGGCGACTACCTGTTGGACCGTCTCGCCGAGCTTGGCGTCTCGGAGATCTTCGGCGTCCCCGGCGACTACAACCTGGAATTCCTCGACCACATCGTCGCGCATCCACGAATTCGGTGGGTGGGCAACGCCAACGAGTTGAACGCCGGCTACGCCGCCGACGGTTATGGCCGGTTACGCGGAATGGCCGCTGTGGTAACGACATTCGGGGTAGGTGAGCTTTCGGCGACCAACGCGATCGCCGGCAGCTACGCCGAGCACGTCCCGGTCGTGCACATCGTCGGTGGCCCCTCCAAGGACGCCCAGGGCACCAGACGGGCGTTGCACCATTCGCTCGGTGACGGAGACTTTGAGCACTTCTTCCGCATCAGCCGTGAAATCACCTGTGCTCAAGCCAATCTCATGCCGGCAACGGCGTGCCGGGAGATCGACCGGGTGCTGTTGGAGGTGCGCGAGCAGAAGCGGCCCGGCTACATCCTGCTGTCCACCGATGTGGCGCGCTTCCCTACCGAACCACCCGACGCTGCGCTGCCCCGCTACGCCGGCGGCACCAGCCCGCGCGCACTGTCGATGTTCGTCGACGCCGCCACCGAACTCATCGGCGACAACCGGTTGACCGTGCTGGCCGACCTGCTGGTGCATCGGCTACAGGCGGTCAAGGAACTCGAGGCGCTGCTGAACGCCGACGTGGTGCCCTACGCCACGCTCATGTGGGGCAAGAGCTTGCTCGACGAAAGCGCGCCCAACTACCTCGGCATCTACGCCGGCGCGGCCAGCGCGCCCGCCGTGCGTGCCGCGATCGAGGACGCACCCGCGTTGGTCACCGCCGGCGTGGTGTTCACCGACATGGTGAGCGGCTTCTTCAGCCAGCACATCGATGCAGCGCGGACCATCGACATCGGCCAATACCAGAGCACTGTGGCCGGTGAGGTGTTCGCGCCGCTGGAGATGGGCGCCGCGCTCGGCGCGCTGGCCGAAATCTTGACGCGGCGTGGGATCAGTTCACCGCCCGTCACGCCGGCAACCGACCAACAGCCCGCGGCCGCGGCCGCGGCGCCCGCCCGCGATCAGGCCCTGACCCAGGAGATGGTGTGGGACCGGCTGTGCAACGCGCTCACACCGGGCAACGTGGTACTCGCCGATCAGGGCACCTCCTTTTACGGCATGGCCGACCACCGGCTGCCCAAGGGGGTCACATTCATCGGCCAACCCCTTTGGGGCTCAATCGGTTACACGTTGCCCGCGGCGCTCGGCGCGGCCGTCGCACACCCGGACCGAAGGTCGGTGTTGCTGATCGGTGACGGCGCCGCGCAACTGACCGTGCAGGAACTCGGCACGTTCTTTCGCGAAGGGCGCTCGCCCGTCATCGTCGTGGTCAACAACGACGGCTATACGGTCGAACGGGCGATCCACGGAGAGACGGCGCCCTACAACGACATCGCCAGCTGGAGTTGGACCGACATCCCCAACGCCCTCGGCGTGGCCAACCACCTCGCGTTCCGCGCGCAAAACTATGGCGAACTCGACGACGCGCTGACCGCGGCGGCGGAGCATCAGGACCGCATGGTGCTTGTCGAAGTGGTCTTGCCCCGCATGGAAATTCCACCGCTGCTGGTCGAACTCGTGCAGCCGATGTCGCCGGACGGCAGTAGGCGCCGCTGAGCGGTGGCCGACGATCTAGCCTCTTCGGCCCGCCTTCGACGATTTCAGAATGGCCGCAACGGTGCGGCGGCAGCGGCCGCAGTCGGCGCCCGCACCACAGGCGTGTGCGACTGCATTCGTCGTCGATGCCCCGGCCGCGACGCACTCGGACACAGTTTGACTGGTGACTCCGTTACAAAGACATACGAACACCGAGTGGTCCGCTCACTCAAGCCTCGATACGCATGATGTCGAACATCTGGCCAACGAACAGCGGCGGATAGGCCCCCACTCCCGCCCCGGACATCCACTGGGCGGCGGCATCGGGGTGTTCGATCCACTCGCGAGCGCTCTGCTCGTCGGCGAACTCCTGCAGGATCAGCACTTCGTGGTCATCGTCGAAAGCCTGAAATACCCAGGTCTTTCGGATGCCGGCAGCAGCGAACCTGTCCATCGCCGAGCCGACTTCGGCGGTCAGGATCGCGACATCGTCGACCGACGCGATGGCGGCGACCACGATGCCGGGCGCCGACGGATTCGACTGCGGCGTCGGGACAAACCTGTCAACGATCTCACCAGCGAAAACCGCTGGAATGTCCTCGATACCGGCCTCGTCGAACCAGTTGAAGAACACCCGCGATCGGAGCAGTTCCACGATCGGCTCCCGGCTGTGCACCCCGATCATCACGAGCACGCGACCGTAGTCGTGCGTTGAGGTGTAGACGAGCACGTGGTGTGCGCCGATCTCGGAGAGGGCCGACTTGTTTCGCTCGAGTAGCGGCCATACCCGGCTGGGATCCGGAACGCGATAGTCCGACGCAATCACCATCGAGTGGATGTCGCCGTCGGTCAACGAAGTTGGTCCTTCATCACTTTGCCGGTCGCGTTGAGTGGGAGTGAATCAAGGAACTCTACCGCGCGTGGGACTTTGAAGCCCGCCATGCGCTCGCGACACCAACCGATCAATTCGTCGGCGCCCACGGCACCGTCGAGCACCACAAACGCCTTACCCACCTGTCCGAGCCGCTCGTCGGGCACGCCGATGACGGCGGCTTGCGCGACGGCCGGGTGACTGAGCAGGAAGCCTTCGATCTCGGCCGGGTAGGCGTTGAAGCCACCGACAATGAACATGTCCTTCTTGCGGCCGACGATGCGCAGCCGACCGGCCGGGTCTAGGTTGCCCAGATCGCCGGTGTGCAACCAGCCGTCTTCGTCGATCGCCTGCGCGGTGGCCGCGGGATCGTCGAGGTAGCCCTGCATGACGCCGTAGCCGCGAACCAGCACCTCGCCGTCGTCGGCAATGCGCACCTCGACATCCGCGCAGGGCACGCCCGCGGTGGTGGCAACGTCCTCGAAGGAGTCGCCCGGCAGCGACAGGGTGACATTGCCGGCCTCGGTCAGTCCGTAGCCGGTCATCAGTGTTTCAAACGGCAGTTCGTCGTGGATGCGACGGACCAGCTCCACCGGGATGTCCGCGGCGCCGGTCACACCGGCCCGCAACGTCGACAGCTTGGACTTGTCCTGCACCGTCAGCAGCGAGTGATACAACGTCGGCGGGCCGGGAAGCATCGTGATGTGTTCGCGCGCAATGAGATCCACCACGGTATCGACATCGAATACGGCGACTGGGAGCATCGTCGCGCCGCGCAGGAAGGACGTGACGAGTCCCGCTTTGAGGCCGAACGTATGGAAGTACGGATTGATCTGTAAGTAGCGGTCGCCCTCGCGCAGATCCGCGAGCGTCGCCCACTCCTCATACATGCGCAGGGTCTGGCGGTGGTTCATCATCGCACCCTTGGGGCGGCCGGTCGTGCCCGAGGTGAAGATGATGTCCGAGATGTCGCTGCCGCTCACCGCCCGCTCGAACGGCGAACCGCTGGAAAGGAAGTCGGACTTCACATCGATGACCGGCGTCCCCGCGGGCGCGGTGTAATCCTGGCCCAGGAACCCCTTCTGCACCAGGACGGCCTTGACCGCACTGCGGGCGATGATGTCACCCGCCTCGTCGGCCTTGAATCGCGTGTTGACCGGCACCAGCACCCCGCCCGCGGTCAGCAACCCGAACGCAGCGATGATCCACTCGGCCGAATTGGGCGCCCAGATGGCGACGCGGTCACCCTTGTCAACACCAAGCTCTGCGAATGCGCCTGCGGCACAACGAATTCGGCTGACAATTTCGGAGAATGTGAAGCGCAGCGGACCGTCGACAACTGCTTCCGCATCGCCGAAGCGGTCCGCCGCGCTCAAGACCATCTCGGGGATGGTCTGCCACGACTTGCCAGACGTCACACCGTGACGAGCCGACCGAGGTTGCCGCCCATGATTTTCGCCTGATCTTCCGGCTTCAGGTGCGACAGCGCCTCGATGTAATAGGTCGGCTCCGCCAAGCCTTCCGGGTGCGGCCAGTCCGAACCGTAGAGCACCTGGTCCACACCGACCAGTTTGACCAGATCGTCGATGCCGTCCTCGAAGAACGGGCTGACGTGAATCCGGCTCTTGACCATCTCGACCGGGTCGCTCGGGAAGGCCTCCGGCGCCTTGCGGAAGACCTCCGCCAAGCCGTCCAGCAGCGGGGTCATCCACTTCGAGCCGGCCTCGACGATCGCGACCTTCAGCTTGGGGTGGCGGTAGAGCGCGCCGTGAATCACCCACGAGCCCACCGAATCCTGGATCGGCCGCCACTCGTTGAGGATGCCCATCGCGTTGGTCTGGAATGGCAGCATCTCCTGGTCGGCGCCGTCCCACTCCGAGGTGTACCGGGAGTAGCCGCTGTCGGAAGAGTGCATGCCCACCAGCACGTCGTGCTCGACGACCCGCTCCCAGAACGGGTCGAACTCGGGCACCGCGAACGACCGCGGACCGCGGAAGCCGGGGACCGGCGCGGGGCGAACCAGGATGGCGCGGGCGCCACGCTTGACCGCCCACTCCAGCTCCTCGATCGCCTTCTCGACGATCGGCAGGGTGATGACCGGCGTGGTGAAGATGCGGTTTTGGTAGTTGAAGCCCCATACCTCGTCCAGCCACTCGTTCAGCGCGTGGACCAGAACGTGGATAGCGAGCGGGTCGTCGCGCAGGCGCTCCTCCAGGAGGCTGGCCAGGGTCGGGAACATCAATGTCTTGTCCAGGCCCAGCTCGTTCATCGTCTCCAGGCGCGGGCCGGGCTCGAAGAACGCAGGGATCGCGCGCATCGGCTCACCGAACAGCTCGCGCTTGCTCTTGCCCTCCGGGTTGCCGTACTTGAAGTACTCCTCCCAGGCGCCCGGGCGGGCGACGACCTCGAAGGTCGGGTTGGGAATGTAGTTGCTGATCTGGCCTCGGATGGCGATCTTGGTGCGACCGTTGATCTGCACGTACTGGACGTAGTCCTTGTACTCCTTGGGCAGGAACTTGGTCAGCGCCTCCGGCGGCTCGTAGAGATGGTTATCCGCGTCAAAGATCGGAAACGGTACGTCCACCTTGTGCGACAACTGGCCCATGAGATCCTCCTTCGCGATTTGTGAGAATACTATTCTCTACAAGGCCCGCACCGCAAACGTGCACCACAGTGGCGATCGCCACGCGCGCGGCGTCAGCAGGTCACGATGATCTTGAACGTCGCCGACGTTGCTTCATTCGGCTTATCGGTCTTGAAACCGTTGGCGGTGCCGGTGATCGTGAACTTGTCCCCGGACATGCTCATGTCGGCACGGGGGCCGTCGCCCCGGGCGTACATCCCGGTGAACCCGCCCAGATTTTGGATGCGCACCGACTCGGCCGACGGCGGTTGCGCCCCCTCGTCGATGATGATCTTGGCTCCGGCAAACTTGCCGCCGATATCGATCGTCCGGGTCCATTGCACTTGACCGCATTGCACGACGTGAAAATTCGCGTCCTCACCGTTGACGGTCACCGAGGCCGAGCTAGAGATTTGCGTGGCCGGTCGCGAGGTGCACGCACCGAGGCCGGCCACAGCGAGCACCGCGGCGGCCGCCACGACGATTCTGTCCTGCACGGGCCACCTCTATCCTCGATGTACAAACCCCTGCGGCCTGCAGCGATGATGTTATTCTCGCCGCACGAGAATGCCAATATCGACGCCTCTTCCGAGGAGCAACCAACGCATGCTGGACTTGGAGCTCGACAACGGGCTTGCGGTGCTCACCATCGACCGCCCTCACGCACGCAACGCGATCGCGCTCGACACCATGGACCAGCTGGAGAAGGCGCTCGACGCCGCGGCCGGTGCCCGGGCACTGGTGATCAGGGGCGCCGGCGACAAGGCTTTCGTGTCCGGCGGTGACCTCAAGGAGCTCAGCGCGCTGCGGACCATAGCGGAAGCCACCGCGATGGCAAAGCGGATGCGGTCCATCTGCGACCAGTTGGCGAGCTTCCCGGCTCCGGTGATCGCCGCACTCAACGGGCATGCCTTCGGTGGTGGCGCCGAAGTAGCCGTCGCCGCCGACATCCGGGTTGCCGCAAGCGATATCAAGATCGCGTTCAATCAGGTGACGCTGGAAATCATGCCGGCCTGGGGTGGCGCCGAGCGGCTGGCCGCCCTCGTCGGAAAGAGCAGAGCCCTGCTTCTCGCGGGCAGCGGAAAGACGGTCGACGCCGCCGAGGCCGAACGCATCGGGTTGGTGGACGCGGTGTTGCCGCGCGCCTCGTTCGAGGAAGGCTGGCGTGCGATTGCTGCGTCGCTGGCCAACCAGCCGGCTACCGAGATAAAACGGGTAATCAGCGGTGTTTCGCCCGATGAGGCGATAGCATCTTTTGCACGTTTGTGGGTTGCCGACGCGCACTGGCAGGCCGCAGAGCGGGTAGTTAACCGAAACGCCAAGCCACGACCGGCCGCCGGAGGAACGACATGAGTACCAGCGCCAACAGACCGCTGAGCATCGGTTCGGCGATGACCATGGCAGTTTTGTCGGTGGTCGGTCTAGCCGCGAACGCTCCACGCGCCCAGGCCGATCCGACTGCCGGCCCGGTCATGCATCACGTCAAGTACGCCGTCACCGCTGAGAATCCGATCTACACCGACATCTATTACCTGGACCATCAGCCGGACAGATTCTCCGATTACAGCCACAACCCGTACTCGTTCACGCCGCACGTCGATGTCGATCTCGGCCCGGGCAAGCCACCGTGGACCTACGATCTGGACATGACCAACCCCGACGCGTACGCGATGGTGGTGGCGAGCACGGGCACGGAGCCCGGCACGCCAGGGCTTCACTGTGTCCTGGCGGTAGATGGCGTTGTCGTCGTATCCAAGGACGGCCTCAAGGGCGTGCTCTGCTCGCTGCGCAATTGGTGAACCACCCAGGCCTCGGGTATTCCCGGAATCGGCTGCGGCTCGCCTTCGAGCCGCCGCAGGTGACTTTCGACTAATTGCACGGTTTCGGCGTGACCGGCGGAAATGCCCACCGCGTTTTCGAGCACCAGGAATCTGGACAAGCTGGACATGAGCACGGCAACCACCACCGGCGGCATCTCATCCACGCCGTACTTCTGCAGCGCAGTGGTCAGCGCTTGCCGTTGCTCTTCGCGGAAACATTCTGCGTAGTAGGCGATTTCGGCCCGCATCTCCTTGCGGTGATTGGCCAGCGCCATGAATTCCATCGAAATTCGGGTGAACGCGGGATCGGTGCCGAATCTCCACACCGCCCACAGCGGCTGCGGTGACTGCATCAGCTTTGCGTGCGCCGCGAGCGCTTCTTCACCACGGCGTCGGAATACCTCGAGGAACAGCTCCTCCATGGTGCGGAAGTAATAGTGCACCAGCTGCGGTTTCAGCCCGGCTTTGTTCGCGAGGCGCCGCGAGGTGACGGCGGCGTAGCCCTCTTCGATCATCAATTGTTCGGCGGCGTCGAGCAGTAGGCCGCGGTTCTTGGCGTCCGGCGCCCCGATCCTGCGGGCCTCCCTGGGGGCCGTGCTCATGCCGCTGCTCCATCCTGTCCACGCTCACCTGCCGACCAGGGGAATCGTAGCGCGGCGCGGTGTTGAGTCCTTGACCACGACATTACCGCCGTGCTAAGCAGGTGCTCAGCAGAATTCCGAAAGCGGGGGCGGTACTGCATGCCGCCGAACCCACCGGTAGACCCAGCCCAGAAAGACGCAATCTATGAGCAATTACGAGTCGATCGACTTCTTCACCGATCAGTCTCTGGTCCCGGATCCGCACCCCTACTTCGACTACCTGCGCAGCGAAAACCCCGTGCTGCGGTTGCCGCATCATGGCGTCGTCGCGGTCACCGGTTACGCGGAAGCCACCGAGATTTACAAAGACCCGGAAACGTTCTCCAACATCGTCGCGCTCGGCGGACCGTTCCCCCCGCTGCCCTTCACCCCCGAGGGCGGGGACATCAGGCCCCTGATCAACGAGCACCGCAGCTATTTTCCGATGCACGAGCACATGGTCACCATGGATCCACCGGACCACACCAAGGCCCGCTCGGTGCTGGCCAAGCTGTTGACGCCGAGCCGGCTGAAGCAGAACGAGGAGTTCATGTGGCGCCTCGCCGATCGCCAGCTCGACGAGTTCCTGCACAACGGCGAATGCGAATTCATCGCTGAATACTCAAAGCCGTTCGCCACCTTGGTGATCGCCGATCTGCTCGGCGTGCCGGAGGACGACCACAACGAGTTCCGCGCCGTCCTCGGCGCCGACCGTCCCGAGGCGCGCGTCGGCGCCCTCGACCACGAGTCGGTGGGCATCAACCCGCTGGAGTGGCTCGACGACAAGTTCTGCAGCTACATCGAGGACCGGCGGCGCGAACCGCGCGGCGACGTGTTGACCTTCCTCGCGGAAGCGAAGTACCCGGACGGCTCGACCCCGCCGGTGATCGAGGTGGTCCGCTCGGCCACCTTCCTTTTCGCGGCCGGCCAGGAGACTACCGCCAAGCTGCTCAGTGCCGCCTTGCAAGCCCTGGGCGACCGGCCCGACATCCAGCAACAGATTCGTGAAGACCGCACTCTGATCCCCGCGTTCATCGAGGAATCGTTGCGCATGGAAAGCCCGGTCAAGAGCGACTCTCGACTTGCCGTCCGCGACACCAACATCGGTGGTGTCGACATCCCGGCCGGCACCGTGGTGATGATCCTGCCGGGCGCGGCCAATCGCGATCCGCGCCGGTTCGAGAACCCGCACGAGTTCGACTTGCGCCGCAAGAACGTTCGCGAGCACATGGCGTTTGCCCGCGGTGTGCACTCCTGCCCGGGCGGACCACTCGCCCGCGTGGAGGGCAGGGTCTCGATCGAACGCATCCTGGACCGGATGCCGCACATCGAAATCAACGAAGCCCATCACGGGCCGGCGGCCGAGCGTCGTTACAGCTACGAGCCGACGTACATCCTGCGCGGTTTGAGCGAACTGCACCTGTCGTTCACGACAGCAGACGCGGTCGCACCCGTGGCCTGACACACTCGCTAGCGATTACTACGCGAGCCGCATTCCGACGGAATAGCAGCAGAGCATCGCGACGGCCATCAGCACGATCCAGGCGTCGGTCAGTCTGCACAGCAGCACGGGTGCGCTTCGCACCTCCATAAACTCACGAAAGATGATGCGCACCTTGATGAGTGCGATCACGATGACGCTCGCTGTCAGCACCGCGCTGGACTCGGCCTGCCCCGCTGCCGAGCGGTCTATCCACAGGTAGCCGAGCGTGAGCAACGCCAGGATCACCCACACGATCAGTAACCGCTTGTTGAATTTCACGCTCACCTCACCACGTACAGCAGCGCGAAGATGAGTACCCACAGGAAATCGACCGTGTGCCAGTAGGTCGCGCACGTTTCGATGATTTCCTGGGATTCCCGCGGTCTGGTTGCCGCACTTCGGAGTTGGTAAACGATGACGCCCAGGACGACGAAGCCGATCAGCAGATGGACGAAGTGGATCCCGGTGAGGAAGAAGTAGTAGGTGAAGAAGTCGTTGCTGTCCAACCCATTGCCGCTGTTGACCAGCCTGGCCCATTCGAACACCTTGAAGACGAGGAACACCGCGGCGAATGCGGCCGTGATGAACACATCTCGCAGCGCCGCCCGGTACTCGCCGGCGCGCGACGACTGAACGCACCGCGCCACCGACCACGAGCTCAGCAGCAAGACGAGGGTGTTGAAAACTCCGATGCGCAGGTCCAGGTGCGCCTGTGCATGTATGAAGAGCTCGGCGTTGCGGGCGCGGGAGAACAGGTAGAAGCCGAAATACCCTGTGAACACCAAGGTCTCAAACAACACGAAGGCCCACATGTCGGGCTGACCGGGCACGAACCGCTGGTCGCGGTCGGTGGGGTCGGTCTTGAGATCGGTCATTGCGCAACAGCCGTTTTCGGCGGGAAGGCCGGCAACTCCCCGGTGCCGAAGTCTTCGCGCCGGATCATCCGATACAACATGACGACGAAGGTGACTTGGTAGATGCCGAACACGACCATGTCCAGCCACCAGGCGATTTCACCATCCCAGGCCAACACACCACGCCGGAAGATCCAGCAGGGGGCGACGACCACCTCGGTCAGCGCGTTGCACAGGTTGAGATAGCCGAACCACTTGGGGAACACCCGATTCTTGTCGAGCAGGATCGCGACCATCCAGATGAGCGACCCGATCAAAAAGACCCCCATCGTTCCGTCGAACGACAAGAAGGCGAAGTCGTAGAGCCAGCCGATCACTTCCGGGTTGCGCTCCGGTCGCAACGTCCCGACGAGCAGTGCGATGTTGAGCAGGATCATGCCGGGAACCGCACTCAGCGAGTAGACGATCAGATACGAATAACCGAACGCGCGGCTGACCGACATGCGCCGCATCGAATATGCGATCAGGGCATTGTTTGTCGCGATCGCACCGCTGATGGCAAAGATGATGCCGAAACCGAGAGGTATGCCGAGGTGGCGCTCGGAGAACCAGTGGACCTGCGTCGCGAGGTCCCAGGTGGGTTCCGGTGGCGGCTGAACCTGCGCGATGATGAAGAACACCGGGAAGAACAAGTTGTAGAAGACGACGAGCACCCACCACGCCAACCAGAGTTCACGCTTGGGGTTGTGGCGCAGGTGCCAGGCGATCCGGTGATGTAGCGGGCCGGACGGGGGCGTAGCCGGCGAGGTCGGCGGTGTGATCACCGCACTCATGCGTTGACCAGTTCGTCTGGGCGCCCACGGTTCTCGTCACGCTCGCGATAAATGGCCTGCCCCAATGCAACTCCCATCACGACGATCCAGACCGCGATGGCAATGTTTTTCACCCAGAACGACAAGAGGCCGTCCCACGCCAGCGGGCCGGTCAGCGACACTCCGACAAAAGCCGCAGGCACCAGCGCGGCGGCCACGAGAAGGTTGAAGTGGGCCACCCAGCGCGGGAACACGGGTCGCGCTTGATCGTCGAAATAGATTGCCACAGCTAGTATCACGCTCTGACCGATTAGGAACGGGACCAGGATGGTGAAGGTCATCCAACCGAAATCGTTGAGCAATTGCGTCAACTCCGGGCTGCGCTCGGGCCGAAACGCGGCCAGCAGCCAGCAGACGTTCGCGACGAGAAACAACGTCGGACCACCGGCCACACAGCCCAGCATCGCGTAAGAGAAGATCGGCGTCCGATGTGCCATTCGGCGGATCTGCAGCACGATCAACGCCAGGATCGGGACGAGGCACACGCCGAACCAATTGAACACGATCATGCTGTAACGGATCTGTGGGATGTGCGCCGGATCCCGGTAGAACGCGGCAACCTGTTCCGCGGGCATCGAAGGTGACATCGGTGGATTGAAGCCCGGAAATAGCAGGAAACCGGCGATCCACAGCAGCACGGTGACGGGCAATGTCCACAGCAGAATGACCTCACCGTCAGTCGGCCGCAGCGCCGCTCGTCGACCTGGCGCACCCCCTCCGCCGATGTCTGTCATCGGTGACTCCCTTCGGCACGACATCGGCGTGCCACGTTCGGCTCCACCCGAAGCTAGCCGGTCGGCTAGCCTCGGGTCAATAGCCGGTCGTCTAGGCTCGTCCCGTGGGAACAGCAGAGCAGCCGGTCAGCGATGAAGCGCTGAGAGTTGTTCACTACAGCCCTGCCCGAACGCGAGTACTCGATGCCGCGCTCGACCTGTTCGCGCAGCACGGCGTCAGCGGTACGTCGCTGCAGATGATCGCCGACGCCGTCGGGATCACCAAAGCTGCTGTCTACCACCAATTTCGGACCAAGGATCAGATCGTCATCGCGGTGACCGAGCGCGAGCTCGGACGCCTGCTTCCCGCGCTGGAGGCCGCCGAGGCACATGGCAACGGACCGCAAGCGCGGGATGCGCTGCTGGAGAGCGTCGTTGAAATGGCGGTCCGCGACCGCCGGCTGGTGCGCACGCTGCAGTTCGATCCCGTCGTGGTCCGGCTGCTGGCCGAACACAAGCCGTTTCAACGCTTTATGGACCGGCTGTATGACGGACTGCTGAGCGATGCCGGCCTGGACGGCCGGATCGAGGCGGCCATGTTCTCCGGCGCGATCAGCACCGCGGTCATGCATCCGCTGCTGGCCGACATCGACGACGACACATTGCTCGAGCGGCTCACCGACATGATCAGGCGGCTACTCGGCCTGCATCGAGAAGCCGCCGAGTAAGGCTACGTGTCCGCGCGGACCCAGCTCATAATGCCGTCGTGGGCAAAGCAAATCAGGAATAGGCCGTCGGGCGCCTGTGCCACGTAGTTCTGGTAGTTCTGGCAGTTGGCGCCTTCCTCCTTGACTCCCGCCATCGGAGGTGACCGGAACCATCGCGGCTGATATCTCCTCGGTGAACCGCAGAACATCAGCCGGCCGGGCTGCGAGGCGAAGGAGACGTAACCGTCCGCGACACCGAAGGCGTAATAGGTGGTGTTGTCACACGGTGCCCCGAGGACCTGATGCGGCATGATGCCCGGCGTACAGTCGGGGTAGTCGCAGACGGTGGGACCGGCGAAGGACGGCGGCGCCGCCAGCACACCGGTGCCGAGCAACGCGGCAAATACGGCCACGATTAATCGCACCCGATTACTTTGCCACACCTGAAAAGAAAATTCTCCTGGTTGGAGAAGATCGCCTGAGCGAGAACGGCCAACCATGCCGGCACCCGAACGCTGCGGTGCGCCATTTCCCTGACTCGCGCGCATTTCCGCATGTAAGAGCCATGACTGGTGGTGAGCCATGAAGGCCAAGCGCGCAGGCCGAAGTGATAAGCTGCCTCTCCGTGCACGATCCGGACGGCCCCGACGCCGACGATTGTGGTGAGCCGGCGGATATGACCAATCCCGATGAACCACAGTCGCCCTCAGCGGTCGGCTCCGCGGTCCCGGCGCCCGCATCGGAAACGGACACCGAAGACGAAGTTGCCGAGGCCGAAGCGCGCGCCGAGGCGGCCAGGGCGCGCCTCGCACGGCTGCGGCAGGCGGCAGCAACCGATGCCGGGTCCCCAGATGCCAAGCGGCGCCGCGCAAAGTCCCCGCGCCGTCCGTCACGCAAAGCAGTAGCAGTTGGCGTCGGCATCCTGATCGCCTGCGCATCGGCCGGTGCGAGCGGTTACATGCTGTGGCAGCACCGCACCGTGGCGCACCATCGCCAGCTCGCCGCGGAGTTTGCTGGTGCCGCCCGGCAAGGGATCACGGCGCTGATGTCTATTGACCCCGATCATGCCAAGGCGGACGTCCAGCGGATGATCGATGCCACGACCGGCGACCTCAACGGTCAACTGTCGGCGATCTCGGTTCTGATGGTCAAAAAGGCGCAGGACTCGAAGATCGGCAGCAAGGTCACCGTCGAAGCTGTGGCCGTCGAATCGTTGAGCGACAATTCAGGTGTCGTGCTCGTGGCGGCGAAAACCGATGCCACTGGGCCGGATAACGAAAAGCCGCCACCGGCCTTGTTCCGACTGAGCGTCACCCTGAACCGCGACCACGGCCAGCTCAAGATGTCGAAAATTGACTACCTCTCATGACTGTCGAGGATGGTTCGTCGCCGGGCAGTACCGAAACAGCAACTGACGACCCGGAAACTGCGCCCGCCGGCCACGAGGCTCCCATCCGCCGGCTGGCAACGATCGGCCGTTGGTTGTTGGCGAGGTGGCGTTCGGTATTCGGGACAACGCTGGTCGTCGCCACCGTGGGCGTGGCTGTCGGCGTGTACATCGTTGTGCACCGGCCGGATCAGCGGATCGACGATGCGGCGGCACACCGCGCAATCCAGGCGGCGTCAGAGGGCGCGGTGGCGGTCTTGACGTATTCCTATGACCATTTGGATCGGGATTTCTCGGCAGCGAAATCCCATCTCACCGGCGAATTTTTGGCCTACTACAGCAAATTCACCACCGATATCGTCGGGCCGACGGCGAAGGAAGGGCACCTGACGGCATCGGCCAAGGTGGTTCGGGCCGCGATTTCGGATTTGCATCCCGATTCTGCGGTCGTGCTGATTTTCGTCGATCAGACCACGGCCAGCATGCAAAAGAAAGATCCCGCGCAGAACAAAAGTGCTGTCGTGGTCACGCTGACAAAGGTCAACGGTTCCTGGTTGATCGCGAAATTCGAGCCGGTCGGGTGAGTGCGATCCTAACCGTTACCTGGTCGGCTAAAACGGTGTAACGTCAACGCTCGAGAATTATGCGCTCTAGGAGCACCTGATGCGTTCAGCTAAAGCACTCACCACCGCAACGTTGGTGGCCACCACCGTATTTGGCGGATTGGGCACTGCGGCCACGGCCCAGGCGACGACCAAGGAAGAAGTGGCCCTCAATGGGACATATCACGTTACGTCCATCGGCGATTGGGCCCAGCGAAACGATCAATACTTCGGCGAGCCGACGGTCTACCAAACATGGACGATCAGCTCGACCTGCGACACATTCCAGGAATGCCACGGGACGGTGCGCAGCGACCAGGGATGGACCGCGCCTCTCTATCTGAATGACGGGGAGATGTGGAAGGCCAGACGCGAAGTGCCGAATTGGGAGCGGTGCGAAGACGGTACCGCGTTCCCCGGCCAGCAGACCTTCTATTTCTTCCCCGTAAACGAAAACGGGGGATTTCAAATCGGATCGCGGACGTTGTCCGGCAAGGACAAGACGGTCGGGCCAAGCGGTGCCTGCGGGCAAAACCAGTGGCTTGATATCACGATGCCGTTGCGCCTGGATCAGGTCTCCTGAGCAAGCGCTGGTAGCTCCGCCGTCCCCTTCACCTCCCAGCCCGGACCACCGCCGGCGACCTCAGGTGGGAAGCATGTCCTTCCACGTCTTCGGCGCTTTCGCGGGCGCCAGATCCGACTGCTCGTACAACTTCCCGTCCGGACCGACGTAACGACCAGTGCGCGGATCGTACTTCGCCACCACGATCGACGGCGCGGGCTTAGATCCGTTGGCTCCGAACGCACTTGGCGCGGCCTGCGGCTGTGGACCGTCGGCCTGATCCGGTGGCACGGGGGCCGCGGGTGGTGCCGGTGGTGGCGGGGGTGCGGCCGGAAGCTCGCCCGGTGCGGGGACGTCGAGCGGAGCGAACGCCGGAAGCTCCGCCGACATCGGCGATATGGGTCTCAGCGCTGGCCCCGACGACGGCACCGGAGGTACTGCCGCTCCTACCGTGCCCGATGGTGGATTTTCTCCGCGCGGACCCGCGGGTGTACCGCGCGGCACCGCTCCCGGCGGCAACGGCGTTCCCTGCACCGGCGCGAAGATTCTGCTGTCGCCGGTGATCCGGTCGTCGGGCGGCACGCCCTGGGAGAGCAGATTCGGATCCAGCGGGTAGGGGCCGAGCGTGTGCTGGCGCATCGCCAGTGGCATGTACGGCTTGTCACTGTTACAGATTTCGACGGTGGGTGCGCGCTTACCCGGGTGCCCCATGCAGGGATAGTTGCGCGCACCGCGAACCGCCATCGGCGAATCCTGCGGAAGCTTGCAATACAACCCGTCCGGGGTGTCGATGTCGCTGAGGTCGTCCGGGGATCGCCAGGTGTTGGGCGGCATGAAGCCGACCGTGCAAATAGGCGGATCGTCGATCGTTAGGGCGAAGTCGCCCATGGCTTTACCGTCGGGATGGTTTTCGCCCTGAGCGGCCTGCTCGATAGCAACCGCCGACGGCAGCAATACCAGCAGCTGCTCGATCGAAGGATGGTAGGTGACGCCGATCTGCCCGATGGTCGTCAGGTTGGCAAGCAACACCGGCAACGTTGGTTTGATTTGGTCGAGGAGCGCGGACGCTTCATTCGCAGCGTCAGGACCGTTTCGCAGGATGGTGCGGAAGTGGGAATCGTTGTTCGCCAACACATCCGAGATTCCCGCGAAGCTTCGCGCCCATGTCCTGATCGAATCGGTGGTCTGTGCCTGCGTATCCAGCAGCGGCCCAGTGTCTTCGGTGAGCGCCTTGGTGCGATCGACGACGCTGTTGGAGTCACGGGACAGTGTCTCCGACGAATCGATCAGTGAGCCCAGGTCGTAACCGGAACCGTTGAAGCCCTGGAAGGTCTCGTCGAGCAGTTGGCCCAGTTTGGTCTTCGGGATGCTGCCGACCAAGGCATTGAGCTGCTCGAGCATCGGCCCGACCGCTTGCGGAATCGTCGTGTCGCGCGCGGCGATCACCGAACCGTCATGCAGATACGGCGGCGAATCGGTCTTGGGCCGCAGGTCCACGTACTGCTCACCCACCGCGGAGACGCTGAGCACCTCCGCCGTCAGGTCCGCGGGGACCTTGGGTGAAGTGTTAAGCGACAGCGTCGCTTTCGCACCGGTGGGCGTCAAGCCCACCGAGGTGACCTTGCCGAGCTGAACCCCGCGGTAGGTCACATTCGAAAATTGGTACAGGCCGCCGGTAGCCGGCAGCTCCAGCGTCACCGTCATCCGGCCGATGCCCAGCAGGGTCGGTGCTTGGATGTAGAACAGGACCATCGCGATCACGCCGAGGGTCCCGACGATCGTGAAGATCCACAGCTGGAGCCGAACGAAGCGCGTCAGCATCTATCCGCCACCTCCCGTCGGTGCCGGGCCGGGCAGCGGCGGCGCTTGACCAAGACTCGCATCGGGCGTCTGTGTCGGCGGCGGTCCGGGCAGGGGACCAAACCCCGGCGGCGGCGCGGGCAGCGGTAGCGCATTCGGATCGACCCACGGCGGCCGTACCGGGTCATGCAACGGGTCGAGGGTGTAGTTCATGCGATACGGGTCCCCGGGCTCCGGCACCACCGGCATGTCCAGCTGGCCCCAGTGGGTCCCCAACAGCAAGCCCTTCTTGAGCCGTGGAATCGACAGATCAAGGTCGACATGCAGGTTGAAGTAGTCGCCGCGGACCGCGCGGTCGACGAAGTTCTGGGTGAACGGGAACACGAAACCCGCCGCGATGGCCATGCCGAACTCGGGTCCCACGTCGGCGAGCGCCTTGATGGCCGGCTCCAGGTTCTTGAGGTTCTTCACCAGATCGTCCTGCGCGTCGTTCACCAACCGCGAGGCCGTGTTGCTGAACGCCCGCAGGTGATCCAGCGCCTCGGTCAACCGCGGGCGCTCCTTGATCAACACATCGAGGGCGGGCGGAATCTTGTGCAGCGCCTCGGTCAACACGTCCCGCTGCGCGGCGAAGGTGCCCGACAACCGATTGAGCGCCTGAATCGACTCAACGATGTTGTCGCGCTGCTGATCCAGCGTCCCCACAAAGGTGTCCAGCCGCGTCAACAGATCACGCGCCGCACCCTCATGCCCGGACAGCGCGGCCGAGAAGTTGTGAATGACCTCCCCGATCTGGCCCAAACCGCCCCCGTTGACCACCGCGCCCAACGACGACAACGTCTGCTCGGTCGAGGGATACGCCGTCGAGCGGCTCAACGGAATCGTGGCCCCGGGCTGCAGCCGTCCACTTCCCTGCTGACCCAGCGGCGTATTGAGCTCCACATGCATCGAACCCAGCAGACTGGTCTGCCCCACGGTGGCCACCACATTGGCCGGAACCACTACATCGCGTTTGACCGAGATCTCGACGTCGGCATGCCAACCCTGCACCCGCATCTCACCGACACTGCCGACGACCACGTCGTCGACCATCACCGGCGAATTCGACTCCATCGTGCCCACATTCGGCAATTCGACGTGATAGATGTTGGCCCCCGGCCCACGCCCGACCGCACCCGGCAGCGGCAGCGAATTCAGGCCATGGAAGGCGCATCCCGACACCGACAACACCACACAACAACCAACGACGAGCGCCCGTCGCACCGCTATCCGCGCGATCATGGTTGGGCCCCTTCGGGTGGCAGCAGCATGTCCGACAGGTTCGACGCCGGTGGTGGCGGCGGCGGCATCGGTGTCGACGGCGGGGGCGGCAGCGGCATCGCCGCACCTGGTATCCGCTCCGGTGGCACCGCTCCCGGCGGTCCCACCGGATCACCCGGCAGGCCGGTGTAGGCCGACACCGCGGGCGGGATCTCGGGCGGTCCAGGCTTCGGGCCCTCGCCACCGGGCGCCAGGCGCGGTTCGGTGTAGAGAATCTTGGACGGGTCCATGGACTTCTGCAGAATGAAGTTGATCGGCAGTGGCGAGTTGTTGAAGTTGAGCAGTCGCAATCCCGGACCGAGGAACAGGGCGCACAGCTTGCCCGATTCGACCGCCGTGACGTTCTCGATGGCCCCGATCTGGTCGCAGCCCGGGGCCGACAGCAGCAGCTGTCCGCCCCACGTGGGATTCGCGAAGTTCATCAATCCGAACCCGCCGACGATGGTTCCGGTGTCGGCGTTGTAGTCGTTGAAGAAGTTGCCGAGCGAATTCGGCGCGCCGTGCAAGATGTTCTCCAGGGCCATGTGGTGATCGACCAGGTTCTGTGTGACGTCGGCCAGCCTGGCAATCTGCTCGCTGGTCTGGTTGCGGGTCCCGGCGATGAATCGCTGCACCTCGCCGACCGCGGTCGACAGATCTGTCAGGGCCGCATCCAGGTCGGATTTGCTGTCGTTGACCACGCTGGTGAGCGTGGCCAGGCGATCATTGAACTGCACGATCTGAATGTTGCTGTCCCGCAGCGCGCCGACGAAGGTCTGCAGGTTCTTGATGATGTCGACGATGTTGCCGCTGCCGTTGGCGAGGATCCGGGCGACCCCGGACAACTGACCGAGCGTCTGCCGCAGCTTGTCGCCGTTACCGTCGAGCGCGTTGGCGGCGCTGTCGATGAACCGGCCCACGGATGTGCCCGATACCCCACTCTTGGGTCCCAAATCCGTTGCCAGCCGCATCAACTGGGTTTTGACCTCGTCCCATTCGACCGGGACCGCGGTCCGGTCGACCGGTATTACTGCCCCGTCGTGCATGACCGGCCCGCGATCGCGATAGGCCGGTGTGAGCTGGACGTAGCGGGAGGCCACCAGGTTCGGGGCGACGATGACCGCCTTCGCATCGGCCGGAATGGGCACGCCGCGATCGACCTTCAGCGTCATCCTCGCCTGGGTGCCCTGTGGCGTAATCGATTCGATGTTGCCGACTTTGACACCGGATACCCGTACCTCGTCGTGGGGGTAGATCGCGGTGGCGGTGGTGAAATAGGCGGTAATCGTCTTCTGCCCGAAGAACATACTGCGGACGAGCACAGCAGCGCCGGCAACGAGCAGCACGACCAGGGCGACCGCCGCGATGGTCGCCAGCCTTCTGCGCGGGATGGTCATTGTGATCCACCGACCCGTCCGCCCAATGTGCAGCCGGGGCACATCGGAATTGCGTTGTACGGGAACGGAACCAGCGACCGAGGTACCGGCGAGGGGAAGCCGGGACCGCGAGAGGTGTCGAAGGTGCGGAAGCCCCAGAGGTAGTCGAAGAACGGTTGGAAGATCTGCGGCGCAAGGAAGTTCGGGACGAACGCCGAGTAGGCGTACATGCTGGAGATGCCCTCACCGACCGTGATCTGGAATTTCGCCAGGCCCGGCAGCGCTTTGCCGATGTTGTCGCGGTTCTTCTCCAGCATCGCGAGCACCCTGTTCAGCCTCTCGAGGGTCGGCGCCAGGGTCGCTTCGTTGTCGTGCACCAACGCCGTCAGCTGTTTGGCCACGACCGACGTGTTGGCCAGCAGGTCCACGATCTCCTGTCGGCGCGCCACCAAGACTTGCAGCAACGAGTCGGAGTTGAGGATGAGCTTGTTGACCTGTTGGCTGCGTTCGGAAAGAACGTTGGTGACGTCGGCGGCACTCTTGAACAGATCGCTCAGGTTCTTGTTGCGACTGTTCAGGGTGCGCGATAGCCGGGTGAGTGCGTCGAAGGCCGGCCCCATCTGGGGCGCGAGCTGGTCGAGCGTCGCCGACAACGTGTCCAGCGACTGATTGAGCGCGGTGGTGTTGGTTCCCGCGGTGTCCGAAGTCAGGTCGCTGACCGCTTCGGTCAACGAGTAAGGAGAGGACGTGCGCGAGACGGGAATGACTGTCATCGGGTGCATCGTGCCGCTGCCGGTGGACTCCAGTGTCAGCATCCGCTCGCCCAGCAGCGAGCCGGTGCGGATATGCGCGGTGGTCTCCGACCCGAGCAGGACGTCGCCCTTGGTCGTGAACGTCACCAGAGCATCGCCGTGCTGCAACGACACATCCGACACCGTGCCGACCTTCATCCCCGACACGATGACCGGGTTGCCCACCGCAATTCCGCCGGCTTCGGAAAACAGCGCCTGGTACCTGACCATCGTGGCCCACGAAATGAACCGGTCGGGCGACAGGCCCACCAGGATCACCAGCACCGCTAACACGACGCCGATGAATCCGGCCTTTACCCGGCCACCTCCGCGATACTTCAGCATTAGGGTTCCGTGCACCTTCCTGCTTCAGACCTAAAGACGTTGGCGTGCACCGTTTTGCCCTGAAGATCCGTCCCGCGCAGTTCTAACTGGCACAGGTAGTACGGGATGGTGGCGCCGGCCACGCCGAGTCGGACCAGCTTGCGATAGTTGTTCGGCGCCTTCTGAATCGCGGCGTCCAGGCGATCCTTGTCGCCATCGAGTATCGGAGCCAGCCGATTCAACTCCGCGATCGTGCCCGACAGCGGTGGCCGCGCGCTGGACAGCAGACTGGCCAGTGAGGCGGTTCCCCTGTCCAGAGCGTCGATGGCGGACCCGATGGTGTTGCGGTCATCGGACAGCCCACTGATCAGCTGCTCGAGGCGATCGACCGCGCCGGAGAACTGTTTGCCGTCCTTGGAGACCGTACCGACCACGATGTTGAGGTTGTCGATCAGCTGCTGCACGGTTTGATCGTTGTCCGCCAAGGCGTTTGAGAACGATGTCGTCTTGGCGAACAGCGACTCGAGGGTCGCGCCTTGGCCCTGGAAGACCTGCAACAGTGCTGAGGTCAGCGCGTTGACGTCGCGCGCATTCAGGCCTTGGGTCACGGGCTTCAGTCCGCCCAGCAGCAGATCGAGGTCAAGCGCCGGCTGGGTGCGGTTGACCGGAATCTGACCGCCGGCGGCCAGCAGCTTGGGCGAGCCGGGACCGTCGATGAGCTCGAGGTAGCGATCACCCACTAGGTTGAGGTAGCGAACGGCCGCCCTGGTGCCCTCGGTGAGGACGATGTTGCGGTCGGCGTCGAACTTCACCACAACTTTCTTGTCCGGTTGCAGCGAAACGCTATTGACCGTGCCCACCCGGATCCCGGCGACCCGCACCGACTGCCCCGGCTTGAGACGCGAGACGTCGGTGAACACCGCCGAATACTCGTTTGTCGAACCGGTCCGGTACTGACCGAAGATGAAGAACAGGAAAGCGGTAAGGATCGACATCACGACCGCGAAGATCCCGAACCTGATCAGCGTGGGGCGCATTCTCATCCGGGTTGTCCGATCTGAGCCGGGTTGCGGGGTGGACCGGCAATCGGCCCGTACAACAGCTGTTTGAGCAGGTCGGAGTTGAGCAGCGTCTGCTGGTTTCCGTACACGACGGGGTTGGCGCCGATATCGGTGATCAACTGCGGCGGGTTCGTGTTGAACGGCAGCTTCGGCAGACCCACGCACTGCGGGCCGCCGGTCGCCGCAACCTTGGGCAGGTTCGTCGGATACCGATAACGTTCGGCGCCCAACGTCAGGCTTGCCGAGATGTTGATGCTCGGTTCCGACAACGGCGCACCGTGCCCAATCTGGATAAGCCCGGCGAAACTACAGGTGAGCGCCTCGTGATACTCGTTGAGCAGATCGGTGGTCGGCACCAGCAGATGCATCACATCCGTCAGCGGCTGCCGGTTCTGGCTCAACACGTCATTTCCGATGTCGGCCAGGCCGATCGCGCTGATCAGCAGTGCATCGAGGTTGCGTTGCTCCTCGACAATCGTCTTGCTGATCCGGTTCGTGTTGGACACGGTCCGGATCAGGTCCGGTGCGGCGTCGGCATAGGCGTTGGATACCGCCGGCAACACCGCGAAGTCATGACGGAATGCGGGAAGGCTCGGCTCCAGCCTTGCCAGGAATGAATCCAAGTCGCTCAGGGCCTGGCCGAGCTTTGCGCCCCGGCCACTGAACGCCTGGGCCAGTGCACCCAGTGATTCGTTGAGCTTCGGGGGGTCGATCTGGGACAGCACCGACACCAATTGCTGGAACACCGTGTTGATTTCGACCATGACGTGCTGGCCCTGCAACGTCTGGCCGCTGTGTAGGCGCTGCGTCGAAGGTTGGGCAGGTTCCACCAGCAGGACGGATTTCGCGCCGAACACGGTTGATGACGCGATGTCGACCAGCACATTGCTGGGGATGAAGTGCAACTGCGACGGATCCATCGCCAAGTGAATAGCTGCTTGGCCGTTGGGCAGCGATTCGATCGAGTCGACCTTGCCCACCTGCACGCCGCGCATCTTGACCTTGGCGTCCGGGTTCATGACCAGGCCGGCGCGTTGCGAAATCACGGTCACCGGTACGGATTCGGTGAAGGAGCCCCGGAACAGGCCCACCGCGAAGGCGAAGATGACGGCGACGACGACCACGGTGGCCAGGCCCGCCAGCGGACGCGCGTAGGACTGGGCACCGAAGTGGCGCCCAGGCGACGCGGCGACAGGAGACGCGCTACTGGCCGCTTCAGACCGGTCTATGGGACCGGGTCCGAATGTGTCTGTCACGTCTGCCTCCTAACCGGACAGGTTGAAGTTGCCGTTCGTACCGTAAATAGACAGGGAGACCAGCAGCGTTACGGAGACCACGACGATGAGTGAGGTGCGTACCGCGTTGCCGGTCGCGTTGCCGACACCGGCGGGTCCCCCTGAAGCGAAATAGCCGTAGTAGGTGTGGATCAGCAGGATGGTGAGCGCCATCAGGATGGCCTGCAGGAACGACCACAACAGGTCGATCGGGTTCAGGAACGTGTTGAAGTAATGCTGGTACAGACCCTGCGACTGTCCGAGCAGGAACGTCGTGGTGAACTGACTGGCCACGAACGACAGGATTACGGCGACGCTGTACAGCGGCGTGATCGCCATCATTCCCGCCATGATCCGGGTGCTCACCAAATAGGCGATCGGCCGAATGGCCATGGCCTCCAACGCATCGATTTCTTCGTTGATACGCATGGCACCCAGCTGAGCAGTCACCCCGGCGCCGAAGGTGGCCGCGAGACCGATGCCGGCGACCACCGGTGCCGCGATGCGCACATTGATGAATGCGGACAGAAAGCCCGTCAGCGCTTCGATGCCGATATTGCCCAGCGATGTGTACCCCTGAATGGCCAGCGTGCCGCCCGCCGCCAGCGTCAGGAAGCCGACGATCACCACCGTCCCGCCGATCATCGCCAAAGTGCCCGCGCCCATGCTGATCTCGGCAATCAGTCGGATCACTTCGCGCCGGTAGTGGGTGGTCGCGAACGGCACCCCGGCCAGCGCCTTACCGTAAAACAGGGTGTGGTCGCCGATCCGGCCCAGCGAGGCGACCGGCTTCTCCAATTGGCGGGTCAATCGCGGATATGCAGCCCTCAGTGCCATTGGCCGGCCCCTACTTCGCCGTCATCTTGATGCCGATCGCGGTGACAACCACGTTGACGACGAACAGGGACATGAAGGCGTAGACCACGGTTTCGTTCACCGCGTTGCCAACGGCCTTGGCACCACCGCCGGTGATGGACAGGCCTCGATAGCAGGCGACCAGGCCGGCGATGAGGCCGAAAAGGGCCGCCTTGACACACGAGATGACCACCTCGGGTACGCCGGTGAGCAAGGTGATACCCGCGGCGAACGCGCCGGGATTGACGTCTTGGACGAATACCGAAAACACATAGCCGCCAAGGACGCCGATGATGACCACAAGGCTGTTGAGCAGAAACGCCACCAACCCCGATGCCAGCATGCGCGGGGTGACCAACCGCTGAATCGGGTTGATGCCCAGCACTTCCATCGCGTCGATTTCTTCGCGAATTGTTCGCGACCCCAAGTCCGCACACATTGCCGTGGCACCCGCGCCCGCCACGATCAACACCGTGACCAACGGACCGAGCTGAGTGACGGCGCCGAACGCCGCACCCGCACCCGATAGGTCCGCCGCGCCCAGTTCACGCAACAGGATGTTGAGTGTGAAGCTGACGAGGACGGTAAACGGGATCGCGACCAGCAAGGTCGGTGCCAGCGAAACCCGCGCGACAAACCACGATTGCTCCAAGAACTCCCGCCACTGAAAGGGCCGGCGGAATACGAACTTCACCGCGTCCGCCGACATCGCGAACAACGATCCAACCGCCTGCATGGGACCCGATAAGTCCCACTTGAGTTTCAGCGCAGGCAATCCCGTTGACCAGTGGTCAGCGCCCTTAGTCGCCATCCGCGTCAGTCCCTTCCCACGCTACGAGACTGACAGTCTTGTTGTTGCGCAACGGCTGGGGTAAGTTCGGTTGAACGGCAATGTCGAAATGCCCACCGGGGGGCGACATCCCGACCTCGAGCGCCGGCGAGACAGGCGTAACCTGCACTCACGCCAGTCCTCCGATCCGTCGCGTGAGAAAGCGTCCGGTCATTGTGACTCATGCCACGCTCGCGCGGAGCAAAAAACGCATAACCGTTATCGAACGCGCAAACATTTCAGTCAGCTCCACTCTCAGGTAACCGCGCCAGCGGTTTTGAGTTCGATGATGCGGTCCCAGTCGAGTCCCAATTCCTGCAGTATTTCGTCGGTTTGCTCGGCGAATCCGGGTGCGGGCCCGGTGTGCGGTGCGGTGAGATCGAACTGGACCGGATTGGCGACCAGTTCGAGTTCGCCTGCCCGGACAACATATTCGTTGGCCCGGATTTGGGTGTCATCGGCTGCCTGCAGCGTGTCTTGCACCGGCGCCCATGGCCCGGCCAACGTGGCAAAGCGTTCGCTCCACTCGGCAAGCGTGCGGGTTGCGATCACCTTGGTCAAGATCTCAACTGCTTCTGCCGTATTCGCGGTGATCTGCTCGATGGTGGCAAACCTTGGATCATCGACCAGCTCAGGCAGGTCAACGTGGCGGCACACATCGGCCCAGAATTTCGTCGGCTGCATCATCACGAAAGAGATGTAGCGACCATCCGATGTCGTGTACAAGCCGACCAACGGGTTGTTGGGTGCGCCGTGCACACCGGGTGGCGGTGCTTCCAGTCGTTGGTTCAGGTGCTTGGTCAACGCGACGGTGTGACCCATCGACCACAGCCCACTGCCCAGCAGCGACACGTCGACGACGGAGGGTTCGCCGGTGCGCTCTCGCTTGAGCAATGCGGCCGCAATGCCTCCGGCGAGGTTTGTCCCAGAGATCGTGTCGCCGTAGGCAGGTCCCGGCGGAGCGATCATGCCGGGCATCCCCGTCGGGGTGATGGTGGCCGCCGTTCCGGCCCGGCACCAGAAGGCGGTCATGTCGTAGCCGCCCTTGGTCGCCTCTTCGCCGCGTGGTCCGAGCGCGCTACCGCGCGCGTAGATGATGGACGGGTTCACCGCGCGGATGTCGTCGACGTCGATGCCGAACTTCTGCCGGGCACCGGGCAGGAAGCTCGTCAAGAACACGTCCGAGCGGCGGGCCAACTCGTAGAGGACTTCCTTGCCCTCGGGAATCGACATGTCGAGTCCGATGCTGCGCTTGCCGCGATTAGCGTGCTCGATGTTGGGATTTGGATCGCCTTCGACGCGCAGCATGCCGGTTTGCCGAAGTCCGCGCTGCGGATCGCCGGTCACCGCGTGCTCGACTTTGACGACGTCCGCGCCCCATTCGGCGAGCACCGCGCCCGCCGACGGGACGAACCCGTACATCGCGACTTCGAGAACTCGAATGCCTTCTAACGGCCTCATCGGCTGCCTCCCGGCATCGCAACGGTGCAGGTTTTGCGCTCCGAGAACTCGTTGAGCCCGGCCGGATCGAATGCGGGGAATGCCTTGTCGCCCGCGACGAGCCAGCCGTCGATCAACAGTCGGCGGGATACCTCTGACCTTGTCGTATCCGCGACGTCCGACACTGTGACCTGTACCGGCATTCGGCTCCTCTTGTGGTGGCACTCACGAAAATTTCATTCTCTTCCCCGGCGAATCTTACATTCGAGTCTCGAGAATTCAAGAAAGTCATAGGAATGGGACAAGGTCACTGACCAGCGCCGCAACGCCAAGGGGGGAAGCGCGTAACCGGCCGCGGCCCAGGCTGTGGCGCGTTTCGCGGGCCTGTTGCACGCCGCTTCCGTACGAGAGTAAGGTTCTCATAATTGCGAAGGAGATTCTTTGTGACTGAGATGGCCGCACTGAGCCTGGGAGTCGGGGCGTGAAGACCGCGGTGGTCACCGGTGGCGGATCCGGAATTGGGCTGGCGGTGGCCCATCGGCTGCGCGCCGACGGTGTCGACGTCGCAACCATCGATCTGAAGCCGTCGGACGCCGAGCTGTCGTTCACCGCCGACGTGACCGATCGCGCCCAGGTGGATGCCGCGCTGTCGGCGATCCGCGCGCAATTGGGCCCGGTCGCAGTTCTGGTCAACGCCGCCGGGCTGGATGGTTTCAAGCGCTTCAGCAACATCACGTTCGAGGACTGGCAACGCGTGGTCAACGTGAATCTGCACGGGGTCTTCCACGTGACTCAGGCGGTGCTGCCCGACATGGTCGAGGCGGGGTGGGGACGGATCGTCAACATCTCGTCGTCGAGCACACATTCCGGTGCTCCTTACATGTCGCACTATGTCGCGGCCAAGTCGGCGGTCAACGGGCTCACCAAGTCGCTGGCTCTCGAGTACGGCCCCAGCGGAATCACGGTCAACGCGGTGCCGCCCGGCTTCATCGACACCCCGATGCTGCGCAGCGCCGAGCAACGCGGCTACCTCGGCGACATCGACGAAACCATCGCCCGGACCCCGGTGCGCCGGATCGGCAAGCCTGAAGACATCGCGGCCGCGTGCGCGTTCCTGATATCCGAGGAAGCCGGCTACATCACCGGTCAGATACTGGGCGTCAACGGTGGTCGAAACACCTGAGCCAGGCCGTCATCGGGACTACCGTAACGCCAGCCACACCGCAGCCCCCAAGAGGAGACATCGTGAAGGTCTGGGTTGATTCGCAACGCTGCCAGGGTCATACCCTGTGCGCGATGATTGCGCCGGATTCATTCGTGCTCAGCGACATTGACGGCAGTTCGTCGGCGGTCAACGAGGTAGTGCCGGCCGACCAGGAGGACCAGGTGCGCGAGGCGGCGCACTCGTGCCCGGAGCAGGCGATCATCATCACGGACGAAATCTAAAGGGAGACAGCACCTTGAGCGTCGACGATGTCGTGAGTGACGGCGACCAGAACAAGCCGACGTACCATTTTGACCGAAACGCCCCGGAGTACCGGTCACAGTTCAAACAGATCACCGAGGAGATGCACGCCAAGTGCCCGATGGCGTGGACCGAGACCTACGGAGGGCACTGGGTCGCGGCCGGCAGCCACGAAGTCTTCGAGCTCGCCCGTTGCCCCGCGGTCTCCAACGACCACGACATCCATAACGAACGCCGCGGCTACAAGGGCATCTCCATCCCGACGGCGAGCCGCGTCGCCGCGGTGCGCGGGGGCATTCTCGAGATGGACGAGCCCGACCACCGCACGTACCGCAACGTATTGAACCCCTACCTGTCGCCGGCCGCGGTCAAGCGCTGGGAACCGTTCATCCACGACATCACTCGCGCGTGCCTCGACGAGAAAATCGAAACGGGCAGCATCGATTTCGTCGATGACCTGGCGAACGTCGTGCCTGCGGTGCTGACGTTGGCGATGCTGGGCATTCCGCTGAAGAAGTGGAACCTGTACAGCGAGCCGGTGCACGCGGCGGTCTACACCCCGGAACATTCCCCCGACATCGAGAAGGTCACCGCGATGCACCGGGAGATGGGCCTCGACATGGTCAACAACATGCTCGAGATCCGCGAGAATCCGCGGCCCGGCATCGTCAACGGGCTGCTGCAGTTGCGGATCGACGGAGAGCCCGCCCCGGATCTCGAGATCCTCGGCAATCTCGGCCTGGTCATCGGTGGGGGCTTCGACACCACGACGGCGCTGACCGCGCACACATTGGAATGGCTTTCGGAGAACCCCGCCGAGCGCGAGCGGTTGTCCAACAACCGTGACACCCTCCTGGACTCCGCGACCGAAGAATTTCTGCGCTACTTCACCCCCGCTGCCGGTGACGGCCGGACCTTCGCCGACGACGTCGAACTTGACGGCAATCATTTCAAAGAGGGTGAACGGCTGTGGATTTCGTGGGCCATGGCCAATCGCGACCCCGCACTGTTTGCCGACCCGGACAAGATCGTGCTTGACCGTAAAGGCAACCGGCACTTCAGTTTTGGTCTCGGTTTGCACCGGTGCAAAGGGTCCAACGTGGCGCGTACGGTGTTCAAATCCATGCTGACGGCGGTTCTCGACCGGATGCCCGACTATCGCTGCGACCCCGAAGGCACCGTCCACTACGAGACCATCGGCGTGATCCAGGGCATGCGGAAACTCCCGGCGACCTTCACCCCAGGTGCCAAAATCGGCGCGGGCCTCGACGAAACGCTGGACAAGCTGCAGCGCATCTGCGACGAGCAGCAACTGGCGCTGCCGGTCACCGAGCGGACGGACGTCGCCGTCATCGACTAGTCGACCTGGGCGCACCCGCCGTTGACTGCCGCGAATTTTGCGAGTAGGCCTTTTCAGCGTGACCGCGCCTTATATTTGAGGCCAGCGCGCGTACAGAGACGGGAGACGCTCCGGTGAAGACTTTCGCAGTGAGCCTTGCGCTCGCCACGGCCGCACTGACCGTCACGCCGACCGCGCACGCGGACATGACGATCGGTAATTACCGGGTGGATACGCCCCGGGAAACCGGACACCTCTGGGTCTGGGCTCTGGCCACATGCACTCCCAAAGCACCGGGATGCCTGACCATTCAAGCGGTTCCGCAACCCAACGGGCAAGCGGCACCGTGGAAGTCAGACGCTCACCTGTCCAACGGCCGCTACACCATGACCGTCGATGTGCCCGACGGGGTTCGCTGCGTGGTCCAGTTCTTCCCCTCGCATGACGTGTATTCGTGGGACGCGGTCACGCTTGCGGGTGAGGTCGTCTCGACATTCAACACGGGCTGCGGCGGCGCGCCCGGGGGCAGCAACACCTATCCGTTCACGCTCGTGCGATGGTAGCCGCGTGAGACGTTCATCGACCGGGAGCAAGCACTTTGGCTGAGGCGAAGAAACCGCCGCAAGACGCCACATCGAAAGCCGACACCATGGCGTTGATCGCGGAAGCCGAGGCCGAAGCCGCCGAAGCCGAAGCACTGGCCGCCGCGGCGCGCGCCCGCGCCCGGGCCGCCCGGCTCCGCCGCGAATTGCGGGAAGCCGAGACCGCCGAAACCACGGAGGAAGCGGCGGACACCGACGCGGCCGGCACTGACGAGGTGGAGATCGATGACGCCGACGCCGTCACCGAGACCGACGAATCTGACACCGACGTAACCGCCGACGACGAAGCGCAGACCGACGAGGAAGAAGAAGCCGAAGAAGAAGCCGACTCGGCCGACACCGACTCCGACGTCACCGACGCGGCGAAGACCGAGGAGGAAGCCTCCGACGAATCGCCCGAAGACACCGAATCCGAATTCGAGTCGGCCGACTCCCGGCGACGCCTGCGGTGGCCATCGCTGTCGGTGACGTGGAAGGCCGCCGTCATCCTCCTGATCTGTGTTTTCGTCGGGGCGAGCGGATACATGGCGTGGCAGCATCATGAAAGCACCCAACGAAACCAGCGCATCGCGAACTTCGTCGCCGGGGCCAGACAAGGCGTCGTCAACATGACTTCCTTGGACTTCAATCGTGCCAAGGAAGACGTCCAGCGGGTGATCGACAGCTCGACCGGTCAGTTCAGGGACGATTTTCAGCAGCGCTCAAAAGATTTCACGACCGTCGTCGAGCAGTCCAAAGTGGTCACCCAGGGAACCGTGAATGCGGCGGCCGTGCAATCCATCGACGGTAATTCCGCGTTGGTACTCGTCGCCGCGACATCGCGGATCACCAACGCCGCGGGCGCCAAAGACGAACCGCGAAGGTGGCGCCTGCGGGTGACCGTCACAGAAGACGGCGGGCAATACAAGATGTCCAAGCTGGAGTTCATTCCATGAGCAAGGACGACGACAGCGTCGACGCCGCTTCGGGCCAAACGAAACAGGGTGAGCCGCGCGCGTGGCCCAGGGTGAAAGTCGTTCCCGTTGTTCTGATTTTGCTCCTGCTGCTATCCGGCGGCGTGGCGACTTGGCTGTACTTCAAGCAGTACCGGCCCGACAAACAAACCGACGCCAGTGTCGCGAACGCGGTCGTCAGTTCGGCCTCCGACGGAACGGTCGCGTTGCTGTCCTACTCACCCGACACACTCGACAAAGACTTCGCCGCCGCTAAGTCCCACCTGTCCGGGGACTTCCTGTCGTACTACAACCAGTTCACCGAACAGATCGTGGCCCCGGCGGCCAAACAGAAGTCGCTGAAAACCAACGCTCGGGTGTTGGGGGCCGCGGTTCAGGAGTTACATCCGGATTCGGCCGTCGTACTGGTGTTAGTCGATCAGAGCACCACGAGCAAGGACAATCCCGACCCGGCGATGTCTTCCAGCAGTGTGCTGGTGAGTTTGACCCGGGTCAACGGCAACTGGCTGATCACCAAATTCGACCCCGTCTAGAAGACCGTTGAATGCCGTTGCGATTAACGGCAACTCGCTCGGGGATTAGCGCGGTAGGCCGAGCACGCGCTGGGCGATGATGTTGCGCTGAATCTCGGAGGTACCGCCGGCGATGGTGCCCGAGAAGCTTCGGGCATAGCGCTCGAACCAGCTGGCGAAATAGTGGTCGAGGTTCATGTGCGCGTACGGCCCGGTCAACGCCGGGTGCACGAGCCCGTCGGATCCCGCGGAGGTCAGCGCCAGCTCCATCCCACGCAACTCGGCCTCGGACCCGAGCAGCTTGAGTACCGAGATCGCGGCCACGTCGTCTTCGCCGCGCGCCGCGCGGGCCAACGCCACCGAACCCAACAGGCGCAGTGCCTGCTTGTCCATGATCGTGGACGCGTACTGGTCGCGCTCGACCTCGGTGCTCGGGCGGAAGTCGTCGATCATGTTGTCGAGCCGATCCGCGAATCCCAGCCACATCATCGTCCGCTCGTGCCCGAGTGACCCGTTGGCCACCTTCCAGCCCTGGTCGATCTCTCCGACCAGATTCTCCGCGGGCACCCGCACATCGGTGAAGAACACCTCGTTGAAATCCAGATCGTCGATGCCGCAGATCGACGGGAACGGCCGGCGCACCAGACCCGGGGTGTCGGTAGGGATGATCAGCACGCTGATTCCCTTGTGCTTAGGCACATCTGGATTGGTGCGGACGAACGTCAGCAGGACGTCGGCATCGTGGGCACCCGAGGTCCACACCTTCTGCCCGTTGACCACGAAGTGATCGCCGTCGAGCACCGCGCGAGTACGCAACGACGCCAGATCGGAGCCCGCGCTGGGCTCGCTCATTCCGAGGGACGCCGTAATCTCGGCCCGCAGAATCGGCACCGCCCAGCTCCGCTTCTGCTCGTCATTGCCGAACGACAACAGCGAGGCGCCAACGATATTGACGCCCTGAGGGTTGAAGCTGTGGTAGATCCGGCGCCGGCTGAGCTCCTCCAGGTAAACGAACTGCTGGATGACGCTCGCGTTGCGCCCGCCGAATTCCGGTGGCTGACTTGGCAGCAGCCAGCCGTTGTCGAACAACAGCCGCTGCCAGTCGCGTGCCCACTGCGGCATATGCGAGACCGACCGTGGTCGCTCGAGCGTTTCGCTTGCGGGAGGCAGATTTTCGTCGAGGAAAGCCGAGAACTGCGCCCGGAACTCCTCGACCTCGGAATCAAAAGTCAGCTGCACGGTATTCCTCCGCGATCCGGGCCCGGTGCTCGGCGGCGCCGCCGAGCATCGGTTCGCCGGCTTTGGCCCGTTTCAGCGCGAACTGCAGGTCGTTCTCCCAGGTGAAGCCCATGGCGCCGTGCAGCTGCAACCCGTGCCGGAATACCAACGACTGGCACTCCCCCGCCGAGGCTTTGGCCATCGCGGCCGCCAGGCGGCGGCGCGGGTCGTCGGACGCGATCGTCAGCGCGGCGAAGTAGGCAAGTGCGCGAGCACGTTCCACTGCGACGTGCATGTCGGCGGCCTTGTGCTGCACGGCCTGGAAGGAGCCGATCGGCGCGCCGAATTGCTGACGGCTTTTGACGTGCTCGAGCACCAGGTCGAGGATGCGTTGACAGGCGCCGACCATCGTGATGGCCATGCCGGTCAGCGCCAGATGATGAGCGCGTTCCGCGTCGACGGTCAGCCGCTCACTGTCGGGCACCCGGACTCCGGCGAACGACAGGTCGGCGACGTGCAACACCGGGTCGAACACCGAGGCCCGCCGGGTGGCGACCTGGCTGGCCGCGACGAGAAAGACTCCCGCGTCGGTCACAACCGCCAGCCGGTCCGCACGATCGCCGTCCAGGACGTGGCGTGCGGTGCCGTCCAGCACCCAGCCCTGCGCGTCGCGGTGCGCCACCACCCCGCCGTACACTGCGGTGCCTGACTGGTGCGGGTCGAACCGGTCCGCGGCGAGCGGCGCGAACTGACTCATCGTCGCCAGAAACGGCGTGGGATCGGTTGCGCGGCCGAGCTCTTCGAGCACGATGGCCAGCTCCACGGCGCTGTCCGATTCGTTGAGCTCGGTCCAGCCCTGGTCGACATAGGACTTCCATAACGGGCTCGGGTCTACGCCGTCCTCGGCCACGCTGCGCACCAGCGAGGGTGGGCACTGCTTTGCGACGGCGTCACGCACGGTGTCCTGCCACAGTCGCTGATCAGCATCGAACTCCAACAGCATCGGGGCCGCCTCCTGTCGTCACCGCCGTCGCGAGAATATCATTCTCCCTTCTGGAAGTAATAATCTCGGTTTCGGTGTATGACGTACACAAACGCAGGTGCGCCCACTTGCCGATGGTGGCGACGCCGAACGTGCACGCACTGCGAAAAAACGGCCGAAATCTCGCACTGAGAGCCCGCTCGGCAACTGGCGTCGGGCCGCCTATTCACCGATACGCCCCGCACCGATCGGCGAGCGTGGTGGCGAGCCAGCCTGGGCGAGAGAACATCACGTCGTGGCAGGCGTCGACACAGAGCATCGTGTCGACACCGCCGAGGGATTCGATCGCGCCGAGCTGCTGGCGCTGTGACAACGCTCGATCGGCCAGCGTCATGATCCACGTCCGCGGTACCTCGCCGGGCAGGTCGCCGCGATCGGCCGGTTCGAAGATGACGTTCGGCGATTCCAGGCAGAGTCGCGACAAGGTCAGCGCGCGCTGCTCGCGTGTCATTCCGTTACAGAACGCGAAAAGCGCTAGTGCCCTTGGCATTGGGACTGATCGACGAATCCGGCCCGCCGATCGCGCCAACGGGGCCAGCGGCCCGCGCAGCGCGTCCACCACCGACGATCCCTGCGGTGGCACGAACGCGGCCAACAGGATCATCTCCCGTACGCGCGCGGCCCCGAGCCTGGCCACGATGCCCGGCACCGTCAGCCCGCCCATCGAATGCCCCACGATCACAACCTCGTTGAAGCCGGCCTCATCGATATCGACGACCGCGGAGTTCACCCAGTCGGTGATCGTGACGGCCGTCAGATCTGCCGGCTTGCGACCGCGGCCGGGTAGATCGACGGCCAGCACTGGCAATTCCGGTGTCCGCCTAGTCAATTCGGCAACAGTGAGATCCCAGCAATCGGCCGCATGGGCGCCCCCATGCACCAGCACCAGCCCGGGCCAGGCCATCGCGAGTTCAGTCGCGACGCAGGATGCCGCGCAGGAACAGGTCTACGGCGTGCTGCAAGTGGCGCTCCTCTTCGTCGGGACTGCGGTAGATCCCGCTGTCCGCCAGCCGTGCGGGCAGGTGTTCGACGGCCGCGATGAAGTGGCCGGCGGCCAGCTCGAGATCGTCGACCTCGATGGCTCCAGTGTCTTGGTAGTGGCGGAGCATATCCATCACCTGCCGGTGACGCGCCGACCAAGTCATGGAGTGCGCGCTGAGCGCGAACTCCGGGAAACGCGCCGACTCGTTCATGGCGATCCGCTTCAGCCGCACGATGTCGGGATCGATCGCCCGTGCCAGACCGGCGCGGCCCGCCGCGACCAGCGCGGCCCGCAGGTCGCCGTCGCCAGATTCCCGGGTGTCGTCGCGCTCCATCCTCCGGGTGAGCGCCCAGGGAATGACGTCGAGGAAAACCGCGCGCTTGTCGGGGTAGCGGGCATAGAGAGTGCGCCGAGTGATGCCGGCAGCCTTGGCGATCGCGTCCATGCTGGTGGCGTCATATCCGTGCGTGACGAAAGTCGCGACGGCCGCGTTGCGCAGCTTTTGTTGCAGCTTCTTGGCTTCGGCGTGCGTCGGGCGTCCACGTCGGGTTGTGGTGATCACGAAAATATACATTAACGTGTAGATAACCGCTGGGACGACGAACGAGAATGGCCGGGTTCACCGCTACCAAGACCGCCGTCGTTCGTGTGTCATGCTGCGCACCCGGACCTAAGGGAGAGATCATTGGATCGCGAAACATACCAGCGCGGAATTGAAATCCGCTCGGCGGTGCTGGGTGAGGCGTACGTCAACAAGGCACTCGCCGACACCGACGAATTCTCGAAGCCGCTGCAAGATCTCGTCACCGAATACTGCTGGGGCCAGGTGTGGGGCCGAGAGGGGTTGCCGCGCAAGACGCGCAGCATGCTCAACCTGGCAATGATCCCAATCCTCAACCGGCCGAACGAATTACGAACCCACATCAAGGGTGCGCTGACCAACGGCGTGACGCGCGAAGAGATTTGCGAGATCTTCTTGCAGGTGGCCATCTATGCGGGTGTTCCGGCCGCGGTCGACAGCTTCCGCATCGCGCGCGAAGTGTTCGCCGCACTGGACGAGGACTAGTCGTGACAGAAATCGGCTTTATCGGGTTGGGCAACATGGGTTTTCCGATGGCGCGCCGCCTCGTCGCCGACGGCCACGACGTCATCGCCTTCGACACGAACAGCGCAACACTCGACCGCATCGTCGCACTCGGCGCCCGTGCCGCCGCGTCGGCCACCGATGTCGCCGACCGTGTGGAGACGGTGCTGGCCAGCCTTCCGTCACCAGCGGTGTCGCTGGAGGTCGCCAGTGCGGGTGTGATCGCGGGCTCCCGGGTCAAGCGCTACGTCGACCTGTCGACGGTGGGCAGCCGAACCTCAGTGCAGATCCATGACCTGCTGGCCGGGCGGGGCATCGCCGCCCTCGACAGCCCGGTGAGCGGTGGTGTCGGCGGCGCCGAGAAAGGGACACTCGCCCTGATGGTTTCCGGCCCGCGCAGCGAATTCGCGGCCGTCCGGCCCATCCTCGAGGCGATCGGCCGCCCGTTCTACATCGGGGAGAAGCCGGGGTCGGCGCAGACGATGAAGCTCGCCAACAACATCCTGGCGGCCAACGTGTTGATCGCGACATCAGAGGTCGTCGTGATGGGCGTCAAGGCCGGCCTCGACCCGGCCGTGATGATCGAAGTTCTCAATGCGGGCTCGGGCGCGACGAGCGCCAGCCGGGACAAGTTTCCGCGTGCGGTATTGCCGCGCACCTTCGACTACGGATTTGCCACCGGTCTGATGGTCAAAGACGTACGGCTCTATCTCGACGAGGCGAAGGCCCTGGGCGTGCCCGTCGACGTCGCCGAGACCATCGGCCGGCTCTGGGAAGCTGCCGCACTCGACCAAGGCGCCGACTCGGATTTCACGGCGGTCATCAAACCGTTCGAGAAGGCCGCCGGTGTCACCGTCGGTGGCGCCGCCGACGACGACCGGACGGCGTGACACCGTTTGCCAACTCTGTAACGGCCGCGTGGCCGGTGCGGCGACGCCGAGGCAATCTTGCCGGCTGCAAAGACGCCTTCCCATGAGTGCCGAGAATGGTATTATCCGCATTGAAGAACCACGATTGCCCTGATGGTGGAAATACCGTCTGCTACCAGGGCATATAGTTAACCGAGACGCTTACCGGAAATGCATTGATCGACAGCCTATGAGAATGTTAGATTATCTATCTTATGATCAGGTTTGGCTCACTTTGGCTACCGGAACCCGTGGGTGGCTGCCGTGATCGAACACGCTGACGGAACCAGCACGCCGCTCATCGACGCGAGCGTGCATATCTTCTTCCCGTCCAACAAAGCGCTGCGCAAGACCCTGCGGGAGCCGTTCAAGAGCCGCGGGTTCCCCGACTACGAGATGGATTGGTATGGCGCCCCGGGTGGCGAGTACGTACCCGACGCCGAAGGCCCGGACGGTCAGTACCCCGGTTCGGATCCAGAATTCGTTGGCAATGAGCTGTTTTCGAAGCGCGGCGTCGACGTCGCGGTCCTGCACCCGATGGCGCGCGGCATCATGCCGGACCGCCACCTGGGCAGCGCGCTGCACGCCGCGCACAACGAGATGATGGTGACCAACTGGCTGGAGAACAGCCAGTACGGCGAGCGGTTCCGCGGCACCATCCGGGTCAACCCCGACGACATCGCCGGCGCGCTGCGCGAGATCGAGAAATGGCGCGGGCACCCGCGCGTGGTCCAGATCGGCGTTCCCCTGCAATCCCGCGAGGTCTACGGAAAGCCGCAGTTCTGGCCGCTATGGGAGGCCGCGGTCGACGCCGGCCTGCCCGTTGCCGCACACATCGAGGTCGGCTCGGGCATCGCCTTTCCGCCGACGCCGTCCGGGAACACCCGCACCTACGAGCAATACGTCAGCTTCATGGCGCTGAACTACCTGTATCACCTGATGAACATGATCGCCGAGGGCGTGTTCGAGCGTTTCGACGGCCTCAAGTTCGTGTGGGGCGACGGCGCCGCGGACTTCATCACGCCCTTCATCTGGCGGATGGACACGTTCGGCCGACCGCACCTGGAGCAAACCCCGTGGGCGCCACGGATCCCCAGCGATTACCTGCCCGGCCACGTCTATTTCGTGCAGGGCAGCCTCGACGGTCCCGGTGACACCGAATTCGCCGGTGAATGGTTCAGCTTCACCGGCAAGGACGACATGGTGATGTTCGGCTCGAGTTACCCGCACTGGCAATGCGGCGATGTCAAGAAGCTGCCCAGCGCGCTGTCCGCCGAGCAGCGCGACAAGCTGTGCTGGCGAAACGCCGCGCAGCTCTACGGCATAGACATCCCCGCCGGCGTAGGCGCACAGTAGAAGTTGAAGCGGGCAGACCTAAAAGGGCTAGGAGACCCAGATGACGTTGACCCATTCGCGGGAGCGGGTTCCCGCTACCGAGCGCATAGCCGTGCGATGCGTCGATTCGGATGTCCACCCGGCGCCCAAGCGCGGCGAGCTGGTGCCGTACATCCCCGAGCCCTGGCGCAGCAAGTACTTCCTCACCCGCACCGTGGGTGAGCAGATTTACTACGACGCCCCCGACTACGCGCACTCCTACGCGATGCGCGTGGACGCCTTCCCGCCCAACGGTGAATTCCCTTGCAGCGACCCGGATATGGCGTTTCGCCAGCTGATCATGGAGGCCGGCTCCGACATCGCGATCCTGGAACCCGCCGCCTACCCGGCGCGGCTGCCCGAAGCACAGCACGCGATGTCGGCCGCATTGAACGACTGGCAGGCCAATCACTGGCTGGACAGCCACAACAACTGGCACGAGCGGTGGCGCGGTTCGATTTGCTGCGCCATCGAGGAGCCCGAGGAGTCCGCGCGTGAGATCGAGAAGTGGGCCGGACACCCGTTCATGGCGCAGATCCTGATCAAGGCTGAGCCGCGGCCGTCCTGGGGCCACCCGAAGTACGACCCGATCTGGGCAGCCGCCACCAAGCACGACATCACCGTGAGCTGCCACCTGTCGCGCAGCCAGTTCGACGAATTACCGATCCCGCCGGTCGGATTCCCTAGCTACAACCACGATTTCATGGTGACCTACTCGTTGCTGGCCGCGAACCAGGTGATGAGCCTGATTTTCGACGGCGTATTCGACCGGTTCCCGACGCTGCGGATCGTCTTCGTCGAGCACGCGTTCACCTGGATCCTGCCGCTGATGTGGCGGATGGACGCGATCTACGAGGCGCGCAAGTCCTGGATGGACATCAAGCGCAAGCCGTCGGAGTACGTCAAGGACCACATCAAGTTCACCACCCAGCCGCTGGACTACCCGGAAGACAAGACCGAGTTGACCCGCGCGCTGGAATGGATGGAATGCGAGAAGATCCTGCTGTTCTCATCGGACTACCCGCACTGGACGTTCGATGACCCGCGCTGGTTGGTCAAGCATCTGCCCAAGCACGCCCGCGACGCGATCATGTACAAGAACGGCATCGCGACCTATCACCTGCCGGAGACCGTTCCGGTGCTCGAGGGCCAGGTCCGGGTGCTCTGAATTGTCAGAAGAAACGAAACGGCCCGAGCCACGCCTCGCCCAGGGCCGCGAGCACGTCGTCGCCACCGTAGACGAGATTCCGCCGGGCAAGCACAAGCTGGTACCGATCGGGCGTCACGGTGTCGGTGTCTACAACGTCAACGGCACCTTCTACGCGATCGCGAATTACTGCCCGCACGAAGGCGGTCCGCTGTGCTCGGGGCGTGCCCGGGGACGCACGATCGTCGACGAATCCGTGCCGGGCGACGCCGTGATGGTGCGCGACCTGGAGTTCATCTACTGCCCTTGGCACCAATGGGGTTTCGAGCTGGCGACCGGCACCACCGCGGTCAAGCCGGAGTGGAGTATTCGCACCTACCCGGTGCGGGTCGTCGGCAACGACGTCCTGGTTCAGGCCTAACTACAGGAGAATCGCGTGCCATCAATTGAGATCAACGGGGGAAACGTCGTCTACGAAATCCTCGGTGACTCAGGTGATCTCATTGCCCTGACCCCAGGCGGACGGTTCAGCAAGGAAATCGAAGGTCTGCGTCCGCTGGCGGATGCACTTGCCGCGGGCGGCTACCGGGTGCTGCTGTGGGACCGGCCCAACTGCGGGGCGTCCGATGTGCAGTTCTACGGCCAGAGCGAGTCGCACATGCGCGCCGAGACCCTGCACAAACTGGTGACCGGGCTGGGCTTCGAACGCTGCATTCTCGCCGGCGGGTCCGGCGGGGCAAGGGATTCCATGCTGACCACGATGCTCTACCCGGAGATGGTCACCAAGCTGGTGGTATGGAACATCGTCGGCGGCGTCTACGGCAGCTTCGTGCTCGGCTCCTTCTACATCATCCCCAGCATCCTCGCGGTGCGCGGCACCGGCATGGACGGCGTGATCAACGTGACCGAGTGGAAAGAGCGTATCGCGCAGAACCCGGCCAACAAGCAACGGTTCCTCGACTTCGACTCCGACGAATTCCTCAAGCTCATGCTGCGCTGGCTCAACGCATTCGTTTCCAAGCCGGGGCAGACGATTCCCGGTGTCGAGGACGAAATGTTCGACCGGATAAGGGTTCCCACGTTGATCATTCGTGGCGGCGAGAACGACATGGATCATCCCAAGCGGACGTCGCTGGAAGTCAGTTGCCTGATCAAGGGATCAAAGCTCATCGACCCGCCGTGGCCCGAGGACGCCTGGGAGCGTGCCTCCGAGGACCGTGCGGCGGGCCGGGTGAAGCACTTCAACATGTTCGACACCTGGGTGCAGGCAGCCCCCCCGATCCTCGAATTCCTGGGCTCGTAATGGCGTCACACGGTGCGAATGTGGACCTCGCAGTTGAGCGACGCTTCCAGCGCCGTGTGGACCCGGCTTTCCGGAATCCGATCGAGATCCGCCTCGCGCACCGTGACGTAGACGATGTCGAATCCGTCGTCGCCGGGCGTGCGCACGATGTCACCGGTGAGCCCGAACCCGGCCAGTACGCCGTGGGCGTCGTCATCGGTTCCGCGGCTGACAAAGGTGACCACACCCGGGACAGGGGCGTTGCTGAACACTTTGGCGCACAACCCGATTGCGGCTTCTTTGGCCGTGTCGCTGTTTTCGGCCGCGATGAGCAATTCGACTTCACGGCGAGTTTTGGGCATGGCCGCGAGGTCGTTCTCGACCACGCCGGCACCGGCGTGACCCGCGAGCTCCAGGAGCGCTGCCATGCCGTCACGTAGTTGGGCCGGCGTCAGCACGCCTTCCGGGTCGACGTTGACACGCACCACCGCAGTTCGCATGGGCGCAAGCCTAACTAAGACGATGGCAGGCCAGCTTTGAACACCACGCAGTCCACCACGATCACCACCGCCACGCTTCCCGGGTGCGCACCGCGGTTGCTGAGCGCGCAAGCCGGTCGGGAAGACCTGGCTGCGTACCGACAGCTCGGCGGCTACCGTCGGCTCGCCGACGCCCAGGCATTGCTCGACGAAGTCCAAGCCAGCGGACTCGTGGGCCGCGGCGGCGCGGCCTTCCCGCTTGCGGTCAAGTTGCGCACGGTGCGCGACAACGGCCGTCTGATCACCGCTGCGCCCGTCGTCGTCGCGAATGGTGAAGAGGGAGAACCGGCTTCGGTCAAGGACCGCTGGCTGCTGCGCAACCGCCCCCATCTGGTGCTGGACGGACTGCGATTGGCCGCGGCGGTGGTGGCCGCGGACCGCGCCTACGTGTACGTGTCCGACCCTGAGTCGGCCTACAGCGTCGAAACCGCGCTCGGCGAGCTGGATTCCGACACCCTCGGTGTCACGGTCCGCGTATTGACCGTCCAGCCCGGATACGTGGCCGGCGAGGAGACCGCCGCGGTTCGGGTGATCAACGGGGGCCCGGCCAAACCGACCGACAAGCCGCCACGCCCATTCGAAGCGGGCGTCGATGAGCTGCCCACGCTGGTCAGCAATGTCGAGACGCTGGCCAATCTGCCTTACGTACAGGGCAACGGTTCGGCGGCGTTCCGCTCGCAGGGCACGTCGCTGTCGACCGGCACGTTCTTGGCCACGATCACCGGTGCCGGCAAGCCGCCGGTGCTGTACGAACTGCCCCACGGTCTGGCGTTCACCGAATTGCTTGCACTGCACGGCATTTCCCCTGAAAACGTGCGGGGCGCACTGATGGGTGGATACTTCGCGGGTGTGCTCAACCGGGCCGTGCTGGACACCACGCTGGACCACGAGACGATGCGGCGCCTGGGCAGCGGCCTGGGCTGCGGTGCGGTCTCGGTGATCACCGATGAGTGCCCCGTCGCGGTTGCGGCGGCCGTGCTGGCCTATTTCGACCGCGAGAATGCCGGCCAATGCGGGTCCTGCTTCAACGGGACGGCGGCGATGGCGGCCGCCGCCGGGGCGCTGCGCGACGGCGCCGCAACCACGGAGGACGTCGACCGGTTGCGCCGCTGGTCGGTGCTGCTGCGCGGACGCGGCGCCTGCGCCACACTGGATGCCGCCACCAATGTGGCCGCGAGCCTGCTCGACCAGTTCCCGGCCGAGGTCGCGGCGCATCTCGACAACACCTGTCCGGATTGCGCCGGCGGCGCATTCCGTGCCGAACGTCCCTACGAGGCGCAAGCTCTGAGGCAAGTATGAAAATCCGTCTGGACCGCACCATTTGCGACGGCTTCGGAGTCTGCGCCAAGTACGCGCCCGGATATTTCTCGCTGGACGACTGGGGTTATGCATCCCTGATCGGGGACGGCACCGTGGCCGAGGCGGATCGCGACGCCGTGATGCGCGCACTGATGGATTGCCCGGTGCATGCCATCACCGAACTCGGTGAACGCATCTTTCCCGCCGCCTCGCTACCGCTTACCGAGGTAGACGATCCGGCCGAGCATCTCAAAACCGACGAGAACGAAGCCGAATGGGGCTTCACCCGTTGAGCTTTCCCGGCTCTGATTCGTAACTCACCTTCGACACCGTCGGCGGCTAAGAGGACGGGGGCAACTGCCCGCTGGGCATCCGAGACGGATGCGAGCTAGGCAGGGCAAATCTTCTGCACCACAACGCGTACCGGCTCCGGCGCGCGCTGAGCAGCAGCAAGTTCGCTCCGACCGCCACTCCAAAGAGATGGCCGGCGACTTGGGGCAACGGTTCTGCGTTTTGACGCAATCGGATTAATTCGCGGGCCGCGCGGTCGTGCTGTACAGTTCCCCGTTGTGACGGAACGCGAGTTCCGTGTAGTGCCAAAATTGCCGTACCGGTCTCTGCGCTGCCTTGGGCGGAGCGCAGACCAAAGCTGGCAGACGTCAGGGGAAGACTGTGTTTCGAATCGTCAAGCGGGCGTGGATGCCGTTGCTCCTTCTCGTCGTGATCGTGCTGGGCGGTTACGTGGTCGTGCAGGTCCGCGACACCTTTGGCGCCAACGGCACGGCGATGTCCGGCGAGGCGAACGCCGATAATACGAAACCCTTTAATCCCAAACACATTACGTATGAAATAACCTCTTCGACGGGCGGGACTGTGAGCCTGAATTATTTGGATGAGAACGGGCAGCCGCATCTTGTCGACGCTGCGCCGTTACCGTGGTCGTACACGATCGTGACGACGTTGCCCTCGATGTCGGCCAACATTGTCGCCCAGGGCAGTACCGAGGTAAACGCGATCCGGTGCCGGGTGATCGTCGACGGTCAGGTGCGCGATGACCGTCACAGCGATGAGTACCAGCCGTTCATCTACTGCTTGGTGAAAGCCGTATGAGCACTACGCATTCGCTGCCCGGCCGACCGGTACTTGCCCGGCCGATTCGCGTCCTTTCGCTGCCGATCGTGTTGTTTTGGGTGCTCCTTGCGGTCGGCCTCGGTTTGATCTCACCGTCACTGGATGATGTGGCCGCCCAGCACTCGGTGCCGATGACCCCAAAGGACGCTCCGGCGTTCAAATCGATGATGCAAATCGGCCGGGTGTTCCACGAGTTCCGTTCTGACTCTTCGGCGATGGTGGTGTTGGAGGGCCAAGACAAACTCGGAGACAGCGCGCACGAATTCTACGACCGGATCGTGGCCAAGCTGAAGGCCGACACCGCCCACGTGCAGCATGTCCAGGACTTCTGGGGCGACCCTTTGACCGCCGCGGGTTCGCAGAGCGCGGACGGCAAGGCCGCCTATGTGCAGGTGTTCCTCGATGGTGATCAAGGGACCACACCCAGTCACGAGTCGGTAGCCGCAGTGCGCAAGATCGTCGCCGAGGTGCCCGCGCCGCCTGGCGTCAAGGCGTACGTGGCGGGCAACACGGTGCTCAACGCCGATGTCAGCTTGGTGGGGCACAAGAGCATGGCGACGATGGCGCTGGTCTCGATCGGTGTCATCCTGGTGATGCTGCTGGTGGTCTACCGCTCGGTCGGCACGACCATCTTCTGCCTGGTGATCATCGGCATCGAATTGTTTGCCGCACAGGGAGTTACGGCTACTGCCGGCAACGTGGGGATCATCGGCCTCACCCCATATGCGGTGAGCATGGTGACCATGCTGAGCATCGCGGCGGGAACGGATTACATCATCTTTCTCCTCGGCCGCTATCACGAGGCCCGGGCCCTCGGCCAGGATCGGGAGGACGCGTTTTACACCGCGTATCAGGGCGTTTCGCACGTGATCTTGGGTTCGGGTTTGACGATCGTGGGCGCCTGCGTCTGCCTGACGGCGACCCGGCTGCCATATTTCCAGACCATGGGGCTGCCGTGTGCGATCGCGTTGCTGGTGATCGTGCTGTCGGCACTGACCCTGGCACCTGCTGTGCTGGCTTTGGGATCTCGGTTCGGCCTCTTCGACCCGAAAGGCAATCTCTCCACCCGTAATTGGCGCAAGGTCGGGACCGCCGTGGTGCGCTGGCCGATACCGATCCTTCTCGTGACGATCATGATCGCCGTGATCGGTTTCGTCAGCCTGACCACCTATGTACCCAATTACAACGATCAAAAGTTCACGCCCCAAGATATGGCGGCCAACGTCGCATACGCCGCCGCCGATCGACACTTCTCCCAGGCCCGCATGAATCCCGAGCTGCTGATGGTCGAGGCCGACCACGATCTGCGGAACCCGGCGGACATGCTCGTCGTCGACCGAATCGCCAAGAGCGTGTTCCACTTACGGGGCATCGAACGCGTGCAGACCATCACCCGGCCACTGGGGGCCCCGATCGAGCACAGCTCGATTCCGTTTCAGATCGCGATGCAGAACTCCGGCACTCTGCAAACGGCAAAGTTCATGAACGACAACATGGCTCACATGCTCGAGCAGGCCGACGAGCTAGGCAAGACGATCTCCACGATGGAACACATGTATAGCGTCATGCGCGAGTTGACCGCGACCACGCACAGCATGGTGGGCAAGACCCACGACATGGTGGACACAACCAACGAATTGCGCGAGAACATGGCGGATTTCGAAGACGTCTGGCGGCCGATTCGCTCCTACTTCTACTGGGAGAAGCACTGCTTTGACATTCCGATCTGCTGGTCACTGCGGTCGATTTTCGACGCGCTCGACGGTATCGACAAGCTCGCCGACCAAATCAAAGGACTCAGCGGTGATCTCGACCACATGGATCAGTTGATGCCCCAGATGCTGGCCGATTTCCCGCCGATGATCGACACCATGAAGACGATGCGCGACTTCATGCTCTCGATGCATAGCACGATGCAGGGCACCCAGGCCCATCAGCAAGAGGCCGCCGAAGGATCGACGTTGATGGGGCAATACTTCGACGAGGCGAAAAACGACGACTCGTTCTATCTACCACCGGAAGTCTTCAAAAGCCCGGACTTTGTGCGCGGCCTCAAGATGTTTGTCTCTCCCGACGGAAAGGCCGCCCGGTTCATCATCACCCACCAGGGTGACCCCGCCACCGTCGAGGGCATCAAACACGTCGAGGGCATCAAAGACGCCGTCGCCGACGCCATCAAGGGCACACCGCTGGAGTCCTCGAAGGTCTACGTGGCCGGGATGGCCTCGATGTACAGCGACATGCAACAAGGGGTGATCATCGACCTTCTCGTCGCGGGAATCTCGGCGATGATCCTGATCTTCGGCATCATGTTGCTCATCACCCGCAGCCTGGTGGCCGCGCTCGTCATCGTCGGCACCGTCGCGGCGTCTCTGGGCACCGCCTGCGGCCTGTCGGTCTTGCTCTGGCAAGACATCATCGGCCTGGGCGTGCAGTGGATTGTGTTGCCGCTGTCCGTCGTGATCCTGCTGGCGGTGGGCTCCGACTACAACTTGCTCGTGGTGTCGCGACTCAAAGAAGAAATCCACGCGGGCCTCAACACAGGGATCATCCGCGGCATGGGCGCCTCCGGGCGGGTGGTCACCGCCGCAGGCATGGTCTTCGCCTTCACGATGATGTCGATGATCGTCAGCGAGCTCCGGGTGATCGGGGAGCTGGGCACCACCATCGGGTTGGGCCTGTTGGTCGACACGTTGATCGTGCGCTCGTTCATGACGCCGTCGATCGCCGCCGCCCTCGGACGCTGGTTCTGGTGGCCGCTGAACACCTTCCGCATTAGGCGATCCAGCCCGGCGGCCGACGATGCGCACACCGCACCGATCCCACAGTTAGTGGCGCCATGAAGCTAACCTGCCGGTCTGCGGGTCTGCCAGACTGTCGATGGAAAGGTAGTTCAGTCGACGGAGCAGGGCCCATGACAGGACGGGAATCCAAACTGCGCCAACGCACGGACGGGCGTTTGGACCGATCGCGCGATCCCGCCATCCTCAATGCCGCTTTGGCGGCTCTCGCCGAGCATGGGTATGACGCCACCAACATGAACGATGTCGCCGCGCGCGCCGGCGTGGGAAAGGCCGCAATCTATCGACGGTGGTCATCCAAGGCGGCCTTGATCACAGACGCTCTGATTTATTGGCGACCCGATCTGCTCACCGATGACGTCCCGGACACGGGCAGCCTGGCCGGCGACCTGGATGATCTGGTCGAACGCGTCAGACTCAATGACACCAGCCTGGTCAGCAACGATCTGGTGTTGCGCGTCGCGATGGAAGCCGCGCACGAGCCCGAACTCGCATCGGCACTCGATGACCTCATGCTTTGCAAAGGCAAACGCACGATATCCGCGATCCTGACGCAAGCCGCTGACCGCGGCGAAATATCGGCCGATCAGGACTGGTCAATGGTGGCCGACGTGCTCGTGGCCATGGCCCTGTTGCGGGTTGCCCGCGGAGAATCCGTCGATGCCAACTTCGTACGGCAGGTCATCGACACCCTGATCCTGCCCGTCGTGCACGCGTCAACGAACAAGACCGAGTAGGACAACGTATTAGGAGGGCCGTCATGGGGTGGTTCGTTCGTCGTTTGACCGCCGTCATTGCGGTCGTTTTCGGGGCAATGGCGACGGCGGCGATCGTGACGCCGGGAATCAGCTCGGCGCAGTGCGATTCGAACATGTCGTGGAATCAGGCGACCTTCGAGTGCAAACCGCCGCCGCCGGTGCCCGCGTGGTACGTGGCCCCGCCGGCGTATGCGCCGTCGTTCGCCGGGCTTGACGTGCCGCCCCCACCGCCACGGCCGTGGTGGTCACCGAACGATCCGATGTGGAGCGTCGGCTTTCACCAATGGGGTGCCTATTTCAACGGCGTCTGGGTCCCGTACTGACGCCGGCGGTCGTCGTCCCAATCCTTTTCGCGTGTCTGGCTCACGCCTGCCTGGCAGTGATAACGTAATTCTCCGATTCGTATAACGGGCCTACCACGTTGCACCCACGGGCCGGTCGACTCGCGGAGGTGACGTGTCAGCAGCACCGGGACGCCCATTGCCCCAGGTCACGCAGGAGAATGAGTTTTTCTGGACCTCGGGCGCCGACGGCAAGCTTCGGCTGCAGGCATGCCAGGCCTGCGAATCCCTGATCCATCCGCCGGCGCCGGTGTGCCGTTATTGCCGGTCGTTGGATATCGCGGTCCGCACGGTTTCCGGCAAGGCGACGCTGGCCGGCTTCACCATCAACGAGCGGTTCAGCCTGCCCGGGCTGGTGGCGCCCTACGTGATCGCGCAAGTTGCGATCGCCGAGGACCCGCGGGTGCGATTGACAACCAACATCGTGGATTGCGAGCCCGATCAGCTCGAGCTCGGCCAACAGGTCGAGGTCGTCTTCGAGCAGGTCGAGGACGTGTGGTTCCCGCTGTTTCGGCCCATCCCCGACGCCAATCCCGCTGCGCTACCGGTCGACGAGATCGCACCGGAACGCTTCGGCGAATACGTGCGCCCGATGCTCACCACCGACAAGTTCGAAGACAAGGTAGCGCTGACCGGGATCGGCATGTCACCGATCGGCCGGCGGCTGATGCAACCGCCGCTGGCGCTGACCGTGCAGGCCTGCGAGGCCGCGATCGCCGACGCCGGCCTGACGTACGCCGACATCGACGGCCTGTCCACCTACCCCGGCGCGATCAATGTCGGCGGATTCGGGGAGGGCGGCACCACCGCTCTCGAGGGTGCGCTGGGTATTCGGCCGACGTGGCACAACGGCGCGATGGAGACGTTCGGTCCGGGTGGCTCGGTGATCGCCGCGATGCTCGCGGTCGCCTGCGGGCTGGCGCGTCACGTGCTCTGCTTCCGAACGCTGTGGGAAGCCACCAACAGCGAGCTGATGAAGCAGGGCAAGATCGCCCCCCCAGGCGGTTTCGGGGGCCGGATGTCGGGCTGGCAGATGCCATTTGGCGCCACCTCCGCGGCTCACACGTTGGCGATGAACGCGCAGCGCCACTTTCAGCGATACGGCACCACCAAAGAAACGCTGGGCTGGATCGCGCTGAACCAGCGGGCGAACGCCGAACTCAACCCGACGGCCATCTACCGAACCCCGATGACGATGGACGACTACCTCAACGCGCGCCCCATCACGACGCCGTTCGGCCTGTACGACTGCGACGTGCCGTGCGACGGCGCGATCGCCGTGATCGTCTCCGCGATCGACGTGGCCCGTGATCTGGCCAAGCCCCCGGTCCTGGTCGAGGCTGTCGGAACGCAGATCGTCGAGCGACTCGACTGGGACCAGAGCACGCTGACCCACGAGCCGCAGGTACTGGGCCAGTCCGCGCATGTCTGGACGCGCACCTCGCTGCGGCCCGCCGACGTCGACGTCGCCGAGCTGTACGACGGGTTTTCATTCAACTGCCTGTCCTGGATCGAGGCGCTGGGCTTCTGCGGAATCGGCGAGGCCAAGGAGTTTCTGGACGGCGGCAAGAACATCGCCCGCGATGGCCAGCTGCCGCTCAACACGCACGGCGGCCAACTATCGCATGGCCGCACCCACGGCATGGGCCTGCTGCACGAGGCCATCACCCAATTGCGCGGCGCCGCGGGCGACCGCCAGGTCGACCATGCCCGGGTCGGGGTAGTCAGCAGCGGCGGCCTCACCCCCAGCGGCGTGCTCCTGCTGCGGGCCCCGGAATGAGGCGAGCATGAGCACTGCCGCGCCGACTCCGCGCCCCCGGCTGGTGATCGTCGACGGGGTGCCGATGTCGGCGGTGGTTTGCGAAGCCGCTGACCCCAAGGCCGTGATCGTGGCCATCCACGGCGGCGGCACCACCGCGGTCTACTTCGACTGCCCCGGCCACCCGTCGTATTCGTTACTACGCACCGGTGCGGCCGCGGGATTCACCGTGGTGGCGCTCGACCGGCCCGGCTACGGCAGTTCGGCGCCCTACCCCGAGGCGATGGTCTCCGGCGACCAGCGCGTCAACCTGGCATACGGCGCGGTCGAACGCATCATTGGCGAACGACCAAGCGGTGCAGGACTTTTCGTGATGGGCCATTCGGGCGGCTGCGAGCTGACGATGCGAATGGCCGCCGATGAGCGCGGTGCCGAGCTGCTCGGCATCGAATTGGCGGGCACCGGCCGGCACTATCACCCGGCGGCCAAAGAGATACTCAAAACAGCGACCCGCGAACGCCGCCCGCCCGGCATGCGCGACCTGCTGTGGAGCCCGGCGAACATGTATCCACCCGAGGTCCTCGGCGGAGCGACGGTGTCCCCGTCGGCTCCCTCCTACGAGGACCAGATGGTGTCGGACTGGGCCCGTCAAACCTTCCCGACGCTGGCCCCGGCCGTGCGGGTGCCGGTGCACTTCAGCATCGCCGAGCATGAAAAGGTCTGGCAGACCGATGATTCGGCGGTGCAGGAGATCGTCTCGATGTTCTCCGGCGTGCCGCGCTTCACCCTGCACCGGCAACCTGACGCCGGCCACAACATCAGCCTCAGCCACCGCGCACCGGAATACCACGCGAAGGTTCTCGGGTTCGTCGACGAGTGCGTGGCCGCGCGTTCAACCGACGAAGAGGCCGCCGGATGAGAGTCGGATTCATCGGATTGGGCAGCCAGGGCGGCCCCATGGCCCGGCGGATCGTCGAAGGTGGCTTCGCGACCACGCTGTGGGCGCGCCGACCCGCGTCGGTCGAGCCGTTCGCCGACACCTCGGCGGAAATCGCGTCGTCACCTGCCGAACTCGCCGCCGTCAGTGATCTGGTCTGCCTCTGCGTGGTCAGCGAGGCCGACATCGAGGAAATCGCCACCGGTGAACAGGGCCTGTTCGCGGGCCTGCAACCGGACAGTGTGATCGCGGTGCACAGCACCGTACACCCGAAAACCTGTCAAACAATCGCGAAAAAAGTTGCTGGCAAAGGTGTTTCGGTACTCGATGCCCCGGTCAGCGGCGGCGGTCCGGCTGCGGCGCAGGGCCGTTTGATGGTGATGGTCGGCGGCGAAACCGACACGGTTGAGCGCTGCCGTCCCGTCTTCGAAACCTATGGCGATCCCGTCGTCCACCTCGGCGAACTGGGCACCGGCCAAACCACCAAACTGCTCAACAACTTATTGTTCACCGCGAACCTGGGAACCGCGGCCACCGCCCTTTCGCTGGCGCAGTCCCTCGGCGTCGCACCGGATCGGCTCGTCGAAGTCGTCTCACGCAGCAGCGGAAACAGCTTCGCGCTCAACGCCATCGGCGGAATCGGCGGCTTGGACCGGCTGGCCGGCGTAGCGGGCACGTTGCTGCAGAAGGACGTGCGGCTGATCGTCGACCTCGCCGAGGCGGCCGCCGCCCGCGGGGGCGCCGTCCTCGATGCGGCCGACGCCGCGCTCACCCTGATGGAACACCCGAGGTGAAAGTCGGGTTCATCGGAGCCGGGCGGATGGGCCGTCCCATGGTGGCGCGTCTCGCCGCGGCGGGCCACGACGTGACGGTCTTGGTCCGCGACGCGACGAATGACGCCCAGCGCCACGATCTCGAGCAGCTGGGCGCAACCGTGGTGGACGCGGTAGACGACACCGCCGCGCAAGCCGATGTGGTGGTGCTCTGCGTGTTCACCGACGAGCAGGTGCGCCAGGTCTGCCTGGACGGCCCGCTGCTGTCGGCCATGCCGATGGGTTCGACCCTGGTGGTGCACACCACGACCCGCCCCGGAACGATCGAGGCCATCGCCGCCCGGGCGGGCCGTGTCCAGGTCGTCGACGCCGCGGTCAGCGGCGGCCCGCATGACATCGCGGCGGGCACCCTCACGCTGTTCGTCGGCGGCCAGGATGACACCGTGGCCCGACTGCAAGCACTATTGGGCTGCTACGGCGACCCGGTGCTGCACGTCGGCCCGCGCGGCGCCGGCCAGACGGTGAAGCTGGTCAACAATGCCCTGTTCGCCGGCCACCTCGGGCTGCTTGCCGAGTCGATCCGGCTGGGCGAGCGCCTCGGCGTTGCCGAACCGACCCTGCTCGGCGCATTGGCGCAGGGCAGCGCCACCAGCCGGGTGCTGGACCTTATCGCCGCGACGGGCTCGATCGCGGGGTTCATCGAGGTGGCCGGGGAATTCATCGGAAAAGACATCGCCGCCGTGCGCGGCATCGCCGCAGACCTCGGTGCCCTCGACGACGTCATCGGGGTCCTCGATGTCGGCGGAAAGGTTTGACATGTCGGCACTTCGGTTCTTCCCGGTTCGCGACGAAAGCGCTACCGTTAGCGTTACAGTCAGGCATTCAACCGTAACGGTTCCAGCCCGCCCTAACCCTCGCCGCTGAGGAGCATGTCAGTGACAAAGCCGAAAGTTCTCTTTGATCCGTACTCCGACGACTTCTACAACAATCCGTTCGAGATCTATGCGCGGATGCGCGAAGACGCCCCGTTGTACTACGACGAGAAAGAGGACTTCTACGCGCTGACCCGCCACGTTGACGTGTCCGCGGCATTCAAAGACTTCGAGACGTACTCCTCGGCGCGCGGCTGCGACCTGGCGATGGTGCGCCGAGGTGTCTCACCTGAGCAGCGGTCGATCATCTTCATGGACCCGCCGGACCACCGCCACATGCGCAGCCTGCTCAACAAGGCGTTCACCCCCCGGGCCGTCCAATCGCAGCGCGAAACGATCATCGAGGTGATCGACAAGTACCTGGGGGCTTGCGATCCGGACAACTTCGACGTGGTGCAGGACTTCTCCGGGCCGTTCCCGGTGGAGGTCATTACCCGGATGGCCGGCGTGCCAGAGGAGTACCGCCAGCAGGTGCGGCACTGGATCGACACCAGCCTGCATCACGAACCCGGGCAGATCGAGATCAGCGAGGCCGGGATGCAGGCCAACATCGAGACCGCGATGTATTACTACGGCCTGATTCAACAGCGGCGGGCGGACCCGCAGGACGACATGATCAGCAGGTTGATCGCGGCCGAGATCCCCACCGAAGACGGTCAGCCCCGCAAACTCGACGACATCGAGATCTGCGGGTTCGCAACCCTTCTGGGCGGCGCCGGCGCCGAGACCGTCACCAAACTGATGGGTAACGCGGCGGTCATCTTCGCCCGGCACCCCGACCAGTGGCAGAAGCTGCAAGAAGACCGCGAGAAGATCCCGGGGGCCGTCGAAGAGTTGTTGCGCTACGAGGGGCCGGTGCAGTACAACGTCCGCTACACCCTCAAAGAGGCACACGTCAGCGGCGGCGTGATTCCCCCCTTCAAGCCGGTATTCCTGTGCGGCGCAGCGGCCAACCGCGACAGCGACGCGTTCACCGACGCCGACACGTTCGACATCGAGCGCGACCAGACCGAGGCGCAACATCTGGGCCTGGGATACGGCATTCACAGCTGCCTCGGTGCCGCTCTCGCCCGCCTGGAAAGCAGGATCGCACTGGAGCGACTGCTGGACTTCATGCCGCGCTACGAGGTGGACTGGTCGGCGTGCAAGCGGGTAACCATGCAAAACGTGGCGGGCTGGAAGAGCGTGCCCGTCAAAGTGCTTCGATGAGGGGGCCACGATGACGAGGAAGATCGAGGTCGATTGGGGACTCTGCGAGAGCAACGGTGTCTGCATGGGCATCAACCCCGAGATCTTCGAGCTCGGTGATGACGACATGCTGACCGTTCACACCGAAGAAGTCACCCCGGAGAACGAGGCCGACGTGCGCGAGGCCGTGCGTCAATGCCCTCGGCAGGCGATCGCGATCGTCGGAGAGTAGCGGTCAAAATCCGGAGAGGATGACCACGTTGCAGTCGGCGGCCGCGTGGCGCAGTTTCGCCGCCTGCTGGTAGCCCTCGGATTCGTACCACGCGCGGGCTGCGTCGACGGACTCGAACTCCAGCACGACGGTCTGGTCGCCGTGCCAGTTGCCCTCAACGACTTTCGGCGCGGCGTCCACTGCGAGAGCGGTGGCGCCGCTCATCGTCGGAATCGCAGCCTCGGCGTAAGCCTTCATGCCCTCCGGGTCCTTGATGGCCTCGGTAAGGATGACATACCCTTTCGGCACTCGAATCTCCTTATTTGCGTGTGTATCTGGTCAGCTCTCGTCTTTGACTTCGCTGATGGCCTGCTCGGGGCAGCATTCGATGGCTTCCTGCGTGGCGGCTTCCAATTCCGTTGGGACATCGGAATCTATCGCTTCTGCGTAACCGTCGTCGGTCAGGCTGAACACGTCCGGACAGAGCGTGAGACACATACCGTGGCCGCGACAGCGTTGATCATCTACCCAAACTTTCATGCCAGCGTGAACTCCAAATGCAATTCGGTCAGGCCACGCAGAATGTACGTCGGAACGTATTGGTAGCGGCGGTCATTGGCCGGCCCGTGCATCTGCTCGTTGATCCTGATGTCGGTCGTGCGATCCAGCAGCCGCTCGAGCGCGACGCGGGTTTCGGCCCTCGCCAATGGCGCACCCGGGCAGCTGTGGATACCGCGCCCGAAGGAGATGTGCTGGCGGGCATTCTTGCGGGCCGGGTCGAACGTGGTCGGGTCCTCGAACCGGCGCGGGTCGCGGTTGGCCGCCGCCTGCACGATCATCACGGTGGTGCCGGCGGGCAGGTCGACGCCGCCGACATTGACCGGCCTCCGGTTCATCCGGAAGTCGCCCTTGACCGGGCTCTCGTGGCGCAGCGACTCCTCGATGAAGTTGGGCAGCAGGCTGCGGTCCCTGCGCAACTGCGCCTGGATGTCGGGGCGCTCGCCAAGTGTCTGCAACGCCGCGCCGAGCAGCCGAACCGTGGTCTCCTGGCCCGCGGAGAAGACGTTGGCGGCAACGCGCGCAACGTCCTCGACCTCCGGTGTCGAACCGTCGGGGAAGGTGGCGGTCGCCAGGCCGGTCAGCACGTCGTCGCGCGGGTTTTGCCGTCGGTCGCGGACATAGTCGGAGAACAGGCCGTACAGGAATTCCAGCGGGCTGTGTGACAGCGATTCCTTGCCGGTGCCGCCGATCCCACCACCCGCGTGTTCGGCGATGCCCTTGACGAACTTGTCGCGATCTTCCAGCGGCACGCCCAGCAAGTCGGCGATCACCAGCAATGTGAACGGGCCGGCGAAGCCCTTGATCCATTCACCGCGGCCGGGTGCCAGGAAGTCGTCGAGGGCCTGGTCGGCGAGCGCCCACATCGCGTCCTCGTTCTCCTTGAGGCGCTTGGGGGTGATCAGCCGCATCAGCAGCGATCGGTGATTGGTGTGGGTGGGCGGGTCGAGGGTGGGCAGCTGGTCGCTGAACGGCAGCTCGTCGCGATGCTGTTCGATCAGGTCGGTGATGTCACTGTCTTCCAGACCCTCGAGGCTCACCGGGAAGCCGGGAAACGGCCCGGTCACCGAGATGCACGAGGACCAGGTCTCCGCGTCGTTCAGCACGGCGCAGGCCTCTTCCCAGCCGGTGACCATCGTGACCCCGTGGTGCTCTTCGCGGGCCACCGGGCATTGCTCGCGCAGCGACTCGTAATAGGGGTACGGGTCCGCGATGAGCTCTTTGCCCCGGAAGAAGTCCATCTTGGAGAAGTCGTTCGTCATCTTGCTCCGTTCGAATCTCAGCAATGAGAATGAGCCTCTCAGAGATGAGCATTAGATTTCCACACAGCGTGATCGTCGTCAACGACGGGTGCCGCGAAGCGGTCACGACGCGTCGAATCCGCCCGGAAGCGCGAACCCCGGACTTAGCCGGCCGGGACCAGGTCGGCCGCCACCGACGGACAGGCCAGCAGGCCGCTGCGGAAGTTCTCGGTGTGACCGATCGAGTACTCAGGCATCGCCGCGGCGGCCAGCGCCTTGGCCTTGAACATCTGGGCGGCCATGCTCAGCCGGTGTTGTACCCGGCCGACGCTGCCATCGAGTTCCGCGGGCCAGGTGTCGCCCCACAGCGTGACCTCGGTGACGCCGTGATCGAGGGCCCGCAGGACGCCCTGGCGCACCCGCGAATCGCAACCCACCAGATCGGCCGCCGCCGCCAGCGCCTGCGGGCGGGGACGGTCGTCGACCGACTCCAGCGTGCGGTCCAGGTCGAGGGTACGGGCCCCGATGATCTGCAGCGGCCGAAGATCGGAGTGGTCGGCCAGGTCGGTGAGCAGGACGGTGACGTCCCACCCGGCCATCGACCGGTCGAACAGCCACCCCCCGGCGAATCGCACCACGTCGAGGACGCTGGAGGCGACGACGTCGAGCCGGTACCTCATGTCGTGCTCAGTGGCCTTGTCGGTTGCTTTTTCTAAGGCGTGAAGTCCCGCGCCAGCGTCTCGGCGTACTGCTTGAACACCTCGGTCAGAGGTATCGAAGGATCGAGCAACCATGTGGTTTCCATTCCGTGGACGAAGGCGAGTATCTCCACTGCCTTGATGGTGGGGTCGATGTCCCCGCGGTACCGGCCGTCGGCCTGACCGGTGCGGATGAGGTCGGCGACGATGTCGACGGCTTGCCGGTGCCGGTCGAGCATTCGGTCGTGCAACGGGGCGTCGGGTTGGATGTTCTCGACCAGCAGCACCGTGAACGTGCCGACCAATTCGGGCGCGCGGTGGAATCGATCGGCGACCGCGGAGATCTGGGCCATCAGGTCGCCGGCACGGTCGGCGTGCGAATCGTCGTCCTGATCGCGGGCGTCCAGAACCGCGTGCAGGAGCTGTTCCTTGGACTCGAAGTGATGCAGCAGCCCCGCGGGGGTGACGCCGGCCTCGCCGGCGATCTGGGCCAGCGTGGTGTTGCGCCAGCCGTTACGAATCAGCAGCCGCTGGGCGACCGAGAGGATCCGCTGCTTGCGGTCCTCACCTTTGGCGAGAAGCGTGTCGTAACGCCGTGCGTCGGGCACCGGGCTCCTTTGACCGATTGGCGGACTGAACCAACCTTCTGAACACACAGTAGGTAGGTTTGCCGCCTGTGACAACCGTCTCAGGCGGACTCATAAAAAGCTGGTGCTAAGCGACCAATTCGACCAGGGTGGCGTTGGCCGTGCCACCGCCCTCGCACATGGTCTGCAGCCCGTAACGAATGCCGTTATCGCGCATATGGTGCGCCAATCGGGTCATCAGCACCGCCCCCGACGCGCCCAGCGGGTGGCCCAGTGCGATGGCGCCGCCCAGCGGATTGACCAGGCTAGGCTCGGCGCCCGTCTCAGCGATCCAGGCCAACGGGACCGGCGCGAAGGCCTCGTTGACCTCGAATGCACCGACCTCTGCCAGCGAGACGCCCGCCTTGCTCAGCACTTTTTCGGTGGCCGGAATGGGACCGGTGAGCATCAGCACCGGGTCCGCTCCGGTGACGGCTCCGGCACGGTACCGCACGATCGGTGTCAATCCCAGCTCAACCGCCATTTCCGAGGTCGTCACCAGCAGCGCGGCGGCACCATCGGAGATCTGCGAGGAATTGCCGGCGTGGATGACGCCGTCTTCGGCGAAGGCGGGCTTGAGCGCGCCCAGCTTCTCCACGGTGCTCCCCCGCCGCACACCCTCGTCCGCGGTGACGACGGCCTCGTCGTCGGTGATGACCGGGACCATCTGATTGGTGAACGCGCCGCTGTCCTGCGCCGCCGCGGCCCGTTCATGGGATTGAACGGAGAATTCGTCCAGTTGGGTGCGCGAGAAGCCCCACTTCTTGGCAATCATCTCCGCGGACAGACCCTGGTTGAAGGAGAAATCGTCATAGCGGGCGAGGACTTTCGGGCCGTAGGGCATGCCGGTCGCTCGCGCCGACCCCAGCGGTACGCGGCTCATGACCTCGACACCGCCTGCCACGACGACGTCTTGCTGGCCCGACATCACCGCCTGCACCGCGAAGTCCAGGGCCTGCTGGCTGGAACCGCAGGCCCTGTTGACCGTGGTTCCGGGAATGCTCTCGGGCCAGCCGGCGGCCAGTACGGCGTAGCGGCCGATGTTGCTGGACTGGTCGCCGACCTGAGACACACATCCCCAGATCACGTCGTCGACGATCTCCGGTCCCACCCCGGCGCGATCCAGCAGCTCGTTGAGGACGAGGGCGGACAGGTCCGCGGCGTGCATGCCCGACAGTCCGCCGTTGCGTTTCCCGACCGGCGTCCGCACCGCCTCGACGATGACCGTCTCCCGCATGTCTCTACTCCAATTCCTGGTCAGATTTCGATAGCGCCCACCGGCCAGTAAACGACGGTTCCCGTCGCTCGCTGAAGGCGGCATAGGCGGCGGCCGCATCCGCGGTCGCGAAGTTGCCGATCTGCGCGCGTGCCTCGTTGGCCAGCGCGTCGCGCAAGGTGCGGTCGGCGCCCTCGTTGAGCAGGGCTTTAGTCTGGGCCAATGCAATCGGCGGACCCGCCGCCAGCCGCCCGGCCAAATCCTGAACGAATGTGTCGATCTCCTCGGCCGACACCACCCAGGTGACCAGGTTCAGCGCGAAGGCTTCCGCGGCGTCGATGGTGTCGGCCAGCAGTGCCAGCCGCTTAGCCTGTTGCAGGCCAGCGAGTTTCGGCAACAGCCAGGAGCCGCCGAGGTCGATGGACAAGCCCCGTTTCGAAAAGATCTGCGAGAACGTCGAATCGGGCGTTGCGACCACCAGATCGCAGCCGAGCGCCAGGTTCCATCCGGCGCCGACCGCCACGCCCGTCACCTTGGCCACCGTCGGTTTCGGCAGCTCATGTAACGCCAGCGCGACGTCGGTGAGCCGTTGCAGCTTGTACTTCGGATGGATGTCGTCGGGAATACCGATGTCGGCGCCGGAGCAAAACGCCCCGCCGGCCCCGGTGATCACCAGCGCACGCACGCTGTGGTCACGGCCCGCCTCGAGCAGCGCGTCACGCAACGCGATCCACAGCTCGGGGCTGATGGCGTTCTTGCGGCGCGGACGGTTGAGCGTCAGCGTACGCACCCCATCGGTGTCCGCGGACAGCAGCACAGCGTCGTCGGTAGTGGTCATCGAGGTCGAACGTACGTCAGGTCACCAAGCCGCCGCCCACCGGCAGCACCTGCCATCAATAGCTCCTCGGCAGTTTCAGGACATTGGCGCCCAAGAAGTTCAGGATCATCTCCTGGCTGACCGGAGCGATCTTCATCAGCCGGGACTCACGGAAGTAGCGGGTGATGTGGTATTCCTCGGCGTAGCCCATGCCGCCGTGGGTTTGCAACGCCCGGTCGGCGGCGGCGAAGCCCGCATCGGCACAGAGGTACTTTGCGATATTCGCTTCGCGCCCACAGGGTTTGCCGTTGTCATACAGCCAGGTGGCCTTGCGCAGCATCAGTTCGGCGGCGTCGAGACGGGCCAGCGAATCCGCGAGCGGGAACTGCAGGCCCTGGTTCATGCCGATCGGCCGGCCGAAAACCTCACGCTCGTTGCCGTACTTCACCGCTTTTTCCAGCGCCACCCGGCCGATTCCGAGCGCCTCGGCCGCGATAAGCATCCGCTCAGGATTCAGGCCATCGAGAATGTACTGAAATCCCTTGCCCTCCTCGCCAACCCGGTCCTCGACCGGCACCTCTAGGTTGTCGATGAACAATTCGTTGGAGCTGACGGCATTGCGGCCCATCTTGCGGATCGGGCGGACGTCGACGCGGCTGCGATCGAGATCGGTGAGGAACAGCGTCATCCCGTCGGTCTTCTTGGCGACCTCGTCGTAGCTCTGGGTGCGGGTCAGCAACAGGATCTTGGAGGATTCCATTGCCTTGGAGATCCACACCTTGCGGCCATTGACGACGTAGCGGTCTCCGTCGCGCTTGGCGAACGTGGTGATACGTGAAGTATCAAGTCCGGCACCGGGTTCGGTCACGCCGAAGCAGACGTGCACCTCACCCGTCGCCACCGACGGCAGGGTTCGCGCCTTGAGATCGTCCGAACCGTGTACGACGACGGGTTGCATGCCGAAAATGGACAGGTGGATCGCGCTGGCCGCGTTCATCGCACCGCCGGCCTTGGCCACCTCCTCGAGCAGGATGGTCGCCTCGGTGATTCCGAGTCCATGGCCGCCGTACTCGGTCGGGATCGTCATACCGAGCCAGCCGCCGTCGGCTATCGCCTTGTAGAACTCGGTCGGAAACTCGTGCGCGAGATCCTTTTCCATCCAATACTGGTCGTCGAACTTGCGCGCGAGCTCTGCGACCGACTTGCGGATCAGCTCCTGGTCATCGGTCAGCTCGAAATTCATTCCACCGCCGGGCACTGCCAGATCTCCTTCAAGTCAGTTCGTGCACCGGCGCACCAGCGGTCCGGTGGGGCGTCAGTCCTTGTTCCCGCTAAGAGCTTTCGCGTTGGCCGCGAAGTCCGCGAAGGACGAGCCGGCCCGGCTGTCCTTGTCGTGGCCCGCCGCCTTGATCGAGACGTCGTGACCCTCGGCGGCTTTGCGCAGTGCACCAACGGTCGCCTGTTCGCGCGAAATGTGCGTGAAGGGGTCGAACGAGTACCACCGCATGGCGTTCTCGTAGGTCATTTTGTTGATCTCGTCATCGGGAACGTTGTTGATGGACAACACATCCCACAACTCTTCCGGAGCACCCGGCCACATCGAGTCGCTGTGCGGGTAGTCAGCCTCCCAGCAGATGTTGTCGATGCCGATCATGTTGCGTAGCGCCACTCCGACCCTGTCACTGATGAAGCAGGTCAGGAAGTGGTCGCGGAAGACCTCGCTGGGCAGTTTGCCCTTGAAGTCCTGGTGCGTCCAGGCGGAGTGCATCTCGTAGGTCCGGTCCGCGCGCTCCAGGAAGTAAGGAATCCAGCCGGTCCCTCCCTCGGAGAGCGCGACCTTCAGGTCCGGGTACTCCTTGATCGGCCGCGACCACAGCAGGTCGGCGGCGGCCTGCACGATGTTCATCGGCTGCAGCGTGATCATCACGTCCATCGGCGCATCCGGCGCCGTGATGGCCAACCGCCCCGAGGAGCCGATGTGCACGTTCATCACGGTGTCGGTGTCCACCAAGGCTTTCCACAACGGGTTCCAGTACTCGTCGTGGAAGCTGGGATAACCCATCGCGGCGGGGTTTTCGGTGAAGGTCAAAGCGTGCACGCCCTTCTTCGACACCCGGCGGACTTCGGCGGCGCACGCCTCGGCATCCCAGATCACCGGGATCGCCATCGGGATGAATCGCGCGGGATAGGCGCCGCACCACTCGTCGATGTGCCAGTCGTTGTAAGCCTGCACCAGCGCGATCGAGAAGTCGTGGTCGTCGGTGGCGAACAGCCGCCCGGCGAAACCGGGGAACGACGGGAAGCAGATTGAAGCCAGGATGCCGCCGGCGTTCATGTCCTTGACGCGCTCGTCGACGTTGTAACAACCGGGCCGGATCTCGTCGAGTCCGGTCGGCTCGATGCCGTACTCCTCCTTGGGCCGGCCGGCGACGGCGTTGAGCGCAACGTTGGGGATGACCGTGTCGCGGAACTTCCACATGTCCGAACCGTCATCGTTGTGCACCAGCCGCGGCGCGTCGTCCTGGTACTTCTTCGGCAGGTGGTTCTTGAACATGTCGGGCGGCTCGACGGTGTGGTCGTCGACGCTGATCAGCATCATGTCTTCTTTGTTCATGAGCTTCCCTCTCCATCGGATCCACGTGCAGTCTGCTCCAAGGGCATTGGCTGTCGTCTCGCCCCGCTACCTCTGAAAACTAGCTTCTCGCCAGGTGAGAATCAACATCCACAGGACTGGACGAGCAAATCGAGGCCCTGTTCCGGTATACCCCTTTCGGGCGCCGAGTGCCCTCTCACGTGCGACTACGCGACCAGAAAAAGGCCAGCACCGGGCCAGGGTCCTAAGCACAAACCAAAAATTTGTTCAGACAGGACAGGATGGCGCCCCAGGACCTGCCGACATAACGGCGTACGGCCGCAAGCCTCTCGGCCAGCTCCGGCACGCTACCAGTTGGCATTGACCAACCGCGCGAATCGTGCAAGTCTGTTGGTTGTAAATGAGAATCTGATTCTCTTTCACCGAGAGGATTCCGTTGATGCGCTTGTCGCCGCTGCCCGCGGATCAGTGGGACGAGGCTACCCAGCAGGCACTCTCGGCGATGCGGGGCGCGGACACCAATAACGCTCTGTCCACGCTGGCTCACCACCCGCCGCTGGCCAAGGCGTTCCTCCGATTCAACGTTCACTTGCTGATGACATCGACGCTGCCGGCCCGCATTCGTGAATTGGCCATTCTGCGCGTCGCCCATCGCCGCGAGTGCGCCTACGAGTGGTCGCACCACGTCAGCATGGCTAAGGCGGCGGGCATCACCGACGAGCAGATCGACGACGTTCGCCAAGGCGAGGCCACCGACGCGTTCGACCGCACGGTGCTGACCGCGGTCGACGAACTCGAGGAACAGTCTCAGCTGTCCGACCAGACCTGGGCGGCACTCGGTGAGCGCCTCAACGACCAGCAGCGCATGGATTTCGTCTTCACGGTTGGCTGCTACGCCCTGCTGGCCATGGCTTTCAACACTTTTGGCGTAGAGCTCGAACAGGCCGCCGAATCCGGCGGCAAGACCTAGACAAGAGAGGTTAGGAACGTGGCCCACTTCCCCAAGCCAGCCGCCGGCAGCTGGACGGAAAACTACCCCGAGCTAGGGACCGCGCCGGTCGACTACACCGACTCGATCGACCCGGCATTCTTCGAGGCCGAGCGCGACGCGGTCTTCAGGAAGACCTGGCTCAACGTCGGCCGGGTCGAGCGGCTGCCCAAGACGGGCAGCTACTTCACCAGGGAACTGCCGTCGGTCGGCAAGGGCACCTCGGTGATCATCACCAAGACCAAGGACGGGACGGTCAAGGCGTACCACAATGTCTGTCGGCACCGCGGAAACAAGCTGGTGTGGAACGACTTTCCGAACGAGGAGACCTCCGGCACCTGCCGGCAGTTCACCTGCAAGTACCACGCCTGGCGCTACAGCCTGGACGGCGATCTGACCTTCGTCCAACAGGAAGACGAGTTCTTCAACCTCGACAAGAGTCAGTACGGTCTGGCCCCGGTTCGGTGCGAGGTCTGGGAAGGCTTCATCTTCATCAACTTCGACGACAACGCGGCGCCGCTGACCGACTACCTCGGGCCGCTGGCCAAGAGCATCGAGGGCTATCCCTTCAGCGAGATGACGGAAACGTACTCGTACCGGGCCGAGGTCGGCAGCAACTGGAAGTTGTTCATCGACGCGTTCGTCGAGTTCTACCACGCGCCGATCCTGCACCAGGGGCAGTACACCAAGGAGGAAGCCGCCAAGATCCAGAAGTACGGTTACGAGGCACTGCACTACGAGGTGGCCGGCCCGCACAGCCTGCAGTCGACCTGGGGTGGCCAGGCGCCGCCGGCGGACATGAGCATGGTCAAGCCCCTGGACCAGGTGTTGCGCAGCGGCCTGTTCGGTCCGTGGGACAAGCCCGAGCTGATGCAGAACTTCGAGCTGCCACCGGGGGTCAACGTGAAGAAGGTGCCGCAGTGGGGCATCGACTCGTGGCTGTTCTACCCGAACTTCATGCTGCTGATCTGGGAACCCGGCTGGTATCTGACCTACCACTACTGGCCCACCGCGGTGGACAAGCACATCTTCGAGTCGTCGCTGTATTTCGTTCCGCCGCGCAATGCGCGGGAGCGCCTGGCCCAGGAGTTGGCCGCCGTGACGTTCAAGGAGTATGCGTTGCAGGACGCCAACACCTTGGAGGCAACCCAGACCATGATCGGCACCCGTGCCGTCAAGGAGTTCTTGCTGTGCGACCAGGAAGTCCTGATCCGCCACCTGCACAAGACCACCGGTGACTATGTGAAGGAGTACCAGCGCAATGGCGTTACCGTCTGAATTCGCTTCCCTGGAGCCGTTTTTGGAGTGGGATCTGGCCACCGAACCCGAGCGCTACGCCAAGCGGCTGGCCTCGACAATGCCCGAGATGCAGGCGTTCTATGACGTCGCGTTTCCGAAGCTGAACGACGCCATCGCGTACTGCGACAAGTTCCCCCTCGACGACCTGCCCGACGACGCGAAAAGCCTGATGCACATCATGCAATCGTTGGTCATGGTGTCCTTCCCGATCGAGGCATGGAAGCAGCCGCGCGTTCCCGACAGCGGCGCGGCGTGGGTCGAAGTCATCCGGGAACCGGTGATCTGAGCGGTGCAGACGCTCAAGGCTGCCGGACTGCTCGACGTCGACGCCGGCGTAATCGTCTCGCCCGCCGTCGTGAAGATCGCCGAAGACCGGATCGTCGGCGTCGGGGGTGAACCCGAAGGCGAGATCATCGATCTCGGCGATCAGATCCTGCTGCCCGGCCTGATGGACATGGAGGTCAACCTCCTGATGGGCGGGCGCGGTGAGATGCCCGGGCTGTCCCAGGTGCAAGACGATCCCCCGACGCGAGTGCTGCGTGCGGTCGGCAACGCCCGGCGCACCCTGCGCGCGGGTTTCACCACCGTGCGCAACCTGGGCCTGTTCGTCAAGACCGGCGGCTACCTGCTCGACGTCGCGCTGGGCAAGGCCATCGACGCGGGGTGGATCGACGGACCCCGAATCGTCCCGGCCGGACACGCGATCACGCCGACCGGCGGGCACCTGGACCCGACGATGTTCGCCGCCTTCATGCCGGGTGCGTTACAGCTCACGGTCGAAGAGGGCATCGCCAACGGCGTCGACGAGATCCGCAAGGCGGTGCGCTATCAGATCAAGCACGGTGCCCAGTTGATCAAGGTGTGCGTCTCCGGTGGTGTCATGTCGTTGACCGGTGAGGCTGGCGCACAACACTATTCGGACGAAGAGCTGCGCGCGATCGTCGACGAGGCGCACCGGCGCGGGCTGCGCGTCGCGGCACACACGCACGGCGCCGAGGCAGTCAAGCACGCGGTCGCGTGCGGTATCGACTGCATCGAACACGGCTTCCTGATGGATGACGAGGCGATCCAAATGCTGGTCGACAACGACCGGTTCCTGGTGACCACCCGCAGGCTCGCCCAGGCGATGGATGTGTCCCGCGCTCCGAAGGAATTGCAGGACAAGGCCGCCGAGATGTTCCCCAAGGCGGAAACATCGATCAAGGCCGCCTACGAAGCCGGGGTCAAGATCGCGGTCGGCACCGATGCGCCCGCAATCCCCCACGGCCGCAACGCCGACGAACTTGTCACGCTGGTCGAATGGGGCATGCCGCCGCTGGCGGTGCTGCGGGCCGCAACCACCACCGCCGCAGAGCTGATCAACAAGACCGACCGGGGCAGGCTGGCGTCGGGTCAGCTCGCGGATATCATCGCGGTACCGGGAAACCCGTTGGAAGACATCACCGTTACCCAACGCGTCAGCTTTGTCATGAAAGGCGGCAAGGTCTATGTCAACACAGCCAACCAGAACTGACGATCTGGTCGAGATTCAGCAGCTGCTCGCCCGCTACGCCGTCACCATCACCCAAGAAGACATCGACGGCCTGATCGGCGTCTTCACCCCGGACGGGACCTACAGCGCGTTCGGCTCCACCTACCGGCTGGACAGGTTTCCCGAGCTGGTGGCCGCCGCACCAAAGGGCTTGTTCCTCACCGGAACCGCCTTGGTCGAGAACCTGGACGGCGACTCGGCGAGCGGCACCCAGCCGTTGTGCTTCATCGACGGCTCCACGCATGACATGCGGATCGGCTACTACCGCGACACCTACCTGCGGACCGCGCAAGGCTGGCGACTCAAGACCCGCGCCATGACGTTCATCCGCCGCAGCGGTGTGCACGACTCCGGTCGCCCGCACGCCATCGGCCGCCCACAGCCCTGAAAGCCGAGCCGTGAATGTCGAGGAGTTCCGATCGGGTCTGCGTAAGTGGCTCGACGAGAACGACTTAACGCCCGGACCCGACCATTCGCTGCAGGGGCACATGCTGCAGTTCCGTCGCGTCAGCCGGGCGTTGTACGACGCCGATTGGATGCGTTACGGCTGGGCTGAAGAGGTCGGCGGGTTGGGCGGACCGGCGCTGCTGCGCGCGATCGTCGGCGAAGAGGTGGTGGGCCGGCGGTTGGCCGAGCCCGGCCCGTATTCGATGCTCGAGGTGCTGACACCCACGATGATCGACTACGCCCCGCCGGAACTGGCAGCGGAGATGGTGCCGCGGCTGCTGCGTGGCGAAGAACAATGGTGCCAGGGCTTTTCCGAGCCCGGCTCCGGCAGCGACCTGGCCTCGCTGACCACTCGGGCCGTCCAGGACGGCAACAACTGGATCGTCAACGGGCAGAAGGTCTGGACCAGCTTCGCGCAGTTCTCCACCCGCTGCATTCTGCTGACCCGCACCGGGCCCGGCCATGACGGCATCACCGCATTCTTCGTCGACCTCGACACCCCCGGCATCACCATCCGGCCGCTGCGCACCATGCACGGCGTCGACGAGTTCTGCGAGGTGTACTACGACGACGTGGTGATCCCGTCGAGCCGGATGCTCGGCAAACCCGGCGACGGCTGGAAACTCGCGATGGACCTGCTCCCCTTCGAGCGGTCCACCTGCTTCTGGCAGCGCATCGCCTACCTCTACTCGCGCTTCGACGCGTTGATCGCCGAGGTCTCCGGCGGTAGCCAGCACGGCGGTCATGACGAATACGATCTGGGCGCAGCGTATCTCGCGCTGCACACGCTGCGTTGCCGGTCGCGTGCCACCCAGTACCGGCTGCGCGACGGTGCCCGTCTGGGCCCCGACACCTCCATCGACAAGGTGCTGCTGGCCTCCGCCGAACAACGGCTGTACGACACCGTGCGCGACCTGCTGCCCGGCGACCTCGAGCTCGACGACACGCCGTGGCGATCGGAGTACCTCTACTCACGTGCGTCGACCATCTACGGCGGGACCGCCGAGATTCAGCGCAACATCATCGCCCGCCGGCTTCTCGACCTCGGGAAGGAGTGATCATGGACCTGACCTCAGACTCCGAGGAACTGCAGCTGCTGACCGAGTCGGTGCGCACCGCGATGGGCGCGGCTTCCGGCGCCAAGCTCGATGCGGCGCTGGCCGAACTCGGTTGGCACGACATGTTGGACGAAATCCCAGACATCGCAATACCTTTGGTGTTCCGTCTGCTCGGCGAGACCGGGGCGCACGCGCCCGTGCTCAACGACGTGGTGCTACGCGCGGCCGGACGATCCCCCGGCGGCGTCACCCCGCTCCCGTTCGCCGGAGACTCCTGGGTGGTCTGGAAGCGCGAAGACATCCCGAGTTCGGCTGTCGACAACGACTTGCCGATACATCCTGTCGCAGAAGGCGATTCGGCTGCGCAGGCTGGACTGGGCGCCGGCCGGCAAGCATTGGGCTGGTGGCTGGTGGGTACCAGCCGCGCGATGCTCGCACTCGCGCGCCAGCACGCCCTGGACCGAGTGCAATTCGGCCGCCACATCAGCTCGTTCCAGGCGATCCGGCACCGGCTGGCCGAGACACTGGTAGCGATCGAAGGCGCCGAGGCGACCCTGCGCGCCGCGACCGCCGCATCGCAGGACCCCGACGACCTGGCCAGCTTGCTGGCCAAAGCGGCAGCCGGTCAGGCCGCACTGACCGCGGCGCGGCACTGTCAGCAAGTGCTCGGCGGTATCGGTTTCACGGCCGAACACCGGCTTCACCACCACATCAAACGGTCGCTGATCCTGGACAACCTGCTTGGCAGCGCCCGGGAACTGACCTTACAGGCCGGAGTAGCTTTGCGGGCCAAGGGATTTGCACCGCGGCTGGTGCAGCTGTAGCGCCTGCGAGTCGCGCGCGGGCACGTATTGCCTAGTATTAGCGCACATGCGCTATCACGTGGAACCTCGAAATCAGGCCGGCGTCGCCGCAGTGGTCCTGGGTGGGTTGGCACTCGCCACCTGCTGGTTGCTGATCGGGGTGCCGTTGGGTATCGCGGCGCTGATCACGGGCGACATCGCCCGCCGGCGAGCGAGCCGCGGTGAAGCCACCAATCCCCGGGCCGCGGTGGCCGGCATGGTATTAGGGACGGTGGCGATCGTCGCCGGGCTCATCGCCATCGGCTACTACTCCTGGCTGGATACCCAGGATCCCGACCGATTGCAGCGATGCCTGGACAATCCCGCCACCACTAACTGCTAACCGCGGGGTAGTCCCAGGACTCGTTCGGCGATGATGTTGCGCTGAACTTCGGACGTGCCGCCGGCGATGGTCGCGGCGAAGGTGCGCGTGTAGCGGTCAAACCAGCTGCCGTAATGGCTGTCCAGGTTGAGCGGAGCGAATGGCGCGGTGACCCCGCGCAACGCCAGCCCGTCGCCCCCCTTGGCGTTCAGGGCGTCCTCGCACGCGCGCTGCATCGCCTCGGAACCGAGCAGCTTGAGCACCGACTGCGCGGGCACGTCTTCTTGGCCGCGCGCGGCTTTGGCCAATGTCGCCGACCCCAGCAAGCGCATCGCGTAAAAGTCCATCACCAGCGTGGCGTAGCGATCCCGCTGCACGGGTCCGGTAGGCCTGGACTCGACCGTCAGCGCGTGCAGCATGTCGGCGTAGTCCAGCCACAGCATGGCGCGTTCATGGCCGAGTGAACCGGTCGCGACGCGCCAGCCCGCGTTGAGCTCCCCGACCAAGTTCTGCACCGGCACTCTCACGTCGGTGAAGAAGACCTCGTTGAAGTCGACGTCTTCGATGTCGGCCACCGAGGCGAACGGACGACACACCACACCGGGGGTGTCGGTCGGAATCAATAAAGCGCTGATTCCCTTGTGTTTTGGCGCATCGGGGTCGGTGCGCACGAACGTCAGCAACACGTCAGCGTGATGGGCACCCGATGTCCACACCTTCTGTCCGTTGACGACGAACTGGTCACCGTCGAGCACCGCGCGCGTCTTCAGCGAGGCGAGATCGGAACCCGCGCCGGGCTCGCTCATTCCCAGCGACGCCGTCATCTCCGCGCGCAGAATCGGCACTGCCCAGCGCTGCTTTTGTTCCGGCGTCCCGAACGACAGCAATGACGCCGCGATGATGCCCACGCCCTGCGGGTTGAAACTTTGATAGATCCGCCGCCGCGACAACTCCTCGAGGTAGACGTATTGCTGCAAGAGCGTGGCATTACGACCGCCGAACTCCGGGGGGTTCCCGGGTATCAGCCACCCGTTGTCGAACAGCAACCGCTGCCAGCGGCGGGCCCACTGCGGAATGTCCGAACTCGATTGCGGCCGTTCGCCCGTCTGCGCCGTGTCGAGGGGATTCGCGTCCAGGAAGGCCGCGAACTCCGCACGGAAATTCTCGACATGGGTGTCAAAGGTCAGCTGCACAGCACTCCCTTGAATTCGCCAGCGCGTGGATTGTCGGTAGATCCGGGTTTCCGCCGACGGCTCGGTTCACTCTTGCGATTCCGCTTCTATACACACGTCTAGGAGAATAGTATTCTCGTGTTGAGAAAGTTACAATCTCCGACACCTGGTCCGAGAGGGGGTCGAGCGCAGCGATGTCACGGCGTTCTCCGGTAGAGTCCAATCATGTTCTCCCCTCGCGGCAATCGTCCGAGCCTTCCGTGACCAACCCAAGCGAAGAGCCAGCCTGGAAACAACGCGCCGTCGAACGATCGATCAAGACGGCGAAACTGCGTGCGGCGCAGCGCGTTCAGCGCTTCCTCGACGCGGCGCAGGCCATCATCATCGAAAAGGGCAGCACAGACTTTACCGTCCAGGAGGTCGTGGACCGCTCCCGCCAGTCACTGCGGAGCTTCTACCTGCAGTTTGACGGCAAGCACGAGCTGTTGCTCGCATTGTTCGAGGATGCGCTGAGCCGATCGGCCGACCAGATCCGGGCCGCCACCGAAAGCCATTCCGACCCGCTGGAGCGCCTCAAGGTCGCCGTGGAGCTGTTGTACGAGGCCTCACGACCGGATCCCACGGCCAAACGCCCGCTGTTCACCGACTTTGCCCCGCGGTTGCTGGTAACGCACCCCGCTGAGGTCAAGATCGCTCATGCACCGCTGTTGGCATTACTGACCGAGCTCATGGAAGCGGCTTGCGACGCAGGCAAGTTGCGCGACGGACTCAATCCTCGCCGCATCGCCGCGATGACGATGCAGACGGTGATGTTCATCGCACAATCCAGCGGCGGCTCCGACGATGCGACGATTCATCCGATCACCGCTGACGAGGTGTGGGACTTCTGCTCTGCCGGATTCGTCGCCTGACACCAGCCGCGAAACGCCTCGGTCATCGCCCGACCTGAGCAAATAGCGCACCTGATTTGCCTGGCGAGAATCAGGTTCTCTAATATCTAGAATTACAAATAGCCGAAACGGATTCGTCGTTGACACCCCGGGGTGATGACACGGCTCAGTGGCGGCACCGCATCGCGCTCGAGGAGATCCTCAAACGCTTCCCGGAGTGGGACGTCGACCTTTCCGAGTGCAAGCTTTCCCCGACATCGACGGTGCGGGGATGGGAGGCAATGCCGGCTCGGCTCCGCTGAGGCGTGCCGAGAAATCGAGTCAGGAATTGAGGGTAGTGATGACTGGACGTGTTGAAGGCAAAGTTGCTTTCGTCACCGGGGCGGCGCGTGGTCAGGGCCGTGCACATGCGGTGCGGTTGGCCCAGGAGGGCGCCGACATCATCGCGGTGGACATCTGCAAGAAGATCGACACCGTGGATCTGATCGCCGCCTCCACGCCGGAGGATCTGGCCGAGACCGCAGACCTGGTGAAGGCACAGAACCGTCGGATCTACACCGCCGAGGTCGATGTCCGGGATTATGACGCGCTCAAGTCCGCGGTGGACACCGGCGTCGAGCAGCTCAGCAAGCTCGACATCATCGTCGCCAATGCGGGCATCGGCAACGGCGGCCAGACGCTGGACAAGACCAGCGAAGCCGACTGGACCGCAATGATCGACATCAACCTCGCCGGCGTGTGGAAGACGGTGAAAGCCGGTGTGCCGCATATCCTCGCGGGCGGCAACGGCGGTTCGATCATCCTGACGAGCTCGGTCGGCGGCCTCAAGGCCTATCCGCACACTGGGCACTACGTCGCCGCCAAGCACGGTGTGGTGGGTTTGATGCGCACCTTCGCCGTCGAGCTCGGCGCGCAGAACATCCGCGTCAACTCGGTGCACCCGACCAACGTCAACACCCCGCTGTTCATGAACGAGGGCACGATGAAGCTGTTCCGTCCCGACCTGGAGAACCCGGGGCCCGAAGACATGAAGGTTGTCGGCCAGCTGATGCACACCCTGCCGATCGGCTGGGTCGAGCCCGAGGACATCGCCAACGCGGTGCTGTTCCTGGCATCCGACGAGGCCCGGTACATCACCGGCGTCACACTGCCCGTCGACGGTGGCAGCTGCCTCAAGTAGCCGTTCCTAGCGCCGAACGCCGGCTCGTTGTGCTCGAAAGACCTTGATTAGCAGGGAAAGTCGAAGTTCAGCCGCCGCTAGAACGGACTGCTGTTGGCCTGCCATTCGGCCTCGGCCGGCCGTGGCCCGTAGCGGCGGGCGTAGTCCTCGTGCATCCGGGCCTGCTTCTGACGGTTGATCACGTCGACCAGGTTCGGATCCAAACCGTGGACCGCCAACCGGTGACGGCGCCAAACCTTGTTGAGCGCGAAGTTAACCACCAGCGCCCACGCGTACAGGGGCACGGTCATCTCCGTGTGCACATAGAGCGAGGCCGGCAGCAGCCAGAAGGGGGCGAGCACCAGCAGGGGAGGTATCGCCCACCTGATCATGTGCCGGCGGATGGCTCCCGGGCCGGCCAGGTCGTTTGCGACCCAGCTGCGCATCGAGTCCGGCAGGCGCCGGCCGTAGGCATAGCCGATGCGTTGCCACAGATTGGGTTTCGCGGTGGTCATGGTGACTCCTCAGGATTGCAAAGCGCCCGCCGCCACGGCGGCCGCGTTGATTCGGGTCAGGACCTGGTGCAGGTTCTCGAGTTCGGCCAGTTCGACACCCAGTCGTTCGACGACGGCGGGCGGAATCTCAAGTGCGCGCTCGCGCAAGGCGATTCCGCGCTCGGTGAGCGTGACATCGGTAGTGCGCTCGTCGATGACGTTCTTGGCGCGGGTGATCAAGCCAAGTCCCTCCAACCGTTTGAGCATCGGCGACAGCGTGGCCGACTCCATCTGCAAAGCGGTCGCGATCTGCTTGACCGACAGCGGGGGTTCGTTCGCCGCCTTCCGATGATCCCATAGCGCCAGCATCACCAGGTATTGCGGATGGGTCAGACCCAGCGGCTCCAATAGTGGTCGGTACACCGCCAACACCGCGCGATTGGTGGTCGCCAACGCGAAGCACACCTGGTGCTCGAGGGCGAGCGGATCGATCTCGCGGGCGGTCAGCGTGGCCATGTTTGGATCGTAGCCTAATAGTTAGTGTCCTATCTATATGAGGCCCCTCACAGCTACGACGAGACCGGGATCCGGCCGCCGGAGCGGGAGGAATACCCTCGGACTCCATGGACGGATTCGAGGGACGCGGGGCAGTGATCACCGGCGGTGCAAGCGGGATCGGCTTGGCCACCGCGACCGAGTTCGCCCGCCGCGGCGCCCGCATCGTGCTGGCCGATGTCGACAAGTCCGCGCTGGAACATGCCGTGACACACCTCAGGAGCGAGGGCGCCGACGCGCACGGCGTGGAGTGCGACGTGCGGCACATCGAGGAGATGGTTCATCTCGCGCAAGAGGCGTTCCGACTGCTCGGCCAGGTCGACATCGTCTTCAGTAACGCCGGCATCGTCGTCGCGGGCCCGCTCGTCGCCATGACCCACGAGGACTGGCGCTGGGTGATCGACATCGATCTGTGGGGTTCGATCCACGCCGTTGAGGCGTTCGTTCCGAGGCTGGTCGAGCAGGGCAAGGGCGGCCACATCGCCTTCACCGCCTCCTTTGCCGGGCTGGTGCCCAACGCCGGCCTCGGGGCGTACGGCGTTGCCAAGTATGGCGTTGTCGGCCTGGCCGAGACGCTGGCTCGCGAGGTCAAGGACAACGGGATCGGCGTTTCGGTGCTCTGCCCGATGGTCATCGAAACGAAGCTGGTCTCCAACTCCGAACGCATTCGCGGCGCGGACTATGGACTTGCCTCGACGCCCGATCTGACGGAAAGCTTCGGGCCGCTACCGCCGACCCAGGATCAAGGCGTGACGGTCGAGGAAGTCGCGCGGTTGACCGCCGATGCAATCCTGGCCAACCGGTTGTACATCCTGCCGCACGAGGCGGCTCGCGCCTCGGTCAAGCGCAGGTTCGAACGCATCGACCACACCTTCGACGACCAGGCCGCCGAAGGCTGGAAGCACTAGCCCGACCGCATCACGGGTGTTACGCCGATAACTCCGCCGGCTTCCAGGTCGGCGATCTCTGTCGGGCTCAAGCCCAGTTCAGCGAGCAGCTCATGGTTGTGTTGTCCCAGTGTGGGGGCTGGATGTGCGTGAAACACCGTCGGCCCGTTGGAGAATCGCATCGGCACGGTGCTCAGCCTCGCCCGCCCGTTCACCGGATGCTCGACTTCTTCGAAGAAACCGCGAAATGTCAGCTGCTCCAACTCGGTCTGCCGATGTGGTTGCAAGACCTTGGCCACCGGGACCCCGGCGTCCCAGAGCGTTGCCACGATGTCGTCGCGGGTACGGTTCTCACACCAGACGGCGAGCTGTTCGTCGATGGAATCCTGGTGCGCCCGCCGGCCGGCCTCGGTCGATAATACGGGATCGGTTGCCCAAGAAGGTGATCCGAGCGCCCGGGATAGATTTTCCCACTGCTCGTCGCTGGCCACCGCAATGGCGACCCAGCTGTCGAGCCGGCCGAACTCGTCGATATCGGCACTGCGGTAGAGATTCTGCGGCACCGCCGCAGGTCCGTGGTTGCCGTCGCGCTCCAGCAGCGCCGCGTATGCCGAGTACTCGATGACCTGCTCGGCGGAAATGCTCAGCGCCGCGTCGACCATCGCCGCTTCCACGAACACGCCCTCGCCGGTACGGCGGCGATGCTCGAGCGCCAGCAGTATTGCGTTGAGCGCATGCACACCGGCGTTGGGATCGCCGATCGAATACGGGTCATACGGCGTGCGATCCGGGTAGCCGGTGAGCCAACTGACACCGGATGCGGCTTCGATGACGTACGCGAAGGCCGGGTTGTCGCGCCACGGTCCGTCCAGGCCGAAGCCGGGCATCCGCACCATCACCACATCCGGCCGAATCGATTGAACAGCAGCGAAATCCAGACCGATCTGGTCCAGCACCCGAGGCGTGAAGTTCTCCACGATCACGTCACAGGTAGCGATCAGCTCCCGCAGCAGCTCCCGGCCCCGCAAGCTCTGCAGGTCCAGCGTCAGACTCTTCTTGTTGGTGTTGAGCGCCTCGAAGATCGGCGACTTCTCCCACCACTGCTCCTCGGTGACCGGTATGCCGGCGATCAGCCGGGTGCCATCCGGACGACGGGTGGACTCGAGGTGAATGACCTCGGCACCGAGCATGGCCAAGAAGTGGGTCCCGCAGGGACCCGCCCAGAACGTCGTCATATCCAGCACCCGAAGCCCGTTGAACGGCAACGGCATTGCCATGTCGGTCGGCTCGGGCCGCGGCGGCAAGTTCGCGGTGCGGTAGTGCTCGGTGTGCTCCCCGAGCCGCGGCGCCGGTTGCGGGCTGCGCAGTTGTGCGGGCCGCATCCGATACGGGTGACTCGGCTGCCAGAAGCCGCCCGGATTGCGCACGAACGAACCGCGTTCCACGAATTGATCGAACGAGGTGACATTCGCGCCGTTGGCGACCGGCGCGTTGGGAATCCGGAATGCCGAGGCCAGTTCCCGGATTTCGTCGACCGGGGTCGCGGCCACCCACTCGAAGATCTCCTCGGCGTAGACGTTGGCCAGCTCGGTGATCGACAGCGGCGACTCCTCGTCGATCCACTCGGGATGACCCACCATCGCGCACAAGTCGAACCACTGCTGCGCCGTGCCACACCCGAGATCCACCAGGCCGTCCTTCGCCTGAGCCACCCCCGGAATGGTGGGCCGCCGCGTGTCTCGCCACGGTCGGCCAAGCAGTTCGAAGTAGGTCACCGGGTAGTAGGTCAGGCACAGGACCTGCGTTTCCAACATCGACAGATCGAGTAATTCGCCTGCACCGCCGTGGATCCGGTGCCATCGCGATGTCAGGGTGGCCACACTTGCATAGACTCCGGCCAGGTACTCGCCTACCTGCCCGCCGACGAAGACGGGCGCCCGCTCCTGCTCGCCACGCCCGAGCCCCACGATCCCGCCCGACCACGCCTGCAGCGTGAACTCGGTCGCCGCGCGGTCTCGCCAAGGGCCTTCCAGCCCGAACGGCGTGATCGCGGTGACGGTGAGATGCGGGTGGCGGCGATGCAGGGCATGCGGCGAAAACTCCGGGTATTCAGCAACTTTCGAACCGGCCGACCAGACCACCGCATCCGACGATGCCAGTAGGCGGTTCACCAGGCCGGCGTCCTGAGCGACGTCGGCGACCACACTGTGTTTCGCACCGGCCAGGAAACGGAACAACGCGCCGTCACCGTCAGCCGGGATGGGGGCGCCGGATGCCGACCACTCGCGCAGCGGGTCGCCTTCTGGTGCTTCGACTTTGATGACGGTGGCGCCGCCGTCAGCCAGCAGCTTGGTGCAGTACGCACCCGCGATGCCGGTCGATAGATCGACGACCGTATACCCGGCCAGTGGCGGTTCGACGGGTGCCACTATGTCTTTCTCTTCGCTTTGGTGTCCTTGGCGGCACGCCCCTTCCTGCGCGCTTTCTTGCTCAGTGCCCAGTCGTCGGGGAACTTGCTGTCGTTGTCTTTGACCGCATCGCCTAAACCCTGTTTGACGGCGTCATCGATCGTCAGCTCGTCGCCACTGTCCGGACGGACGCTGCCGCCCATCGATTCGAAGACGCCGCTGAGCATGCTGCCCAGGTACTCACCCTGGAACTGCTTCATGATTTCGAAGAAGACCTTCTGCATGAAGACCGTGTCGGTGGGGCGATTGCGCGCGCACGCCAGCGCGTACTTCGCTACTTCTGCCTCGAGTTCGTCCCGGGGCACCACGCTGTTGAGGAAGTTGCAGTCGTACATCTCATCCGCGGTGAAAGCCCGTCCGGTGAAGACCATTTCCTGGAATTTGCGGATGCCCATCGTCTGCGCCCACCACCACATGCGGGGTCCCCAGCCGTAGTAGCGAAACGACGGATGCCCGAACAACGCGTCGTCGCTGGAGATCACCAAATCAGCATCGGCCGCCTGGTAGAAGTGCCAGCCGTAGCAGTAGCCCTTCGCCTCAAGGATGCTGATCTTCTTGAAGTCCTGCAGGCCGCGGATGCCGGAATTCGGGTTGGCATACCACTGGCCCAGGGTGGCGCCGTGGCGAAACGACCCCTGCGGCGGATATCTGACGTCGTCGGGGCCGATGCGGTATTCGGCAAGCCGTGGGCCTTGGTCGGCCGCATCGCGGACCCGCATCACCTCGGTCAGGTCCGCACCCGACCCGAGATCGTCGCCGGCGCCGCGAACCACCAAAACCTTGACGTCATCGTCAATGCTGGCCTGGTGCAACAACTCCGCGTAGCGCAGCCGCGCGGCGATCGTCGGCGCGTTGAGATAGTCCGGCCGGTCGAAAGTGATCGTCGCGATTCGCGTCGTCGCGTCTTTGTGGTACCGGATGATCTCTTCGGCCGCCGGCTCCGAGGGCTCAGGCATGGCTACGGTTGCCAGGACGGGCTCGCGGTAAGCACTTCGGGACCGTCGGCGGTGATCAGGACCGCTTCCCGCCCGAATACCGCACCGACTCCACCTTCCCACACGTAGCCGGTCACGGCGAGCACCATCCCCGGCTCCAAACGTTCCTCGGCTGCCGTCGAGGGCAGGTGCTTGGAGACGACGGGCGGGTCGAACCCCATGCCCAGACCGCGTGCCACCGGCATCGGCGGCTCGGGCTCCCCGGCGGCACGGTAGGCGGCCAGCAATTCGCTCGCTAAGGCACCGGGCCGGCAGGCGGCAATCAGCCTGCCCCACAGGCCTTCCCAACGCGCGTACAACGCGGCGGCGCCGTTGGGTGCATGCTTGCGATCAGCCGGCCAGGTCCGCCCGACCTCGCCGACATAACCGCCGGCCAGCACTCCGGCGGAGAATGCCACCAGATCACCGTCCTGGATACGGCCGTCACCCTCGGCCCGCCGCCACGGGTGCGCACGCGAAGTCACCCATGCGACATCTTGATTCGACGGCGTGCTCACTCCACCGGCCGCCGAGGCCTCCAGCAGGACTCCGGCCAGTGCTTGTTCGCTGACCCCCGGCCGCAACTCCGATACCGCGGCCGCAAGAGCCGACTCGACGACCGCGACGGAGTGCCGCAGCGCGGCAATCTCCTCGGCCGTCTTGATTCGGCGCGCGGCCCGCATCGCCAGCTCGCCGTCCACCAGTTGCGCATGAGGGAATGCCGTTGGCAACAGTTGTGCGAAAACCGGTGAGAGCGCGTCGGTTCCGACCCGCCGAGCGGTTGCCGCACCCGGTATGCGCTGCAGCGCAGACATCGTGTTCATCGGATTCCACGAGATGCCGTAGAGATTCTCGTGCGGGATGTCCTCGGGGATGCCCTCGTCCCACGTGCTCAGTAGGTGCACCGCACCGGTCTCGCGCACCAGCACGCAGCTTGGGCCGAACGGTCGCGTGCCCGCGACCCAGAGTTGTGGCGCGCCCGTTACGTAGCGAACGTTGGCCTGCCGCCCAAGAACCAGGACATCGAGATCATGGGCCGCCATTTGCTGCAGCGCCCGCTGGCGACGGCCCGAACGCAGGGTGCGCGCGTCGGGCAGGACTTCAGTTGCCATAAGGGTCATAGGGGTAGTTGGTCAATCGAATCCAGCCTTCCTCGGTAATCACCAGGACCTCCTCGCTGCGGTAGCCGCCGGTGCCGTCTTCCCACACCACGGGTTCCAGGACCAGCACCATCCCGGACTTGAGCACGAAATTCTCGTCGAACTCCTGGCCGAGATCCGTTCCGATCATTGGCATTTCGGCGGCGTTGACGCCGATGCCGTGGCCCAGATAGAAGTGCGGCAACCACGGCTTGGTGCCACCATTGGCCTTGATCGCGGCCCGTCCCAGATCGGCGGCGGTGGCGCCGGCCTTGGCGACACCCAGCACCGCGCTCATGATTTCGAACCATTTGTCGAACTGCGCCTGCTGGCGCGGTGACGGGTCGCGACCGACGAGCCAGGTGCGCCCGAAATCGGAGCAGTAACCCTGGTAGGTGATGCTGACGTCGGTCCACAACACGTCGCCTTCGACCAGCTCGCGCTCGGTGCTCAGCAACGGCAGTGCCAGGTCGCCGTGTGTGGTCCACACGCCTTCGGCCTTGCTCGGCGGCATCACCTGCCAGATCGGCTCCAGCATGCTGGCCGTGGCCCCCAACTCGAAGGCGCGGCGCAAAAAGCTTGCCGACAAATCGATCTGACGGATCCCAGGGGCCAGCCGTTTCTGGACTTCCACCATGGCTTCGTCGGTGATACGTATCGCGGTGCGCATGCACGACAATTCGTCCGGGGTCTTGACCGACTTGGCCGCACTGACGATCGCCGCTGCGTCTACGGGAGCGCCGCTGGGGAACAACAGGTTTGCGGCGCGAGACATCGCTCCCGTGCACTCGTCGACCGCGATCACCGCACCGGGCGGAATCAGGTCTGCAACCGTCCGCGCGAAATCGGCGACGCCCTCCTCGAATTCGAGGTAGACCGGCCCGTGCAGGTGATCGGCGGGCAGGTCGGATTCGTGCGACGCTCCCTCACGGAACGGCAGGAACAGGTGCGGCCATTCGTCGCCGCCGACCACCACGGCCACCGGTCGCTCGACATAGGACAGCCCGGCGTCGCCAAGTGGCCAGCTGGCACCGGTAGCGTAGACCACGGCATTGTTGCCCAGCAGGATCATCGCGTCCACGCCACGTTCGGCCATCGCCGAGCGCAGCCGGGCCCCGGTCTCGCGACGCAGGCGGGCAAGGTCGGGTGTTTCGGGAATCACCAGTCCGTTACCGGTGCTGGTGCCCAGTTGCGCGAAGGTCGTCACTACAGGCCCAAGAACTTCGTGATGTTGTCGCTGACGATCTTCTTCGCATTCGCCGGACCGACGGCCCCGACGACAGACTTCAGCGACTTCTCGGAATAGCCGTACGTGCTTTCGTTGTGCGGGTAGTCGCTGGACCACATCACCCGGTCCACGCCGATCTCGTCGATCAGCCGCAAGCCCAGCGGGTCGACCATGAACGATGCGGTCATGTGGGTGTCCCAGTAGTAGCGCACGTCGTGCTCGAGCTGGCGGTTGAACATGTGCTGGTAGGACGCCACCAGGTGTTCGGCATCTTGCAACGCCCAAGGCACCCAAGCGATCCCACCTTCGAACCAGCCGATCCGCAGCCCGGGATGATCGTCGAGAATTCCGGTGAAGAGGTACTTGGCGAACTGCTCGCGGAAGCCGTCGACGTTGATCATCATGCCGACCACCACGCTGTTGAACTCGCATGGGGTTTTCGGCGGGGTCTCGCCGATGTGATGCGTCACCGGGAGGCCGGCGGCTTCGATCTCGTCCCAGACCGGCTTCATCGCGGTGCTGCCGTAGTCGATCACGTTGCCGTCGTCGTCCTTGCCCGGGTTCAACGGCAGCAGGAAAGTCTTGAGTCCCAACGACTTCAATTCGGCCAGCGTTCGCCGGGCTCCTTCCGGCTCCCACCAGTTGATCAGGCCCGCACCGTAGAAGTGGCCGTTGGAACGCTCCTGCAACTCGGCGATGTACTCGTTGTATATGCGGAAGGCCAGTTCACGAAGTTTCTTGTCCGGGTAGTGGAAGAGCGCCAGGATTGCGTTGGGGAACGCGAGCTCCTTGTCGACGCCGTCCTCGCGCAGCTCCTGGATCCGTGCCTCGATGTTGGTGCTCGCGGCGCCGGGCAGGTCGTCGTACTGCATCAGCACGGCGCTGAAGTCGCCCGGCAGGAACGACTGTCCTTTGCGCCCGACTTGATAGGCGCCGTCCTCGTACCAGATCCGCGGCGCCTTGTCCTTCAGGTCATCCGGGAAGCGGTCGAAGAAGATGTCGTCGGCCAGCGAAATGTGGTTGTCGGCCGAGAAGACGACGGTCCCCTCCGGAAGCCCGACATCGCTGCCCACGGCGTGGCCACGCCGATCCTTGGGAGCGCCGTAGCCTCCGGGCGGGTAGAGCGAGGCGGTGGTTGTCGACGTTGACATTATTGACCCTCCATTCGGATCTGCTTGGAAGTGATCATCTCGGGCTGGTGCTCAATGGATTTCGTTTACCAGGTAACCGGGAGTTCGTAGACGCCGTAGGCGAGCCGGTCGTGCTTGAACGGGATCTCCTCGAACGGCACGGCCAGTTTCATGGTCGGGACACGACGCAAGAGCGTCTGGAACACGATCTGCAGTTCCGCCCGCGCGAGCTGCTGACCCACGCACTGATGGCGGCCGTAACCGAAGGCGACGTTGCGGTCGGCCCCGGCACGGTGCACGTAGAGGCGATCGGGCTCGGGGAAAACGTCGGGATCCCAGTTCGCGGGGGCCAGGTCGATGATGATGCCTTCGCCGGCGCGGATTGTCTCGCCGGCAATGTGGATGTCGTCGACGGCCACGCGACGCTGCCCATTCTGGATGATGCTCAGGTAACGCAGCAGCTCCTCCACCGCGCTCGCCAGAACCTTCGGGTCTTCGGCATCGCGGACCACGGCAAGTTGATCTGGATTCTCAAGCAGCGCAAGCACTCCGAGGCCGATCATGTTCGCGGTCGTCTCGTGTCCGGCGATCAGCAATCCGGTACCGAGCTGCGCGGCTTCTTTGACGCTGAGCTCGCCGGCCTTGACGCGTTCGGCCAGATCGGAGATCGCGTCCTGCGCGGGGTTCTCCATCTTGGTTTCGACCAGCTGGGCCAGGTACTTGTGCAGGCTCATCGCACCCCTGGCGGTGTCGGCACCGGTCGCATAACGCGCCAACCCCATCGAGGCGTGCTCCTGGAACATCTCGGCGTCTTCGTAGGGCACGCCGAGCATCTGGCTGATTACCAGGGATGGGACTGGAAGGGCAATGGCGGCAACGACATCCGCGGGCTGCGGACCAGCCAGCATCGTGTCGATGTGGTCATCGGTGATCTGCTGGATCGTGGGCCGCAGGCCTTCCACGCGCCGGAAGGTGAACGGTTTCGACAGCATCCGCCGATAGCGGGTGTGCTCGTCCCCGTCGGCGGTGAACACCGACCGGGGCCGCTTGTGCACGGTCGACAGCATGCCTTCGTTCCAGTGCGGGAATCCGGGCAGTCGGTCGTCGACGCTGACCCTGGAATCGGAGAACAGCTCGCGCACCTGCTCGTAGCCGGTGATGAGCCACGGGGTGCTGCCGTCCCAGATACGGACCCGCGTCAGCGGCCGCTCGTGGGCCAGGGCCATGACGTCCGGGGGTGGGGCGAACGGGCAGCGCTCGTCGCGAGCCATCGGGTAGTCGGGAATCTCGGAAGCGACCTCGGTCGTGCTACTCGTCAGTGCGTCTGACATGTCATTCCTCGATGTAGATTGCGTGGGCCGGGCATGCCGAGGCTGCCTGGCGGGCCCCTTCGGTCTGCTCGGCGGACGGGTACTCGTTGAGCAGGACGACCACACCGTCTTCGTCGCGCTGGTCGAACACCTCGGGTGCATTCATCACGCAGTTGCCCGAGGATGCGCAAATGTTCTGATCGACAGTAACTTTCATCGGCTTGCTCTTCATTCGTACGGAGTGACCGGCGCCAGCCACAGCCCCACGATCGCGTCGATGAGGCCGAATGCGGCTGCGCGCCAGGAGGGCTGGGCCATCGCAGCGCCTGCGGCGAGCGCACGTTCGCGATCGGCGCAGGTGTGCATCAAGAGGTTTCGGGCCATGATGTTGCGTTCGAAATGCACATCGGCCGGCAGGTTGGGCAAGCAGCGGTTGACACCGTCGACGACCTCGACGAGCGACGCAGAGCTGAGCGCACCCTTGACCACGATGTTGTAGTAGGCCGGATCGGTCATCGCCTGCGCCGCGAACCGCGCGTACCAGGTCGGGTTGCCGAGGTCCTCGAGGTGGTCGGTGAGTGGGCGCACCAGGCACGCCACCCAAGCGCGTAACTCGCCCGCTTCGCCCGACGCCCGCAGGTCGGCCACCATCTGCTCGCGCAGCTCCTCGACGGGTCCGCGGTGCTTCTCCTCGATGGCACGCACCAGGTCGGCCTTGGTACCGAAGTGGTATCCGACCGCGGCGTTGTTGCCCTGCCCCGCCGCCTCGCTGACCTGTCGGTTCGATACCGCGAACATGCCGTGCTCGGCATAGAGACGTTCGGCGGCCACCAGGATCGCTTCTTGAGTGGAGCTGGCCCGTTCGGTGCGAACGGCCCTGCCTGCCGTGGTCATTGGCCTAGTCAACCTCGTGGACCTGTTTAAGTCAAGCGCTTGATTTAAATGATTTGGGTCTGCACGGAGCCCTTCGGCGCGACGGCACCGTCGCGCTCCAGGCGAGCCCTCATCCCTCGCGCCTCTTCGAAGGGATCACCTTGCCGGCCGAGGTTCCTCCGTCCACCGGAAGCACCGTTCCGGTGACATAGAGCGAGCGGTCGCCCGCGAAATACAGCGCCGCCTGCGCGACGTCGTCGGGCGTGCCCTCCCGTTTCAGCGGACGGTCGTCGCGCATGCCTTGGCGGATCTTCGCCTCGAACTGGGCCAGCTGCTCCGGGTCCATCCCGGCCGCCGACTTCCCCAGGATCGGTGTGGGAATGCTGCCGGGTGCGATCGCGTTGACGCGAATCTCGTAGCGCGCCAGCTCAATTGCCGCGGATTTGGTGAACTGAATGACTGCCGCTTTCGACGCCCGATAGATCATCACCCCGCCGCCGGCCTGGATCCCGCCGATCGAGGTGAGGTTGATGATCGACCCGCCACCATTTTTGGCCATGTGCCGGGCGGCATCGCGGGTGCCTGCCATCACGCCGAGTACGTTGACGCCCATGATCCGGTGGAAGTCGGCCAGGTCGTCGTCGAGCAGTCGGCGCAGCGGGCTAGAAACCGCGGCGTTGTTCACCATCACATCCAGTCCGCCGAATTTTTCGACGGCGAAGGCGACCAGCGCCCCGACCTGTTCGGGGTCCGAGACGTCGGTCTGTGAGAACGCAGCATCGGCGCCCAGCGCGGCGGTCAACTCCTCGCCCCGGTCGGTATCGACGTCAGCGAGGACGACGCGCGCCCCTTCGGCCACAAAGCGTTCCGCAATGCCGCGACCGATACCGGAGGCGGCACCGGTGACGATGGCGACCTTGCCATCCAGTTCGTTGACCACCTGACGAGTTAATCGGGCACGCGACTATTAAGTCAAGCAGTTGATTTAAGTGTTTCCCCGAACTGGCCCGCCTCCGCTGGATTAATGTTTGCTGCATGAGCGAGCGGACCCCGGCTAACGGGTAGCGGCGTCGATGAATCCCGATACTTTCTGCACCTCCGACCAATGGAGCATGATCGCGTCGGCGGCGTCGACGTCACAGCTCGCCGGTGTGCTCGGCGGATTCCTCATCACCGCAATAGCTTTGCTGTTCGACCGCAACAGCCGCGAAGGCGTGCACACCCTGGCACTGTTCGCGTCGGCGGTGCTGATCCTGATGCTGGACAGCTTCCTGTTCAGCCTCATCAGCGGCACTCACCCGCCCGACAACGGCGACCGGCAGGGCATCTGCGCGATCGCCTGGACCCAGGGCGATCTGGCGACCGGGATGCTCGCGGCGGGCACCACCGGACTGTTTGCCGGCCTGGGCTGGATGCTGGCCAGCCACGCGGTGAACAAGGTGCCCGCCGACGATCCCGCGGACATCCGCGCCTACTGTTTCCTCGCCGACCTCGGCGGCTGGCTGACCTTCGGCGCCGCGATGGCGACGACGTTGATCATGAGCGAGACGAGCATCGACTACCTGCATTTCGTGCTCGGCCACCCGCCCGCGCTGTGGCTGACGGGGTCGATCGTGACGTTCTGCGCGCTGGCGATCCTGCTCGATTTCGTGGTGGTCTACTTCCGCACCAAGGCCCTCAACCGCTCGCTGGCCAACACCGCCGAGCCGACTCAGTTGGCACTGCGCTCGATCAAGGTCGCCACGGTGGGAACGCTGTTCCTCGCGGTCGCCGGCTCATGGCTCGCCGTCAGCCTGGCGCGCCTCCCGATCGGCTGGCTGACCACCCCCAACCGCGCGTTCGTCCTCTTCGTCTTCGTGCTCGCGCTGATCGTGCCGACGATCATCTCGACCGCCGCCTGCTATTCGGTCGCGAGCACCGACGACGGTTTCCGTCCACGCGTGCGTTAGCGGCCTCGTAGGGCTTCCGGGCGGGCAGCGCACCAGCCATGCTGGGTACGGCAGTGGCAGTTCATCGGAAAACTGGGAGGGCGTACTCATGAAGGTTTTGGTTATCGGTGGCAGCGGGCTGATCGGATCCCAGGTTGTCACCATGCTCACCGACCGGGGCCACGAAGCCGTTCCCGCCTCGCCGCGATCGGGTGTCAACGCCATCACCGGCGAAGGCCTCACCGAGGCCGTCGCCGGGGTGCACACGGTGGTAGACGTGTCCAATTCCCCGTCTTGGGCCGACGACGACGTGCTCGAGTTTTTCACCACCTCGACCCGCAACCTCCTCGAAGCGGAGCGGGCCGCCGGCGTACAGCACCACGTCGCACTCTCGATCGTGGGCGCCGACCGATTGCCCGACAGCGGCTACATGCGGGCCAAGGTCGCACAGGAGAAGGTGATCGAGGACTCGGGATTCCCGAACACGATCGTGCGGGCGACGCAGTTCTTCGAATTCGTTGGCGGCATTGCGGATTCGATGGCCGACGGCGACACAATTCGCGCGCCGCATGGAGCGTTCCAGCCCATCGCTTCCGCAGACGTCGCCACGGCCGTCACCCGCGCGGCGATCGACGATCCGGCCGGGCTGATCAACATTGCCGGCCCCGACAAGCAAGGTATGGACGACTTCATCCGGACGTGGTTCGCCGCAACCGGCGACGCGCGCGAGGTGGTCACCGACCCGCAGGCCCGCTACTACGGTGCGCTGCTCGACGACCGCGGCATCGTTCCCATCGACGGAGAGCAAGTCACGATCTACCCAACCAACTTCAGCGACTGGGCGGCTTCCCGGCAGCAAGCCGGCTGATAGCGGCCGAAAAATCGTCGGCAATGGTTGCGTTCTGGCTAACTCCCTAGCACGGTATATCTCGCCGGGCCCGTACCGACCGACGACAAGGAGCGATCAATGCCGCTGCTACCCACCAGTGGGGTTACCTTCGACGGGGCGCAGCTGACCCGGCGCGGCTTCATGGCGGCCGGCATCGCGGGTGGATTGACGCTGGCGGGGTGCGGCCATTCCAAGTCCCACGATCTGAGCAGTGCCGACAAGATGGCCGCCGCGATCGCTGCTGCCGAGTCGGCACGGCCGCACAGCGGGCGCACGGTGGACGTCAGCTTGACGCAGCAGCTGACCCAGATCGATTTGGGCGGACCGGTCGTGCGAACGCTGGCCTTCGGCGACACGATCCCCGGCCCGCTGATCCGGGCCAGCGTCGGCGACGAACTCGTGGTCAAGGTCTCGAACAAACTCGACCACATGACCTCGGTGCATTGGCACGGTATCGCGTTGCGCAACAACATGGATGGCGCGGAACCCGCCACCCCGAACATCGAAGCCGGCCAGGAATTCACGTATCAGTTCTCCGTACCGAACTCGGGCACATACTGGGCACATCCGCACACCGGCCTCGACGAGGACACCGGGCTGTACCTGCCGGTCATCATCGATGACCCCACCGAGGGCAACTACGACGCCGAATGGGTTGTCGTCCTTGACGATTGGACCGACGGCGTGGGAAAGAGTCCGCAGCAGCTCTACGAGGAACTCACGAACCCGAACAAGCCCAGCATGTCCAACATGCCCGCCGCACCCTCGACAGCCCCGACCACGTCGACGACTCCTACCACCTCGACCAGCGAGACCACTTCGACCAGCCCGACGACGTCGACCACCCCCACGACCCCGTCCACGTCAGCGTCGGCAATACCGAATGCCCGGGTTGGAAACAGCGACCTGCTTGGCGGCGACGCGGGAGACATCGCCTACCCGTACTATCTGATCAACGGGCGAATTCCCACGGCTCCCACCACCTTCAATGCCAAGCCGGGGCAACGGATCCGGATCCGCTTCATCAACACCGGCTCCGACACCACCTTCCGCGTCGCACTCGCCGGCCACCCCATGACAGTCACCCACACCGATGGCTACGCCGTGGTGCCCAGACAGGTTGACGCCCTGCTGATCGGGATGGCCGAACGGTACGACGTCATCGTGACCGCCGCCGACGGAGTCTTCCCACTGGTCGCAATGGCCGAAGGCAAGGGGGCGCTGGCGCGGGCCCTGCTGTCCACCGGAAAGGGCAGCCCACCCGATCCGCAGTTCCAACCGGCCGAACTGAACCGACGCGTGGGAACCATCGAGATGTTCACCGCCGCGACGCCGGTCATGTTGAGCCGGCCCGAACCAGGACTCAACCTTCCGGTCGTTCTGGGCGGCAACATGATCCAGTACGACTGGACGATCAATGGTGAGCCCTACAGCAAAACCAATCCGCTGCACGTTCAGCAGGGTCAGCGGCCGACCATCATCTTCGACAACCCGACGATGATGTATCACCCAATTCACTTGCACGGACATACATTCCAGCTGATAAATCCCGACGGATCGCTGGGCGCCCGCAAGGACACCGTGATGGTGTTACCCAAGCAGAAGATCCTGGCCGTTCTGGTGGCCGACAATCCCGGCGTGTGGCAGATGCACTGCCACAACACCTATCACCAGGTCGCCGGGATGATGACCCGGCTGGAATACGTCTTCTAAGAGGCCAGGAATTCCAGCAGCAGTTCGTTGACCGTTGCCGGCTGCTCGATCTGCGGGCAGTGGCCGGCGCTGTCGACCACCGTCGAGCGGGCGCCGTCGATCTGCCCGGCGATCTCGGCGGCCCACCCTCGCGGCAAGAGCTTGTCCTCTCCCCCTTCGACCACCAGCGTCGGCACGTCGATGCGCTCGTAGGCACGGGCGGTCGACGGCGTCGGGGGCCGCGACGAACCGGGGCGGCGGAATCGGGCCGCCGCCACCGCTTCCCACGCCCCCGGCGCGGTGCTCGATTCGTAGCGGCGGGCCACGTATTCCTCGTCGGCCGGATAGCCGGGATCGTGAAACAGGGCCTCGACGATGCGGCGCATCGCATCCAGGCTCGCGTCGTACTCCTGCAGCGCCTCAAAGTGCTTGTTCTGCTGGATCTCTCCGCCACCGCAGATGATCGTCAAGCTACGGACCGGTAACCGCGGCGCTTCGGACGTGGTGTCGTTGAGCAGGTTGATCGCGCCCATCGAGTTGCCCACGAAATGTGCCGAGTCGATACCGAGGAGCTCGCAGAAGCGAGCCACATGCCGTATCCGCATCCCCCGGCCGTCCACGAAGTCGATCACCTTCGCCGAGCTTCCATACCCCAGCATGTCCGGTGCCAGCACCCGGTAGTGTGCGGCCAGCGCGGAAACGTTGCGCTCCCAACCCAGTTCGGCGCTGGCGCCGAACTCACCGCCGTGGAGCAGCACCACCGGATCGCCCTTGCCGGCCTCCAGGTAACCGGTGACAAGGCCGTCGACCAGCATGGTCTTGCGTGCGAAGTCCATCACTTGATCGCAATCGGGTTGACGGGAGAGCCGACCGCACCGACCACCCGCAGCGGCGGTGCGACGAGCTGGAACTCGTACACGCCGTCGGCGGCGCAATCCTGCGCCAGCGCGGTGAGATCCCAGTATTCGCCGAAGATCATGCCCATGTCGCGCAGGCAGAGTAGATGCAGCGGGAAGGTAATGCCGTCGATCCCGGAAACCAGGTCTTCGACCTGAAGGTTATCCGCGGCCACGGCCGCGATCTCGTGATCATGCAGCCACCGGGCACATCGCCAGTCCAAGCCGGAATAGCCTTCGGTCTTGTTCCCGGTCATCAGAAACCTTGTCCACCAGCCGGTCCGGATCAGCACGATGTCGCCCCGCCCGACGGTCACACCCTGGGCGCGAACCACGTCGTCGAGTTCTTCCGGCGAGATCGGGTTTCCGGCCTCGAGGAATACCTCCGCTTTGCGATGGCGGACCAAGTCCAGCAGCACACCGCGGGACGTGATGCCCTTGACGTCAACCTTGTCGATGCCGCAGTGGTAGGCGCCCATGCTGGTGACCGAATCCGCCGCGAAGCCGTTGTAGAGCTGATCGTCGTAGTAGACGTGGGACAACGCATCCCACTGGCTTGCCGCCTGCAGCGGCATGATGATGATGTCGTCGTTGAAGCGGAACGGATTGTCGGGCGTCATGTAGCCGCTGAGCTGCTGAGCCACCGGGTTACGCGGCCAGCTCGGCCCGTACTTGGCCAGCGTGTTCACATCGCCGCCGTCGACGGTCATGATGTGCACCGGGTTGTGCCGAAACGCGAAGGCGCCCTGCGGACCCGAGGCGCCGAAGTCGACTCCGAGCGGAAATACCTTGCCATGGTTGACCAGACCGGCGGCCTGCGCGACCTTGTCCGCGGTGATGAAGTTCAGAGTGCCGAGCTCGTCGGCGTCGCCCCAGCGTCCCCAATTGGAGACGTCCCTTGCCACCCGACGAAAATCAGTCAAGTCCGCTCGGCTCATCTGGCGGGGCTCCTTTCTCGAGTTCACGAGCGATCGCCGCGCCCACGTTTCCACCGTCGACCCAGATGATCTGTCCCGTGATGTAGCTGGCCGCACCACTATTCAAGAAGAGCAGCACTGCCGCCTGCTCGGCGGGCTCGCAAACGCGCCCCAGCGGCTTGGGAATGTCGTCGAGGAATGCCTGCCCGTACGCCGTTCGCAGCTGATCGAGTATCGGCGTCTCGGTGACCCCGGGGCCGGAGCAGTTGATGCGGATACCTCTGGCGCCCAAGGGCGTAGCACTGCGCATCGTGTAGAAGATGATCGCTTCCTTGGACAGTTGGTAACCGTTGCCCACCACGTCGGGATTCGCCTCGCACCAGTCGATGCCCTCTTGCATCGTCGCGGTATTCAACAATGGCGCCACCGCCGCCGCGTGCTCCCGGTAGGCGGCGGCCGCGAGCGAGGACACGCTGACGATCGACGATCCCGCGGCCATCCTCGAAACCAGCGCCTCGGTGATCTGGCGGGTGCCCAGGAAGTTGATCGTGGCGACCAGTGCCGGGTTGCCGATCCCGGAGGAGACACCGGCGACGTTGAACAGCGTGTCGACCCGCCCACCGATGGACGCTACCGCACCATCGATCGATTCCGGGTCGGCGAGGTCGACCTCATGAAACTCGTTGAGCTCGAACGACGGTCGCCGCTTATCCAGCCCGACGACTTCGGCCCCGAGTTCGGTGAGCTGGCGCACCACATGCTCGCCAATGCCCGACGCACATCCGGTCACCACCGCACGGCGGCCGTCGTAGCGCCACAACCCGTCGATCTCGCCCACGGCTCGATTATCTTCCGGCGCTACTTCTTTTTCTGCTCTTCCTTCGCGCGCTGCGCCGCCTGCACCCGGCCCTCGTTGATCTCCGCCATGGCCTCGGGGATCTCGCTGGCGGTGAACTTGTCGCGTCCGGTGGGCAGGCCGCCGAACGCGTAAGTTTCGTCGAACAACGGGGCGGTCGACTTCGGCCGCCGCGCCTCGACCTTTTCGATAACCGGCGCCAGCCGCTTGGCCTTCTGCGCCACCGCCTTCTGGTCACGTTCGATGAACTCGGGCAGTACCTCTTTGCCCATCAGCTCGATGGATTCCATGGTGCCTTCGTGGCTGCGCGGGTTGAGCAGCAGGATGATCTCGTCGACGCCGCTCTCTTCATAGCCGCGCAGGAATTCGCGCACGGTGTCCGGGGATCCGATCGCGCCGCGGCCGGGTCCATAGGCCAGTGTCGGGTCCTTCTCGACCTCTTCGAGGTAGCGCTTCCACACTCCGGTGCGGCCGGGGCTGTGCATTCCGGTCAGGTAGTAGTGCATGATCCCGAATGAGAAGAATCCACCGCCCTGCCCCAGCCGTTGCAGCGCCTCTTCTTCAGTCTTGGCGACCATCATCGACAGGTCACCGCCGATGGCCAGGATGTTCGGGTTGATCTGCGGCGTGATGGGCACGCCGTTCTCCTCGAATTCCTTGTAGTAGCCGTTGACCCGGTCGGTCAGCGGCCCGGGCCCGGTGTAAGCGAAACTCAGTGCCCCGATGCACTTTTGGGCAGCCATCTGCACGCTTGCCGGCCGGGTGCAGGCAACCCAGACGGGCGGGTGCGGCTTTTGCAGCGGTTTGGGGATGACGTTGCGAGGAGGCATCTGGATATGCTCACCCTTGAAACCCGTGAACGGCTCTTCGATCATGCATCGGATCGCGACATCGAGGGACTCCTCCCACTGCGCGCGCTTGTCGGCGGGGTCGACATCGAATCCGCCGAGCTCGCCGACCGAGGACCCTTCCCCGGTGCCGAACTCGACACGCCCGTTGGAGAGCAGGTCGATGGTGGCGACGCGTTCGGCCACCCGCGCGGGGTGATTGACCGCGGGCAGCAGGTGCATGATGCCGAACCCGAGCCGGATGTCCTTGGTTCGCTGGCTTGCCGCGGCCAGGAAGATCTCCGGTGCGGTGGAGTGACAGTACTCCTCGAGGAAGTGGTGCTCGGTCAGCCAGACGGTGGAGAACCCCGCCTTGTCGGCGGCCTCCACCTCGTCCAGGCAGTCCTGCAACAGGACGTGCTCGTCATCGGGCGCCCACGGACGGGGTAGCGCGAACTCGTAGAACAGTGAAATTTTCATTGTTACCTCCTTAAGAGATCAGGCCTGGCTGGCAAGGTGTTTGGCGGCGACAAAGCCGAAGGTCATGGCGGGACCGATGGTCGCCCCGGCGCCCGCATAGCTGCGGCCCATTACCGGCGCGGAGGTGTTACCCACCGCGTACAAGCCGGGCACGATGGTCCCGTCGGGCCGCAGCACCCGGGCGTATTCGTCGGTCAGCAGACCGCCCGAGGTTCCGAGGTCGCCGAGCACGATGCGGAACGCATAGTAGGGCGGATCACCCAACGGATACAGATTGGGGTTGGGCAGGGTCGGATCGCCGTAGTAGTTGTCGTAAACGCTGTCCCCTCGGTTGAAATCGTCGTCGTGGCCCTTGCGCGCAAGTTCGTTGAACCGCGCCGCGGTGGAACGCAATTCGGCTGCCGGGACACCGATTTTGGTCGCCATTTCGTCCCAGCTGGTCGCCGCCTTGACCACACCGGAATCCAGCCATGCCTGCGGGATCTTGCGGCCGGTGGGCACCGGAGCACCGGGGATCTTCGGTAGCGGCAGGTGACCGCCGACGACATAGCGATTCCACGACCGGTGATCGGTGATCAGCCAGCACGGGATGTGGGTAACGCCGGACTTCTGCCCGTCGATCATCGCGTGGCCGAAGTCCATGTACGGGGCCGCCTCGTTGATGAATCGCTTACCTTCGCCGTTGACAATGAATTGCGACGGCATCATCCGCTCGTTGAGCATGAATTGCATTCGGCCGTCCGGCCATTGGATGGCCGGGAACCACCACGCCTCGTCGAGCAGATCGGTTGCGGCGCCCACCTTTTCGCCGGCGCGAATGCCGTCGCCCATCGCGACCGGGTTACCGAAGCTCCAATCCTCGCCCACGACGGGCAGCTGCTCCTTGCGCCAGGCAAGGTCGTGATCGAAACCGCCGGACGCCAGGATGACGCCGCGGCGCACACCGATCCGCTGCTGGGCGCCGTCACGCTCGATCGCTGCCCCGATCACCGAACCGTCGGCGTTGGTGAGCAACTCGGTCATCGGCGCGTCGAGCCAGAGCGGAATACCGCTGTCCCGCATCGCCAGCCGCAACCGGGCGACCAGCGATTGGCCGATAGCGGCCATCCGCTCGTTGAAGGCTCTCGCCTTGAACATCCGCCAGAGGAGCTTCAACAGCACCCCCTTGCCGGCCCACGTCTGCCTGATCCGGTAGAAGGTCCGAAGGTCTTTGGGGCCCAGCCAGATTCCCCGCGGAGCAAGTGCCAGCGGCTTGAGCATCAGTTGCTCGTCGGCACCCAGCTTCCGCAGGTCGATGGCTGGGACGTTGATGGTGCTGCCCAGCTCTGAGGCGCCCGGCAGTTCCGGGTAGTAGTCGGCGTAGTCGGGCTTCCAGACGAATTCGAACCACCCGGACAGCCCCTCGAGGAACTCCAGCATTTTCGGCGCCGACTCGACGTATTGGCGGATGCGCGCCTCGCTGACCAATCCCTCGGTGATCCTGAGCAGGTATTCGACCACGCCTTCGGGGTCCGGACAGTAACCCTCCCGACGTTGCGCCGGCGCGCCGGGAACCCAGATACCGCCACCCGACAATGCGGTGGAACCGCCGAAATACGAGGCCTTTTCGATCACCAACGCGTCGAGGCCGGACGCGCGCGCGGTCAGCGCGGCGGCCATGCCACCACCGCCGGAGCCGACGATCAACACGTCGACAACGTGATCGAAGTCGTTCATGCCGGCATCGCCGTTCTGATCGCGAACCCGGCGATCAGTTCTTCGGCCGGTTTGTAGTAGCGCAACGCCGTCTCATAGGGGCCCACGGTCTGCAGCGCGGCGAAAGCCGCTATCCAGGTGCGGACTTCGTGTGCGGAGCTGCCGCCCTCGTAGAGCACGAAGGCGTTCGACCAGAGATTGAACTCTTCGAGCCGGCCGGCATCGATGATCTCCAGAAAGCGGTGGTCCCAGGCCGGATTCAGTGGTTGCAGATCACTCTCGCCGCCGGCAAAGGCCTTGGCCGCCTCGATGACGGCGACCTGCCTGGCTTGCCGCTGCTCGGGCGTCATCGGCCGGCCACCCACGATGCGCTCCAGCACCGATTCCGGCGCCGTCGCCAGCGCCGGTACCGGCGGACTGTGGGAAAGCCCACCGGACCCGATCACCAAGACCCGCTTGTCCAGCGCGGCGAGATAGTTGCCGACGGCCGCGCCCAGCGCGCGGCATCGATGCAACGGCCCCAGCGGCACCGCGACCGCATTGACGAAGATCGGAATCGCCGGACGCGACAGGGCGTCGCCGAAGAGTTTCTCCAGCGGCTGGACGGTCCCGTGATCCACGTCCATGCTCGCCGATACCGCCACATCGATACCTGCCTCGAGCACCGCCTCGGCGCATTGCGACGCCAGGTCGGTCGGGACGTCGAGCGGACCGGCGTGCGTGCCGTAGTCACCGACTCCGTTGGCGTTCAAGCCGATACAGAACGGTGGCATCGCCTTGTAGAAAAATCCGTTGTAATGATCCGGCGAAAAGATGACGACGAGTTCGGGATCGTAATCGCGGACGAATTCGGCAGCCTGCGCAATCGCCCCTTCGACGTCGTCAAGCAGATCCCGCGACGGCCCCGGAAGATTCAGGAGCGGGCTGTGGGACATACAGCACAGAGCCATTGCCACTGTCGACATCACCCCCTCCCGGGATGAGCGTGAGGGCATCGAGCAGCGATGCGCTCAGATCGGGCGAGAGCTGGGCGATGCACGCTCCCGCGATGCAGCGATCGGGGCGCAGGAACACCACCGATTCGGAGTGCACGTCGAACCAGGACTTGAGCCCTCCGGTGCGGTCGCCCACGACGACGACATCCGGGTCGTCGTGTCCGGGCCAGTGCAGCTGAGTCTGCGGCCGCAACGCAACAAAACGGGCGCCCAACGCTTTCCACTTCGCGAAGGCCTGGTCGCCGAGGATCTTGCGCGGGTTGTTGTTCCAGCACAGCACGGCGAACCACGGGCCCAGCACGTCGTCCAGCAAGACATCCTGCTGAGTCCGGGTATCGACCCGCGGCTGAATGAACAGCGTGCCGACCGGCGATTGCGCGCCGTGGGGGGCGCTGTGCACGACGGCCCCGTGCTCGTAGCGTGGCATCGGCTTGAACCGCATCTCGAGCACGTATCGCTTGAGCGTGGGCACAATTGACGCCGAACGCACCAGCAGGTCGCGCGCGGTGGCGACGCGCCGGTTGGTCGGCGAGATGACCCGGCCCACCATGGTGGAAAGGTCGATCATGGCCCGCGCGTGCTTGCGGCGCTCCATGTCGTAGGTGTCGAGCAATTTGTCGTGGGCACGGCCGTTGACCACCGCGGCCAGCTTCCAGCCCAGGTTGGCGGCATCCCGGATACCGCTGTTGTAACCCTGCCCCTGCCACACCGGCATCAGATGTGCGGCGTCGCCGGCCAGCAGCAGCCGGCCACTGCGGAACGCCCCGGCGATACGCGAGTGATGGGTGTACACGCGGCGACGGATCACGTCCACCCGGTCGGGCCGCGGCACCATCCGGGCCAGCATCTGCTCCAGGAACGCCGGGTCCTCGGCCTGCTCGTCGGTCTCGTCGGCGTGAATCATGAACTCGAAGCGGCGAATTCCGTGCGCGATCGAAATCGAGGCATAGGGACGTTCGGGGTCGGCGCCCACCTCGCTGTTCGGGTGGCCCAGCGGGTCGTTGGCGATGTCGACCACCAGCCAGCGCGTCGAGGACGTCGTCCCGTCGAACGACACACCCATCATCCGGCGGGTCATGCTGCGGCCGCCGTCGCAGCCCACGACGTAGCGGGCCCGCACCGTCGTGCCTTCGCCGCCGAGCTCGACCGCGACGCCGTCGGTGTTTTGCTGACAGCCCGTCATCGGCCGGCTCCAGCGCACCTCGACGCAGTCGAATCGGTCCAGCCCGGCCAGCAATTCGGCGTCGACGAGCGGCTGGACGAACCCGTTGCGCTTCGGCCAGCCGAAACGCGAGTCGGGCGGTGCCATTTCGGCCAGCACCCGGCGATTGCCGTCGAAGAAACGCAGAATCTGGTTGGGCACCGTGTGCGGCAGCACCCGATCGACCAGGCCGATCGACTGAAAGGTGCGCAACGACTCGTCGTCCAGACCGACCCCGCGGGGGTAGTCGATCAGCGTGTCGCGCTCGTCGACCAACAGGGTTCGGACACCTTGCAAGCCAAGGATATTGGCTAACGTCAAGCCGACCGGGCCCGCGCCGACGATGACTACGTCGACATCGTGGCCAGGCGCCTGGTGCCGGTCGGTCGCCATCAGCGTCCCAGCAGGAAGTCGAGATGCAACTGGTTGAAGGTCTTGGCGTCCTCGTACTGCGGCCAGTGACCACAGCCGGGCATCACCTCGAAGCGCGCGCCCGGGATCATCGACGCCATGCGGCGCCCCTCGGTCACGTCGGCGGTGGGATCGTCACTGGTCCACAACACCAGCGTCGGCGCGACGATCGATCCGTATTCGGCCGGGCCGAGAATGTTGCGTGCGCGAATCTCGGGGTCCTGCAACGCCATGATGTCGCTCATCGCGGAGACGAATCCCGATTGCCGATATACCCGTTGGCGGCTGGCAACCAGATCGTCGTAATCCTTCGACTTGTCGGCCATCAGCCATTTGATGCGCGCTTGCACCGTCTCCCAGGTGGGGTTCTCGGCGGCCGCCATCGACAGCGTGATGATCCGTTGCATCACAACCGGATCGGCCTGGGAACCGCCGGCGGTGTTAAGGACCAGTCGCTCAACCACATCGGGATGATCGACCGCCGTGCGCGCGGCCACCCAGCCGCCCAGCGATTCGCCGCTGATGTAGGCGCGGTCCGCACCGATCGTGCCCAGCACGGCCATCAGGTGCTCGACGTAATGGCTGACCTCCAGCGGGTGACCCGGCTTGTCTGTGTATCCGTGCCCCAGCATGTCGATCGACCAGGTCCAGAAATGCTCGGCGTGGGCGGCAAGGTTGCGCACGTACGCCTCGGCATGGCCGCCGGATCCGTGCAGCAGCATCAGTACCGGCTTGCCGGGATCACCGGCACGCAGGTAGCGGGTCCGGACGCCCCCGGCGTCGAGGTAGCCCTGCTCAAACGCGACGCCCTGGAGGTCGCTCCAGATGCTCTCGAACTCCGCCACGGTTCCTCTCCGGCTAGTACTGGTGGAAATCAGATTCTCGTTTTAGACTTATTACGTGTGCGAATATCGCACACTGGCGTGCGTTATATATTAGAGCTTCGCTCTCGCATGGAGGTATGTCAAGGCTGTGACGGGTTCGGGTACCGGCTCGCAAACGCTCGCGAGGGGAATCACCGCGCTGCAGATGGTGGCGGATTCCCCGACCGGACTGACCGTCCAGCAGCTCGCCGACCAGGTCGGGGTGCACCGGACTATCGCCTATCGCCTGCTGTCGACGCTGGCCCAATTCCGTTTGGTGGCCAAGGGCGAAGACGGGCGATACCGGCCGGCCGCCGGCCTCGCGGTCCTCGGTGCCTCGTTCGACCGCAATGTGCGTCAGCTGAGTCTGCCGACGCTACGGGCCCTGGCCGACGAACTGGGTACCACCGTGTCCTTGCTCGTCGCCGAGGGCGATCAACAGGTGGCGGTCGCGGTGATCGTGCCGAGCCACGTGGCCTACCAACTGTCCTTCCACGAGGGCAGCCGGTACCCGCTGGACCGCGGCGCCGCTGGAATCGCTTTGCTGGCAAGCCTGCCCCCGCGGCCGGGTGAACGGGAACTGGTGTCGCGGGCACGCGAGCGCGGCTGGGTGACGACCTACGGCGAGATCGAACCGAATACGTACGGCCTGGCCGTGGCGGTCCACCGCCCGGCGCCGTCCCCACCGACATGCATCAACCTCATCTCCCATCGGGAGGACGTCGTGATGCGCGGCAGGGAAGCGGTCGTCAAAGCCGCCAAGCAGTTGTCCGAGCTGCTGAGCTGAAGGGATTGCAGCTGATGTCTTGGGATTCCGAAGTCGACGTCGTCGTGCTCGGCACGGGCGGGGCCGGGCTCACCGCCGCATTGTCGGCGGTGGCCGCCGGCGCGTCCGTCGAGGTGTTCGAGAAGGCCCCGACCGTTGGCGGGACCACCGCGGTGTCGGGCGGCATCATCTGGATCCCCGCCCATAACCGTTCTCCCGAAGGCGAATTGACGCAAGCCGACGCGTTGCGGTACCTGCGTGCGCAGTCCCTCGGGCAGATGGACGATGCCCTGGTCGAAACGTTCGTGCGTACCGGTCCGACCATGCTGGAATTCGTGGAAGAGCACAGCGCCCTGCGTTTCGACATCGCCGCGGGTTTCCCCGATTACCGGCCGGAGCTGCCCGGCGGACAGCCGAGCGGCGGCCGGTCCCTGAGTGCGGGCCCGTTCGACCTGAACGAGATCGGCGAGTGGGGCCAACGGATTACCTCGTTTCCCGCCGACTGGTCCAACGTCGGTATCGATGCCGAAACCCGAGCACGCCTACACGTGCAGATCGAGGAAGGCAGCGATCTGTGCGTGGCCGGTACCGCGCTGATCGCGGGGCTACTCAAGGGTTTGCTGGATGCCGGGGTGACACCGCACACCAACGCTCGCGCCGAAGAACTCATCGCCGAGGGCGGCGAAATCACCGGCGTGCGAATTGCCTTGGCCGGCAGGCGGATCAACGTGCGCGCGCGCCGCGGAGTCGTCCTCGCTGTCGGCGGCTTCGAATGGGACCCCGCCTTGGTGCAGGCATTCCTGCGCGGCCCGATGCATGGTCCGGTCTCGCCGCCGAACAACACCGGCGATGGGCTGCGAATGGCGATGGCACACGGTGCGGATCTGGCCAACATGGGCGAGGCATGGTGGGTCCCGATCGTGCAGATCCCCGGCGACACCATCGAAGGCAGGCAGCGCAGCCGCAGCGTGCGACTGGAGCGGACGCGGCCGAGAAGCATCATCGTCAACCAGGCGGGACACCGCTTCGTCAACGAGGCATGCGATTACAACTCGATGGCCGGCGCGTTCCAGTACCTGGACCCCCGCGACGGCTATATCAATGATCGCGGCTGGATAGTGTTCGACTCAGTTCACCTGCAGCGCTACGGATTTCTGGGTGTCGCTCCCGGCGAGCCGGTTCCGGACTGGTTCTGCGAGTCCGCGGACCTCAACGAACTGGGCGCCAAGACCGGCATCGACGCCGACGGTCTGATCCGCACGATCGACGAGTGGAACCGCCATGTCGCCGAGGGGCAAGATCCGGACTTCGGCCGCGGTTGCAGTGCCTACGACGGCTATTGGGGTGATGACAGCGCCACCACGGCTGCCGGCAAGACGCTCGGCCCAATCGACACCGCGCCCTATTACGCCGTGCCCGTGTCGATCGGGGCAATGGGCACCAAGGGCGGGCCGCGTACCGACCACGACGGCCGCGTTCTGCATGTCAACGGGGAACCGATCCCGGGCCTGTTCGCCGCGGGCAACGCGATGGCCGGGGCGACCGGCCGCGCCTACGGCGGTGCCGGCGGAACACTGGGTCCGGCAATGGTTTTCGGCTACCGCGCGGGCTACGCCGCCGCCACCGGAAAGTCTGTCGACCTGAAGTAGGGGTTCAGCCCTTCAGCGGCACTTCGACGCAGATGTGAGTGCCCACCGGGGCGTCGAGGATCAGGAAGATGCCGCCGGCCGCGTCCACCCGGGTCCGGTGCGACTCCAATCCGATGTGGCCCTCGCCGAGGCGGCGCGCCATGGTTTCTGCGTTGAAGCCCACTCCATCGTCGGTCACGTTCAACACACATCTGCCGTCGGTCACCCCGAGCGTGACCGATGCGTGCCGAGCCCTCGAGTGGTGCACGACATTGGACAGCAGTTCGCGCACGGCGCCGAAAACGATCCGGTCGATCTCGTCGCGAATCGGATAATCGATGTCGGTACTGACCTCGATGCCCGACCGTCGCTGGGTGTAGGCGGCCAGTTCCTGCACCGCGGCACCCAACCCGGCCTGCTCCAACACCGCCGGATGCAATTCAAAAGTCGCCTGCCGCAAGCTCTGCGAAGCGATCTGAAGCCCGGAGAGCGCGCGTTCGACACGTTCATCGCCGGGATAGGCGGCCCTGAGTTCGACGACCTCCTGCCGCACGGCCAGCACGTCTTGCAGGGGTCCGTCGTGAATGGATTCCGAAATGCGGCGCTGTAGCACGTCGGACGCCGTCATCGTCTGAGCCAGCAATTCCTCCTGCAACGCGCTCAGCCCAGCGATCGCGCGCGTGTGCCGTTCCTCCATGCGCACCGCCATATAGGCCGTGCCGCAGAGGCAGGCGTAAAGCGTGAACCGGAACAAGCACTCGGCAAGTCCGAATTCTTTTCGCATGAACGGATCTTCCAGCACCGCAACGAGGAACCCCGCCATCGAGCAGGCCAGTACCACCGCCGCGCGTCGCGACGAGGTATCCAGGCCGATGAAGATGGGCAGCAGCATCATGATCAGCAAGGGATCGATGCGGTCGGTGGACAACACCTGAAAGACCGTCAACGTAATGACGTCAACGATGGTGAATGCGAATGGTTCGAGCCGGCCGATCCCGACCAAGCGCCCCCTCTTGAGCCATTGAAAGGAAGCAAACGCTCGGGCCAAAGCAAACTGTGCGAAAACTGCGTACAGAACGATCAACAGGGCTTGCTGCGGCCATTCATGCCGCGGAGTGCCGATGATCATGGCCGCGATCATCAGCCCCACCACGCCGATCCGGATCACCGACGCGATCCGATACGAGCGCAGCTGGTGAATCCTGCGTACCCGGTGCAGCTCTGCGTCGCTGGTATCCGCCACGCGATCACAGTACTCATCTGTGCGCGCCCCTCCCGGGCTAAGCGGCAAAACCTTCATCAGGTTGTCCGCGGCGACAATCTGCGCTGGTGCGGCAAACGGCTACACTGACCGCCATGGCCGGCGCAGCAACGCCCGAGAAGGTCAGCGTCGTTGTCGGCGATGATCACCCGCTCTTCCGGGAAGGGGTGGTGCGCGCACTTGCGCTCAGCGGTGAGGTGAACGTCGTCGGCGAGGCCGACGACGGCACGCAAGCGTTGGAACTGATCAAGGAGCACCGGCCCGACGTCGCGTTGCTCGACTTCCGGATGCCCGGCATGGACGGCGCCCAAGTGGCCGCGGCGGTGCGAAGCAACGACTTGCCCACCCGCGTGCTGCTGCTGTCCGCCCACGACGAGGCGGCCATCGTGTATCAAGCGCTGCAGCAGGGCGCGGCCGGCTTTCTGCTCAAGGATTCGACGCGCACCGAGATCGTCAAAGCTGTGCTCGATTGCGCGAACGGGAACGACGTGGTGGCGCCCTCTCTTGCCGGAGGACTTGCCGCGCAGATTCGGCAGCGCGCCGAACCGTCGGCTCCTGTGCTGTCCGCTCGCGAGCGCGAGGTGCTCAATCGGATTGCGCGCGGTCAAAGCATCCCCGCGATCGCCGGCGAGCTGTTCGTCGCGCCCTCCACCGTCAAAACCCACGTGCAGCGCCTATACGAGAAGCTCGGGGTCAGCGACCGGGCGGCAGCTGTGGCCGAGGCGATGCGGCAAGGTCTGCTCAACTAGCGGCCGGCCAAACCTCGGGCTCCCGAATGGGCTCCGGCTGCTCTTCGGCCAACATCGCTTTGGCGTGAGCTTCGGCCTCGGCGACCAGGTGCCGAGCCCGGCGCTCCAGCTCGTAAAGGTGGCCGGCGCTGATGCCGGCGCCGATCAGTCGCTGCCTTTCGAAGACCAGTGGGTCGACCGAGGAGACACCGTTCGTGCGCTTTGTCATCGCCTGGACCAGAACGGGACCCCCGCCCTCGCCCGCCCGTCGCACAGCCTCGGCGACCGAGTCACGAACCGCCTCAACGTCGTTGCCGTCGACAGAGAGCACCGGGATACCGTGGCATTCGGCCGCGTAGTTGTCCTGACGGGCGTTCTCGACGACGAACACCACCGGAAGCTGCCAGGACACCGCGATGTGTGCGGCCTCGGCGAAGTCCGCGGACTTCACGTCACGAGTTTCCATGGCGCACAACGTAACCCGGCCGTCGTCAAGCAATTGCTTGCCGTAGGCATGTCCCACGGCCAGCAGCGGCGACTGCTGCAGAGCGTTTTGGGTTGCCGACAACCCACGAACGGACACCACGAACGACGCGTCCTCGTCGTTGTCCGGACCGAAGCCGGGTGCGGACAGCGCAGCGATGGCCGGGCCCAGCGGCAGCGCGCACGCGACCTGCTGCGCGTGCTGCAGATGAACGATGCCCGTGGTCATGACGTCGCCCGGACGAAGCGCCGCGGCGGTTCCGATGGCAACGGCTTCTTGGCCGAAGGCGGCCTGGACGGGCTGATTGAGGCGACCGTCGATGCGCAACTCCTCCACTGCCATGTCGAGCAGGCGCAAGACCCACATTTGCCGGTACATCTCCACCTGGTCACGCAACCGTGCCGCGGACAGTTCGGGTGTGCGAGTCATCTTGCGGGTCTCCTTAACTCGTCGTGGCTACAAGAGCTAAGTTAGGCCGCTCTGGCTGGGTAAACCTCCGCTGATCGGGCCGGAATCCGGATGAAAGCCCGTTCCCCCGATCGGGGGACAGGCGAGCCTCAGTCCTGGTCCTGACCTGCGCGTAACAGCAGTCGCGCGGCGGCCGAGTACGGGTCGTCCTGGCCGTCGACCACCGACTGAGCGAGCGCATCGAGGTCCGCCCGGGTCCGCAACTGACTTTGGGCCAGGGACAGGATTTGAGCGCGGGCTCGCGCCACCCGACGCTCACGGTTGTCGGTGCGGTGATGGTCGTCGATGACGGCGACGAGGTCTGCCACACCCTCACCTCGTGCGGCGATCAGGCTGACGATGGGTGCCTTGGTCTCGGCGCGCAGGTCGCGCACGGTCTGTTCGGCGCCTTCCCGGTCGGCCTTGTTGACCGCGACGATGTCGGCGACTTCGAGCACCCCCGCCTTGGCGGCCTGGACCGCGTCTCCCGCTCCGGGGTTGAGGATCACGACGGTGGGGTCGGCGACGGCGGCGATCTCGATCTCCGACTGCCCCACCCCCACGGTTTCCAGCAGCACCAAGTCGTAGCCGATCGCACCCAGCAGGCGGATGGCCGCCGGTACCGCGGCCGCCAAACCCCCAAGATGTCCGCGGCTTGCCACCGAGCGGATCAGCACGTCAGAGTCATTGATATGCGCGGCCATTCGAATCCGGTCGCCCAGTAGCGCCCCGCCGCTGAACGGCGATGACGGGTCGACCGCCAGCACGGCTACCCGGCAGCCGCGCTCGCGGTAGGCGCCGACGAGGGCCGCAACCGTCGTCGACTTACCCGCGCCGGGCGGGCCGGTAATCCCGACGACACGCACCGTGAGAGCGCTTGCCGGGCCGATGCCGGCCAGCACCTCGTCGCGCTGGTCACCCTCCACGAGGCTGAGCAGCCGACCCGCCGCGCGCTGAGATCCGTTGCGCGCTGCGGCAATTAGGTCGACGATCGTCATGACGACATTATGGGAGCCGGCACCTCGATGACAGCTTCGGGCACAGGTTTCTCCAGTTCAGCCGGCACAGTGCGGGGCTTCGAGAGCCGCCCCCAACTCGGTGAGAACACCATTCTCACATTTCGAGAGTCTCAGTTGCAAGGCGACGCCGGGCGCGAACCCTCCCCGAACCCGCGCGAGATTGCAACCACCGACACTGCCACTCGGCAAATACGTCGTTAGTTACAGCCTCGCGGCGGCATTTGCGGGCGGACTACGCTTTCGTGCCATCCGCGGACACTGCTCTTCAGACGTAGGGAGGCGGCGGGCAGCCATGACGCAATCAGAGGGGACCATCGCGGTTCCGGGCGGAAGAGTGTGGTTCAAGCGCGTCGGCGGTGGGGCGGGTCTTCCCCTGCTGGCGATTCACGGCGGGCCCGGCGTACCGCACAACTACTTGCTGTCACTGGAACGCCTGGCCGATGAACGCGAGGTCATTTTCTGGGATCAGCTTGGCTGCGGGAATTCGGAATGCCCGTCGGACACCACACTTTGGACGATGGACCGCTCGGTCGCCGAGGTGGACGCTGTCGTCGGCGCACTCGGCCTGGAACGCTTCCATGTGTTCGGCAACTCGTGGGGCGGAATGCTGGCGCAGCAGTACCTGCTCGACGTCCCGTCGACCGCGGCCAGCCTGACCATCTCCAACAGCATCGCGTCCATCCCCGCGTTCTCGGAGATGGTGGACCGGCTCAAGCGCGACTTGGACCCGGACACTCAATCCGCCATCGACCGCCACGAGGCCGCCGGCACCACGCACTCGCCCGAATACCAGGACGCGATCCGCACCTGGAATGAGACGTATCTCTGCCGGGTCCGGCCCTGGCCACCAGAACTTCAGGATGCGTTCATCCGCATGGGCGCCGAAGTCTTCGAAACGATGTTCGGCCCCAGCGACTTTCGCATCGTCGGCAACGTCAGCAACTGGGACGTATTCGACCGATTGGCCGAGCTCGACCTGCCGACCCTCGTCGTAGCGGGCCGCTACGACGAATGCGACCACGAGCACATGTACGCCATGCATCGGCGCATCAAAGACTCGCGGTTCGAGTTGTTCGAGTCGAGCTCGCATATGCCGTTCATCGAGCAACCCGCGTTGTTCGACGAGGTGATGCGCGACTTCCTGGGCCACCACGACGATTGAGATGGCCGTTGTCGCTGGTGAACGGACAAGGTGACCGACACCACACCCGACGCGCCGATTAAAACGTTGTCCCGACGGTCTCTTCGGGTACGGGACATTAGACCAATAACTTCTCACGAAGGGGGTTCCATCATGACTGAGCGCGACAATGGAATCGTGGAAGGCATCAAGGGCGTCATCGAGGACGCGATCGGGAAGACCAAGGAAATCCTTGGCATCCTCGTCAACCACGAGGGTCTTCGTAAGGAAGGCCGCGCCCAGCAGGACAAGGCCAAGGCGCAGCGCGACGTGGCCAAGAAAGAGGCTCAGGCCGAGGCTGCCCGCGGGGCGGAGAAGACGGCTGAGGCTCGCGAAAAGGCCGCGGCCAAGAGCTAGTCACGCCTGTCGAAGAACTGAGTCGCGTTGTGCGGCTCAGTTCTTCGCGGCGTTGAATTTCGCGACGTTGGCCCGGAAGTCCTCGGTCAGAAACGATTGGCTCTCGGCCGAGAGTGCGTAGTCGAGGCTGGCCAGCACCGCCCGCTCCAGGTGAATGTTGAGCACGCGCTTGGTGCTCTCGACGGCCTGCTGCGGTAGTGCCAAAATCTTTTCAGCGCAAGCGATCGCCTCGGCGAGCGGGTCGGCGGCCACATGGTTGGCCAGCCCGAGTTCGACGGCGCGCTGCGCCTTGATGCGAGTGCCGGTCAGCGCGTACTCCTTGGCCAGCAGCAGGCTGATGTGCAGCGGCCAGGTCAGTGGCCCACCGTCGGCGGCGACCAAGCCGACCTGCACGTGCGGGTCGGCCAGGTAGGCGTCCTCGGCGATGTAGACGAGGTCGCTCAGCGCGACCAGGCTGCAACCCAGTCCGACGGCCGGCCCATTTACCGCCGCTACCACAGGGATTCGGCACCGCGCCATGCCCAGTACGATCTCGCGCCCGTCGCGAATGGTCTTGGCCCGCAGGTCCGCATCGTTCGAGAGTTCCTCGAGGTATCCGAAGTCGCCGCCGGCCGAGAATGCCCGGCCGGCACCGGTGATCACCGCGGCGCGGGCGCCTGCATCGTCGGTCAACCGCTGCCAAATCCGCGCCAGCCCGGAGTGCAGGTCGTCGTTGACGGAGTTCAGCGAGTCCGGCCGGTTTAGCGTGATGATCCGCAGTGCACCGTCGGCACGGACGTCGATTTCAGCAGGCATGTCGTACACGTCAGACTCCCAATCCCAAGATGCGCGAAGCGATGATGTTTTTCTGGATCTGTGATGTCCCGCCCATGACGCTCTGCGCGCGGCTGTACAGGTAGGCGCTCAGCAGGTTTGGGTCGCGGGTTCCGGCGACCGCCAGCGCGGCGTGGCCCACCGATTGTTCGACCCAGGTCATCAGCAGCTTGTCCAACGAGCCTTCCGACCCGTGCGAGACCCCGTCCAGCTGCTCGGACAACCGCCGCCGCACGTGGTGGGTCAACATGTCCGATTGAACAGCAGCCCAGGCCAACTCTTCAGGAACCGAACCTTCTCGATCAACCCAGTGCGCCAACAGCTCTCGGACAAGCTTGCCGTATCGCGCTGCGTAGCCGAGGGTCGAGGGCTCACGTTCGTGTCCGACCACGGTCATCGCAACGGCCCAGCCGTCACCGGGAGCACCGACCATCCGATCCGCCGGTACTGTGGCGCCGTCGAAGAACACCTGGCCGAATTCGTTGGTGACGCCGTTCATCATCCGCAACGGACGTTGTTGCACGCCAGGCTGTTTCATCGCGATCACGAACGCCGACAGACCCCGGTGTCGCTTCGCGTCGGGATCGGTGCGGGCCAGTAGCAGACACCAGTCGGCGACGTCGGAGTAGCTGGTCCAGATTTTGTGTCCGTGGATGACGTAGCTGTCGCCGTCGCGGGTGGCGGTGGTGGTCAGCGACGCCAGATCCGAGCCCGCTCCGGGTTCGCTGAAGCCTTGGCACCAGCGCTCGGTGCCGTTGATGATGCCGGGCAGGAAGCGCTTGCGGACCTCGTCGCTGGCGTGCTCACCGATGCCGTACACCAGATAGCCGACGCTGGGCCGCGGCGGAGCGCCCGCCCGCACCAGCTCCTCGTCGACGATGACGTCGTACACCGGCGCCAGGTCCTGCCCACCCCAATCGCGTGGCCAGGACAGGCCGAAAAAGCCGTTCTCGTACAGGGCACGATGCCAGTCGGCCATCCGCGCCCAGTACTCGTCGCCCGACCCGGAGAATTCCTTGGCGTGCGCCGAAAGCCAAGTGCGCAGTCGCTCGCGGAAGGCGGCCTCTTCGGGTGAGTCACGAAAGTCCAAGATCGATCTCCTTCAACGTGACGGGCCACAGCTCCGTCGAGGTCAAGGCGCGGCGCAGGTAGACGTGCGCGATGCACTCCCAGGTATTGCCGATGCCGCCGTGTACCTGAACCGCGGTCTCACACACGGTTCGGGTGGCACGCGCGCAGTAGACCTTCGCGATGTGCGCGGCACGAATGGCTTCGGCCGGCTCGAGTTCGTCGACGCCCCACGCGGCATGGCGCAGCACGCTGACCGAACCCTCAATCAGGGCAAGGCTTTCCGCCAGCAGGTGGGCAATAGCCTGATACGAGCCGATCTGCTTGCCGTACTGTTCGCGAATTTTGGCGTAGTCACACGCGACGGCATGTGCGCCCCGGGCGATTCCGACCAGGTCTGCCGTCGTGGTGACCAGCGCGAGCGCGTACCACCGGGCCGCGGCGTCGTCCGCCAGCTCGCCGAGCTTCTCGGCAGAGCCACCCAATTCGGCCTCGGCTCTGGTCAAGTCGGCACCGGCACGCGCCGCACCGGGGTTTGCGGCCAGCACCGTGGTGCCGGACAACGATAGAACGCGCCGAGCACCGCGCACGTCGATCACGCGGTCGTCGACGGCCACCGTCGCGTCGGCGGCGTCGGCACCGGTGCGGTGGGCCAGGTCGTCGGCCAGCACCGGTCCGAGAAACGGGGTGTCGACCAACCGGCGGCCGAATTCCTCGGCGACGATCGCAACTTCGACACCGGAGGCCCCGTCGGAGCGCAGCGATCGCCAGCCCGTCGCCGCAATCTGCTTGTCCAGCCTGGCGATTCGGCTGTCGTCGGCGAGGTCCGCAACCGTGGCCGGCCCGAGATCGTCGGCCAGCTTGGCGGCGGCATCACGCAACTGTTGCTGTTCAGCTGTCAGACGTACATCCATAGCGCTCCTTCAGCACTCGGCGCAGCACCTTGCCCGACGGCAGGCGGGGAATATCAGATACGAATACGACCCGGCTCAGATGTTTGTAGGAGGCCAGCTTCTCATCCACCCTGGCGGTGAGGTCGGCGGCGTCGACGGGAACCCGGGTGGATACCGCGGCAACGACGGCTTCCCCGTTGATCCCGTCCGGAATGCCGAACACCGCACAGTCTTTGACGGCGGGATGCCCATGCAACACCGTCTCGATTTCGGCCGGTGCGACCTGGAAGCCACGCACCTTGATCATCTCCTTGAGGCGGTCGGTGATCCGCAACCAACGATCGGCGTCGAGCCAGCCGACGTCCCCGGTGCGATACCAGCCGTCGCACACCGCCTCGCCGGTCGCCGCGGCCGGCAGGTAGCCGGCCATCAGTGAGCTTGACCGCGCCTGGATCTCACCGACCTCACCCGGGCCGACCGGCTGACCGGTCTCCAGCGAGACGACCCGCAGCTGCACCCCCGGCACCGGGCGCCCGACCGTGTCGAGCCGGGCACCGTCGAGCGGATTGCAAGCAACGACAGGAAGTTCCGTGGTGCCGTAGGCCGGAACCCATCCGACGCCGGTGCGCCGTGTCACGGTCTCGGCGACGCTGACGCTGACCGGCGTCGCTCCCCACATGATGAAGCGCAGTGACGACAGGTCGTATGACTCGAGCGTCGGGTGCGAGGCGATGGCCAGCGCGATGGGCGCGACCGCCATTTCGATTGTGATGCGGTCTTTTTCGATGTGATGCAGCATCGAGTCGATATCGAAGCGGCGATGCAGGCGCAGCCAGGCTCCGGTGCGCAGCGCGGTGATGATGTTGAGCAGACCGAGGATGTGCGACGGCGGCGTGGCAACCTGGATGCGATCCCGGCGGGTGAGTTGCAGCGCGGCGCGCCAGTGCCGCACGGCCTCGGTCAATGTGGCGTGGGTGTGCCGGACCGCCTTCGGCAGGCCGGTGGTACCCGAACTGAACACCAGCACCGCATCGGCGCGCGGCAGAGACGACATTGGCATCGGCTCGGCGGGCGCGACCGGATCGTCCAGGAGCAGCATCGGCATCAGCCCGGCCAGCACCGGATGGTCCCCTACGGCGTGGCCGGGGTCGGTCAGCGACAACGCGTGATCGACCTCGTCGTGCTTCCACGCGGGACTGATCAGCACCGCCGTGGCGCCCAGCCGCCAGATCCCGAGCAGGACGGCGACGAATTCTGGGCGGTTCGACGACATGACGGCCACCCGCTGGCCCGCGGCGACACCGCTTTTGCTCAAGGCCGCGGCCAGATTGTTGGCCATCGTGTCGAGCTCGGGCAGGCTGAACTGCCGGTCCTCGAACGCGAGCGCGGCCGGCTCGGTCACGTCCTGTCCTTCCCCGCAGGCCAGGCTGACCCGACATCGGCGCAGTAGAGAAGATGCTATCGGCTAGTGAGAATAGTATTCTCTATACTGAAGAACGCAAGTACGGGCGGGGGCGGCAGAGTCGGAACCCGAAGCGTTACAGCGCGCGGCGATCGCCGCGACGATTGAGGAGACTCCAAGGGTGGCAGATCCCACATCGAACGGCGCCGAGCCCGGCACGGTGACGATCTTCCTGGAACGCAAGAAGGCGTCGGTACCGTTGGTGCCCGGCGAGACGCTCCTGGAAAGCGCGCGGCGGGCCGGCCTGGATCCCCCGTTCAACTGCGAGGCCGGCAACTGTGGCACCTGCATGGCCCGACTGGAGAGCGGGCACGCGACGATGCGGATCAACGACGCTCTCGACGACGACGAGGTGGACGAAGGCTACATTTTGACATGCCAGGGCGTACCCGATTCGGATTCGGTTACGGTGCGCTACGAATAGTCACGAAAGAGGTGGCGACATGGCCAAAGGCATCATCCTGGTGGAGAGTCGACCCAGTTCGCCTGAACGCGACCAGGAATACAACACCTGGTATGACGAAGTCCATCTGCCTGAGCTCGTCGCTCTCGACGGATTCGTCTCGGCGCGGCGCTTGCGTCCGGTCAACGCCGACGGCCCCTATGTGGCCATCTACGAGATCGAGGGCGACGACCTACAGGCCGTGCTGGACAACATGATCGCCAGTGCCGGGCAGCTGACGATGTCGGATGCATTGCTGCTTGATCCCGCGCCGATCCCCCGGCTGCTGTTGACGACGACCGAGTGCGGTGGCTAGCCGCTTGTCCGAGAAGGAATTTCGCATGGATGTCGATGACCTGATCCTGGTGAGCATTGACGACCACGTCGTCGAGCCGCCGGACATGTTCCTGCGCCACGTGCCCGCCAAGTACAAGCCCGAGGCGCCGATCGTCGTGGTCGACGACAAGGGCGTCGACCAGTGGATGTACCAGGGCAGGCCGCAGGGCGTGAGCGGTCTCAACGCCGTGGTGTCCTGGCCGGCCGAGGAATGGGGCCGCGATCCGGCCGGTTTCGCGGAGATGCGTCCCGGCGTCTACGACGTCCACGAACGCGTTCGGGACATGAACCGCAACGGCATTCTCGCGTCGATGTGCTTCCCGACGTTCACCGGCTTCTCTGCGCGGCATCTCAACATGCACCGCGAGGAGGCGACGCTGGTGATGGTGTCGGCCTACAACGACTGGCACATCGACGAATGGGCCGGCTCCTACCCGGACCGGTTCATCCCGATCGCCATCTTGCCGACGTGGAACCCGGAGGCCATGTGCGCCGAGATCCGCCGGGTGGCGGCCAAGGGCTGCCGGGCGGTGACGATGCCGGAATTGCCGCACCTGGAAGGGCTTCCGAGCTACCACGACGAGGACTACTGGGGCCCGGTGTTCCGCACCCTGTCCGAAGAGAACGTGGTGATGTGCCTGCACATCGGCACCGGATTCGGGGCGATCAGCATGGCCCCCAACGCTCCGATCGACAACATGATCATTCTGGCCACCCAGGTGTCGGCGATGTGCGCGCAGGATCTGCTGTGGGGCCCCGCGATGCGCAATTATCCCGACCTGAAGTTCGCCTTCTCCGAGGGCGGCATCGGCTGGATCCCGTTCTACCTGGACCGCAGCGACCGCCACTACACCAACCAGAAGTGGCTGCGCCGCGACTTCGGCGACAAGCTGCCCAGCGATGTGTTCCGCGAGCATTCGCTGGCCTGCTACGTCACCGACAAGACGTCACTGAAGCTGCGCCACGAGATCGGCATCGACATCATCGCCTGGGAGTGCGACTACCCGCACTCGGACTGCTTCTGGCCCGACGCGCCGGAGCAGGTGCTGGCCGAGCTGAACGCCGCCGGCGCCGACGACTCCGACATCAACAAGATCACCTGGGCCAACGCCTGCAAGTTCTTCAGCTGGGACCCGTTCGCCCGCACCGCCCGCGACCAGGCGACCGTTAAGGCTTTGCGCGCCAAGGCGACTGACGTCGACGTGTCCATCCGGCCGCGGGCCGAGTGGGCGCGGCTCTATGAGCAAAAGCAGGCCGCCGTAGCGCGGTAGATCCAAGGGCAGTCGGCGCCGAGTGTGAATACCTTATGCCCGAGTCGAATTCGATCCATCGACAGCAGCAGCGGCAAGCAGTACCAGGGCGTCCTTTCCTGATGACCTCGTTGGTCCACACCGCGCGGAATCCGGTTCACTCCAACCTGCCCACCGCTGCCGGTCGAGTCAGCCATGGTGTCGCTCATTCGCCGAAGTAATGGCCGGCGTCCAGGTCTTCGAGCAGGCCCGCCCGTTCCGGCTGCCAGCCGAGCACCTTCTGCGTCAAGGCGCTCGACGTCGGATTGTCCAGAGCCGCAAACAGCGCGAGGAAACCGAAATGGCCGGCTTCATCGGCCGGGATGCTGACCACCGGGACGTTCAGGTGGCGGCCGATCACCGCGGCGATGTCCCGGAATGGCACCCCCTCATCGGCGACACCGTGCAAACGCGTTCCCGGAGGCGCCTTTTCGAGTGCCAGCCGGTAGAGGTGGGCGGCGTCCAGCGTGTGGACCGCCGGCCAGCGGTTGGCCCCGTCGCCGATGTAAGCGGACTTGCCGGCGTCGCGGGCCGTGCCGATGAGGTGGTGGGCGAAGCCGTGGTGGTCCAAGTCGCTGTGGACCAACGGAGAAAGCCGGATCACGGACGATCGCACCCCCGCATCGGCCGGCGCGATTACCGCGTTCTCCGAGTCGACCCGCGGTCCGCTGGGCAGTGTGTCCTGCTCGGTGCCGAAACCACCCTGCCCCAACATCGAGAGCAGCAGCGTGCCCGAGGTGCTGACGAAGGGCCGGTCGGACCCGATGAGCGCCTCCCCGATTGCCCGCACAGCGCGCAGGTCGGTCTCGGCCGCACCCAGGAAGTCGTCGAAGTCATGTTTGAACGCGAGGTGAATGACGCCGTCGGAGGCCGCGGCGGCGTCTCGCAAGCCGTCGAGGTCGTCGAGGTCACCCCGGTGCACCCTGACACCCTTCGCCGCGAGCGCGGCGGCGGACTGGTCGGAGCGCGCCAGTCCAGTGACTTGATGCCCGGCTTGCGCGAGTTCGTCGACGACGGCCGAACCTATGTGTCCGCTCGCGCCGGTCACAAAGACATGCATGGATATCCCTTCGTTGCTCCATATTCGCGACTTCAAGTCAAGGAGCGCGCGGACTTCCTGTCCAAGGCCTGTTTCATATGGCGCGATACCGAATCAGCATCACCGCACGTTATGGGGCTAGTAGGTGCAAAGTTCTTTCGCGTCGATGGCTACACTTCACGCATGACCGATTCGGTGTCGCCGGTGATCGATCTCGACCTGCGGCTGGTCGGATACTTCGTCGTGGTCGCAGAACAGCGACACTTCGGCCGGGCCGCGAGCGCGCTGCGGGTCGCCCAGCCGTCGTTGAGCCGTCAGATCCGCCGACTCGAGCAGCAGCTGGGAGTTCGTCTGCTGGACCGCACGCCGCAGGGCACCCGGCTGACGGGGGCCGGGGAGGTGTTCCTGCCGCGAGCCAAGGCCCTACTGCGTTCGGCCACGCAAGCCGCCGCGCAAGCCCGGGCCGCCGCCCAGCCCCTCCGCATTGCGATCGGATACACAACCGGGATGATCGTCACCCCCGCGGTGCGCGAGATGCGCCGCGAACATCCCGATGCCGACGTGCAAGTGTCGCACCTGGATTGGGGCCAGGCCCTTGACGCCCTGCTCGGTCATCGGGTGGACGCCGTCGTCACCCGGTTACCGTTTCCGACCGACGGGCTGCACGTGACGATCCTCTATGACGAGCCACGGGTACTGGCGGTGCCCATCGACCACCGCCTGGCGGGCCGCGATTTCGTGACCCTCGACGACATCGCCGACGAGCCGATGCCGCGGGTGCGCAACTCCGACCCGGCCTGGAGCGCTTACTGGCGGATCGATCCCCGTCCCGACGGGCGGCGGGCGCCCGATGGACCATTCATCGATGCGCTCGAGGACAAGTTCGAAGTCATCGCCTCCGGACAGGCGGTGGCCATCACGGCCGGCTTCCACGGCAACGCGCTGCGACCCGACATCACCACGGTGCCACTGCAAGGCGTCGAGCCCTGCCGCGTCGTCTTGGCGACGCGCGCCGGGGATCGCAACCGGCTGGTGGCGGCGTTCCGCAAGCTGGCCGAAGCGCACCTCACCGCCCCGGCCCAGGCGTAACTGCGCTCACTCCGGCAGCTCCGGGGGCGGCCGATAGTCGGGCTGGTACCCGGAAACGTGGATCGGGCTGCCGACGAGGCGGAAATCCCCTGCCGTCACAACCACTTCCGGTGTCGCCTCGAGCGCCTCGGGCAAGGTCCTTACGGCCGCTGCCGGAACACCCAGCGGGCGCAGTCGACGTTCCCATCCGCCGGCGCTATCGGTTGCCAGCATCGCCGCGACCACCGCCAGCACTTCGTCGCGGCGAGCGACTCGCTCGGCCATCGTTTCAAACCCGCCGATGCCGGCCTCCGCGGCAAACGACTTCCAGAAGCCGTCGTGCGTGATGAACAGCGCCAGATACCCCTCGGCGGTCGGAAACAGCTGGGCCGGAACGTAATACGAGTGAGCCCCGTACGGTCGGCGCTGCGGCTCGACGCCACTGTTGAGATAGGCCGACGCGTGATAGTTCAGTTGTGACAGCATCACGTCGCGCAGCGACACATCGACCTGCCCACCGGTTCCGGAGATGATCTTGGCCAAAAGTCCCAGTGCCGCGGCCATTCCGGTGGAGTTGTCGGCCGAGGAGTAGCCGGGCAGCGTCGGCGGGCCATCCGGGTCGCCGGTCAGCGCGGCGGTGCCGACGCCGGCCTGCACCACGTAGTCGAAGGCGGGGTCGTCGCCGCCGTACAGGCCGAAGCCGGTGATCGCGACGCAGACGATCCGCTCGTTGTGCCGTCGCAACGCGTCATAGGTGAGCCCTAGCCGACGGATGGCCGAAGGTTTCAGGTTTACCAGCAACGCATGCGCCTGACCGACCAGCTCACCCAGCCGTTGCTGTCCCGCAGCGGAATTCAGGTCCAGCGTGATGCTGGACTTGTTGCGGTTGATGCTGGCGAAGTAGGTGGCGCCGACGCTGCGGGAGATCTCGCCACCGGCGGGCTCGATCTTGGTGACCTCGGCACCGAGATCGGCGAGCAGCATGGTGGCGTACGGACCCGCCAGCATGGTGCCGACTTCGAGGATGCGTATCCCCGTCAGTGGCCCGGTGTTGTTGTCGGTCAACGCAATTCCGCTGCGAGTGAGGCGATCACTTCGCGGGTTCGGCGCTTGGATGCGACCAGCTCGTCGCGGTTGTCGCCGATGGGCAACAGCCGTACCGACAGGTCGGTCACACCGGCGTCGGCGAACCGCCGCATCCGGGCGAGGATCGCTTCCTCGTCACCGGCCGCACACAAATCGCCGACATCGCGCGCGTCACCGCGATCGAGCAGGCGCTGGTAGTTGGGCGACACCTCGGCCTCGCCCAGGATCCGGTTGGCCCGCTCCTTGGCCTCGTCGACTCGTGAAGGCGCACAAAGGCATACCGGGATACCCGCGATGATCCGCGGCGACGGGCGACCGGCATCCGCGGCGGCCTTGGTGATCTTCGGTGCGATGTGATCACCGATCGCGCGCTCGTCGGCCATCCACAGCACGGTGCCGTCGGCCAGTTCACCGGCGATCTGCAGCATCACCGGCCCCAGCGCGGCGACCAGGACCGGCATCGGGGTATCGGCTCCGATCGCCATCGGGTTGTGCACGGTGAACGAGTCATTCTCGATGTCAACCGATCCGGGCCCGGCGGTCGCGGCGTTGAGCACCTGCAGGTAGTCGCGGGTGTAAGCGGACGGCTTCTCATACGGCAAACCGAGCATGTCACGGATGATCCAGTGGTGCGACGGTCCCACGCCCAGTGCCAGCCGCCCGCCGGCCACCGCATGCGTCGAAAGCGCTTGACGGGCAAGGGCAATCGGATGCTGGGCCTGCAGCGGCACCACTGCGGTACCCAGCTCTATGCGTGAGCTGTGCGCGGCCATCAACGACACCATAGTCAGGCAGTCGAAGTCGTTGGGCACCTGCGGCATCCACGCGGTGTCCAGACCCACGGATTCGGCCCATTCGATATCCGAGACCAGCCTGTCCACCTTGCGGGCCATATCGCCACGCTCGGCGCCGATCATCACTCCGACGCGCATGTTTCCTCCGTGGCAGTGCCGGTCAGTGAGCGGATTTCCCGTACCAGATTGTCGAGCGGTGTGCCGGTGGGGAATACGGCGGCAGCGCCGGCGGAGATCAGCTTGGGCACATCGGCGTGCGGGATGGTTCCCCCGACGACGACGGCGATGTCTGCGGCGTCGGCGGCGCGCAACGCCTCGACGGTCCGGGCGGTGAGAGCCAGGTGCGCACCCGACAAGATGCTCAGGCCGACGACGGCGACGTCCTCCTGCACCGCGATCGACGCGATGTCTTCGATGCGCTGCCGGATGCCGGTGTAGATGACCTCGAACCCGGCATCACGCAGGGTACGGGCGACGATCTTGGCGCCGCGGTCGTGTCCGTCGAGACCCGGTTTCGCGACCAGAATTCTTACCGCCATTTAGAACACCACCGGTTGCTGGAATTCGCCCCAGACCGCCTTGAGTGCGGAAACCATTTCCCCGACCGTGCAGTAGGCGTTGGCACAGTCGATCAACGTGTGCATCAGGTTGTCGTCTCCTTCGGCGGCACGCGACAAGTCTGCAAGGCAGGATTGCACTGCGGCCGAGTCTCTTTCGGCCTTGACCTTGGACAGCCGCTTGAGCTGCAAATCACGCCCTTCGGCGTCCAGCTCGTAGGTGACGACATCGTGTTCGGGCTCCTCGGTCACGAACCGGTTGACCCCGACGACCGGTCGCGTACCGGCTTCGATGTCGCGATGCAGGTTGAAGGCTTCGTCAGCGATCAGGCCCTGTAGGTACCCGTCCTCGATGGCCTGGACCATTCCGCCATGCCGCTCGAGGTCGGACATGATCTCGATGATGCGTTCCTCGGTGGCGTCGGTCAGCGCCTCGACGAAATACGAGCCGCCCAGCGGGTCGGCGACGCTGGCCACGCCGGTTTCATGCGCCAGGATCTGCTGGGTGCGCAGCGCCAGCGTCGTGGTCTCCTCGGTGGGCAGGGCGAACGGCTCGTCCCAGGCCGCGGTGAACATCGACTGGACCCCGCCCAGCACTGCGGCCATCGCCTCGTAGGCCACCCGGACGATGTTGTTGTGGGCCTGCGGCGCGTACAGCGATGCACCACCACAGACACAGCCGAAGCGGAACATCGCGGCCTTGGCGGACGTCGCTCCGTAGCGATCCTGCACGATGGTGGCCCAACGGCGGCGTCCCGCGCGGTATTTGGCGATCTCTTCGAAGAAATCTCCGTGGGTGTAGAAGAAAAACGAGATCTGTGGGGCGAACTGGTCGATCGTCATCCGGCCGCGCTGGACCACGGTGTCGCAATAGGTCACCCCGTCGGCCAGGGTGAACGCCATCTCCTGCACCGCGTTGGCCCCCGCGTCACGGAAGTGCGCTCCGGCCACCGAGATCGCGTTGAACCTGGGGACTTCGGCCGCGCAGAATTCGATGGTGTCGGCGATCAGCCGCAGCGACGGCTCGGGCGGCCAGATCCAGGTTCCGCGTGAGGCGTACTCCTTGAGGATGTCGTTCTGGATGGTCCCGGTGAGCTTGGCTCGCGGTATCCCCTTTTTCTCGGCGGCGGCGACGTAGAACGCCAGCAGGATCGCGGCCGTTCCGTTGATCGTCATGCTCGTGCTGAGCTTGTCCAGTGGGATGCCGTCGAACAGGATCTCGAAGTCGGCCAGGGTGTCGACCGCGACGCCGACGCGGCCGACCTCCTCGCCGAACTCGGGGTCGTCGGAGTCGTAGCCACACTGGGTGGGCAGGTCGAGCGCCACCGACAGCCCGGTTCCGCCCTGCTCGAGCAGGTAGCGGTAACGGCGATTGGATTCCTCGGCGGTGCCGAAGCCGGAGTACTGGCGGAAAGTCCATAACTTGCCGCGATAGCCGGATGCGAAGTTGCCCCGGGTGAAGGGGAACTCCCCGGGCGCCGGAGGCTCCGCGCTCCTATCCGCCGGCCCGTACACGGGCTGCAGCGGGATGCCGGAGGGAGTGTGGGCCGTATTATCCATCGATGAATAACGTACTTGCAAAAAAAGAGAATGCCAATACCACATGTTGACCAGGTCAAATGCGCGACCGGGCGGCTAGAGGGAGACGGGCTGGCCGACAACAAGCTCGCCGACCGCACAGTGGTGATCTCCGGGCAGCCGGGGCATCGGACGCGCGATCACAATCGGCGCGGCGCGCCAGGGCGCCAACGTGGTGCTGCTGGCCAAGACCGGCACCCCACATCCCCGTCTGCCGGGGACGGTGCACAAGCGGCCGCCGAGATCGAGGCCGCCGGCGGTAAGGCGCACGCGGTCAACGGCGACGTTCGCCGCGAAGAGAATGTGCGGCGCGTGGTCGACGCCGCGGTGCAGCGGTTCGGCGGCATCGATGTCACCGACCTGCCTCGCTATGGCGGCGGCGAGCAGCCGATACCCGACCTTTTCCTGGATAAATAGCTAAGCTGCTGGACGCACCGACCGCCGACTACCCCGACGAGGTCGAAATGACGGTTTCCCGGCCATCGGCTGCCGATATCGAAGCTGCTGCACAGCATTTCGGCTTTCACCTGAACGCCGAAGAACGACCGGGTTACCTGGCAGCCGTGGAGCAGACGTTGGCCTCTTACGACGTGGTCGACGCGCTCTACGAGAAGTTCGAACGTTCGCACGTGCCGCAACGCGCATACCAGTTCCCGCAACCGGCCGATAATCCACTGGGCGCCTGGTACGTGACCACCGAGATCACATCTGGCGTGAACGGCCCGCTGGCGGGACGATCGGTAGCGATCAAGGACAACATCGCGGTCGCCGGGATCCCGATGATGAACGGATCGCGGGCGCTGGAGGGTTATCTCCCCGGCCGCGACGCGACGGTGGTTAAGCGGTTGCTGGCCGCCGGGGCCACGATCGCGGGCAAGAGCGTCTGCGAGGACCTGTGCTGTTCGGGCTCCAGCTTCACACCGGCCTCCGGGCCGGTGCGAAATCCCTGGGATACCGATCGAGAGACGGGCGGATCGTCTAGCGGCAGTGCAGCATTGGTAGCCAGCGGCCAAGTCGACCTGGCCATCGGTGGTGACCAGGGCGGCTCAATCCGGATCCCCGCCTCGCTGTGCGGCATCGTCGGACACAAGCCGACGCACGGATTGGTCCCCTACACCGGCGCGTTCCCGATCGAGCGGACGGTCGACCATCTGGGCCCCATGACACGCAGCGTCGCCGACGCCGCGCTCTTGCTCACGGTGCTGGCCGGAGCCGACGGAAACGACCCGCGCCAGTCCGTGCAGCCGGCGGCGGTCGACTACCGGGCCGCGCTCACCGGCGACGTGACCGGTCTGCGGGTGGGCATCCTGCTGGAAGGATTCGGATGGCCCGGTTCGCCGCCGGCGGTAGACGACGTGGTCCGATCGGCAGTCCTGCGATTCAGCGAAATAGGCTGCAGCATCGGCGAAGTCAGCGTGCCCTGGCACCTCAACGCCCTGCATATACTTGCCGTCATCCTCACCGACGGCGGCACCGCGCAGATGTTGGACGGCAACGGGTACGGGTCCGGCGTGCAGGGACTCTATGACCCAGAACTCATGGCGCACTTCGCAACACAGCGAGTTGCCAAGGCCGATGAACTCTCCAGCACAGTCAAGGTCGCCGCGCTGACCGGCCACTACGGGCTGCACACGCTGGGTGGAGCGTCATATGCCAAGGCGCGCAATCTGATACCGCGGGTCAGTGCGGACTATGACGACGCGCTCACGCATTACGATGTGCTGGCCATGCCCACCGTGCCGGGTCTCGCCAATGTGCTGCCGCAGGGCAGCCCGCGAGACGTCGCCCTGATCCCGCGCGCCATGGGCAAAGCCCTCAACACCGGGCCGATGGATATCACCGGCCATCCGGCGATCTCGGTGCCGGCCGGCCTGGTCGACGGGCTGCCGGTAGGAATGATGCTGGTGGGCAAGCACTTCGACGACGCCACCGTGCTCAAGCTCGCCGACGCGTTCGAATCACTGTGCGGCGGCTTTCCGGTGGCACCGGCATTGAGGTCATAAATTCATGCGCGGCAGATGATTTCGCCGTGCGGGATCGCCAGCCAACCGTCTTCGGCGGCAGCCCACTGCCGCCATGCCGCCGAGATCTCCTCGAGCTGCGCGGTGGTGGCCAGGCCGAACCGCAGTATGTCACTGGCGATGCCAGAGTGCAGGATACGGTCGGCCCACATGCCGCCCCACCATTGGCGGGCCTCGGCTGTGGCATAGCACCAGAGGCTACCCGTCGGCGTGACGTCGGCGAAGCCAGCTTCCAGCGCCCAGGACAGCAGCCGCCGGCCCGCGTCGGGCTCACCGCCGTTGGCCCGCGCGGCCTGCTGGTAGATATCACGCCAAAAGTCCAATGCGGCAAGGCGTGGATACCAGATGAACCCCGCGTAGTCGGCATCTCGCGCCGCGACTATGCCGCCGGGCGCACATACCCGGCGCATCTCACGTAACGCCCGTACCGGATCGGCGACGTGCTGCAGCACCTGGTGCGCGTGCACGACATCGAACGTGCCGTCCGGGATGTCGAGCTGCTCGACGTCGGCGGTCGCGAACGAGACGTTGGACAGGTTGTGTCGCTGCGCCTCCGCGCGGGCCACGTCGAGGACGTCGGCGAATTGGTCGATGGCCGTGACCAATCCGGGCGCCACGAGGTCGGCGAGGTCGGCGGTGATCGTGCCGGGGCCGCAGCCCACGTCGAGCAACGACTGCCCGGGCTTGAGGTACGCCAGTAAGTAGCCGGCGGAATCCTGCGCCGTGCGCCGCTGATGACTACGCAGCACCGACTCGTGATGTCCGTGAGTGTAAGTGGCCCGGTCGTTCATAGCGCAAGCCTACCGGCCTGCCACCACATTATGGAACTCGTGTCTCGCTATATGAGACGCTAGTCGACGGGGACGTTGAGAATCGGGCGGTCGACGCCGGCGCCGGGACCGTCGAAGTGCCACCACTCACCCGAGTACGGGGACAATCCGCCGTACTTCATCGCGTCGCGCAACCGGGCCCGATTCGCCTGGGCGTCGGCACTGACACCCTGCGTCGCGAATGCCGTTGCGCGCGGGGTGAAATCGTCGAAGTCGGTGCCCATGTCAGCAAGGCATAGCCCGTCGGCGTGACGTTCCGCAGGGCACTGTGGTTGCACGCTGGTGAACGTCACGTCCACCGAACGTCCCGACTCGTGGCTGTGCGCATACGGGCCCGGCCGTGCCACCCACGCCGGGTTGGGAACCACGTTGAACATCCGGACCTGGACGTCGTGCGGACGGTAGCAATCCCAGAACACCAGTAGATGCCCTTGCGGGCGTAGCGCCGACGCGGCGGTCGCGAGCCCCGTAGCCATGGATTGATGCACCAGACACCGGGCGTCGGAGGGATACAACTGCGTGCCGGTGAAGTTGTTGGTCGTCGCGTAGCGCAGGTCGATGATCGCGTCGGGAACGACGGTGCGAACGTCGACGAAACCGGCCGCGCGCGCCGCGTCGCTGATGGGCGGCACGTCGGGACTCGCCTGCCCGGCGACGACGCCGAACTGCACGACCAGGCCGACGGCTGTCGCAACCGACAGGACCAGGCGCATACATCGCATGCAGCCATTGTCGTGGCTGGTGGTTGATTAACCCGGTAGGACGGCGGTGGTAAGTCGCCGACGATCACTTCGCGTTCGGCTCAAAGGTGCGACAGCGGGTATCGAGCCGCGCGCGTTTCATGCTGGACCTGATACAGGAAAAGCCCCGCAGACAATTGGGGCGGCGGTGGCAACGTCATTTACCGACAGCACGTGAAATGCCTTGTCGAGGACGACCAAGTGCGACGATGCGAAGTCAACAGTGTGAGCTGGATTGCATCCATCGCGACATGTGAGTTGCCTAACTGTCTGCCAATTATAGGCGCCGTCGTTCACTAATCTTGATACGTTTTGGGCTGTATCTTTGGCAGGAATTAAGCGTCAGGAAGTAAATGCGAAGAATAATCGCGCTGTTGTTCGTTGGCGCCAATATGCTTGCGCCGGCGACATTCTGGGCCGCAACGGGAGTTGCGGCGGCGGATGCCAGTTCGGGTGGCGCGCTGGTGCCCCTGACCCCGAAATTCCGGGCGTGCGACTTCACCTGGGCGGTTAATGTGCCGACGATGGGGAAGGGCAGCGGCCAGGCCGTCATCAGCAGAGCGGCATCCAACAAGGTCGTCGCGCAGGTGCAGCTGATTGCCGCCGAGCCGGGAGCCCACTACAACGTCAGGATGATCCAGTCCCCCCGGACTTCGGCAGGCTGCGGAGCCGGCGACGTCGGAGTCAGCGCCGGCGGCCTGGACACCGACGGCAGCGGCGCGGGCTCGACGACACTGGAAGGCCCGATCGCCGCGAATTCCACCGGCGTATGGGTTTTCGTTGACCGGCCCTCGCCGCACTCGCAGACACCGATCGACTTCTACACGTCGGAAATCGTCACGCCGATCTAGTTAATCGGCCGCGGTGAACTCGATGTGCATTTCGTCGAGCCCGCGCAGCAAAAACGTGGGCGTGTAGCCGTAGCGCCGGTTGGATGGCGCGCCATGCTCGGCCTCGCTGATCGCGATGTTGCGGGTGCGGTCAAGTAGCCGGTTGATCGTGACCTGCCCTTCCACCCGCGCGAGCGGCGCACCCGCGCAGGTGTGGATCCCCCGGCCGAAGGCGATGTGCTCACGCACATTTTTCCGGTCGATCTGAAACTCGTTGGGATTGTCAAACTTTCGCGGATCACGGTTGGCCGCGCCCAGGCACAGCATCAGCACCGTGCCCGCCGGGATGTGCACACCACCGAGCGTGGTGGTCTTGCGCGCCAGCCGGAAGTCGACCTTGGTCGGGCTCTGCATGCGCAACGCCTCTTCGATGAATGCGCCGACGAGGTCCCGGTCTGCGCGCACACGGTGCTGCAATTCCGGCTGATCACCGAGGACCCGTACGGCCGAGCTCAGCAGCTTGGTCACCGTCTCCTGTCCCGCCGCGAACAGGAACGTGGCCGGCCTGACCACCTCCAACAGTGGCGGGGTCGAGCCGTCGGGGTAGGTGGCGGTGGCCAGCCCGGTGAGCACGTCCTCGCGTGGGCGTTCGCGTCGCTCGGCGATGTAGCCGCTGAACAAGTCGTCGAGGTATTGCAGTGGGTTGCTCCCCACCGGTTCGTGGTCCAGAGCGCCGACCCGGGTACCCGGTGCGGTGCCCGCCCCGAGATTGCGCCGAATCTTTGCGCGATCCTCGTCCGGAACGCCGAGCAGGTCGGCGATCGCCAGTGTCGCGAACGGCTTCGCGTACTCGCCGAGGAACTCGCAGCGACCGTTGGCGATGAACTCGTCGATTTGCCGATCCGCCAGTTGCCAGATGTAGTCCTTGTTTTCCTGCAGCCGGCGCGGTGTTAGCAGCCGTCCCAACAGCGAACGTGCCTTTTCGTGTTCGGGCGGGTCCATGACGACCATGTGCTCGAAGATCGGGAACTCGTGGCGATGCGCTTCGATCTGCTCGCTGATGTCATCGCCTTCCGGCGTGAACGGCAGCGGCGGAAACGGGCCGCCGATCGCGTTGACCGCGGAGAACGAATCGACGTCTTTGAACGCGGCCTGGACTTCCTGGTAGCCGGTGACGGCGACGACGCCGTGATGCGGCTCCCGGAACACCGGACCCTGCTCCCGCAGATAGTCCCAGTACGCGTAGGGATCTTGGGCGGTGGCGGCGTCGGTGAAGTAGTCAATGTCGGCGAGATCGGTCATCGGTTCGAATCCTTTCCGGGAACGACAGATTCCGGCGCATCGTCGGCGACCACGCTGATGGCTTGGCGCGGACACGCGGCCACCGCGGCTTCCACGCTGTGCCGCAACGACTCGGCCGGGCGCTCGTCGCAGGTCGCCACGTCGTCACCCAGGTCGAAAACCTCCGGCGCGATCTCCAGGCAGAGGGCGTGCGCCTCACACAGGCGCGGATCCACCCGAACACGCATCTGCCCCTCCGTCTCCGTCTGCGAGTCCAAAAACTGATCGGTCGACCAAATTGTTAGGATGCGGTATGCCTACCACGCGCGGCGCAGACCGGTCAAGCAAAGCCCAGGCGCCGGCTGCTCGGCGCAACGATGCCGGCGCGCGCGAAAAGCTGATCGAGGCGACCGCCCGCATCATGCGCGAGGAAGGTTATGCCGCAGCCACTTCCCGGCGGGTCGCCGCGCAGGCCGGCGTCAAGCAGGCCCTGGTCTATTACTACTTTCCGACGATGGACGACCTATTCGTCGAAGTGCTGCGCGCCGGCGCGGAAGTCGCCCTGAGCCGCATGCGCGCCTTGCTCTCCGACGACGATCCACTGCAGGCGCTGTGGCTGATCAACAGTGATTCGGCATTCACGACGCTCAACGCCGAATTCATGGCATTAGCCAACCATCGCAAGGTAATTGGAGCCGAGCTGAAGGCGTATGCCGAACGTGTCCGTGACATCGAAACGGCCGCGGTCACGATGGTGCTCCGCGCCAACGGCGTCGACCTCGACGAGTATCCCCCGATGGCGATCTCGATGCTGATCGCGCAGACCGCCCGCAGCCTGTGCAACGAGAGCGCCGTGGGCGTCACCCAGGGACACGACGAATTACGGGCATTCGTGGCACGTTTGATGGGCCTGCTCAAAGCGCCCACGCCGACCCGGCGCGGCTAGCATCGGCCGCTGCACGGCACAGCTGTTGACAAGAGCGGGCGATTGGTGCCAGGCTCCTGATCGATCGATCAGTAACAGCCGAGCAGCGAGGGTGCGGTCATGAGTGGACGAATCGAGGGCAAGGTCGCGTTTATCACCGGCGCGGCCCGCGGGCAGGGACGCAGCCACGCGATGCGCCTGGCGGCCGAAGGCGCCGACATCATCGCGGTCGACATCTGCACGCCGGTCAGCAGCAACAGCGTGATCCCGCCGTCGACACCGGATGACCTGGCTGAAACCGCCGATCTGATCAAGGGCCTCAACCGTCGCGTGGTCACCGCCGAAGTCGACGTGCGCGACTTTGCGGCGCTGAAAGCCGCGGTGGACGGCGGCGTCGAGCAACTTGGCCGGCTGGACATCATCTGCGCCAACGCCGGCATCGGAAACGGTGGCCAGACACTCGACAAGACCAGTGAAGACGACTGGAACGACATGATCGACGTCAACCTCTCGGGCGTCTGGAAGACCGTCAAAGCCGGCGTACCACACCTGATTTCACAAGGCCAAGGCGGCTCGATCATCCTCACCAGCTCGGTCGGCGGCCTCAAAGCGTATCCGCACACCGGTCACTACATCGCCGCCAAGCACGGCGTCGTCGGCCTGATGCGTACCTTCGCCGTCGAACTCGGTCAGCACTTCATCCGGGTCAACTCCGTGCACCCCACCAACGTGAACACACCGATGTTCATGAATGAGGGAACGATGAAACTGTTTCGCCCGGATCTGGAAAACCCCGGTCCCGACGATCTGAAGGTCGCCGCGCAGTTCATGCACGTCCTCCCGATCGGATGGGTGGAGCCGGTGGACATCAGCAACGCGGTGCTGTTCCTGGCCTCCGATGAATCCCGTTACATCACAGGTCTTCCCGTTACCGTCGACGCCGGGAGCATGCTCAAGTAAGCGCGCGGTGGCTACCCTGGACTTCATGGCTCCCAAAGTGGCGACCGCGGACGTGGTCAGTCTTCCCGATCTTCTCGAGTTCATCCGGCCGCGACACAAGATGGTGCTGACCAACTTCCGTTCGGACGGATCGTTGCACACTTCCCCGGTGACCGGTGGCGTGGACGACCAGGGCCGCATCGTGATCGCCAGCTATCCGCAGCGCGCCAAAAGTGTGAACATCCGCCGCACCCCGTCGGCGAGCGTGCTCGTGCTCTCCGACGATTTCAACGGGCCCTACGTGCAAGTCGACGGGGACGCCGAAGTCATCGACTTGCCCGAAGCGGTGGAACTGCTTGTCGACTACTTCCGGGTCATCGCCGGAGAACACTCGGACTGGGACGACTACCGCCGTGCCATGGTCGATCAGGGCAAGTGTCTGATCCGCGTCACGCCGCGCCGCTGGGGTCCGGTGGCCACCGGCGGTTTCCCACCGAAGTAGGGGCTCAAGCCGACTCGGGTACGTAGACGCCTTGTCCCTGAGCCAATTTTTCCAGGGTGTCGTAGGCCATCCAGACGAACCCCTTTTGGCCCCAACGTCTTCCCCAGCTGTTCTGAATCCGGACCGCGCCGGTGCTATTGGGGTATGCGTCGTCGTAGCCGACGATGAGCATCACATGACCGGATTTCTTGCCGTTGCGGTCCCGACTCACCTTTCCATTCCCGACATACGGCGACGGTTGGCCGCGGTAGTGCGGAAAGTCCGTGTAGAGCGAGGTGCCGAAGGCGATCGGCACGCCGGACGCGATGACCGTACGAAGATTGTTCAATCCGTCGGCCCCGGTGATGTGCGTCAACTTGTACTCGGGGACGCGGAAGCTGGAATCCGGCGGGATGGGCTGCGAGCCATACTGCGACCATTCCACTCCGCACGTTGCCTTGGATCCCGGCTTGCGGTTCGGGGCGGCAGCCAGGGACGGAGTGCCGCCGTTGGCTTGCAGCCATTCCAGGCACTTGGTGATTTGGCCGCCGTGACAGGTGTTTTCGGGCGTTTTGTTCGCGATTTCGTATCGAATGTAGGCGTAGTCGGGTCCGGCCAGCCGCTCGGGACTGGTTGGCGGGATGCGGCTCTTGCGGGCCGCATAGAACGTCGCGAGGCCGTATACGGAAGCCCACACGAAGCAATTCGGCATGGTTTGCCGCCCCACCGGGGGCAGCCACTCCTGCGGCACGTGCGCGGCCGGCGGCACTTCGCCGCGGTGCGTGGGCTTTTCCGTTTTCCCGGGTTCTCCGGAGTCCGGATCGTATCCGTAGGAGGTGAGATCGGCCGGTTCTTCGCTCTGGTTTTCGATTTTCTCGGCGGCTTGCTCGGGCCCGCTGCACGAGGACAACGCCACGGCCAAGGCGCCGGCCGCCGACAAGCTCAGCATCGAACGCCTGCTGATCCTTGGATCCACGGGGTTCTCCTAGGTGAAGGCGACGGAGTTTGCCATCGACGCCTCATAACCTAATTGCGACGGCCCGTGCCCGCCCGGCGTTACAGAACCTGGCTTGATGGAGCCTTGCTGTTCGCCTAACCGCCCCGATCCGGGCGGTGCACACCGCGCCGGGACACCGCCAGCTGCCATGATGGTGCGCGATGCGGTTAGGGAGGTAGCGGTGCAAAACACGGGCGCACGCAGGCCGGTGACTAGTGCCGACGTCGCGCGCCGCGCAGGGGTGTCTACGGCAACCGTCAGCTATGTGCTCAATGGTGCTCCCGGCCAGTCGATCTCGGCGCAAACTAAGGCAGCCGTCCTGGGTGCGGCGAAGGACCTGGGTTACCGGCCCAACCTGGTGGCCCGCCACCTGCGCACCGGCGGCAGCGGACTGGTGCTCTACGTGGTGCCGCGCATGCCTCTGGGCGAGGTGCTTATTGAGGTGGCCAGCCGGCTGACAGCCGCGTTGTCACAACGTGGGCTGGTGCTGTCATTGCAGGTGGAGACCACTGATGCGCAAGACGTCATCGATGCGATCCACAATTTGCGGCCGATGGCGGTGACCAGCGTGTTCCCGCTCAGCGGTCGGGTACGTGACGCCGTGGAAGCCGCTGGACTGCCGCAGGTCTATCTGGGTAGCGCGAACCTGCAGACATTGGAATCGCTCAATGACAGCCTCGGCCGGGTCTGGGTCAACCATCTGGTCAGCCGCGGACATCGCCAACTGGCGTTCGCCTACTCGGGCGACGAGAAACTACGGGCGCAAGGCGACTACTGGCTGAGCGGGCTTCGCGCCGCCGCATCGCAGGCTGGTCTGCCCGACGTGGCGGCGGCAACAGTACCGACGACCGGGGGCAGCGCCGCCGCCGTCGTGGACGACTGGAAACAGTCGGGTGTCACAGCGGTCTGTGCGCAAACCGATCTGACCGCGCTGATGGTCCTACGCGGCATCCACAAATTGGGCTTGCGGTGCCCTGGCGACGTGGCGGTGATCGGCGCCGATGCGGGAGAACTCGGCTACGTCAGCGACCCGCTTCTCACGTCGGTGTCGTTCAATATCGAGGCGATCGCCAGACAGGCCGTCACGGCCCTGATGACGCAACTCGGGTTAGACGTCGATTTCGATGTCGACGACAGTCCCGCTGCCGGTGCGACCGAATTCGTCGCCCTGATCCAACGCGAATCCACCTAACCCCGGTTTGTCGCCATGTCTCCAGGGTTGACTTAATCGTGTAACTAGCTTAATCGTGTAAGCAACCTCGTACGAAAGGACGGTCCCTTGACTGTCAGCAATCCGACTCAGGCGTACTACGACCCCTACGATGCGGCACTGAACACCGACCCTTATGCGATGTTCGCGCGACTGCGTGAGGAGGCGCCGCTGTACTACAACGCCGAACATGACTTTTATGCACTGAGTCGCTTCAGCGACGTCGCCGCTGCACTGGTCGATCACGAGACCTACAGTTCCGCGCGAACCGCGATCGTCGAGTTGATCAAGGCCGACATCACTATCCCGCCCGGTGTCTTGATCTTCGAGGATCCGCCGCTGCACGACGTGCATCGCAAGCTGTTGTCGCGGATGTTCACGCCCCGCAAAGTTCTGGCGCTGGAGCCACAGATCCGGAAGTTCTGCGCCGAGAGCCTCGATCCGCTGGTCGGGTCCGGACGCTTCGACTTCGTCCAGGATCTCGGCGCGCAGATGCCGATGAAGACCATCAGCATGCTGGTCGGAATCCCCGAGGCCGACCGGGAGGCGATTCGCGATCACTCGAACGCCCAGATGCGCACCGACGACGGTAAGCCGATCAGGGCTGCGTCGGAGGGGCTGGTGCTGGGCGAGATGTTCGGCGAGTACCTGGACTGGCGCGCCCAGCATCCCGCTGACGACATCATGACGAGTTGCTCAACGCGGAGTTTGTCGACGAAACCGGCACCACGCGCCGCCTGACGCGAGAAGAGATCCTCAACTACGTCAACGTCGTCGCCGGCGCGGGTAACGAGACCACCGTGCGACTGATCGGGTGGATTGGCAAGGTGCTCGCCGACCACCCCGACCAACGTCGCGAACTCGTCGAACGCCCGGAGCTGATCCCGCAGGCAATAGAGGAATTGCTGCGGTTCGAGACCCCGGCTCCGCATGTCGCTCGCTACGTCACCCGCGAGGTCGGGTTGCACGGACAGACCGTGCCCGAAGGGAGCATCATGCTGTTGCTGCTGGCCGCCGCGACCCGCGACCATCGTCAGCATCCGCCCAACGGGGACGTGTTCGACATTCACCGCCCGGTGCATCAGCATGCGGTCTTCGGCGTCGGCGCGCACTATTGCCTGGGGTCGGCGTTGGCGCGACTGGAAGGCCGGATTGCGCTCGAGGAAATCCTCAGGCGATTCCCCGAATGGGACGTCGACATGACCAACGCCCGGTTCTCCACCACATCAACGGGTCGAGGCTGGGACACCCTTCCGGCCCATACCTATCCGGCGAAACGCTCGATCGGGTCAGGCGCGCCCGCGTGAAGACGATCGTGATCACCGGTGCGACGGCTGGTATCGGGTTGCACAGTGCCGAGCAACTCGGTGCGCAGGGCCATCGCCTGGTGCTGATTGCCCGCAGCGAAGCCAAGCTCGCCACCGCGGCCGCACGAGTCCGTGCCGCCGGCGCAGTTCACGTCGACACCGTTGTCGCCGACTTCCAATCACTGCGTGCGGTCGATGCGGCGGCACGAGTCGTCCTCGACAGCTGCGACCGACTCGACGTCTTGATCAACAACGCCGGCGGGCTGTTCGGGCACCGCACCCTGACACGCGACGGCTACGAGGCCACCTTCGGCGTGAACCACCTGGCGGGTTATCTGCTGACCGAACGTCTCAAATCGTTGCTGACCCACAGTGCCCCGGCCCGCATCGTCATCACCGCCTCTTCCGGGCACTCTCACGGGTCCATCGACTTCGACGACCTACATTTCGAACATCATTACGACGGCTTCAAGGCCTACTACCGATCCAAGCTGGCCAACGTCCTCTACATGCGCGCCCTGGCCGCCGAGCTGGACGGCAAGGGGGTCACCGCGAATGCTCTGCACCCGGGCATGGTGGCCACCGACATCTGGGACAGCACACCCGCTTTGGCGCGCCCGCTGGTCGCCGCGGTCAAACGAGTCGCGATGCTGACTCCCGCCCAAGGGGGCGCCCGCATCACCCACGTCGCCGTCGAACCTCGGCTCGACAACGTCACCGGCGCCTACTTCAACCGAAATCGCGTCAAGCAACCCTCCAAGCTGGCTCGCGACGCGGCGCTGGGCGCCCAGCTGTGCCGCGTCAGCGACCAACTCACCGGCATCGACCGCAGCCCAATTCGCTGATCCCCCGCCGCCACTGACCGAGGAGCAAGTACCTATGAAAGCCTGGCACCTGATCGCAGCCAACCAGCCGTTGCAGCGCGTGGAATGTGACGACCCCCAGCCCGGACCAGGCCAAGTCGTTGTCGACGTCCGCGCCGCAGGGTTGTGCCACAGCGACGTCGGATTCCTTGACGGCACTCTGACCCCGTTGCTCCCCAAGCTGCCGATCATCCCCGGCCATGAAGTGTCCGGCGTCATCGCCGAGCTGGGCCCCGACGTCGAGGATCTGGCCGTCGGCGACCGCGTCGTCATCGAATTGAGCGAACACGGCGCACCCGGCTGGTCGGCCGACGGCGGCTTCGCCGACAAGTGCCTGGCTTCGGCCAAGGGCATCATCAAACTGCCCGATCGAATCAGCTTCGCCCAAGCAGCGACCGCCACTGACGCGGGCCAAACCGCCTACGGCGCTGTGATGGGAGTCGGCGCGCTACAAGCCGGGGAACGCGTGGGAATCGTCGGTCTGGGCGGATTAGGCCTCACCGGGGCGCGCATCGCCGTGGTGGCCGGGGCTGAGGTCTTCGCCGCCGAACCCAAACGCGAGGTCTGGGAACTGGCGACGCAAAACGGCGTCACCCAGATCTTCGAGGACGTTCGCGACCTGGCGCCCCTGCAACTGGACGTCATCGTCGACTTCGCCGGATTCGGGACCACCACCGCTGGTGCCATTCAGCGCGGTCCGACCAGAAGGACGGGTCATCCAGGTGGGCCTCGGGCTCGACGAAGCAACCATCCCAACCACGGAACTCGTCTACAAAGAAGTGGCCCTGCGCGGCGCGCGGGGTGGACACCCCGGCGACCTGGAAGCCGTTCTGGGGCTGATGGCCGCCGGCCAGCTGTCCATCCACACCGAGACCATCGGATTTGATGACATCCCCACAGCCATCGAACGACTCAAGACTGGTGACACCCGAGGACGCCTGGTCGCCGAAACCGGGTGAGCCATTGCACCTTCGGCAAGAGAACGCCGAAATGCGTAGGGCACCTGAGATTTTGAAGGGGGCTCGGGTTCTTCGCGGCCGAACTCGACCGGCCAGTATGTTCGACAGTTGTGGCCAGGGCCGGGATCGAACCGGCGACCTTCCGCTTTTCAGGTGGATGGAACGGCCGCTGGCCTGCGGTTTAATGACTCCCATACGTCAAATACGCCGCGCTGAGCGCGTCTGACGCAGGCTGCTCGTCCGGCGATCGGACACAGACCGGACACGGTGACAGCACTCCCGACAAGGGACCCTTCATCGCCCGTCACTCAGTGATGCGCGCTGGGGGCTCCCGGGGAGCAGGTACCCGATGCCCGGCATCACGAGGTCGAGCGCGCATTCAACGAGCTCGATTGCGGAGCGACTCACCCTTCGGCCGGACACAACCCGAACGGCCAGCCGGAACACGGACGGAGCGGCGGACGCCGGTAGACCGCGAGTGCCCGAGGCCGGCAAGGCCGCAGGGCGCGAGAGCGGTAGCGGTCGGTCGGACGGCGGGAGCGGCGTAGACCGTGTTCCGGCTGGGACCAACGGGCTTGTTATATGCGCCAAAAGTGTCCGCGACACCGTCGACGGCATTGTTGATGCGGAACTGTCGGCCTCGGATGCCTTGGGGCTGCGGTTCCCGAGGCCCAACATGGTGGCCTCGGCAGCGGCGCTGTTCGAACCGGCCGAACCATGGGCGCATGGACGGGACCGGCTGGATGTCGAACCTGAGTGCGGGCGATTCCGGATCACGATCGGCCCGGGCGTCGTCCGTCTCGGCTGGACCAATCCCGTTCGCGCGGAGAAGGCATCTGAGCGGACCGTGGGCCAGCACATGCAGGACGTAGCGGGCGAGGTAGACCGCATAAAGGCCTGTCGTGATGTGCCTGACCCGTCGGGCCGTGCGATCACCGAATGGTCCCGCAAGTCGCGTGCGGCGATGTGCCGCACCTTCGCCGAGCTGGACTACACGCCGATGGTGGAAAGCGGACGGGTACCCGCGATGGTCACGCTGACCTACCCCGGCGACTGGGAATCGGTCGCACCCGATGGAGCCAGCGTAAAGCGACATATGATGCTGTGGCGCAAACGATTTCAGCGCGAATGGGGTGAACCAGCGCGCTACATCTGGAAGATGGAATTTCAACGCCGCGGCGCACCACACATTCACCTATGGATGGCTCCCCCGTATACCGTCGGTCGATCAGGCCGTAGGTTCAGCGAATGGTTGTCGCAGGAATGGGCGGAAGTCGTCGCCCATCCCGACCCTGAACAACGCACACGCCACTTGCGCGCCGGTACGGCTATCGACAGCCTCAACGGATTGCGTGCTTGCGACCCCAAACGCTTGGCGATCTACTTCACGAAGCACTCATCACCGAATAGATTGGGCGACAAGGAATACCAGCACATCGTTCCGGAGGCCTGGCGGCGGCCGGGCCGCGGACCGGGTCGCTTTTGGGGGGTCCACGGGTTGGAACGAGCAACCGCAGTCGTTGAGATCGCCCAGGACGCATACCTGACGGCCCGAAGGATCATCCGTCGGTGGTCTCGCTCACAGGCCATTCATAGCGATTGCACCCACTGCTTCCCCACCGCACTCGTTCCGCGAATGACCCGCGTCGCAGTTCAACGAACAAACTCCAAGACTGGCAAAGTACGCCACCGCAACGTCTGTCGGAGGCGACTTCTCTGCCGCCAAGGCGGCTTCGCGGGTGGCTACGCCCTTGTGAACGACGGACCAGCGTTCGCATCCCAGCTCGCGGCAGCGTTATCGGCGGATCGGGCGAAGGCGGTGCGCGACGAACAACTCGCGGGCCGTAAGTGATCTAACGCAATTCACCTCTGACCGTCGCATTGCAGCAACCGGCTACATACGCTTAGCACGTGACCATCGAACTGTCGCCGCGCCTGCCGGATGGTGAGCGGCCGAGGAATCATCAGGAATTGGCCGCTGAGCAGATGGACCTGGACAACGTGATCAACGAGCTACTCCTGCGGCTGGAGGATCATAAATATCGTTGGGAGCTTTATGAATTCGGACTTTCCGACACTGAAGAGCGACGTCAGGTGCACACAGTCATTGAGCAGCTGCGGCTGGCGGTGCATACGGGTGGGCCAGCCGTACTTCATCCGCTGCGTCACGCGCTGTCTGTAGCTCACTCCGACGACCCCGCGTCGCCTGGATGCTCCGGATAGTCCGAGTCGCGGGCCATGCTCAGCTGCGCACTACCGTCCACGCGGTGCGGGGGACGGCTAGCGCGGTCGTAAACCGACAAAAACGAGGTCGTGAATTGTTCTGGCAATTCGATCTTCGTCGAGCGCATCGTCAAGCACTAGGTAGGTCAGTGCGCTGGTCGTGACGGCACCGAATAGCGCGATCGCGGCAACTGCTGGGTTGTCGAGGGTCACGAGTGAGCCGTCGCCGGCGCCAGCGCGAAGTAACGTCTCGACGGGTGCGAAGTATGCGGCGCTGATCATGTCGGCGATGACGGGCATGCGGGCGGCGCGGCCCAGTTCCCCGATGAGAGCGCGGCAGACGGCGGGTCTCTGTGCCATCACGCGCAGCTGGGCACTGATGACTGCGTGCAGGCGCTGAGCGGCGGAGCCTTCTGCCTCCACGACTGCGGCGACCTCGTGCGCGACTTGCTGTAGGACGTCTTCGAGGAGGAAGGCGAGTATTTCCTCTTTGCCGGCGAAGTAGTAGTAAAGGGTGGCCTTGGCGATGCCGGTGGTGGCGGCGACGTCTTCGATCTTGGTGTCGTTGAGCCCGCGGTCTGCGAAAAGTGCCGCCGCCGGCGGCAGGCGGTCGGCAATTTTTCGCGGAACCTCGCGCATTGACGCTCCTCTCGGTTGGACTTACAGTCTAAACTACTGGATTAGACAGCCGTATAATTAGATTCACAGCGGTAGGAGCTCAGATGACGACGGTGCAACTTCGCTACGACCCGTTCGATGCGACGATTCAGGACGATCTCTACCCCATCTACCGGCAGCTGCGCGACAAAGCCCCGCTGTATCGCGCAGCCGATTCCAACACGTGGGTTTTCAGTCGCCACGAAGATGTCGTCAGCGCGCTGCTTGACCATCACACCTACTCATCCGTGGACGGCATATTTCCAACTCCACCGGGCTCAGATTTCCACGCATCGTTCTTGCCCATGATGATTTTGATGGATCCCCCGCGACACGATCAGCTGCGCGCGTTGGTAAGCAAGGCGTTCACCCCGCGGCGCATCGCGGCGTTAAGTAGTGGGATTGAGGACCTGGCGGAGGATTTATCAGATTGCCTTGACCGGGGCGCAGGGTCGGTTGACTTTGCCGCCGACTTTGCCGCCGTCCTGCCGGCCATGGTGATCGCTGATTTGCTCGGCATTCCTCGCGAGGACCGCGCACAGTTTCGGCAGTGGTCAACCACGATGGTCCAGTCCAATCCGGCGCGCGGTGAGATGGGCGAGGGGCTGGCCGCGGCTGCGGCCGTCTATGCCTACTTCACCGACTTCCTCGCCGAGCGTCGACGCGAACCGCGCGGCGACTTGATGTCGGCCTTGGTGTCCGCCGAGATCGACGGAAAGCGTCTTACTGACGAGGACCTCCTTGGCTTTTGCCTGTTGCTGCTCATCGCAGGCCATGAGACCACCTCGAACCTGCTCAGCAACGCCGCAGTAGTGCTTGCGAGCGATCCCGACATTCGCCGACGACTAGTCGCCGATGACAACTTGCTTGGTCCCGCAGTTGAGGAGCTCCTCCGGTATGACTCACCGGTGCAAGGACTTTCACGAACTCTGACCCGCGACGTCACGCTGCATGGCGTCACGATGTCCGTCGGTGATTCAGTGCTGCTGTTGTTCGGCTCGGCTAACCGTGACGAACGAGTGTTTGCTGATCCCGACGTGTTCGATATCGGGCGCAAACCCGAACATCAAGTGGCGTTCGGCCGAGGTATCCACTTCTGTCTCGGTGCGTCATTAGCGCGGATGGAGGCCCGGATAGCGTTGCGCGCCCTGCTGGCCCGAGTGCCCAACTGGGAAGTCGACCTAGAGAACGCGCAGCGCCTGCGGTCGGGCCTCATCCGGGGCTATATGTCTTTGCCTATCTCGTGGTCGGCAAATTAGCCGAACTGCGCGTCAGGCAGAGCGGCTGGGGCGGCGCCATTCCCGCGGAGCGGGATCACTACGATGCGGGCTCGTCGACCTTGCGGCGGTGCGCGGCGAGGAAGTCATCGACGATGCGCTCACAGTCTTGACGATCGATGGCACGCAGCCCGGTGAGGCGCGCGAAGGCGACCGGCCCCACGAGTTGGCACAGGATCAGCTCGGGGTCGAATTCATCGAGGTCGGCGCAGGCTTCGGGGCTTTGCAAAAGTAGATCGAACGGCTGGCGATACTGCTCGATGATCCGGGTCCGCAGCGCGTGCCGATCGTAGGTCTCCTGAGTGCTGTTTGATGTTGGGCCAAGCGCGACCCAAGCCAGTGTGGTGACGTGCAGCGGCGCCTCCTGGAACAGCGTGGCCTGTCGGCTCAACAGTTCGATGAGTTGGTCGCGCAACGATCCCGTCGCCGGCGGAAGGTGAACCTGCGGCAGCAGCCGTTCAAATGTGGCGGCCAGTAGTTGAGTGGAGCTGCTGAAGTGGCGATAGAGGGTCGTGCGCGCAACTTTAGAGGCCTTGGTGACCGCGTCTATGGTGACGGCTTCAATCCCGCCGGCGCTGAGGAGTTTGGTGGCTGCATCTAATAGCCGGGTCCGGGAGCGCACCAGGCGCGGATCGACATCGTCGTCGACCGGCATGTCAAAACCGTCGCGCTCCATATGGTCACCGTAAACCCTACGCATACCTGGCCCGCACCGAATCGCATCTGCATTGGCGATTGATCCAGCCACTACCCAACTAACGCTACTGTTGGTAGCATAGCGCTACCAATAGTACAGTTATTCGTAGGGGTTTGTGCGTAGTAGGGGGATTCGTGATCAGGCAACGGCTCGAACAACCCGTGGTCCAAAAGGCCACCAATGCACGGCTGGCATGTCGGTTCATGAGGCCATCCCACGAACCCTCCCAACTTGTGCGGCAGGGACTCGCACACGCCGAGGATGGCGTTCTGCGATGAATGCGCTGCTTGCGCTAACCAGGACCCAAGTGTGGATGAGTGCGGCTCGCGGTTTCAGGCTCAGCGGCCGCACCATTACCAGTGACATCCACCGAACGCCGCCGGACCAAGACCGCGTTCGTCCTCGGCATTACCCGCCTCGCTACTGCTCATACCTGGACGACAATTTGATGAACCGGGAAATGTACAACCACGTGCACGACGATCCCACCAGGCTAACTTCCCGGCTGGCTTTTCGTCTGCGGCGTTCATGAACCTTTCAGAATTTCGGCGACGGTGCGTCGTCACGGTCAATCAACCTGCGCGCCGAGGGGCACGTCGCGCCAGGCGCGAAATGCTGGTCCGTCGCCTGCGGGGTGCTCTCGGGCCAATCCAGGTGAGTAGTGCGGTAGCGGTCGACGGGTGCACGCCTGTCGCGGTTTCGGCGACGAAGCGAAAGGGTACTAGCGGTACTGTTCCGACACCGTTAGTTTCTTTTGGGATAACGGAGGTGGGGGATGGCGGACAACGGGTGGGTTTCCTCGGGGGTGGCGACGCTGAGTCGCCCAGTTCGGGAGCAACTTCGCAAGGTCGCGGCGGGCGAGGGCGCATACAGTGATCGACTAGCTCGCCTGGCGGGGTTCAGCATCCGACATAAGGTGCTGGTCATCGGGGCGTGGGTGGTGACCGCCGGCGTCCTGGCGATGCTGTTCCCCCAGCTGGAAACCGTTGTGAAACAGCAGTCGGTGAATCTGGTCCCCCCTGATGCTCCATCGCTGCAGACGGTTGACCGGATGGGCACGGCATTCGGCGAGCAGGGGTCCAAGACCACCGTCTTTGTTGCATTCGAGGACCCGACGGGCCTGACTGCGCCGGTGCGTCAGCGCTACAAAACGATGGTTTCGCGGTTGCGTGCCGACTCCCAGCACGTGCGACTGGTTCAGGATCTGTTAGCCGACCCCGTTACTGCGGGTCAGGCGATGAGCCAGGATGGCAAGGCGTGGTATGTGCCGGTCGGGGTAGCTGGCACGCTCGGCGATCCTAGAGCGGCGGAATCCGTTCGGGCGGTGCGCGCTATTGTCGCCGAGTCGTTTAGCGGTACGTCCACGATCGTTCGTGTAACCGGACCTCCCGCGACATTCAGCGATCTAATCGATTCGGCTGAGCAGGATTTGATTGGCATCTCCATCGTGACAGCCGGTCTGATCGCGGTGATTTTGCTGGTCATCTATCGGTCACTAGTTACCGCGTTGCTGCCATTGCTCGTGATCGGTGTGAGCCTGGCGGTCGGGCGCGGGGTGCTCTCGGCGCTGGGCGAATCAGGAATGCCGGTGTCGCAATTCACGATTGCGTTCATGACTGCCATCTTGTTGGGTGCCGGCACCGATTATTCCGTGTTTCTGATCAGCCGGTATCACGAGCAGCGCCGCCAGATGATTTCGGCTGACCTGGCTGTGATTAACGCAACCGCCACCATCGGGCGGGTGATCATGGCTTCCGCCGCGACTGTGGCGTTTGCGTTTCTATCCTTGGTCTTTGCGAAGCTGAGCGTATTTAGCGCATTAGGCCCGGCGTGCGCGATCGCTGTCTTTGTCGGAGTCGCAGCTACAGTAACGTTGTTTCCTCCGGTATTGGCGCTTGCCGCGAAACATGGCATTGGCGAACCCAAAGCTGACCGCACGCGCCGATACTGGAACTGGATCGCCGTGGCCGTGGTCCGCCGACCCGCCCCACTGCTGGCCGCCAGCCTGGCACTTGTATTAGGCCTCGCGGCTGTCGCGCTGACTATGCACATCAGCTACGACGATCGGCAAGGACAGCCGGCGACGACCACCAGCAATGAGGGCTATCGCTTGCTGGATAGGCATTTCCGCAAAGATATCGTCATCACACAGTTCATGGTCGTCGAATCACCCACAGATATGCGCACCAGTAAAGGCCTAGCCGACCTAGATGAAATGGCGTCTCGAGTGTCGCAATTGCCGGGCGTCACCAAGGTTTCCGGTGTCACTCGGCCCACCGGTGCACGCCTCGATCAGGCACAGCTCTCGTGGCAAAACGGCCAGATCGGCAACAAGATGGCCGGCGCGGTCGCCAAGGGAGACGCCCATAAGGACGACCTGGCCAAACTCACCAGTGGCGCCGACCAACTCGCCGGCGGCCTGGCGCAACTTGACACCACCCTGCGCACGGCATTGACACCGCTGACCGCGGTCCTTACCCAAGCCCAGTCCAGCGGATCGCAATTTCAACACTTTCGCCCTCTGCTGCAGCAACTTTCGGCTACCACACCAACCATCGATCAAGCGATCCGAACCGGGCCGGGACTGCGTCAAGAAGCTCAACAAGCCCAAAACGCGATCGCCACGATCGATCCGCTGGTTGGTGCGCTCAACACCTCCCCGTGGTGTGCCACCACACCCGAGTGTGCCCAGATCCGCGATCAGGTGCAGATTCTGGTGACCTTGCGCGATGGCGGCTTTTTCAGCCAGCTCGCCAACCTGGGCGACATGTACCAGCCGGGCAGCGACAATGCGGCGGGCACCGTAGCAGATCTGCAGAGCACGGTCACCTCGCTGAACAAGGCTTTCGGAGCACTCGGCGATCCCGCCGACATGGCCGGCAATATCCGCCGCCTCCAAAACGGCATCAGCCAGCTCGCGTCGGGTGCACAAGCCCTGGCCACCGGCGTGCACACCCTTGCCGACAGCAACATCGAAATGTTGTCCGGCATGAGTCAGGTCGCCACCCAATTACAAAATTCCGCGCGGTCCAGCGCCGGTTCGGACAACGCCAGCGGCTTTTACCTGCCCGCCAACACCTTCGAGAATCGCCAGTTCGCCGATGTGGCAAAACATTTTATGTCGGCCGATGGCAAGACCGCCCGCTTCGCGATCGAATCGAGCTACAACCCCTACAGCAGCCAAGCGATGGATCTCGCTCAGAAAATCACCGAAGTTGCCGGGGCCGCACGCCCGAACACCTCCCTGGCCAACGCCACGATATCGATGGCCGGTTTCCCCGCCGTCAACTCCGATATTCAGCGCCTGCTGTCGGCCGACTTTCATCTGCTGGCGATCGCCACGCTCGTCATCGTCGGAGTGATCCTTGTCCTTCTCCTGCGTGCCTTGCTGGCCCCGCTCTACCTCCTCGGTACGGTCGTACTCAACTATGGCGCGGCACTGGGCATTGGGACGCTCGTCTTCCAATACGGCCTGGGTAAGGAAATCGCCTGGCCCGTACCGCTTGTGGCGTTCATCATCCTGGTCGCCGTCGGCGCCGACTACAACATGCTGCTGATCTCGCGGTTACGCGAAGAATCCGCTCACAACATTCGCGTCGGCGTGCTACGCACGGTCGCAAACACCGGTTCAGTCATCACCTCAGCCGGGCTCATCTTCGCCGCGAGTATGTTCGGCCTGATGGTCGGCTCTGTCGGAATCATGATCCAAGTCGGATTCATCGTCGGCTGCGGCCTACTACTCGACACCTTCGTCGTTCGCACCCTCACGGTGCCCGCGATCGCTACGCTCCTGCGCGAGGCCAGCTGGTGGCCGCAACGGAAATCCTCGACTCACAACGGCCGACCACACCGGACCACATGACAATTGGCCGAGAGCGCATCCGCACCAGCGACGGGATCACTCTCGTGGCCGATTGCTACCGGCACGCCGCGACTCACCCCGTCGTGTTGCTGCTCCATGGCGGCGGCCAGAACCGTCACGCGTGGGCCACCACCGCCCGTCGACTCTATTCCCACGGCTACACCGTCGTCGCCTACGACACACGAGGTCACGGCGACAGCGACTGGGACCCGAGCGGACAATATGACATCGAACGGTTTGTGTCCGATCTGATCTCGGTACGAGGACACGTCAGCGCCGACAGTCCCCCCGCCGTCGTCGGCGCGTCGCTGGGTGGGCTGATCATCCTCGCTACCCATCTGCTGGCCCCACCCGACCTCTGGGCAGCCGTTGTCCTGGTCGACATCACCCCGCGAATGGAATTTCATGGGGCCCGTCGCATCCTGTCATTCATGGCCGGACACCCCGACGGATTCGGCACGCTCAATGATGCCGCCGATGTCATCGCCGAATACAACCCACGCCGCGCGCGACCCGAAAATCTCGACGGCCTGCACAAGGTTCTGCGCCAACGTAGCGATGGCCGATGGATCTGGCGCTGGGACCCGGCCTTCATCAGCTCCAACTTCGATGTCCTCCAAGGCAATCTCATGACGGGCAGCGAGGAGTTCGACGCCATCAGCGGATTCCTCGCCGAAGGAGCACGTCGAATCACGGCCCCAACGCTGTTGGTACGCGGGGCACTTTCAGACGTAGTCTCCCAGGAAACCGTCAGCGAATTCCGCCAGCTCGTCAGGCACGCCGAAACGACGGACGTCACCGGCACCGGTCACATGGTTGCCGGCGACAACAACGACGCGTTCACCGCCGCGGTTACCGACTTCCTCGACCGCGCCATGAGGACCCTGACATAAGCATCCAGCGAGTCTTCAGCCACCCGGGCTACTGATGTGCCATGGCTTTGGGTTGTGTTGCGTCTGAGTCATTCTCGTCGACAGGAAGGTCGTGCCGAATCGCTCGGACGCGACCTCGCGGCAGACACGCCACGTATCCGTGACACTTGCCATAGAGTTCCCACGAGGTCGCCGCTACATCCGGGTCGACGTCGATGCGGTGGCCGGGGGAGAAACAGAGATGTAAGGCCCCGTCGTCGTCGCACCAGGCGCGCGTGCAGATCGCTCCGGCAAGGTCCAACAGTGGCCGCTCCTCGGGCGAAAGGTTGATGGGGTCGATCAACACTTCATCCGACGGCCAGGCTCCTGCCGGCGGGAGGGTCAGTCGCAGCGGTCGGGAAATCACCAATTCGTTGTAACCGTCGAGGTCGAGTATGAGCCCTTCGTGCAGCGAGACTCGCTGAACGGTGCATTGCTCAATCCATTGCGTGTGCATAACCGCCCCCTTCGACGCGTCGGTGAGTCCCATCTATGCTACCGATAGTAGCGCAACGATACTATTAGTATTCCTATGCGCTATCGCGGGCGTTCCATGCATCAAGAATGCGCTGCAAACCTCGATCAATGCGCTCGCGCGCCTCCCCTGCCGTGCGGCTCTGGTGTGGCTGCGGTCGGTTGACCTGCCGTATGCATGCAGTCGTCGGAATGCGAACACTACGGACCGATCTGAGTTGTCATCCCCAAGTGCGACCATCCCAATATGGCGATCACCATCCCATCCGGCCGGCCGAACTGGCGCTTCATGCGCTACGTTCGGCCGCCGACGAGAGACTCGAAGTTGGAGCCTCTGTACCCATTGAGGCCGGCAACGCGCCCGGTGCGGCTGGGCATTGATGTCGGGACCATCGCGGAGCCGCCGGAGGAGGGCTACATCACCGGGTTCCTGACGCGCGACGAGATCGAGGTGCACCTATTGATCCCGGCGGCAACGGAAGCTCCGAGCGGGTGGACCGAGTTGCTCGATGAACCGCCTTGCCACACCGTCAATTTCACGAACGTAGCTGACGCAGGCAAGTTCTGCGACGCGGCCGAGTTCTCCGTCAGCACCGCTCGTGGCGAGAGCTACCGTGCCTGGTCCAAGGCTCGGTTCTTCGCCGCGTACCAGCAGCTCGATGAGCACGATGCGCCGGACGGCCTCCCCCCGTTGACGCTCGATCAGCGACATCGTGCAGCTGCCTATGCTGCCGCCGCCGGGGCTGTTGGCATCGATGCCATCGTCACCACCGCCCCCACTGCGGGACGAACAGATGTCGCCGACAACGATGTGGTCGTCAGCGTGACACCCGACGCGGCTGTACCACTCATCGGTCACTACTTGCGGGTGACTAGCAATCCGGTTGTGACGGTCGAGCGCGGCATGTTGGTGGGTGGCGGAAGCTGGGAGACGACGGAGTCGACTGCGACCATCGTCAATCTTTACGACTGGGGCACGGTCAGCGGATTGCCATACTTCGATGCCGCTTCAATGTTTGCGGCTGCCGCTAAAGGTGGACCTGAGGCCGCAGAGGCATTCACGTCGGTTCGCATCCGCCTGAGACGTGCAGCGCGCGCGTTCGACGATCTGCTGGCCGCGCTGTCGAACCCGCTGGACGGGAAGCGGAACGAAGATGTTGCCGAGGCTACCGCTGAAGCTTTTGACCGTGAATTACTCTATCTTGCAGCAGTTTTCGATATTTTCGGGCGTGCTTACCAAGCGATGGTCGACCCGTCAGTTGATCGGAAAAAGGCTCGGGGATCACTCGACTCGCGGACCTTCATCGACAAGGAAGTGCGAACGCAGTACGACCAGTCACTTTTGGGTGACGTGACGCGCCTGCGGGTGTATGCGTGGCTCTGCAAGCAGTTGAGGAATCACATCCACGATGGCGTTCTTGCCGTCGACACCCACCCTGGCCGCAGCTACGGCAACACGATGAACGTGGCGCTGAATCTCAGTGTGATTCCCGAGTTAGCCCTCGGTGCCGACAATGAGATGACTCAGCACCACTACGACGCGCTGGGAGTGTGGCAGACCGAACCTGTTTCGCCCTTTACCGGTTCGTCAATGGTGGCCGACCTTGCGACAACCGGTTTCACCCTCATCCGAGCGGCGCTCGAGTACATCGAAGCGTTCACGAAACTTATCGTCCGGAACAAACCGGCGAATGCGCCGTCGTCTAGTGCGTTCCTGGGATGCGTGCAGGCTCGTCCGGGCGAGGTCGAGCCAGCGCCCCCAAAGCGAGCAGTGTTCTATCAAGCACTGTTCGGATTACATCCGGACAGCGTGTAGTGGACCCCTAGCAGCCCGACACGAGGTTGACGCCGTCATGGACCCGCGAATGAGTTTCTTCGTCGAACGCGTCCAGTACACGCACCGCGAATGCAGGATTCATCGCTGACTGAACTTCCTCCCTTGTCATCCAACGAACCTCGCGGGCTTCCGCAGTGGGGTGAGTGTCCCCATCGGCCGGATGGCAGCGGTAGACCAGAGCGACAATCCCATGGGTCAGGTTCTTGTAAACGCCGGTGAGACGTTCTACCTTCACCGTCAATCCGGTTTCCTCAAGGACTTCGCGCCGAACACCGTCCTCAAAAGATTCGCCTAGTTCGAGTACACCACCAGGGGCTTCCCAGTGGCCGTTGTCGTCCCGCCTGATCACGAGAACGCGATCATCGTCACGCACTACGATGCCGGCGACACTGACCGAGTGCTTAGGCGAGGTTGCCATTTCTGGGGTCCTCCTTGTTCGATGCCGGCAGAAGAGACACGGGTTGACTGGCTTCCTAGACTAGTCGTCTAGACATGTGATGGAAGGCCAGCGGGTGCTGCAACTTGGACAAATCGACAGAGCCGATGACAAGCCGCCATATCGGCAGATCGCGGGCATGTTGCGAGAAGCGATCCGTTCCAACCGGCTAGCTCCCGGGGAACGACTGCCGTCTGAGACGGAACTTATCGAGCATTTCGGTGTGGCACGCATGACGGTAAGACAAGCTGTGCAGGAGCTTCGTTCCGAGGGACTGGTCGTCTCGCAGCATGGCCGCGGGGTGTTTATTCGCCCGACGCCCCCCATCCGCCGGCTCGCGTCGGATCGATTCGCGCGACAGCATCGCGCGGCAGGCAAGGCGGCGTTTACCGTCGAGGCCGAGAAATCGGGTTACTCGCCGCAAGTCGACAATATTGCGGTGAGCCGCGAGAAGCCGAATTCGTTTGTAGCGGAACGACTTCGATTATCACCGGACGATGACATCGTCGTGCGATCGCGCCGCTACCTGGCGAATGGCCGACCGGTTGAAACGGCGGTCTCCTTCATCCCGGCTGCTTTCGCCGAAGGCACGAGGATCGAGCAGGTGGACACTGGGCCCGGGGGCATCTACGCCCGACTGGAAGAGAATGGCCACGTACTCGGTCACTTCACCGAGGAGGTCGCAGCCCGAATGCCCACTCCCGAAGAACGGCGGCAACTGGAACTCGAACCAGGCGTTCCCGTATTGACAGTGCTGCGAACCGCATATGACGCGAATGACGTGGCGGTTGAGGTCTGCGACACGGTGAAAGTTGCTTCCGCCTACCTGCTCGAATACGAGTTCCCGGCCCGCTGAGCCCAAAGTCTTCGATCAACTGGGCGTCGACCGTTGCACTCCTCTAGACGACTATGTAACCTCAACTTGTCTAGAGCAGTTCTCATGAAAGGTCGACAAATGTCTGTGCCGAAATGGCTCAAGGTGTCACACCAGCAGGTTTTCCCACGCAAAGCGTTTGTGGTGTCCGACGTGACGGCGGTGATCGATTACGAGCGGTCGACGAAGGACAACAAGGTCCAGGCGACTGATCGAGAATCAGGCGCTCCGTTGTGGCAGGTCGAAGTCCTCGACGGCGACCCGACAGCTAGTAAGCGAGCGCGCACTCTCACCGTCAAGTTCGCAACGCCCAAGCAGCCTGTGTGCCCACCGAACACTGCCGGAATGCCCTTCACACCAGTGATTTTCGAGGAACTATACATATTGCCGTACGTAGACCGTTCGAGCGAATCCGGCCGCATCGCGTGGTCGTTTCGGGCCTCGGGTATGACTGCGGACACCGGCAAGGCGGGGTCCTCAGCGGGAGACCGGGTGTCAGCATGAGTCCGTACGACCCCGTAGTACCTAGCGATCCGTATTCGATTCCAGATCCCGACGCCGGCATCGACTTCTTTGACCTCACGCACCTGCTGGCGGTCGGCGCCATGTGGCTCATTGCGGTGATCGGCGTGGTCGCCGTTTCGCTCGTCGTTTGGAGAGTGCGTTCCCCCGCCACATTTGGGCGTTATGTTGCAACACCAGCATGTCGGGCCCGATGGCTGATCTGGGCATCGATCTCCTGGCCACGGGTTGCCAAGGCCTGCGGGTTGTCGACTCCCGAGCACGTCACACGCACGGACGCACAGGGCAAGAGCAGGACGAGGACAGTTTGGACTCATCCTCGCCTTCTCGGGGTGAGCATGTTCGGCGACTGCCTACGGATGACAGTCCGAACACGGACCGGCCAGACGGTGGACGACCTCGAAAACGCGGTCCCCGCAATTCGTGACGCTGTCGGGGCGCATTCCGCCCGCTCGACACTGATCGGCCCCGGCACGGTTCGCGTGGAATTCGTTATGAAACAATGCCTTTCAGAGGCAGAGACCGCTGCATTCCCAACCAGCGTCGAGCCGACGGGCGTCGAGGTCGGCCGGCGTGAGAATGGGTCGGCATGGACTCTGCGCGTCGCCGGCCTGCACACCCTCACTGTTGGGTGCTCGGGTGCGGGCAAGGGCTCCGTTTTTTGGGGCATTGCAGGCGGATTAGGCCCAGCCATCAAGGCGGGAACCGTGCGGCTGTTCGCCGTGGATCTCAAGTACGGGATCGAAGTGTCAGTCGGGTCTGCACTATTCAGCGGCATTGCGACGACCGAGGCCAACGCCGCGAGACTGCTGACCAACTTGGAGGAGCTACTAGACAGCCGCGGTCGCAGGATGGCCGGCCGAGCGCGTTCGCACACACCGAGCACCGCCGAACCGCTCGTCGTGCTGCTCATCGATGAATTCGCGGGCTTGACCGCATACATGACGGACGCGGCACTGAGGAAGCAAGTTGCGGGCTCACTCTCACGCATCCTGACAAAGGGTAGGGCTGTAGGCATCGTGGTCGCCGCATTCATGCAGGACCCTCGCAAGGAGATTCTGCCCATGCGCGGGTTGTTCACCCAAACCGTCGCACTGCGGCTGCGCTCACGCGACGAAGTCGCCATGGTCTTGGGTGACGGCCTCGCCGACGCCGCCCCCGCGCATCGGATCAACCCAAATGAGCCTGGTACCGGATACGTCATCGCCGAAGACGGGTCAACGATGCGAGTACGCGCCGACTTCTGGCCCGATTCGCTAATCCGTTCTGTCGCACAAGAATACGGGCCTACAAGCTCAAGTCGCGCTGGTTCAGCAGAGAACTGAGGACATCGGCATGACAACCCTCGGCATCAAAACCAGCGCCACCGCGACAGCGACCTTTCCAGAGCTTCTAACAGCGGAGCAGGTGGCCGAGCTGCTTGGCGTGTCCGCTGCGACGGTGAGTCGATGGGGCGCATTGCGCGAACACGGCGCAGACGTGGGACCGCCCTGCTACACGCTATCTGATCGCGTAAGACGTTGGGACGCAGCTGAAGTCCGCGCATGGCTTCGTAAGGTGCGTCGCTAAGTGGCCGGATCGGTCCCGCGCGGTATCCGAAAGCGGATCAATTCGGCCGGTCTGCCGCGCTATCAAGTGCGCTACCTGGTGCGTGATTCAGACTCCCCGTCGGGATGGGCTGAGACGTCGTCGACGTTCGCCACCTTGCGAGAAGCGCGGGCATTCAAGGCCGACCGGGATGGCGAAGCGGCGATCGGCGCCAGACGCTTCGACCCCCGACTTGGCCGGGCCAAACTCGCCGCTGTCTGGACGCAATACAGCGCGTTGAAACGCCCCGCAGTGTCGCCCAAGACCTGGAGCGGCTACACCCAGCATTGGGAACTACGCATCAGTCCGCGTTTCGGCCACGTCCCGGTTGATGAAATCAGCCGAAAGGATATACAGCAATTCATCGATTCCATGACCGTCGGTCCCTGGGCCAAACTCGCCACGCTGCGGCTGCTGCGGTCGATTCTCGACATGGCGCGCGAGGACGGTCGAATCCACAGCAACCCGGCTGACGGGGTGTCATCCGGGCGGATACCCACCCGAGAACGCCACCGCTATCTGACCGCCACCGAAGTCGCCGCCCTGGCAGCCGCATGCGGCGACCACGGCGACGTGGTGATCATCCTCGCCTTCACCGGCCTGCGCTGGTCCGAACTCGTCGGCCTGCGGGTCGGCGACATCGACCTAACTGCGCGTCGGCTCTATGTCCGCCAGGCCGCGCCAGAAGTGGAAGGCCGGATCATCGTCGGGCCGCCAAAAACTCGCGCCGCCGCCCGAACCGTCCCACTCCCCCAAATCGTCATCGACGCGCTCAAACCAAGGATCGATAATCGCGCGCCCACAGAACATGCAATCACCTCGCCAAATGGCGGGTTCCTCAGATCAAACAACTGGCGCCGGCATACCGACTGGAACGAAGCCCTAAAGAAAACCGGACTGGTGCCGCTGACGATTCACGACCTGCGCCACACCTACGCCAGCCTGGCCCGGGCCTCCGGCGCCGACCTCCGCTACGTCCAGAAGACGATGGGGCACTCGACGCCGACCGTCACCGCGAACATCTACAGCGACCTCTATTCAGACGAACTCGACCACGTAGCCACGAATCTCGACCGGCTTCAGGACGTCGCCAAAAACCGGGCGAACGGACAGGAACCGGACACACCGAACCATCCATAGAGTGCCATCACCGCGTCCGTGCAGCTCAAGACTGGTGGCCAGGGGCGGGATCGAACCGCCGACCTTCCGCTTTTCAGGCGGTTTTAAAGCCGGGGGATTTATCTCTGCGCTGGTCAGGATGCCCGGTACCGGCCGTGTTGGACGGGTTGGAACACCCGGCCGGAAGGTTTGGCCCTATTTTGGCCCTATCGACTGCGGCATATGCACTGCTGAGGCCGGGCGATGATTCAAGCTGGTGATGACCCACCTGCATGCCAGGATCGAGCGGTAGATCCGCAAGACGGATGAGACCGAACTGGAAGCGCACATAAGGACGACGTTTCCCAAGATCGATTTCTGGTTTGGAACGCGGTCCGGCCATGATTCGCCCAGCACCCGGAAGCGCTCTGCACAGTGACGACCAAGATTGGCCGTCGAGGCCCTTTGCCAAAAGGCCTTCGTGGGCCTCGCCGTGGCAGCGGATCGTCTGTCCGCGATCCGCTGCCACGGCCATAACGCCAGTTCGACGGCAGTATCTCGACCGAGACGGCATCAGGGTCGCCTGGAATTGAGTCAGTCGGAGCCATCTGTGTTGCGTTGGAATCGCAACGAGCCCGCGTGCCTGGCGGCACGCGGGCTCGTTGCGATTGTTTGCTTACTCGCCCTGGTCGGAGTTTGCTACGTCAGAGGTTTGCGGGGGCAGCGCAAATCCAAATGGCTGCCGCCGGTTAGCAGTGAAGAACTTTTCCGGGTCAGTCTGCAACAGCCTGACGCGTTCGGTGTCGAGTGCGTCTCGAACATCCTCATCCATCGGATCCGTCATCCTTTCACGCCCTACCTGGGCCTTTACCCCTACAACGTACAACCTACACCTCAAATTTCGTGGGACCTTGAGGGCGTTCCGCGGCATAAGTCAATGCAATGAGAGCAGACAATACCGCAGCAATCGGCACGTCGACTACAGGATCCAGGTCACCTTCGTGCAGCGAATCGACCGTCAACACCCCGTAGATATTATTTACGCCGATCAGCACCGGGTGCGTTAGATACGTCCGGTAGACGAGATGCTCGGCAGCAATAATTTCGTCGGAAACCTTGTTCAGGAACTTGACCTGGTTGTTCATCGTCTTCTGGAAGATGTCACTTCCCTCAGAGAAGACCCGTACAGATCGTTCGTGGCGCCCAAACCACATGTCGTCTTCGAGCGACATGGACTTCTTGTCTGGGGCCAGTACAAACAAGTTCGCCCGCGTCTTCGCCGTAGCTTTGCCCACCATCTTCGCGGCCGCGCACACCACCGTCTTCCGCGCAAGGATGGCCTTCGTTTTGCGCACTTGCGGGTCGGGGTGGCTGAGCGCCTCTGCAACCACGATCAGCACCGTGTAAAGGTCTTCGTGGAGGATTGTTTCCAACGCTTCCCGATGCTCACGTACTAGCTTCTCGACCGTCTCCTGATTATCGCGCTGAAGGCGTTCTATAGCTTCAGCGCGGCTACGCACCAGATTCTCTACTGTCTCGTTCTGACCTTGCACGAGTGTCTGGACGGTCTCGTTATGACCGGTTACCAACCGGTCAATTTCGGCTTGATGCTCGGCTTTGGCTTTGGCCATCCACGCGCCTTTGGAGCGCGTTCCGATGCTCCGTGCCCACAAAAGCCCCCAGCCGACCACGAACGCGCCCACCGCCGCCGCCGCCCAACCCAACTTGGCCCAACCGTGAGACTCGAAAATCCACAGGCCGGCCAGAGGGCTCAACGCAAAAGCCACAAGGGCGTAGTACTCGGGCGCCTCGCGGACCCAGGTTGGAAGGCGGGCCCCCTCGAAAGGCTTCTTGAGAACGTTCATATTGGCGCGCTTCAGCCCCTCCCCCTCGACAGCCGATTCTAGGTGCCCGGGGTGAGCCGTGGAGTAGTTTTCGGGGCATTGCTGGCGCCCAGAGTGATCAAAGCTCCAGAGTGATCAAAGTTGGTGCGGCGGAAGAGATTGACCGCGCGGCCTGACCGGCGCGGACCACGCGGAGCTGAGGTCACCAGCCGCTTAGCCCCCGGTCAGATGCTCGATTGGTAGCCGGGCGCCCTGTCCCGGCGATCCGGTCCGGAGCTCTCTAGCCGCTGAAGTGGAGTTACCTGAGTAGCGAGCAAATCCTTTTCGGGGCGCTGCGCGGGGCTCTGATGCCTGATTACACTTCGAGTCCGTAGTCGGTGCTGCGCTGTTGGTTTCTGTCGATATGCCGCTCTTGGGCTTCGGTGGCGTTGCGGTCGTGTTCATGCATGGCGGTCTTCCAAGCTTGGTACCGCTCATTGCGGTGTTGGGCAGCTCTCCCACGCCGGTGGAGGATGTCGCGCACGCGAGCGGGTAATGCATCGTCGGTACTTTGCGCGGCGTAGTCGTGGGCGGTCGAGGGTGCTTCATCGTTGGCGAGGATGGCGTCAATAAGGATGGCGGCTTCATAGTTGTCACCCCGTTGGGCAATGTGCGTTGTGAAGGGTTCTTTGTGGCCGAATTCGCCTGCCTCGGTGCTCCGTTCGTAGATGTGGGCGTGGTTGGCGTAGCGTCCGCGGGTCATGGCCACGTAAAGCAAATTGCGGCAAGAATCCTCGCGTAAAACGGCGATGCTGGCATCGGCGGTGACGCCTTGCGCGGAATGTACGGTGACGGCGTAGCCGAGGCTGACGTGCTCGCAGAAATAGTCCTGGCGGAAGAGAACACGGGCGCCGTCATCTAGGCGCTCGGCACCAAGGAGATTGCGCGTCGTGTCGATACCTGCGACTCGCCACCGGCTTCCGTTACGCACCGACGGCAGCGATTCCGCATTCGGACTGGAGTGGTGGAAGGAGATGTTGGGGTCGTTGCGTCGGCTGATGATCACATCGCCGACCGCCACCCGCTGTCCTCGAGCCACCGTAACGGTGGCCGCGTCGTGGTCGACGCGATCGTTGTGGATGCGCACATTCAGGGCATCGACCATCTCAGTGGTGTCGCACACCAATAACACATCACGGCCCCGCGCGTTGTCGGCGGCGTAAGCGGCGAGGGCATCGCTTGCCATGGTGATCGCATCCCCACAGTGCAGCCGATCGTGTCTGCGGTACCAATCTACCGCACGGCGAACATCTTTCGGTTCACCGTCCCGCAACGCCAACGATGCTTCACGCTCATCTCGATCCGTCATCCGCCACACCTCCGACAGGTGCTGCGTCCACGGCAGGTCTGTGCAGAGTTGGGCGAACATGCCGCCGCGGGCTTTGACCGGGGCCAGCTGATGGGGGTCACCGACCAGGACTGCCTTGACACTCGCCTGGGAGGTGGCGGTCAGGAGCTGGCGCAGGTCGTCGGTGCCGACCATGCCCGCTTCATCGACCACCACCAGCGTCGGGTGTTCGAGCTGCAAGGTGTTGTTGCGCAGCGAGTGCAGTGCTTTGGAGATGGTCATGCCCTCGTCGCCGGCTCCTTCGCGGATCGCGACATCGACGGCCTGACCGGTCGGCGCCAGAACGAGAACTCTCGCGCCGAATCGGTGATGCGTCGCATTGACGAGCGCACGCAGGGAGGTGGTCTTGCCCGCGCCAGCCGGGGCGCTCAACGGCTGAACGAGCCAAGGCGAGCGGCCAATGTTCTCCACTGCGGTCTTCTGATCGAGCGATAGGCCGGCGGTGTCGTCGTCTTGCACCCACAGCATGGCGCGCGGGTTCTGCGCGTCGACCAGATCGAGGACTGCGGCTTCTTCGGCCAGGATGCGCGCCAGCGTGAACCGCTCATGACCCTCGCGCTGGTGCGCCGCGCGCGGCGGGGTCAGCCGCATCCCGAAACCGTCGACCGCGGCCTCCACCGCCGCTCGCGGTGACTGCTCCCCGTCGACGGGAAGTTGTGCGGCGACGATCTCGACCAGATCCGCCCGGGTGAACACCGCCTTGTCGATTTTCTCCGCCGCCGCGGCAAGCTGTGCGTGGTTCAACGCGGCAGGCGCGGCAGCGCGGCGCGCCGCCCGCGCCTCCTGTACCGCGGCGCGGTCCAGCCCGAGACCGCGCGCGTCGTCGCGCCACTGCTGCTGCAACTGACTCCACGCCAACTCCTCCGGCTTGGCCGGACGCGTGGCTTTCTGCGCCGCCGCGAGCTGCGCCCCGCTGAGCGAACCGTCCTCCGACACCAGGTTGTGGGCGGCCCATTCCCGCAGCTGTGACGAGCGCCGCGACCACGCAGTTATCGTGTCGCGACTAATCCCAGCGATTTCGGCCATGCCGGTGGCGGGATCGACCGGCGCCCACAGAATCCCAAGAGACTGGAACAGTTCCCGGCGCAGCGTGGCCTGATAGATCACCCCGGCCGCTCGGGCCTCGTGATACAGCGACGTCCCATCCAACGACACCAGTCGGCCGTCGGCGCGGGCTTGCCGGTTCGGCACGATCACATGGGTGTGCAGATGCGGATCCCCGCACCGCGACGTCTCATGCTGATAGGCCACCGCGACCAACCCCGGTAACCGCACCAGATCCTTCTCCCCCGTCACCGGGTTGTGGACGCGGGTGTAGCCGGCGTGCGCGGCCAAATACTCCATCGCCTCACCCAGCGCAGCCGAATGTGCGGCCGCGAACGCCTTCTGCGCGACATCATTACCCTTCAGCGCACGCACCAACGACACACTCTTGGGCGCGGCAAACGTCAAATCAAACCCATGCACACCGCGAGTCCCGAACCCACGCCCCCGCGCACCGCTGGGCGCGACGCCGTCATCGAGCCAGCGCGCCACCACCGCCGAATCCGCTTCCCCACCCGCCCGCTGTGCATCGCTCAAACCGACCAGGCGCGCGGCGATGTGCCCATCGCCAGCACACACCCACACCGGAGTGCGAGTCTCGTGTTCGGAGTAGTACTCCCCCAGCCCACCATTCGCCCGCTGCAAATCAGCGCTTGCGCGCGAAGCCGTTGCGGCGGTGTCGATGTAGTAGTTGATCGACCACTGCTTGAGTTTCGAGATAGTCAACACCAGCGGGCCCACTCACAAACCGGGGATTCGACGCTTACTGCGCCACAACCATTCTCGCACCTTAGTGCAAATGTGCCAACATGTTTTGAGTGTTGTGTTCGTGAAACAGAAAGGGGCTGAGATGGTTTGGTTGTCGATAGGTACATGTGGGGATGTTCTGGGGTGCGGTGGGTATCGATGGGAACTGGGAAGCAGAGGGCGAGAGATGAGATGGGAAAGAGCAAGTCCTGCCGCAGTGCCGGCGACCCGAGTGCTCCGCGCACCACGAAAAATTTGTGCATCTAGAGCACCTGAGCGCGCTTACGCTCAATCTATGGCCCATTCGGGGCGGTTCAAAGGTAGGTCGATGGATACCGATGTCCCAAAAGTTTGGCTCACTCGTGAGCAAGTAGCTCAGCGCTTCCAAATACCGGTGAAGACCGTCGCGGAATGGGGTCGGGCGGGTTACGGGCCGCCGTACGCGTTAATCGGCCGCCACTGCCGCTATCCGTTGGATCGCCTCATTGAGTGGGAGCAGGCGCTTCTCGATCGTCAGAGCCCAGGCGTTGCGACGGAGCCCGGCCCTTACTTGCGAATAGCAGAGATGACGGTGAGTAGCCATGACGATTGAACTAGCAAGTGGGCGTGAGCTACTCACTGCCGAACAAGTTCATGAGATCACCGGGGTGCCCATATCGACGCTGCATGACTGGGCTGCCAAGCGTGAGCGTGGTGTCGAGACACCGGGGCCCCGCCATATGCGGCTGGGTCCACGTACCAGACGGTGGCACGTCGATGATGTACGGCAGTGGATCGCCTCATGCCGACGTTGAATTTCTGTCGGTGGGCGGTGTCAATCTAGACGTGCAGGATCCCTGAGCCAGGAGCACAGTAATGGCCATCAAACGTCGTGATACCGGCGACGGGCCGCGGTTCGATGTCGAGTGGCGATTGCCCGATCGGACCAAGCGCCGCAAAACTTTCAAGACCGAGCGTGAGGCTCGGGTCTTCGAAGCAGGCGTAATCACTCGCACCTCCTCGGGCGATGTTGTCGATCCCCACGCGGGCCGCGTCACCCTGGCGTCGGTCTACACGTCGTGGATTTCCTCACGAATTGATTTGAGTCCAAAGGTTCGGCGCGGGTATGAGGACAACTGGCGGCTGCGGGTCGAACCGCAGTTCGGCGGTTGGTCGATCTCGAAGATTGATCACGCATCGATCCAAAGTTGGGTCAACCGGTTGGTGAGCGACGGGTTGAGCCCGCGGACCGTGCGTTGGGTTCACTCGGTTCTGAAGATGTGCTTGGATCACGCGATTGACAACGGGCAGCTCTTGAGCCGAAACCCGGCTACCCGCACCAAATTTCCACCTCTGCGCGCCACCACGCACACCTATCTGACTTCTGCCGAAGTCGCCGCGTTGACGTTGTCCTGCGGAAGGCAGGGCGACATCGTGTCGATCCTGGCCTACACAGGACTGCGCTTCGGTGAGCTCACCGGTCTTAATGTCGAGGACGTCGATCTCGCGGCTCGCCGGATTCGGGTTCGTCGGTCTATCACCCAGGTCGGCGGAAAGCTGGTCGAGGGGAATACCAAGTCCGCTTCCGGTCGTCGATCGGTACCCATCCCCAACAGACTGCTGCCTATCCTGACGGCGCGGCTGGCCAAGCGGGCGCCCGGTCAACCGGCGATCACCTCACCGATGGGTTCGCGGCTCGGACTTGAGAACTGGAAACGCTCGGTGAAGTGGAGTACCGCGATCGCCGGCATCGGACGCCCCACTTTGCGCGTGCACGATCTCCGCCACACCTACGCGTCACTGGCTCGCCGCGCCGGCGCTGACCTTCGACTGCTGCAGAAGACGATGGGGCACGCGTCGATCACAGTCACAGCACACGTGTATGCGGATCTCTACGACGATGAGCTCGACGAAGTCGCGTCGGCATTGGACGCGCTGGACGCTGGTTCTTGAATTACCCGGGCTCACGCCGCACCTTGACATCGTCATTGAGAGTCTCACGGCGGAGCTTTGCCGCGAGGACTTCGAGCTCGGTGACGCTTAATTCAGCTCGACACATACGGGGCGTGGATCATTAGTGAAGCACCCGTTACAGTTATGCCGTGGCCGAGGAAATGATCGCCCAGGACGAACGCGTTGACGCCTGCCCGCCGATCGCAACGTGGGAAGTCGCCACCGTAGCGGTGATAGCCGGGACTGTGGCGGCTTTGTCTGCTTGCCGCTACGGCTATTACTACGACGAGTTGTACTTCATCGCTGCCGGCAAGCGACTGGCGTGGAGCTACGTTGATCAGGGTCCGTTGGTGCCGCTGCTGGCACGCGGTATGGATTGGCTGCTTCCGGGATCGTTTGCGACGCTGCGGATTCCCGCGATCATCGCCGCGGTGGTGGTTGTCGTGTTCGGGGCCGCAATCGCGCGTGAACTGGGTGGCGGGCGGGTCGCGCAGGTGCTCGCCGCGGTGGCGTGCGCGACGTCGGTGTGCGCGCTGGGTCAGAACCAGCGGTTGACGACCAACGGTGTTGATACCGCGTTATGGGTGGTGTTGGCGTGGCTGATCGTCCGCTGGGCGCGGACTCGGCGCGATGCGCTGCTGCTCGGGGCCGCACTGGTGACGGTCGCGGCACTGGAAGTGAAGTGGCTTGTCCCGGTGTTTTGGGTCGTGATTCTCGTTGCGGCCGGATGCCTCGGACCACGGGAACTGCTGCGCCGACCAGCACTGTGGGGCGGTGCCGTGCTCGTGGTGGTGAGTGCGGTGCCGATGCTGGTGTGGCAGGCCAAACATGGTTGGCCGCAAGTCGGGATGGGTGCTGTCGTGCGGGGGCAGACCACTGGCTTGGCGGGCGGCCTGCTCACCTTTCTGCCCCGGGTGGCCGAAATGTGCGGCCCGTTTGGCGCCGTTTTGCTGGTGTACGGGGGGTGGCGGCTTTGGCGATCTCCGCGGCTACGGCCTTACCGATTTGTCGGCTTGGCGTTTCTGCTGATGGTGATCATTTTTGCGGTTGTTGGTGGGCGCACCGAGTACGGCGGCGGCTTGTACGTGGCGGTGATGGCCGCGGGAGCCGTGGAATTGGCCCCGGCGGTGCGCACCCGGCTCGGCGCTGTTGCCGTCGCGGGCGGTGTTGTGGTGTCGGTCGTGACGTTCGTGGTGTGGCAGACGCCGTGGCGATCTGCTTCGCAGTTGACACCTGCCGCCGATTTCGCCGCTGGTGTCAATGGTCAGGCGTACGGCGAGTTCGGCTGGCCGCAACTGACAGTAGCGGTGGCCAGCGTGTACCAGCGGCTGCCGCCTGAACAGCGTCGCACGGCGGTCGTCGTGACGGAACGCTACATCCAAGCCAGCGCGCTCGATTATGACCGGACAGCTGCGGGCCTTCCCGCGGTTTACAGCCCCAAGCGCGGATTCGGTTATTTCGGCACTCCACCGGAGACCGCCCAGACCGTCATCTGGGTCGGTAGCAGCGCACAGGACTTGCAGAAGTGGTTCACCTCCGTGGTGCCGGCGTCGACGTTGGACGTTCGGCTCGGCATGCCCCTGGTCACACGGGACATCACCATCTGGACATGCACCCATCCCCGGCAGCCGTGGTCCTCGCTATGGCCGAAAATGATGAACCTCTAGCAGGGGCTGGGCAGGAGCACTCGAGATAGACGCGAAGCGCGGCGAGTCAGTGACCAGCGGGCAGTTCCTCGCGGAAAGCTGGCTGATCGACGGGTGTCCATGGCGCTAGAAGGAATTCGTCGATAAAGCGGGCGAAACTGTTATCGACGTAGCTGGGGTCATCTGCGGTGAAGTACTCGATGATGAAGCCTTGAAAGGCCGCCAGCGCGATCCGTGAACGGGTTTCCGCGACGTAGGCCGGAAACCCTAACGCCTCCAGTCGGGCTTGTGAGTTACGCGTCAGCAGCGACAATGTGCTCCAGGTGTAGGCCCGGTAGGCGCTGTCTCGACCACAGGCCGCACCGAAAACTTGCAGGACGATGCGCAAGGTGTCGCTGCGATCACCCCGCGTGCAGGCATGCCAGTCCTCAAAGCACCAACTGCGGTGTGCCACAAGCGACACCGGAAGCTCGACCTCTTCAGGCTCCGGAATCGCGGCACGCTGCTGACGATTCAGCACCTCAAGAATCAGTTGCTCCTTGCTGCCGAAGTAATACACCAGCATGCGAGCGCTGGTTCCCAGCTCGGCGGCCAGCGACCGCAGCGACGTATCGATCACCCCTGTGCGCGCCAGGACAACACTGGCGGCGTCAACAAGGTCCTGACGCTTCGCGTGATCAACTGGGCGGGGCACCCCTTAGTGTAACAATGCTTCACTAACGCTGGTTACACGAACGCGCTTGTCTCGTTTGTAGAGAAAAGAGACAGCCTCGGGCCGCCACTCCCCCACCGCATATCCGCTGGTGGACCTGTCTCATTTATTGTCTCACACCGCGTGTCTCCCATCCTCGATGTCGGAGGGGAATGAGACGGTAGTGCTGTGACAGCGGTTCTCGGATACGCGCGAGTCAGCACCGTTGGTCAGGATCTCGATGCGCAGCTCGCCGCGCTGACTGCCGAGGGTGTCGAATCTGGTCACGTGTTCACCGACAAGCTTTCCGGCGCGGTCAACACCGATCGGCCGGGCCTGGGCGCCATGCTGCACTACGCCCGGGAAGGCGACACCGTGGTGGTAATCGCTATCGACCGGCTGGGCCGATCCGTCGCGGAAGTAACCCGCACCATCGACGATCTTGGTAAGCGCCGAATTCTGTTGCGCGCTTTACGTGAAGGGGTGGACACGGGCACACCGACAGGTCGCGCGGTGGCCACCATCATGGCGACGTTGGCCGAACTCGAGCTCGAGCTCGGCCGCGAGCGGCGGGCCGCCTCGCGCGCCTCCCGCCGCGCACGCCGACTGCCGGTCACGAAACCCGCCAAGCTGACCCCTGAGCGTCAAGAACAGCTGCGCCGCCTTGCCGGAACGGGTGAACCTATTCACGAACTTGCTCAGGCGTTCGGGGTGAGCAGGGCAACGGCCTACCGCTATCTGGCCAAACTCGGTTCGCAACCCGGAGTCGTGTCATGAATATCGAGGATCTGCACCCCTCGACTCGTCTGCGCGCCGCGGCATGGGTCCCCGATGACGATCCGCAGCGATCGTGGGAGAACGCTATTTGTCCTGCGGCGCAATGGGTTTGGAGGCGAAGTGAAGCGGAGGGAGTGCCACCGCTGCTGGTGAGTAACGCGCTCAACGCTGCTAGTTGGGGGTATGCCGACCTCGACGAAATTATCCGAGCGGGTGGGCATGCCACCCCGAAAAGCCGAACGCGGCACGACCGCGGGCCAGTGCTCGCCTTCGCGCCGACGGAAACATCTTTGCAGTTGGCGATGGACCTCGCCCGCGGTTACTCCCTGGTGATCGTCGAGGGTTCGCAGCTGCCCGTAGCGGAATGGGCGGCCAACGCCGGGGCTATCAATCTTCTGACCGGGCGGCCCGCCGAGTCGCGAATCCCTAATGACGTGCGCGCCGCCCTCGACTCGGCGGTATTCTACGGCGGCCGGAATGGATGGACTGGCCCCGACGAAAAAGCCCAGGCTAGGCGCTATTTGAGCGACCACGTCCGAGCCGGGCGGCTCACCCCGGATCAAGCCGCTGCCTACGTGCTGTCGTCCCCATCGGTGTCCGATCGGGGCGCCAAGCGACTGCGCGACCTCCTCAGCAGCCGTAGCCGGTAACCCAGTAGCGCGCAAGGAGTCCTCATGAATTCGGTAGACCCCCGGACCGAGGAAGACCTGGAACACCTAGCCCAAAATGGCCTCCTGGAGGAAAGTCATTCGCTGGATCTCAAGAGGGAGCTGGGGTCGGGCACCGCAGCCAACAAGGATCTGGCGAAAGACATCGCCGCCTTCTCCCTCGATGGCGGAACGATCCTGATCGGTGTCGATGAAGACACCTCGCCGCCTAGCCTTTGGCCGGTACCGCTTGAGGGGCTCGCTGAGCGCATCGAGCAGGTAGCGCGGATGAGGGTCGACGAGGCAGTGCAGGTCCGCACTACCGTCATCGACTCGACAACCAAGACCGGCCACGGGTACGTCGTGGTCCACGTTCCGCAGTCATTCCGAGCGCCACACATGGCCGATGGCCGCTATTACGGCCGCGGCGACAAAACCAACCGCGTACTACCCAACACCGAGGTCGTGCGACTCCTCGACCGCCGCTTGGCGGACCGCCGCGATCTGCGAGCTGAGGCCCGCACGATCCGTACCGAGCTCGTCGGTGACGATGCGCCTCTGCTGGTTGTGCTGGCCGATCCGCTCGGCGCGCGGGAAGACATGCTCGTCTCCCTCACCGAAGCATCACAGTGGGAAGAGCCAGTACTCCAGCTCGTCCACTTAGTCACAGGCCCTGAACATCACAAATACGCGCCCACTCTGGCTCAGGCGGGTGGTTTCGCTCGCCGCCCTGGTGGCGTGGCGTTGACCACCGGCATGTACGACGGGCAGCGCTTCGCCGGCAGGGACTCCGCGGCCGAGATCGTGCTCTACGAGTCCGGCCGGCTCGTTCTGGCATCAGAGCGCGCCGTGACCACACGCTCATTCACACACATATCCCCGCCCCCACCTGATGCCACCGTCGTCTTGGAGATGTTGATCATTGGGCACGCCAGCTTGCTGGCCCGCCTTGCCGCTGCGGTGTCACACCGCTGGGGTTACACCGGTAGCTGGCGGTTCGCCCTCTCGATGAACGGCCTGCGCGGCTCGACGTCATGGATCATCGCCGACCGGAACTTCGGTGATAAAGGACCGATCTACACAGAAGACATCTACGAGCGCGCCACCGAGGCCTCACTCACTGACCTTGACGAAAACCCAGACCAGGTGGTCGCAGCACTCACGGCTCCGCTGCTGCGCAGCCTCGGCAGCTACCCGGCCTGGCAAAAGCGCTTTGCACAAGAGATTTGAGGAGCCGAGCCCCGAAGTTCATCGGATTCGAGTCAGATGGCTATGCGCGGCCCGCTATTGGTCGTCGTGGTTCCCTGTGACCGTGGCGATCTCCTGTGGGTTCGGCTCCGGCAGATCATTTGGGACGAGGTTCGCGTCGCCAGGATGGTGGTAGATGCACTGCCTGGCGTTGCGGACTGTCCTCTTGTTGAACAGGTCGCCGAGCGCGGCTTCGTCGGGGAATTCATCGATGACGCCGTCGTATTGGCCGGCACTCACGTGCTCGACGTGTTCGTCTCCCGGGGGTGGTTCGGACATCAGCAGTCCGGTTGTCCGTGATAAGGGCATGACGATGAACCACGCTGTGGCCATCCCAACGGGGGCGTAGTTGGGTAGGTGCTTGTGCCGGACGAGGCTGATCGGAGTGTCGCAGCACAGCAGCTTCATGTCTTTTAGACGCGCTAACGTCCATACGCGGCCGAAAATATATGGTGCCGTGTTTTCGATGTCGAGCATGGACTGAATGTGGATAGACTTCAGCGCCTCAACACGCGCGGCCGGTTCGGTGGGGAGACCGTCTTTGCCGCCGACGAGCTTCGATGCCGCGTCGACGATTTCAGTAAGCGAACGCCGTGCCCTGATGCCGCGCAAGTGCTGGACGGCCATGAAGGTCGCGAAAATTGCACGGGCTTCGCTGTCGAGTGGCCACAGGCCTTGCGTGAGGACCTTGCGGAGAATTTCCGCGGCGGGAGCTTCGATCTCGTCGCCGATCAACTTTTCGACCGCGTCGCGGTCGGGGCCGGTACCAACGTTGTAGAAGTCGTTGATGACTGAAACCTTCTGCACAGATTGGGGATATCGGATGTCACCGGGAAGGCGAACGACCTGGACGAAGCCCTTCTCGTCCGCGAACCCATCGAGGTAGAAACGGGGCACCGTGTGATGGCTCCGCGATATCTGCGCCATTGTCGCGAGGATAGTGAAGGACGACGACGGTCCCCGAAAGCCGCCACACAAACCCGGCTCAGCTGTCGTCGCGTATGACGCTGCTATGATTTAGTCATACAGGTCATACGAAGGAGGCGGTATGGCCGTCTTGAACATCCGGGTGGAAGACCGGATCCGCGATCAGCTTAAAGAGATCGCCGATGCCGAGGGCGTCACCATCAGTGAGTACGTGCGCGATCTGGTCATGGCGGCAATCATCCCGGTCTACGACGAACGGCTGGAACGGCACGGCGACGAGCCGGCGCCAGAAACCATGCGGATCACTGATCGGCAGGTGCTCTCGCTACTTCATCGCATCCTCGCGCGCGTGCTGCCCGAGGATGACGATGAGGACAGCGATGCCAAGTACCACCTACAGCGGGCGCGGGTGATCGAGGCAGGGTTCACCGGCGAGTACTGGCGGGAAGTCGCCGGATTTAGTACGGAGCTGTCGAAGCGGGACTGTGACCGCGTGCTGGACACCCTCCAGATGTTTCGGGTGATCACCTACAGCGTCGAACGGCTAGAAAAGGAAGGGGTCACCGTCAGCGAGGAACTTCGTCGCCAGCTGGAGTTTCGAGGTTTCGACTACAACGACGGCCTCGAAGGTCACATGGCCAGCTACGTGAAGCACTTGATGAGCGACGGCCGGTGGGCCGAGCTGCAACCGCAGGTCCGACGTCGCGACGACGGGAATTCTCACTACCGGGTTCTGGACACCTACATGCGGATGCTCGCCGAGCATCGGCGCATCATGGACACCCGAAGCCCAGGGTTCGACCCGGAGCACTACTTACTATCAGTGGAAGAGCTGGAGCAGATCGCCGCCGCCCGAGCCCACTCTTCACGCCACGGGTAGCGCGGACCTGCTTGTGAGCTCTGACACCTCCACGCGGTTCCTCATTGCCCCGCCGCATCGACCCGACCCGCGCCATCTGCGGCCAGGCCGTTGCATCCCTGCCCTGTAAACCTCGGTGCACCCATCCAAGAATTAATGACCGGGTTCCGAGGCCCGCAGGAAAGGATCTGATCCGGATGTGCGCCGCAGTCGTCCCGTACGGGACTCTGACCAAGGGTTTCGCATGCTGACCGCGTGGGCGGACGAGTCCGGATCGCGACCAGACCTCGATCCCGGTGCGTACCTGCTGGCTGCGACGCTGTGTGATGACGACGATGTCCCCGAAGTTCGCAAAACCCTCGAAGGCCTTCGCATCGGTGAGGCGAAATTACATTGGCATGGCAGCAGTCCCGAGCGCCGCGCCGAGCTCGTGGCCACCGTAGCCGAGCTGCCGGTCACTGGATTCGTCGTCGTTCACGTCGACAAAGACGCCGATGACCGGCGCCATCGCCGAAAGTGCATGGAGTTCCTCCTGCCGCACCTGGCGCTCATGCCGTGCTCGACGATCACCTTCGAATCCCGTGGCCAGCTTGATGCCAGCGACCTAGATACGATGCAAAAACTGAGGTCGAGGCGGGTTATCCAGTCGACGGTCCGGATTGAGCATTCCATCGGCCGTAACGAACCGGCGCTGTGGGCTTCCGACATCGTCTGCGGGGCCGTGGTCCAGGCCAGAATCGGCAATCGGACCTATCTCGACAAACTTGGAAGTGCAGTCGAGCTCCACACCATCTGACCTGCGGGACGAAGAAAGCTGCAACATGCAACGCTCGTTGCGGACACGCAGTTCTGGCCGTAGACTCGCACGTGTAGCCAGCCCATCGAGGTGGGTTTGGAAGTGAGCCGCAGGATTACTCGCCGGACGACGAGGCCTGTGGCTCGCGTATTTAAGGGTTTTTCGGTATTTTGCGGCGGCGCGTGACGCACAAAGCGTTCTGCAGGCGGGGCTGCCACAGCGTTATCTCGCAGCCGAGGGTGCGGTCTCGTGGAGTGCCTTCGCCGGTCAGCCCCACCCACAATCCGAATGAGGTCGCGGCCGCGACCTGGTCGCTGCTTGGGGTCTGCTGCGCCGCGGCGTTGGAGGGTTGGGCGTCTGATCAGCGGTTATGAGAACATCTCCGCCGAGATCCATAACCTGCTGGTTGATCTTCCCGGGTGGGAGTCCGACGCGCGAGGCGATCCCGAGCAAAGCCGGAGCCACTGTGGCATCAGTCTTAACGCCTAGTTTCTGTACCTGCTGACCTGACACGGGCACTCAACCAGCACGAGCGTCAACTGCAGCTCCGGCGATAGCGCCAAACCACGGGTCGCTTCTCGACGGATCATCCAGCGCCGCCAAATTTGGCCCTATTTTGGCCCTATAAGCGCGCCGCAGACCAGCTCGGAATTATGGCGAGGCGGGGAGCGAAGTCCTTTGAACTGCGCGACCTTTGAGTGGCCAGGGCCGGGATCGAACCGGCGACCTTCCGCTTTTCAGGCGGACGCTCGTACCAACTGAGCTACCTGGCCCGGAAGGCACCGATAACGTGCCTCGCCTTATGGGCGACCCTGACGGGACTCGAACCCGCGACCTCCGCCGTGACAGGGCGGCGCGCTAACCAACTGCGCCACAGGGCCTTGCTTTCGTACTTGTCCTGCTCGCTCCGACGTTACCGCCGTTGCGCGTACCCCCAACGGGATTCGAACCCGTGCTACCGCCGTGAAAGGGCGGCGTCCTAGGCCACTAGACGATGGGGGCCAAAGTCCAACTACCGTTGGGAGCCGCACCAGCTTAGGTCACCGCAGGCCCAATCCTCAAACGAGCGCCGTTCGAGCCGCGTTTGGAGCCCAAGTATCCTGAACGTTCGCCGCCCCTATAGCTCAGTTGGTAGAGCTACGGACTTTTAATCCGCAGGTCCTAGGTTCGAGTCCTAGTGGGGGCACCACAACGCGTGTGTTACCTCGGTTGATGCTTGACATTCCGGTTTCGGGTGATGGCTGACAGTGTTTCGGCTGATGGTTGACAGTTACTTCGGCTGATCCTTGACACTCCCTAGATGTACTGCCCAGGGAGGTTGGTTGGGCAAGTGTGACGACACGCTGTAGCGGTCGTTGATGGGCGAAGGCCCCCTGTCGTGGAGTGGAGCTGCTACCACTTCACCGCAACGATCAGGAGGCCTTCATGGTCCACGTTAATGCTGTTATGACTCCTCGAGGGCGCCTGCTGCTGGCCCGTCGTGTCGTCGAGGAGGGCTGGCCCATCGTTCGGGCCGCTGAGCACTTCCACGTGTCGTGGCCGACCGCTAAGCGGTGGGCCTCGCGGTATGCGGCGATGGGCCCACAGGGGATGGCCGATCGGTCCAGCCGCCCGCACCACAGCCCCAATCGCACGTCCACGGTAGTGGTGCGCAAGATTGTGCACCTTCGGTGGCGGCATCGACTCTCACCGTTAGCGATCGCGTCCCGGCTATCGATGTCGGCCTCCACGGTGCACGCAGTTTTAGTACGGTGTCGACTGAATCGTCTGTCGCACATCGATATTCGTACCGGCGAGCCCATTAGGCGCTACGAGCACGATCGTCCGGGTTCGCTGATGCATGTCGACGTCAAAAAGCTCGGCAACATTCCCATGGGCGGCGGGTGGCGCTTTGTCGGGCGCGCTCAGGGCATCAAGAACCGGACTAAGACCCCCGGCGCCGCCCGCAATGGTCGATATCAACCGGTCATGGGGCATGCCTTCGTGCACACCATCCTCGACGACCACTCCCGGGTGGCTTACGTCGAAATTCACGACAACGAAACGGCCCAGACCGCCATCGGCGTCCTGCGTCGGGCAGCAGGTTGGTTCAAGGCGCGCGGGGTCACCACCGAACGCGTCATCACTGACAACGGTCCCTGCTACAAATCTCACGCATGGCGCGATGCCTGCGCTGACCTGCAGATCGAGCACAAGCGGACCCGGCCCTACCGCCCGCAGACCAACGGCAAGGTCGAGCGATTCAACCGCACCATGGCACAAGAATGGGCCTTCGCACGCCACTACCCCAACGAACTAGCCCGACGACAAGCCCTGCCGGCCTGGCTTCATACCTACAATCACCACCGGCATTTTCTGGGGTTAGCCGACCTGTTGTGTGACGTTGCATAGACCGGCGACACGGGTCGGTTCTGCAACAGATCTCCCGGGCTGTGGTGCTCGTGGCTGGTAGTGGTAAAGCTGCCTGCTGCGAGAGGAGATCGGGATGCGGGCGTTTCCGGTGAGGTTGCCGTCCGGGGTGCGGTACTGGACGGTGCTCGATGAGGATCTGGCGGTGGTCGACGAGGCGGACGCATTCTTGCGCCATGTCCGATTCGGTCGTGACGGCTCGGAGTTGACGACTAGGTCGTATGCGGGTGGCCTCGCGTTGTTCCTGCGTTGGTGTGTTCGCACCGGCCGGCACTGGCATGACGGGGTGGCGGCGCTGGGGTTGTTCATCACCTGGCTGCGTCACGCGGGGCCGCAGGCCAGCGGCGCTGATGTTGTGGTGGGTGGGCAGGTGCTGGCCGGTCCGGGCACGGAACCGGCGCGTGGGGCGCGGCGGATCAACGGTGTGCTGACCGCGGTGCGGGGGTTCGTCGCCCACGCGGTGACATCGGGGCAGGCGCCGGGCGAGCTGATGCCGCTGATCTATGAGCTGGCCGACGAGCGTGACCTGCCCGCGCAGGCTCGCGGTGAGGAACATCGGATGACCTGGCGGATGCGGGCGCGGCATCGGTTGCATGAGCCGGAGGCAACGGTGGACCGGGCCAGCGACGCCGAGATCGTGGCGTTGCTGCGGGCCTGCCGGTCGGCGCGGGACCGGCTGATCGTGTTGTTGATGGCGCGGGCCGGGCTGCGACGCGGGGAGTTGTGTGGCCTGCGGCGCTCGGATGTGCACCTGCTGACCGACTCGCGGCTGCTGGGCTGTGAGATCCCGCGGGCGCACCTGCATGTGGTGCGCCGGGAGAATCCGAACGGGGCGTGGGCCAAATCCCGTCGCCAGCGGGTGGTGCCGCTGGATTTTCTGCTGGTGCAGGTGTTCGACGTCTACGAGTTTGAGCGGTTTGCAGTGCCGCGGGCGGCTGAGTCGGATTTCTTGTTGGTCAACCTGTTTCGCGAACCGATCGGTGCTCCGATGCGCCCAGACGCGATCAACGAACTGATCGCCGCGTGTGCGCGGCGGGCCGGGATCGAGCATGTGACGCCGCATCGGCTGCGGCACGCGTTCGGCAGCAACCTTGCCGACGCCGGTGCCGGCCTCGATGAGATCGCCACCCTGATGGGGCATGTGTCGATGAGTTCGTCGCAGGTCTACCTGCATCCCGACCCGGCCCGACTGCGTGAGGCCGTCGACCGGGTCCCCAGTCCCCGCGGACTGGCCGGGATGGACCGGTGAGCGCCGAGGCGGTGCAAGCGGGGGCGGTCGTCGCCGGCGGAGCGCACGTGTTCGCCGACCCGGGGATCGATCGGCACACTGCGGCGATCGCCACGGTGATCGACCCCGCGTTCCTCACCGAGGCCGGATGGGACCCGGCGCGGCGGGTGCTGTCGTTTGCCCCGGAGCATCCGCTGCTGGGCCGGCCCGTCTGCCGCGCGGCGGACTGTTCGACAACGGCACAGGCTGCGTCGCGGATCTGCGCCTCGTGCCGCCGTAGGCTTGCCGAACACGGACTCGGTGACGACGAGATCGCCTCGCTTCCACCGCGCGATCGCCCACGATCGGGGCGTGGACCGGATGCCTGTGTCGTGGACGGTTGTGGCCGCGAGTGGGAATCAGCAAGCTCGGGGTTGTGCCGCACACATGCAGAACAGTTGCGCGCCTTGCCGGTTGCCGATATCGACGAGTTTCTTGCCCACCGGCAAACCCGCCCCCTTGCGCCGTGCGGTCCGTGCGTGGTGGCCGCCTGCACCCGCCAGCGCCGCAACCCCGACGGGCTCTACTGCGACGCGCACCAGCAACGGCTGCGCACCGCCCGCGCACGCGACCCACAGCTGGATGAAATCCGCTGGCGAGTCGCCGAGCCGGCGATCGGTCGCGGCGGTGAGGTCAGTCTGCGCGGTCTGCCGCCGCTGGTCGTCGCCGAATTGCTGGTGGGCTTGCAGCAGCGCTGCCGGATCAACGCGGTCAAGACCGATGATGCCGTGCTGCGGGCGTTCTGCAACGACGTCCGGAGGCGGCAGGTGGGCTCGCTGGCCGACTACATCCCCGGCGATGACCGTGATCTGGAGTTCACCGGGCTGGCCAACTGCCTGATCGGTCATGCCCGCCGCGCCCTGTCGAGCCCGGAAACCGAAGTCGCCCAAGACGAGTGGGATCTGACGGTGTTTGGGCATCACGGTACGGTGTCGTTCACCGGTATCAGCCAGACCTGGCTGCGGGAAACGGCCAAACGGTGGGCCGCCGACGACCTGCCCAAACGGCGTGTCCGGCCGGGGCGGCGCACCAGCGCGGGCCTGGCGGTGCGTCACTATATCGGCTGCCTGACACGGTTGTCGGAGTCGCTGCGCATGCGCGATGACCGCGGCGACCACCCGGCGGCGTTGGGACGAGCCGACATGGAGGCGTTCCTGCACCGGCTGGCCTACCTCGAATCGGTCGGCCAAATCAGCGGTGATGCCCGGATCCGGGCCTGCCGCGAGGTTCGTGGCGTGCTCACCCGCATCCGCGCGATGGGGCTGACCCGCCCCGGCGGCATCGCCGCCGGACTGGGCGAGGACTTCGCGATTGGGCAGGCCGACGTGCCCGCCGAACCCGAACCGGCAGAACCCAACCGGGACCTGCCGCAGGAAATCATGCGGCAACTGTGCAGCCACCTGGCTGAAATGACTTCACCAGAGATGCGCACCGCGGTGGAGTTGGCCATCGACACCGGCCGCCGTCCCGAAGAGATCTGCGAGCTGGACTTCGACTGCCTGACCCGAGACGACGGCGGGCAGCCCGTGCTGATCTATGACAACCACAAGGCCAACCGTCCCGCACGGCGCCTGCCGATCGGCGAGCAGACCGCTGAGGTGATCCTCGCCCAGCAGCAACGGGTCCGGGCACGCTACCCGCACACTTCGGTCGGCGAGCTCAAGCTGCTGCCCACCGACCGGCGCAACCCCGGCGGGCGCCGCGCAATCACCGCCTTCAGCCTCGCATTCGCCCACCGCACCTGGGTCGACCGCATGCCGGTGCTGCACACCGCCGACGGCGTCGAATACGACAAAGCCAAGGTCGTGCTCTACGCCTACCGGCACAGCTACGCCCAACGCCACGCCGACGCCGGTGTTCCCGTCGAGGTGCTGCGAGAGCTGCTGTCGCATCGCAAACTCGAAACCACCAGCGGCTATTACCGAGTCGGCGAAGCCCGCCGCCGTGAGGCCGTCGACCGTGTCACCGCGATGCAGTTCGACCGGCACGGCAACCGCACCTGGCGGCAAGCCCAAGCATTATTGGACTCCGAGCACGCCCGCCGCGCCGTCGGCGAGGTCGCCGTCCCGTTCGGTGTCTGCGCCGAACCGTCCAACGTCAAGGCCGGGGGCGGTTCCTGCCCGTTTCGGTTCCGCTGCGCTGGCTGCGACCACTTCCGCACCGACGTCTCCTACCTGCCCGATCTGCATGCCTACCTCGACGACCTGCTGCGCACCCGAGAACGCCTGCTCGCCACCACCGAGCTCGATGACTGGGCACGCGCCGAGGCGATGCCGTCGGGTGAGGAGATCCGCCGCATCCGTCGCCTGATCGACCAGATCGGCAGCGGGCTCGAAGAACTGGAACCCGAACAGCGACAACAACTTCAACGAGCCATCACTGTGGTGCGCCGACACCGCAGCGTCATGCTCGGCATACCCCGCACTCGCCAACCCCTGCCCGACCTGCGCCCGGAGAGGACCCCATGACCACCACCACCCCTGCCGTCGACGCGATGATCGACGGACGTCGAGCCGACTCCACCAGACGCCGCCAGCGCGTCCTTTCCGCGCTCGACACCGCCATCAAAGACGGCGCCGAGCTCAGCGTCACCAGCATCGCTCGCAGCGCCGGAGTCGACCGCACCTTCCTCTACCGCCACCGCGACCTGCTCGAACGCATTCACACCGCCGAAACCCAGCCACCAGACAAACCAGGAATCGGCCCGCCGGTCACTCGCGCCTCACTGCAAGCTGACCTGCTCGCCGCCCAACAACGCTGCACCCGCATGGCCGCACGCACCCAACAACTCGAAACCCGCTTATCTGAGCTGCTCGGCGAACAAGCCTGGCGCGCAAGCGGACTCGGTGCCCCCACCGACATCGACCAACTTCAGCAACGCATCGTCACACTCGAACAACAAATCGTCGAGCTACGGCTGCAACTCGAAGAACGCGACCAAGACCTCGCCGCCGCCCGCGCCGCCAACCGCGAACTCATCACTCGTCTCAACACCGCGCACGAGATACCCGGCTCCGCACGACCCGAGACCGCCGTGGCACGTTAAGGAGCATTCATGAGGGGCTCGGTCCCGCTTTCGGCTCACGACCTGGTGCGGCGGTTCTACGAGCGGCTGTGGAACGAATGGGACAACGCCGCCGTCGATGACACGTTGGCGCCCGATATCACCTTCCGAGGATCCCTCGGAACCTCCACCACCGGCCGCGATCAATGGCGCGCCTATCGGGACCAAATCCAGCGTGGTGCGCCAGATTTCCACAATGAAATCCTCGACCTTGTCAGCGATGGGCACCGTGCAGCAGCCCGACTCCGGTACTCGGGAACTCACCTCGGGCCGCTGCTCGGCATCCCTGCAACCGGCCGCCAGTTCGTCTACTCCGGCGCTGCCTTCTTCACCACCGCAGACGATCTCATCACCGACATCTGGGTACTCGGCGACCTCGATACCCTCCGCCGACAACTGACCCAGCAAGACCGCTGAATCATCAAGACCAATCTGCTTGCACCACACCTGTTGCGCAGAATATCGTTCCACAATCAGCCGCACGACCTGCACAAAACACGGGAGACCTACAGCAGCTCCGGGCCGGACCCCCAGAGAAACGCCGGCATCAGTCGCTGGACATGGCCACCCCCGCACAACGCTTCAGCCCCGCACCGGCGATGCCACCGGCAACACGGACACCACCGGCTGCAGAGCGCACCAGCGAGGACTGGGTCAGCCGCCGGGTGTGTGCCAACGGCATCGTGTGCGTGTCCTGGCAGCAGGTCTGCGTGGGCCGCCACTACGCCGGCGCACGCTGCGATGTCCACGTCGACGGCGAGTTGCTGCGGTTTTTCATCGGCGACGAACTGGTCAAAACCGCCGCCCGAACCAGCCACGGCGAGGTACGAAACAAACGAGCCCTACGCACCCACGCGCAAGGCTGACCACAACATGAGTGTCAAGGATCAACCGACATAGAAACGTCAACCATCAACCGACGACGATGAACAGGGGCACCACAACGCGGTACGAACCCCGGTGGCGTCGGCCGTTACGGCAGATGACAGCAGGCCGAAGTCCTCGTTTGGCCGTCACCCGACTTGGCTATGCTTCGCGGGTGAGTGTCGATCCGGCCTGGCAAAACGCGCCCGCAGCTCTGGTTACGATGGAAATCCGTCACCCCGCAACGGATTCCCTCACCGAATCGTCGGGCCGAGAGCTCAAAAGCCTGCTCGCCGATGACCTGCCCATCGAACGCCAAGCTCAGGACGTCGCCTGGGCGATGGCTCCGGGGGGTGGCCCGGCGCCTACGGCGGAGCAGTTCGCCCGCTATGTCAACCGGGACGGCACGCTGGCCGCCTCGATCAAGAATCAGGCAATCGTCATCGAGACGACGGCCTACTCCACCTTCGAAGCACTCTCGGACGTCGCGATGCGCGTCATCGAGGCTCGTTCCCAGGTGTCGTCGATCGTCGGAGTGGAACGCATCGGTCTGCGCTATCTGCTGGAAATCCGCGTCCCGCTGGGCCCCGACGGTCGCATCGACTGGGCCGAATGGATCGCCGAGCCGCTGCTGGGCCCGCAACGCATCGCTCCCGGTGGGCTGACCCTGACCGAATGGCAGGGTGCTGCGGTCTACCGCGAACAGCAACCGGGCAAATCGATGATCGTGCGGTATGGACCGGGCATCGGCCAGGCCCTGGACCCCAACTACTACTTGCGCCGGACCCTGCCGGCGCAGCCCGGACCGTTTTTCCAGCTGGACATCGACAGCTTCTGGACCCCGGTCGCCTCGATCCCCGAATACAACCGGGATGCGGTCCGTGCGACGTTCCACAATCTCTACGAGCCGGCCCGTGCGGTGTTTCAGGAAATGCTCACCAGCCGCCTCAAGGATGACCTGCAGGGCTGATGCCTTATCGGCTGCGCACCGCCCTGCTGTAGGTCACATCCGCGAACGCCTGCGCCACGTCGTCTTCGGGGTAGTGAAAGCCGTTGGCCGCGTGCAGTTCCTTGACCGTCTGTGACGACACGTCCCAGCCACGCTGCTTGAGGTGGTCGACGAGGTGGCTGCGGTGGCCGTGGTAGACGAGATCGTTGAAGTCGACTTCGAAGCCGAGTTCGCTCATCCGGTCGTGGTGAGCGCGCCACCGTGGATCTGCGAAAATCGCTGTGTCGGGGACGAATTCGAAAGCCAGCTGGCTGCCCGGGGCGCTGAGTTCGGTGATGTTGTCGAACAACGTGTCCTGAGCCTCGTCGGGCAGGTAGACCAGCAAGCCCTCCGCGCTCCATGCCGAGGGTGCCTTCGGATCGAATCCCGCGGCCTGTAGCGCGCTGGCCCAGTCGTCACGCAGATCGACCGCGACGGTGCGGCGCTGCGCGGTCGGCTGTGCGCCGAGATCACCCAGAGTCAGGGTCTTGAACTCGATCACGTCGGGCATGTCGACCTCGTAGACGACGGTGCCCGCCGGCCACGGCAGACGGTAGGCGCGGGCATCCAGGCCCGAGGCGAGAATCACCGCCTGCGCGACGCCACTGCGTGCGGCTGCCACGAAGTACTGGTCGTAGAACCTGGTGCGACAGGCCATCCCCTCGGCCGTGCGGCGCGGGTCGAATTCGGCGTCCCCGCCGACCGGAATCTGCCCGTCGACCATTCGGACGTACACATCTATCCCGACTGCCCGCACCAACGCGGCGGCGTACGGGTCGTCGATCAACTTCTCGTCGTGGGACAGCGCCCGGTGGGCGGCGACCATGGTTGCCGTCGCCCCGACGCTCGTCGCGAGGTCCCAGCGATCGCTATCGGTGCGCGCCACAGTGCTCCCCTGAATCTGAAACTCCAACAAACATAGACAAGCTAGTTATTACCACGACCGGCGGCCGCTGAACCGGCCGGGACTACTCTCCGACCTATCTGCTGCCCGCCCGCGCCGGAGGACCCGTGACCGATTTTGCCCAACGGACCATCGACCTGGCCCGTCGAAACGTCGCCGAGGGCGGCCGCCCGTTCGCGACGGTGATCGTCCAAGACGGCCAGGTGCTCGCCGAGAGCGCCAACAAGGTCGCCCAGACCAACGATCCGACCGCCCACGCCGAGATCCTCGCGATTCGCGAAGCCTGCATCAAGCTGGGTACCGAGCACCTGGTTGACGCCACCATCTACGTGATGGCCCATCCGTGCCCGATGTGCCTGGGCTCGCTGTACTACTGCTCGCCTGCGGAAGTCGTCTTCTTGATCACCCGCGAGTCCTACGAGCAGTACTACCTCGATGACCGCAAATACTTTGAGGTCTCGACGTTCTACGACGAATTCGCCAAAAGCTGGGACCAGCGACGGCTGCCCATGCGATACCAGCCCCAGGACGACGCGGTCGAGGTCTACCGGTTGTGGAACGAACGCAACGGCGGCGAGCGCAAATCGACGGCGATTCCGGGCTAGCCCTAGGACACGTTGGGGCAGTAGTGCATTGGGTTGTCCCGCTCGTCGATCGGCGGCAGGTTGCGCGCCGGCGTGTGCACCAGCGGCGCGTCGGCCGGGATCCGTCCGGACGCCCGATCCAAGCCCGCCCTGGCCCGCGGATGCTTTCTGAATCGTGCTGGCACACAAGCGAACACGATACGAACAAGGTCACCGAGGCGCCGGTGCAGCCATTCGTCACGGCGCGACCAGTGGTAGCCCATCAGCTGGCGCACCGGCGGGTCGTACAGACCGACGGTGAACCAGACGAAGAACGGTGCCAGCAGTTTGCGTTGCGCCGCCCACAACCAATCCGGAACCTTGCCGGCAAATGGCGGCTTGGGCAGGTCGGTCAGATCCAGCACCGCACGTGCGGCCTCGTTGTTCTCTAACACGTTGCGGCACATGTGATCCCAGTAGGCCTGGAAGTCCTCCCAGGATGCCGGGACCGGCCGCATGCTCATGCCGTACATCCGATACCAGTCGATGTGTTCGGCGAACAGCTGGCGCTTCTGCTGCTCGGTCAGCCCGCCGCAGAACCGTTCTGCCACATGGATAGTCCCGACGAAGAAGGTGGCATGCGCCCAGTAGAAGACGTCGGGATTCAGTGCGTGATAGCGGCGCCCCTGTTCGTCGACACCCTTGATGTTGACGTGGTAGTCGCGCACCTCGGCGCCGGTGACCGGAGCGCGATCCCCGTCGAAGACGACGCCGCCGATCGGATACAACGACCGCAACAGCCGGGGCCAGCGTTCCCGGAAGAAGGTCGAGTGGTCGCTGACTGCCGCGCCCAGTTGCGGGTGCATGTTCTGCATGGAGCCCGCCCAGGGACCCTGCAACATGCCGCGCCAATCCCCGAAGTAGCGCCACGTCAGGGAATCGGGACCCAGTGGCGAAGCGTTATATCCAAATTGTGATACCGGACACCCGCTCGCGACCCCGCCAGAAACGGGGTCAGACATTGCCGACTCGTCGAGAGTGGTCGCGCCGCTACCAGCTTCGGCGCTGGTCAGTGGGCAGGCTGCGGACGTATGTTGGGTCACTATTGGGTTTCCTATAGCTAGCCGAATTTCTGACTACGTGCGTTGTCAATTTAGAGCTTAGGAGCGATGTGCAATCCGGTCAACGACGGGGCCGTTGGTCAGGCGTCCCCCTGGAAAGTCGCCACGCCCTCCGACGCGACAACCTGATCGCCGCCGGCGTGCAATTACTGGGCAGCGAACGCGGTCCAGCGCTGACCGTCCGGGCCGTCTGCCGCAAGGCCGCGCTGACCGAGCGCTACTTCTACGAGAGCTTTTCCGACCGTGACGAATTCGTGCGCGCGGTCTACGACGACGTCTGTGCCCGCGCCATGACCGCCCTCACCTCCGCGGACACCCCGCGAGAAGCGGTTGAGCAGTTCGTCGAGCTGATGGTCGACGACCCGGTGCGCGGGCGTGTGCTGCTCTTGGCGCCGGCCGTCGAGCCGATCCTGACCCAATCCGGCGCGGAGTGGATGCCCAGCTTCATCGATCTGCTGCAGAAAAAGCTGTCCAACATCGGCGATCCGGTGCTGCAGAAGATGATCGCCACCAGCCTGGTCGGCGGCCTGACCAGCTTGTTCACCGCCTATCTGAACAGGCAGCTCGGCGCCACTCGCAAACAGTTCATCGACTATTGCGTCAACATGCTCTTCAACACGGCGGCCCCGTATGTTCCACCCCCCGACGGGGTATCCGAGTAACGCCCGTTTGCCCGCTGAGAGCCAGCCGTATTAAGTAGCCAAGTTGTGACTCGGCGCGCCCGGGACGGAACTTGATGCTACTGATCGACACAGATATATTGACTGCAACCATTAGACACAGATAACTGGGGGTGTCATGCCAGCGACAGCCGACCTGACCGACTTGCAGCTTTTGCACGAGCTGGAGCCGGTGGTCGAGAAGTATCTCAATCGGCACCTGAGCATGCACAAGGCGTGGAACCCGCACGACTACATCCCGTGGTCGGACGGCAAGAACTTCTACGCGCTCGGCGGACAGGATTGGGACCCGGAGCAGAGCAAGCTCTCCGACCTCGCCCAGGTCGCGATGGTGCAGAACCTGATGACCGAGGACAACCTGCCCTCCTATCACCGTGAGATCGCGATGAACTTCGGTCTCGACGGCCCGTGGGGCACCTGGGTCAACCGGTGGACCGCCGAAGAGAACCGGCACGGCATCGCGCTGCGCGACTACCTCGTCGTGACCCGTGCTGTCGACCCCGTCGAGCTGGAGAAGCTGCGCATCGAGGTCGTCAACCGCGGCTTCAGCCCGGGCCAGAATCACCAGGTCCGCGACGACCTGTTCGCCGAGAGCCTGTTCGACTCGGTCATCTACGTGACCTTCCAGGAACTGGCGACCCGCATTTCGCACCGCAACACCGGCAGGGCCTGCAACGAGCCCATCGCGGACCAGTTGCTGGGCAAGATCTCGGCCGACGAAAACCTGCACATGATCTTCTACCGCGATGTCAGCGAGGCCGGCTTCGAGATCGACCCCAACCAGGCGACGAGGTCGCTGCACAAGATCCTGCGCAACTTCCAGATGCCCGGCTTCCAGGTGCCCGAGTTCCGCCGCAAGGCCGTCTACATCGCCGTCGGCGGCGTCTACGATCCGCGCATCCACCTCGACGAGGTCGTGATGCCGGTGCTGAAGAAATGGCGCTTCTTCGAGCGTGAGGACATCACCGGTGAGGCGGCCGCTCTGCGCGATGACCTCGGCCTGCTGATCAAGGAACTCGAGGATGCCTGCGACAAGTTCGAGGTGTCCAAGCAGCGCCAGCTCGACCGGGAAGCTCGCACGGGTAAGAAGGTCACCGCGTTCGAGCTGCACCAGACGGCCGGCAAGCTGGCGATGAGCAGGCGGTAACCAAGCAGTGCGCATCGGCTCCATCGAGCTCGCCAGCCCGGTGGTCTTGGCACCGATGGCAGGCGTGACCAACGTTGCGTTCCGGACGCTGTGCCGGGAGCTGGAGTTGAGCCGGGTCGGCACCGTCAGTGGGCTCTACGTCTGCGAGATGGTGACCGCGCGGGCACTCGTCGAGCGGCATCCGGTCACGATGCACATGACCACGTTCGCCCCGGACGAATTGCCGCGCTCGTTGCAGCTCTACACCGTCGACCCGGCCACCACCTACGCGGCGGCCAAGATGATCGCCGACGAGGGCCTGGCCGACCACATCGACATGAACTTCGGCTGCCCGGTGCCCAAGGTCACCAAGCGGGGCGGCGGCGCGGCGCTGCCGTTCAAGCGGCGCCTTTTCGGTCAGATCGTCGCCGCCGCGGTGCGCGCCACCGAAGGCACCGACATCCCGGTGACGGTGAAGTTCCGCGTCGGCATCGACGACGAGCACCACACCCACCTCGACGCCGGCCGCATTGCCGAAGCCGAGGGCGCGGCCGCGGTCGCGCTGCATGCCCGAACCGCGGCGCAGCGCTACTCCGGCACCGCCGACTGGGAACAGATCGCGCTGCTCAAGCAACACGTCACGACGATTCCAGTGCTGGGCAACGGTGACATCTACGACGCCAGCGACGCGCTGACGATGATGGCCAGCACCGGATGCGACGGCGTGGTGATCGGCCGCGGTTGCCTGGGCCGGCCCTGGCTGTTCGCCGAGCTGTCGGCCGCTTTCACCGGCACCCCGTCCCCCACCCCGCCGACGCTCGGTGAAGTCGCCGACATCGTGCGCCGGCACGGCGAGTTGCTCACCGCGCACTTCGGCGAGGACAAGGGCATGCGCGACATCCGCAAACACGTCGCCTGGTATCTGCACGGTTTCCCGGCCGGATCCGATCTGAGGCGCGCGCTGGCCCTGGTCAAGACGCTCGACGAGCTCGACGCGCTGCTGGACCGGCTGGACCGCACCGTCGAATTCCCGGAGACGGCGACCGGGCCGCGCGGCCGCCAGGGGTCACCGGCCCGCGTCAGCCTGCCCGAAGGCTGGCTGAACGACCCCGACGACTGCACGGTTCCGGCGGGGGCCGACGTCATGCACTCGGGCGGCTGAGCCGAACCCCGCTCGAAATCGCGTCTGCGTCGATAAGTCAGTACGATGTGGACCTTGCTTGATTGCGTTTGGGTGGCGGTCCGTTTAACCCGCTGCCCAGGGGCTGTGGATTACGGCGCGACCCACGGGTAGCGAAGCCGCAGCGTTGTTAGCGCGGCGCGGCGGTGAATTGGCGCACGGACATCACTGACGGCGGATCAGGGCTTCGGAGGCGAGTAGGACATGGGTGACGGCGAGGTAGACGCCACTCTTGACCACCGCCGTGGCCCCCGCGACCGTCAAGCCGTCTCCACGGGTTCGAGCGCCGCACCGTGGGAGCGGTTCTCCGAACCAGTCGCCGATGACAGCGTCCACCGTTGGCAGATTGAGCCGCCCGCCCGGACATCCGACCAAGAGGCGGCCGAACCTGTCGAGCGGTCGGTCCGCAGCGCGGAGCGAGGCGGAAGCCATGCTTCCGGTGCGCTCAGCGTCGCGGATCTGATCGCCAAGGTTGGCGCCACCAACGCCGGCACCCGGCACCGCCGGGCGGCCCTGGACGACGGACCCGAGCCGGACCTACAGGACACCCAGGTCATCGATACCCCGGCCTACTTGCTCGACGTCGTCTCGGAGGTTCCCGACCTCGAACTGACGAACTATCCGCAGGGCGACGAGCCCGCGCCCGAACTCGCGGTCGAGGAACCGAGCGATGCGCGCCCGGTCAAGCCGAAGCGGACCCGTCGACCGAAATCTCCCGCGAACTCGGCGCCGAAACGCACGTCACGCCGTCGGCCGATTCTGCTGGCCGTTCGATCGATGGCCGCTCTGTGCGCCGGGGTGGCGCTGGCCGTGACCGGCGGTGCTTACCAGTGGAGTGCGTCGAAAAACCACCGCCTCAATGTCATCAACGCGCTCGACCCGGACTCCGGCGACATCGTCGACCCCGGTGGCCAGTACGGCGATGAAGACTTCCTGATCGTCGGCATGGACTCGCGCTCGGGCGAGAACGCCGACATGGGCGCGGGTGACACGGAGGACGCGGGCGGCGCCCGGTCGGACACCGTGATCCTGGTCAACATCCCGGCGAACCGCAAACGCGTGGTGGCGGTCTCGTTCCCCCGCGATCTGGCGATCACCCCGATGCAGTGCGAAGCGTGGAACCCCGAAACCGGTAAGTACGGCCCCCTCTACGACGAGAAGACGAAGACCTGGGGTCCCAAGATGGTCTACACCGAGACCAAGCTGAACTCGGCGTTCTCCTTCGGCGGCCCGAAATGTCTGGTGAAAGAAATCCAGAAGCTGTCCGGGTTGAGCATCAACCGGTTCATCGCCGTCGACTTCGCCGGCTTCGCCAAGATGGTCGAAGCCCTCGGCGGCGTGGAGGTGTGCAGCAAGACCCCGCTGCACGACTACGAACTCGGTACCGTCCTCGAGCATTCGGGACGCCAGATCATCGATGGCCCAACGGCACTGAACTACGTGCGGGCCCGCCAGGTCACCACGGAATTCAACGGCGACTACGGGCGTATCAAACGTCAGCAATTGTTCTTGTCCTCGCTGCTGCGTTCGCTGATCTCCGAATCCACGCTGACCGACCTCAACAAGCTCAACAACGTCGTCAACATGTTCATCAGCAACAGCCGCGTGGACAACGTCCAGACCAAAGACCTTGTTCAGCTGGGACAGTCGCTGCAGGGCATGGCGGCCGGGCACTTCACCTTCGTCACGGTGCCCACCGGTGTGACCGACCAGAACGGCGACGAACCGCCGCGGACCGCCGACATGAAGGCCCTCTTCAGCGCGATCATCAACGACGATCCGCTGCCCGAGGAGAACGACCAGAACGCGCAGAACCTGTCGACGACGCCGAGCTCGGGACCGACGACCGCACCCACCACCAAGAAGTCATCGCCGCCGAGCGCCGCCCCCGAGGAACGACGCGAGCAGGTGACGACGACCTCACCCGACGAGGTCACCGTGCGGGTCTCCAATGCGACCCCGCAGAGCGGGCTCGCCGCCACCGCCACCAGCCAACTCAAACGCAACGGGTTCAACGTCATGTCACCCGATGACTATCCGAGTTCGCTGAACGCCACGACGGTGTTCTTCTCGCCCGGCAACGAACAAGCTGCCGCGACGGTGGCATCGGCATTCGCCAACTCGAAGGTTGCCCGGGTTTCCGGCTACGGGCAGGTCGTTCAGGTCGTGCTCGGCCCGGACTTCAAGTCGGTGAGCACTCCCGCGCCCAGCGGCTCGTCGCTGTCCGTCCAGATCGATCGCAGTCCGGGCAGCACGCCAACCAAATTGCCGGACGACCTGACGGTGACGAACGCCGCCGATACCACCTGTGAATAACCGTATTTCGGCTCAGTAGATCGCCGATCACGACGCCGAGTCAGTAGGCTTGGCGATATGCGGACCGCCTACCATGAGCAACTCTCGGATTTGTCCGAGCGCCTCGGCGAGATGTGCGGGCTGGCGGGGGTAGCTATGGAGCAGGCAACCCAGGCACTCCTGCAGGCCGATCTCGTCCTCGCCGAACAGGTTATCTCCGGCCACGAAGAAATAGCCCGGTTGAGCGCTCGCGCCGAGGAGAGTGCCTTCGTCCTGCTGGCGCTGCAGGCACCGGTGGCCGGCGATCTCCGGTCCATCGTGAGTGCCATCCAGATGGTGGCCGACATCGACCGGATGGGCGCGCTCGCGTTGCACGTCGCCAAGATCGCTCGCCGACGCCACCCTCAGCACGCTCTGCCCGAAGAGGTAAACGGCTATTTCGCTGAAATGGGCAGAGTAGCAGTCGAATTGGGCAACAGCGCGCAGGAAGTGGTGTTGTCCCGCGACCCGGAGAAAGCCGCCCGTATCCGCGACGAAGACGACGCGATGGACGATCTGCACCGGCACTTGTTCTCGGTGCTGATGGACCGCGAATGGAAGCACGGTGTGGCGGCCGCCGTCGACGTGACGCTACTGGGCCGCTTCTACGAACGCTTCGCCGACCACGCGGTCGAGGTGGCCAGGCGGGTGATTTTCCAGGCGACGGGCAAGTTACCCGAAGACGAGACGGCGCAAGCGTCGCCGTAACCCGTTAACCGAAGCGACCGGAGATGTAGTCCTCGGTGGCCTTCTGTTTGGGGTTGGAGAAGATCTTCTCGGTGTCGTCGATCTCGATGAGCCGGCCGGCTTTGCCCGCGGCTTCCAGGTTGAAAAACGCCGTCTGATCGCTGACACGAGCGGCCTGCTGCATGTTGTGCGTCACGATCACGATCGTGTAGTCCTGCTTCAACTCGCTGATCAGTTCCTCGATCGCCATCGTCGAGATCGGGTCCAGCGCGGAGCACGGCTCGTCCATCAGCAACACATCGGGCTGAACGGCGATCGCGCGCGCGATGCACAACCGCTGCTGCTGACCGCCGGACAGACCACCGCCGGGTTTGTGCAACCGATCCTTGACCTCATCCCACAGGTTGGCGCCGCGCAGCGAGTGTTCGGTGACTTCGTCGAGCAGCTTGCGATTGCGCACGCCCTGCAATTTCAGGCCCGCCACCACGTTGTCCCGAATAGACATGGCGGGAAACGGGTTTGGCCGCTGGAACACCATGCCGATCGCCCGTCGCACAGCAACCGGGTCGATGCCCGGGGCATAGATGTTTTCATCGTCAAGCATCACCGCACCCTGGACCCGCGCGCCCGGGATGACCTCGTGCATCCGGTTCAGCGTGCGCAAGACGGTCGTCTTGCCGCAGCCGGATGAGCCGATGAAAGCCGTCACACTCCGCGGCAGAATCGACAGCGTCACATCGGCGACCGCCTGAAACGACCCGTAGTAGATGTTGACGTCTTTGAGGTCCAACCGCTTGGCCACCGGTACTCCTGCCTAGGACTTCTTGGGGGCAAACATCTTCGAAACCACTCTGGCCCCGACGTTGATCACGGCGATGATCACGATCAGGGTAAGCCCCGCTCCCCAGAGCCGCTCGGTGGGAACCGGGTTGACGCCTGCGCCCGCAGCTGTCTCGTTGAACATCATGCCAGGCAACGACCCCATGAATCCCTTGAAGGGGTCGAAGTTCATCGCCTGCGAATAGCCGACCAAGACAAGCAGCGGCGCCGTCTCGCCCATCACCCGTGCCAGCGCCAACATGATCCCGGTGACGATGCCCGACAGCCCCGTCGGAATCACCACCCTGACAATGGTTTTCCACTTCGGAACACCCAGCGCGTAGCTGGCCTCGCGTAGGTCCATCGGCACAATCCGCAGCATCTCCTCCGTCGATCGCTCGATCACCGGCAGCATCAACAGGACCAGGGCCAATGACACAGCGAACCCGGAACGGTCAAGGCCCAGCGTGGCCACACACGACGCGTAGATGAACAATGCGGCAACAATTGATGGCACACCGGACAGGATGTCCACCATGAATGTCGCCAGCCTGCCGAGCCGGGTACCACCCCCATACTCGACCAGATAGATCGCGAGCATCACCCCGATGGGCACGGAGATCGCGGCGGACATCAATCCCTGCAACAGCGTGCCGACGATCGCGTGGTAGGCACCGCCTCCGCGCACAAACGGCGTCGTGCCCGCCTGTGAATGCGTCCACCACGACGCGGACGCGATAGCGTTGAACCCCTTGACGATAACCGCGCCCAGTACCCACAGCAGGGGCGCCAGCGCAATCAGCATGGACAGCGAAACCAACACCGTCGCAACGATGTTCGAGGCCCGGCGGCGCCGTCCGAGCCCGGACAGCGTGCGAGCCTTGAGCGGGCGGTCGTAGATCGAGGTCATCGCGGGCCCTTGCGGATCCCGGCGAGGGCGCCGCGCGCCAGCGCATCGACGACGAAGGTCAGCACGAAAAGCACCAGTCCCGCCGCGATATACGCGCCGGCCTTGTATCGGTCGCTGAATTCCCAAGCGGTGGCCGCGATCTTCGTTGCGAAGGTCGAGCCGCCGTCGAATAGCGACCAGCCGAACGCCTTTTGAGCGCCGCGCAAGATGATCAGCAGAGCGACCGTCTCACCCAGGGCCCGGCCCAGCCCCAGCATCGCGCCGCAGATGTACCCCGACCTACCGAACGGCAACACCGTTGTGGTGACGACCTCCCAGCGGGTGGCACCGAGCGCCAGCGCGGCCTCGATCTGTTCGTGCGGCGTCTGCACGAACACTTCCCGGGTGACCGCGGTGATCAGCGGCAGGATCATCACCGCCAGCACGATCCCGCCGGTGAAGATGGTGCCGCCGCCGGCGGGAGACGCACTGCCGTCGGCGAACAGGAAGAACCAGCCCAGCGACTGGTTCAGCCAAGTCGCAACCGGCCTCAGCTGGGGAGCCAGGACATACAGGCCCCATACGCCATAGATGATCGAGGGCACCGCGGCCAGCAGATCGACCGTGTAGGCCAGCGCCCCGGCGAGCCGCCGCGGTGCGTATTGGGTGAGGAAGATGGCGACGCCCAGCGCTACGGGCATCGCCAGGATCAACGCGAACACCGAGATGAACACCGTGACCTGCAGCAGGTCGAGAATGCCGAAGTGCATCGCCGAGGTGTTCGTGGTGACCCAGTTGCCGCGGTAGGTGAAGAAGTCTTCCTGGTTGCGCTTGAGCGCCGGTATGGCGCGCACCAGCAGAAACCCGCCGATCGCGATGACGACGGTAGCGACCAGGACCGCCGAGGTCTCCGCGAACTTGCGAAAGACCCGGTCCCCGAAGCGGGATTGGACAGCCTTCCAGGAACGGATGGGCACGACCGGCGCCTCGGGAAAGGACGCGGCGACAACCGCACCCGAACCCGCCTGGGATGGGTCTGGCGTAGTCATTGTGAATCCGTCACTGCTGGTTTTGGTGTGCTCCTGCGACCCGCGGGCTACTGCATCGCATTGATCGCGGTGATCAATCGCTCCTTGACCTTATCGGTCAACGCGATATAGCCGGCCGAGGAAAGGCTGGCCGGGCCGGTGTTCGCCGCCACGCTCAGGAAGGACTTGACCGCCTTGGCGGTCTCGGTGTCATAACCCTTCGAGCAGACGATCTCGTAGGTGGTCAGTACCAACGGATAGGCGCCCGGCTGCTGGGCGGCATACATCGAATTCAGGTTCAGCACCAGGTCGTTGCCTCCCGTCACGAAGGTGGCCGTGTCGATCGCGGCACTAGCCGTCGCGGTGGTCAGCGGGACCACACCGGTGGCCGTGGCGAGTTGCGCGTAGGGAAGGCCAGCCTGGTCAGCGAAGCCTTTTTCGACGTATCCGATGGCGCCGTGGGTGGCCCGCACCGCCTGGATGACACCGGAGGACTTCGTCGCTCCTTCGCCGACACCGCCCAAAAACTCGGTGCCGACTCCCTGCGACCAACTCTCCGGCGCCGCGGCGGTCAGAAACTTCTGCACGTTGTCGGTGGTACCCGACGAGTCCATCCGGTAAATCGGCGCGATCCTGATGTCGGGCAGCGCCACACCGGGATTCAGCGCCGTCAGGACTGGGTCGTTCCAGGCGGTGATCCGGCCGGTCAGAATCCTGGCCAGCGCATCGCTGTTGACGATCAACGACTTGACCTCGGGCAGGTTGTAGACCAGCGCCACCGGCCCAAACACCAGCGGCAGGTCCCACGCGGGGTTTCCGTTGCAGCGCTTGGTGGCCGGCAGGATCTGGTCGGCGATCAGCGGCGAGTCCGATCCGGCGAAATCGACGTGGCCGGCAATGAATTGCTCGCGGCCCGCTCCCGATCCCGTCGGGTTGTACGACACCGACTTGCGCGGGCAGTACTGGCCCCAGAGGTGGCCGAACACCGCCATCGCATTCTGTTGAGCGGTCGACCCTTCGGCCGTCAGTTCGTTTTTGCCGCCACAGGTCGGCGTGCCGGCGGGTCCCGAGGACGCGACCGAGGCCGGGTCGTGATGGTTGTCATCGCTGCCGCACGCCGTCAGGCCCGCACTGGTCATCGTGATCGTCAGCACCGCTGCCGCCAGCGCCTTGCCCACGTTGTCCAGGCTCACCGATCTCGCTTTCTGACACTGTTTCCACGCATGCCGCCGCCGCTCGAAACTATGCGCTGACGCACGGTTCACAAGAGTGCCTAAGTGGTGAACGTGCGGTGAATTGTCAGCTGGCACGCCACTTCTGCCTGCGCTTTCTTTCAGCCCGTGGCGGACGCCGGCGCATAGGCGGTGTCGACGCTGTAGGTGGTGAACCCCTGCCGCTGATAGGTCCGAACCGCAGCGACATTGTCCGATTCGACGTAGAGCAGCACGGTGACGCCGGCCGAGTCCGGCGGCCCGAGGAGCCGGCGCGCCAGCGACTCGATGCCCACGGCCGTCAGCATCTGCCCCAGCCCGCGGCCCTGCGCGGACGGGTCGACACCGAGGACGTACACCTCACCGAGACGCGGTTGGTCGAGATGCACCTTGGTCCAGTGGAAGCCCAGCAGCGCCTCGCTGTCGTCGAACGCCAAGAACAAGCCGGCCGGGTCGAACCAGGGCTCCCTGCGCCGCTCGGCCAGGTCGGCCGCGGTCCATCCGCCCTGTTCGGGATGCTCGACGAACGCGGCGTTGTTGACCCGCAGCAGCTCGGCGTCGTCGTCGGGACCCGCATAGGTGCGCACCCGCACGCCGGGCAACGGGCTTACCGGCCCGGGGATCTCGTGCAGCGAAAGCCTCATCTGGACAAGTTCGCGCACCGCGATCAGTCCCATCGCAGCCGCGGCCGCAGCAGCCGGCGCCAGGGTGCCATGTGCCCAAAAGCGGTTATTCCCATTGGTTTTGGCGATGGCCGCACGTCCCATCGCGGTGCCGATACCGCGCCGGCGGGCCTGCGGGTGGACCACGAGTTCGGCCATCGGTTCGCTGCCGTCACGCGGTGGACTGAGATTGAGGTAGCCCTGGATCGTGTTGTCCGCGGTGACCAGCAGGTGATCCGTGCGGTCGTGCCCGAGTTCGCGGAGAACCTGTTCACCTACGGGCGCTACCCCATCGAATTCGGTTGCCGCAGCAACCAGTTCGCGCACCTGCTGCTGCTCTTTAACGGTCAGTGCGGCGCGCCAATCAGGCGCGATCACTGACTGCGCAGCGGGTCGGCCAGTGGATCCTGCAGATCCTCGGCGTCGGCCTCGTCGCTTTCGGGCTCGTCGTCGGGCTGGGGAATCGGCGCTCGTCCGCGCGCCGGGCGAACCGCCTTGTAACCCACGTTGCGAACCGTGCCGATCAGCGCCTCGTACTCGGGTCCGAGCTTGGCCCGTAGCCGGCGCACGTGCACATCGACCGTGCGCGTGCCACCGAAGAAGTCGTAGCCCCACACTTCGTGCAGCAGCTGGGCGCGGGTGAACACCCGGCCCGCATGCTGGGCCAGGTACTTCAACAGCTCGAACTCTTTGTAGGTGAGGTCCAGCGGGCGGCCCCGCAGCCGCGCGGTGTAGGTGCCCTCGTCGATCACCAGCTCGCCGAGGCTGACCTTGCCGGCGCTTTCCTGGTCGGCCAGCCCACCACGTCGACCCACCACGAGCCGTATCCGGGCGTCAACCTCGGCGGGTCCGGTGCCGGGTAGCAGGATTTCGTCCAGCCCCCAGTCGGCGCTGACCGCTACCAGGCCACCCTCGGCCACCACCGCCACCACCGGGACCGACCGGCCCGCGGTGCTCAACAGCCGGCAAAGCCCGCGCGCGGCCGACAGATCGGTGCGCGCGTCCACGAGCACCGCGTCCGCGGTCCCCGCCTCCAGCAGTGAGGAAGGCTCGGGCGGCGCCGTCCGCACGGTGTGAGGAAGCAACGACAACGATGGCAGGACTGGGTCCGGGTGCAGCTCAGAGGTGAGTAGTAGTAGCTCCAAAAGCCCCTCCAGCTCGTGGGAAAGGCATCTCCCAGATTCATAAAGCCACGTGGCGTTAGTGGCCAGGCCATCTAACGATAACGTGCTACCTGGCCGTTGTGCGTGTCCTTGCTCACGACTGTGAGCCCCGCCACGAGGGAATCCGGACCGGAATCCGCCGCCGCGCGCCGCGGCGATCTACGCCACAATATGCGCATGCGCAGGGTGCTGATCAGTGTGATCGCCTCGGTTTCCGCCGTGGCGGCCATTGTCGTCGGCACCGTCGGCGTGGACTACGGCGCCAGCATCTACGCCGAATACCACCTTTCCCGCACCGTACGCAACGCGGCGGATCTGGGATCAGACCCCTTCGTTGCCATCCTGGCCTTCCCGTTCATTCCACAGGCCATGCGCCGCCACTACAACGAACTGGAGATCAAGGCAAACGGCATCGAGCACGCGCCGACCGGCAAGGCCACGCTGGAAGCCACCATGCACTCGATTGACCTGACCTACGCGTCGTGGCTGATCAGACCCGATGCGAAGCTGCCGGTGGGCAAGTTGGAGAGCCGCATCATCCTCGACTCGACGCACCTGGGCCGCTACCTCGGCATGGACGACCTGATGGTGGAAGCCCCGCCCGCCGAGACCAACGACGCCACCGGCGGCACCACTGAATCCGGTATTTCCGGCAATCACGGGCTGGTGTTCAGCGGCACCCCTAAATCGGCAAACTTCGACCACCGGGTGAGCGTGTCGATGGACCTGTCGATCGCCGCCGATGACCCGGCGACACTGGTATTCACCCCGACCGGCATCCTGACCGGACCCGACACCGCCAACCAGGCCGTCCCGGACGACAAGCGCGACGCCGTGCTGCGCGTCTTCGCCGCCAGGCTGCCCAATCAGCGGCTTCCGTTCGGCGTGGCGCCGCGCACGGTGGGGGCTCGCGGCTCGGACGTCATCATCGAGGGCATCACGACGGGAGTAACCGTGACCCTCGAAGGGTTTAACCAATCATGACCACCGCCGTCGTAGTCGCGATCGTGGCGGCCGTTGCTCTGGCGGTGGTGGCCGGTTGGCTGCTGACCCGGCGCTCCGGAAGTCTCAGACAGGTTGATTCCGGCCCCGGCGACAGCGCCGACTCCGCGGACCTGGGCCTGTCCAGCACCGGACCGACCGTCGTGCATTTCAGCGCACCGTGGTGCGGACCCTGCGATCGCGTCCGCCGGGTGGTCGGCCAGGTGTGCGACAACATGGGCGACGTGGCGCATGTGGAGGTCGACATCGACGCCAACCCCGCAGCCGCACGCCGGTTTTCGGTGTTGTCGCTGCCGACCACCCTGATTTTCGACGTCGACGGACGTCAGCGTTACCGGGCATCGGGTGTCCCCAAGGCCGCCGACCTGCGCTCCGCCCTCGAACCGCTGTTGGCTTGATCGCGATGTCATTGGGTAAGCTGACCGACGTGTCATCCCGCATGGAGCCCATGCTCACCAGGCGTCGCGCAGTCGATCTGTGCCGCATCGCGGGTTGTTGTTGTCGCTGTTGCTGTAGCTGCTGAGTAGCCGCGCCGCCCGCGCAGCACTCGGAGCAGCCCGGAATCCCACCGTGGTGTGTCTCGACTTTTCCGTGCAACAGGCGAATAGGAGTCTCTCGTGTCAAGCCCAATCACCAACGCCCAGCTGGACCGCGTCGACGTTCGTGGCCCCCGATTCGCCGCCTGGGTCACCACCGTGGTCCTGGTCGTCACCCTGCTCGTCTCGGCAGTGAGCCCGCTGGCAGCGGCGGTCATCCTCGGTTTGCAGGCCGTCGTCTTCGCGATCGGTGCTCTCGGCGGCCCGCGCCGCCACCCCTATGGCCGAGTGTTCGCCACGCTGGTGGCGCCGCGGCTGGGGCCGGTCAAGGAACGCGAACCCGTAGCTCCCCTGAAGTTCGCCCAGTTGGTCGGGCTGGTCTTCGCGATCGTCGGTACTACCGGATTCGCCGTCGGCGCGCCCCTGGTGGGCGTCGTCGCGACAGCGTTCGCTCTGGTGGCGGCGTTCCTGAATGCGGCCTTCGGCATCTGCCTGGGCTGCCAGCTTTATCCGCTTGTGGTTCGCTTACGACCGACCGCCGGCCCGGCGTAACCCACGTTCATCGCAAGTAATCGAAAGGATCCACCCCATGGCACGCTCTGACGTCCTGGTCTCCGCCGAATGGGCTGAGAAAAACCTCGACACGCCGAACGTCGTGTTCGTCGAGGTCGACGAGGACACCAGTGCCTACGACGGAGGCCACATCGCCGGTGCGGTCAAGCTCGACTGGCGCACCGACCTGCAGGACCCCGTCAAGCGCGACTTCGTCGACGCCCAGCAGTTCTCGAAGCTGCTGTCTGACCGCGGCATCGCCAACGACGACACCGTGGTGCTCTACGGCGGCAACAACAACTGGTTCGCCGCGTACGCCTACTGGTACTTCAAGCTGTACGGCCACAACGACGTCAAGCTGCTCGACGGCGGCCGCAAGAAGTGGGAGCTCGACGGACGCCCGCTGACCGCCGACCCCGTCAGCCGCCCGGCCACCTCATACACCGCGGCGCCGCCGGACAACACGATCCGGGCGTTCCGGGACGAGGTCATCGCGGCCATCAACACCAAAAACCTGGTCGACGTGCGCTCCCCCGACGAGTTCTCCGGCAAGATCCTGGCGCCCGCGCACCTGCCGCAGGAGCAAAGCCAGCGACCCGGACATATTCCGGGAGCGATCAACGTGCCGTGGAGCCGCGCCGCTAACGAGGACGGCACCTTCAAGTCGGACGAGGAGCTGGCCAAGCTGTACGCCGACGCCGGCCTGGACGGCACCAAGGAAACGATTGCCTATTGCCGAATCGGGGAACGTTCGTCGCACACCTGGTTCGTCCTGCAGGAATTACTCGGGCACAAGAACGTCAAGAACTACGACGGCAGTTGGACGGAATACGGCTCCCTGGTGGGCGCCCCGATCGAGTTGGGAAGCTGATTATGTGCTCTGCACCTAGGCAAGGACAGACGTTGCCGGCCAGCGTCGACCTGGAGAAGGAAACCGTGATCACCGGCCGCGTCGTGGACCGCGACGGCCAGGCCGTCGGTGGCGCGTTTGTCCGACTGCTGGACTCGTCGGACGAGTTCACAGCCGAGGTCGTCGCGTCGGCCACCGGCGACTTCCGGTTCTTCGCGGCACCGGGAGCGTGGACGCTGCGGGCGCTGTCCAAGGCAGGCAACGGCGACGCTGTCGTCGCGCCGTCGGGCGCCGGTATCCACGAGGTGGACGTCAAGATCGCATGACCGCCGACGCCGCCACCTGGATCCCCCGGGAGCGCGGTTGACGGCGCGAGGCGAATAGACTCGCTAGCGTGGTGCTCTTCTTCGAGATCATGCTGGTCGCGACAGTCGTGGTCATCTCCTGGTTTGCGTTGTACACCCTCTACCGACTCATCACTGACGAGTCGTGACGTACGAGGACCCTGAGGGACCGGCCGGTTCTGCAGGCTCCGGCGACCGCGCGGTGGCTGCCGCCGCCGAACGCGCCAAGGTGACCGCGGCCCGCAACATCCCCGCCTTCGACGATCTGCCGGTCCCGCCCGACACGGCGAACCTGCGTGAGGGCGCCAACCTCAACGACGCGCTGCTGGCCTTGTTGCCGCTCGTCGGCGTCTGGCGGGGCGAGGGCGAGGGCCGCGGACCTGATGGCGACTACCGATTCGGGCAGCAGATCGTGGTCTCCCACGACGGCGGCGATTACCTGAATTGGGAAGCCAGATCGTGGCGCCTGGACGCGGACGGCAACTACCAGGAACCCGGCCTGCGCGAGACCGGCTTCTGGCGGTTCGTCTTCGACCCCGACGACCTGAGCGAATCCCAGGCCATCGAGCTGTTGCTGGCCCACTCGTCCGGTTACGTCGAACTCTTCTATGGGCGCCCGCGCAACCAGTCGTCGTGGGAGCTGGTGACCGATGCCCTGGCCCGCAGCCGATCGGGTGTTCTGGTCGGCGGCGCCAAGCGTCTCTACGGCATCGTCGAAGGCGGCGACCTCGCCTACGTGGAGGAACGGGTGGACGCCGACGGCGGACTGGTCCCGCACCTGTCGGCGCGGCTGTCGCGATTCGTCGGCTAGCGGCCCGCTGCTGTTGCCCGACTGGCTAATTCGCGCTCGCACCAAACCATTGCCTTAGCCCAATCTTTTGCGTGTACTGTTCGACGTCCGAGCAGCCGCGCGAAGGGAGATCGGCGGATGCGTCCCACCAGGGCACCCTCGCCCATCTTGCGTTGGGCCGTAACCGCGGTCGGCTTGCTGCTGATCGCCTACCTGGCCGTGCTGGATGCGCGCCCCTCGATCGACGACTCATTTCCCGCCTGGCTGGGGTGGTTCGGCCGGCCGGGATCGATGCCGACGCTCGCCGTCGTTGTCATCGTGCTCATTTGGGCGTCCGTGCTGAATTTCCGCTCGGGTAGCCACCGGGTGGTGGGTGTTTCGTTCAGCCTGATTGCAGCCCTGGTCCCGATGACGGCGGTTCTCGGGCTGACTTCCTACTGGGGGTGTCACGACGCCAACCATCCGGCCTTCTTCACCCCCCTGATGGCGACGGCCAGTCTGGTCAAGGGTGGCACCGGGGACTTCTCGGTCAGCGGGAAAACCTGCCCGAGCCCCACGCCCGTCGGCCTGGAACTGGCCCGGATCGCCGCGCTGTCGGCGATCTTCACCGGATTGGGCGGTGCCGTGGTCGGGGTTTTCCGATCCCAGGTGGACCGAATACGGGCGAACTGGGCCGAATCCGTCACGGCCGTCGTCGGTATCGACAATGACACCCAGTCCATGCTCAGCGCCGTCGCGCGCACCTTGGACCGACGCAGCACCCTGGTCGTCATCACCGGCGCCAGCGACGACCGCGTGCAGCGGGCCCGCCGCCAAGGCGCCCGGGTGGTACTGGTGGACTTCAACACCCAGTCGACCCTGGTGTCACTTCGGCTGTGGCGCCGCCTGTCTCGGCTCTACCTGATGGCACCGGACCCGGCGCTCAACCTGCTGTGGCTCGACCTGATCAGCCGCCGGCTCTCCGAAATCGAGCACAAGCAGCGGCTGCCGTTGATCGTGCGCATGGACGATCCCTGGTTGGCCCAGGCGTGGCGTGCCCAGCAGTTCGGCGGGTCGGACACCCGATGGGCGGCCGACGTGGTCGGCAAATACGAGGTGACCGCGGGCCGGTTACTCAACAGCATCCTGACGACCGGGCGGACCAAGCAGGTATTCGTCTGTGGCACTTCGCAATTGACACTGGCACTGTGCGCGGACCTGACCCAGCGCGCGCTGGAGCGCGACTTCTACACCCCGCCCGGCGCGGTCGCGTTGCCCGCGCTGACCCTGGTCGAACGAGACGCCGAAGAATACCTGCGCGATCACGAATTCCACCGTCAGCAAGCCGGATTCGCCTCCGAGGGCCCGATGATCGATGCGGTTGCCGAGGCGCCGACGATACCGACCATGCTGAAGCTGATCGGCGATGTCGACCCTGCCACCAGCGCGGTCATCTTCGTCGACGCGCATGCCGGAACAACTGTGGCCCGGCTGGCCGCCCGCTTCCCCGACATGCCCATCTACGCTTCCGACCTGAACACCAGCATCACCGACGACTCGATCCAGGTCGTCGGCCGCCTGCAGTCCTACTCGCTGGTGCTCGACACCCAGGAGGGTCAGGTTCAGGACGCGTGGGAGCGCGCGGCCCGGCTGATCCACGAGCGCTATGTCGCCACGATCGACCCGAGTTGGACGCGGGGGCCCGCATCGGTGCCGTGGGCCGAGCTCAACGAGTTCTACCGCGGGTCCAACCGGCGCCAGGTCCGCAACGCGTTGTGGATGGTCGAACAGATCGCGGGTCATACCTGGAACACCTGGGGCAGCCCGCCACAGCAGCTTTCGGGCAGCGAGATGGCGGAGTTGACGCCGCTGGAACAGCTTGCGCTGATGGGCTTCGACCACGACTCCGCGCTGCGGATGGCCCAGGCAGAGCACGAGGACTGGTGCCGCTACTACCGGCGCAACGGCTGGAAATACGGCGCCCCACGCGACGACTCACGCAAGATCCACAACAAGCTCGTCGACTGGTCCGTGGTGGAAAGCGACCCGGAATTGCTCAATGCCGCGGTGCGCAGTTTGGCGGGAACGCTGTGGAGTCTGCGGCAGTTGGGCTTCCGGTCTCGTCCGCTGTGGCAGTCCTTCACCCGGGTGGGGACGGTCACCGCCGAACAACGAAGCGCGCCATGGACATGGACGTCTGACTCCGGGCACACCATGCGCGCCGACGCGGGCGACTGGGCCATCTCCGAGGACGGCAAGGTCTGGTCGGTACGCGACGACATTTTCCGGGACACTTACGAGCCCGCGGGCGACGGCCAGTGGCAACGCAAGGGGCGGGTACAAGCCCGCCCGGCCTACCCGGGCGAGACCATCAACACCTTGGAGGGGTCGACGAATGCCGCCGATGGCGATTGGGTCGTGCGCGGAGCCAGTGGTGAGCAATGGCCGGTCCCCGGTGACGAGTTCGCCCGACGCTATGCCGCATACCGACCGCCCGAACAAGCCCATGCCCCAGACGGCAGCGAGGGGTGAACGGCCTCCTGCTGCGAGTCCGCAATCGCGCTGAAAATTTGCGCATCCTCTAGCGGCTCAACACTGATACGGTATCGGCGCATGTGCGTACGGGTCGCGCAGGCAGGCTTTCGCCCCAGTTGATTAGCTCCGCTTCACCCTAGGAGAGTGCGATGGCGCTGTTTATCAGCTACTCGAGCCAAGACCGGTCGAAGGTCGACGCCCTGACCACCGCCCTCCGCCGCGGGCAGAACCAGGTGTGGTTCGACCAAGAGCTGGGCGGCGGCGATTCGTGGTGGGCCAAGATCCTTGAGCAGATTCGCGATTGTGAAGTGTTCGTCGTCGCGCTGTCGAGCAACTGGCTGCAATCCAAGCCGAGCCAGGCGGAGCTGCGCTACGCCCAGGCGCTGGGCCGTCCGATCCTTCCCGTCCGGATCGGTGAAGTCGACAGCATGCGCGTGAATCCCCTTGCCGCATTGCAGATCATCGATTACCGCGAACCGACGGTAGACGCCGGCATCCAGTTGGTCACCGCCGTGCACGCCCTTCGCAGCAAGCCCGTCCCGTTGCCCGACCCGCTGCCCGAAGAGCCCCCGGTGCCGTTCGGCTACATCACCCGGCTGGGGAATACCCTGGCCGAAAAAGAGCTGAGCCCCCAACAGCAGCTCCAGCTGTTGGTCGAACTGCGCTCCGGGTTCGACGAGGACGGCGACGACCCCAGCGCCCGCGGCGACATCGCGCAGCTGTTGCGCATGCTGCGCCTGCGGCACGACGTCACCTACCGCACCCGAAGCGAAATCGACAACGTGCTGGCCGAAATCGAGGCCAAAGACGGTTCGCCCGCAGGCGCCGCCGCGGCCGCGGCTCCGGCTACTGCGTCGACTCCCGCTGCAGCACCGAGCGGCGCGAACGCGGTGACCGTCCCGAGCGCGGTGAGCGGCGGCGCGGCCGGCGGCGGCGGGTCCAACAAGCGGCTGCTCATCATCGGCGCCGCCGCGGTCGCGGTCATCGCCGCGATCGCGATCGTCGTGGTGATGACCACGCAGAGCAGCAAGACCAAGCCGGCTCCGAATGCGTCGAACTCGAATTCGGCTCCGGCCGCGCCGAATTCGGCACCCAATCCGGGCTCGGCGAAGCTGGATTCCTTCCTGATCGGCGCCCCAGAAGTCGGTGCCATCGTGGGTGACCCAACGTTGGTGCCCGGCGAAAAAGTCAGTGGGCTACGCAGCCCGAAGTACACGCTGTCCGATCCCGAGTGCGCCGGCGCTTTCGAGCCCACCATCGCGGCGGTCTATCAGGACGCCGGCGGATTCACCGCCACGAGCACGCTGGTCGTGCACTCGCCTGGACAGGACCCGCCGGTGCGGATCATCGAGGCCGTCTCGGAATTCTCGTCGTCCGAGAAGGCGAGCGCGTTCGTCGCGGCATCCGCCGACAAATGGAAGGCCTGCGCCGGAAAAACGGTGACGGAGAAGCTCAATGGCAAGAGCTTCGATTACACATTCGCCCAAGTCGACGGGACCGTACCCCGGATCGCGATGCAGCGCACCCGTTCGGACAATGCCAAAACCTGCCACCACGTGCTGCACGCGGAGGGCGCCAACGTCATCGAGGTGAATGTGTGCGGCCCGGATGCCGTGCCGGGCCAAGCCGGCAAGATCGCCGAGCAGATCGCCAAGAAGGTGGACGACTAAAGGCCCAAGACATGGAGCGGCCCCCGAGCCATGTTCCCGGTTGGACAGACCGGGGAGCTCGGGGGCCGGGTGGCTACGTGGAATTCGCCAGCGCGCATATCGCTAGCTCTTCGGAAGCCATGCAGCTAGCGCGTAGCCACCTCACATGTCCATGAAGCTATCAATTTCGCGGACCACCTCCTTCCTTGTGTACGGCCGACCGTACCCGCCAGGGCGCGAGCCGACAACACAATTCAGCGCTCAGCGATCACTGACGATCGCCGTGTCGACCAGCTGGGCGAAGTCCTCGGCCATCGGCGATCGACCCAGCGGACGACCGTCGAGGGTGTGCACGCGAGCGGCCAGAGTCATACTCGATACCAACCAGACTCCTTGGGCAGCATGTAAATCCGCGACCCGTAGCGCCCGGTAGTCGCAGTCGTAGCCTTTACTGCGTGCCACCTCGAACAACGCCTGCTGGGTGGTGCCGCGCAAAATTGGATACCAGGGCGGCGGCGTCAGCAGGCACGGATTGCCGTCCGGGCCCGCATCGGAATTGGTGGCGATCACCACCGTCGAACGCGGGCCTTCCAGGATGTAGCCGTCGGAGCTGACGAAAATCACGTCGCCGGCGCCCCGCTGGGCGGCATGGCGCAACGCGGCCATATTCACCGCGTACGACAGGGTTTTCGCACCAGCCAACAGCCAGGGCATCTCACCGACACCGACGGCGGGCAATCCTCGGTCCAGGGTGATCGCCGCCAGCCCGTTATGGCGAACCACGGCAACCCTTTCCGGGACCGCGCTGACCATCACGTACGCGGTGGGCTCGGACCCACTCTCACGACCCCGGCTGTAGATCAACCGCAACGCGGCTTCGGCAGCCGAACCCGCCACCCATTCCCGGGTGGCGATGTCGATCGCGCGCCGCCACCGCGCAAGGTCCGGCGCGGGCAGGTCCATGAATTTGGCCGATTGAGTCAGGCGCTGCAAGTGCGACCCGACGAGACAGGCACTGCCGTCGCGGACCAAGAGGGTCTCGAAGGCACCGTCGCCGCGCACGGCCGCGAGGTCGTCGGCGTGCAAGAGCGGGGTGCCGGGCGGATGTATCTCGCCGTCCAGGGTGACGATCACACCCGTCTGGGCTGCCATGCCGATCGAGCCTAGCCGCCGGCGGGAAGGCTGCAGCCGGGCGTGTCCAGATCCGTAGAGTTGACGTGTGACCTGCGCTAGCGACGATGCAGTGGGGGCGCCCCCAGCCGCGGAGCGGCGAGGGGGACGAAGCGATGAGGAGGAGCAGCGCACATGACTGCAGTACCCGCCCCCGATTCCGGGCCCGACACCGGCGCGATCTGGCACTACGGCGATCCGCTCAGCGAGCAGCGTACCGCCGAAACCGATGCCGTGCTGGTGGACCGCTCGCATCGCGCGGTGCTCACCCTGACCGGCGCGGACCGGCAGAGCTGGTTGCACAACATCTCGACCCAGCACGTCAGCGAACTGCCCGACGGGGCCAGCACGCAGAACCTCAGCCTGGACGGGCAGGGCCGGGTGGAGGACCACTGGATACAGACCGAGCTGGGCGGCGTCACCTACCTCGACACCGAACCCTGGCGCGGTGAGCCGCTGCTGAACTACCTGAGCAAGATGGTGTTCTGGTCGGACGTCAAGCCTGCGGCCGCCGACCTGGCGGTGTTGTCGCTGATCGGCCCGCGGCTGGGTGATCGCGCGGTGCTCCAGGTGCTCGGCCTGGACGCCCTGCCCGACGAGCTGGCTGCGATCCCGCTGCCCGGCGGCGGCTTAGTGCGGCGGATGCCCGCCTCCGGCGCCGATCAGATCGAACTCGACCTGTTGGTGCCGCGGGGCGATCGCGCCGACTGGCAACGCCGCTTCGCGCAGGCCGGCGTGCGTCCGGCCGGGGTGTGGGCCTACGAAGCCCATCGGGTCGCGGCCGTGCGCCCGCGCCTCGGCGTGGACACCGACGAACGCACGATTCCGCACGAGGTGCGCTGGATCGGCGGTCCGGGTGCCGGGGCCGTCCATTTGGACAAGGGCTGCTATCGCGGCCAGGAAACCGTCGCCCGCGTCCACAACCTGGGCAAACCGCCCCGAATGCTGGTGTTGCTGCACCTCGACGGCTCGGTGGACCGGCCGTCGACCGGCGACGCGGTGCTCGCGGGCGGGCGTGTGGTGGGACGGCTGGGCACCGTCGTCGATCACGTGGATCTGGGCCCGATCGCGCTGGCGTTGCTCAAGCGTGGCATACCGGCCGACACCGAACTGGCGACCGGCCCGGAGGGCTCGGTGGCGGCGGTCATCGACGCCGATACGTTGCCGCCGAGCGAACAGATCGGCGCGGGACGGCTTGCCGTCGAGCGGTTGCGGGGCGGGACGAGATAATGTCCGTTGAAGTCCAACACGGCGGGCAGGGGGCACCGACGCTCATCCGCGAGGCACGGTAAGCTGTTGGCAGGACAATAACGACACCAAGAGATCGGAGCCGCCTACTTGTTAGGCCGCTCCGTTATTGCGCGAGGGGGTTCCCCCATGGGCCGCGGCCGGGCTAAGGCAAAGCAGACCAAGGTTGCTCGAGAACTTAAATACAGCTCCCCGCAGACCGATTTCGATCGGCTTCAGCGCGAGCTGGCGGGGACCGGTGCGGACGAATCCGGCGACCTGGACGGCGCCGACGAATCTTGGGATCGCGAAGACGACTGGCGCCGCTAGAATCTGCTCCGTGCCGATGCCGCGTGCATCGGCACAGTGTTGTTCCCAGCTAGGCGCTGGCTCTTAAAACCTCGGGTGCTGCCCAACGAGTTTCGCTCGCGGGCCATCTTTTCCGCCCTTGCAAATCGTCCCCAACACCCAGCAGTCCAGATGGCGTGCGGTCAAAATCGCCAGGGCGCGGTCGGTGTCTTCGGGTGCGACGACGGCGATCATGCCGACGCCCATATTGAACGTCTTCTCCATCTCCTCGCGCACGATGCGGCCACGCTGGGCGATCATCGCGAACACCGGCGCCGGCGTCCAGGTACCGCGGTCGACCTCGGCGGTCAGCCCGTGCGGGATGACCCGCTGCAGGTTGCCCGCCAATCCGCCACCGGTGACGTGGCAGAACGTGCGCACATGGGTTTCGGCGGCCAGCGCCAGGCAGTCCTTGGCGTAGATGCGGGTGGGCTCCAGCAACTCTTCACCCAGCGTGCGGCCGAACTCCTCGACGTAGCCGGCCAAGTTCATCCGATCGATCTCCAGCAGGACGCTGCGAGCCAGCGAATAGCCGTTGGAATGCAGGCCGGAGGACCCCATCGCGATGATCACGTCGCCGGGTTTGACCCGGTCGGGCCCCAGGATGTCGTCGGCTTCGACCACGCCGACGCCGGTGGCCGAGATGTCGTAGTGGTCGGGTTCCATCAGCCCGGGGTGTTCGGCGGTCTCGCCGCCCAGCAGCGCGCAGCCCGCGCGCACACACCCCTCGGCAATACCCGCGACGATGGCCGCCACCCGTTCGGGCACCGTGCGCCCGACGGCGATGTAGTCCTGCAGGAACAGTGGCTCGGCGCCGCAAACGACGAGGTCGTCGACGACCATGGCCACCAAGTCGAGGCCGACGGTGTCGTGCTTGTCCATCGCCTGTGCGACCGCCAGCTTGGTGCCGACGCCGTCGCTGGAGGCCGCCAGTACCGGCTCGCGGTAGTCGCCACGCAGCGCGAACAATCCGGCGAATCCGCCGAGCCCGCCCAGCACCTCGGGCCTGGTGGCTTTCGCAGCCAGCGGCTTGAACAGATCAACCGCGCGGTCACCGGCTTCGATATCCACCCCGGCCGATGCGTAAGTAATGCCCTGGCTGCCCGGTTCTTCGCCGGGGCTTTTTCCGGGATCCGTCATCGCGATAAAGGCTACCGGTAGGCGCTTCGCGCCGGTATCAAACGTCTTTGATGGATTCCGTCAGTGGCTGACGGGTACCTCGTCGGCCGCGACATCGCCGAGCTCCGCGCCGCGCGCGGCGTTGGCGAGCATGTGCTCGATGACGTTCTTACCCAGCGCTGTCTCGCTGGGCAGCTCGATCGGGTACTTGCCGTCGAAGCAGGCGGTGCACAGCCGGGAGGCCGGCTGCTCGGTCGCGGCGATCATGCCGCGCAGCGAGATGTAGCCCAGCGTGTCGGCGCCGATCGCGTGCCGCACCGCTTCGAGCATCTCGTCCTCGTCCTCGACGGCGTTGGCGATCAACTCGGCCGGCGACGGAAAGTCGATGCCGTAGAAGCACGGCCACTTCACCGGAGGCGAGGCAATCCGCACGTGCACCTCGACGGCGCCGGCCTCGCGCAGCATGCGCAACAGCGCGCGCTGAGTGTTACCCCGCACGATCGAGTCGTCGACGACGATGAGCCGCTTGCCGCGGATCACCTCTTTGAGTGGGTTGAGCTTCAGCCGGATGCCCAACTGACGGATGGTCTGGGACGGCTGGATGAATGTCCGCCCGACGTAGGCGTTTTTCATCAGGCCCTGCCCGTAGGGAATGCCGGACTCCTGCGCATATCCCACCGCGGCCGGGGTGCCGGATTCCGGCACCCCGATCACCAGGTCGGCGTCCACCGGGCGTTCGCGCGCCAGCCGGCGGCCGATCTCCACCCGCGCGCCGTGCACCGAGCGACCGCCGATCGTGCTGTCCGGTCGGGCCAGGTAGACGTATTCGAAAACGCACCCCTTGGGGGTGGGGTTGGCGAAGCGGGTGGAGCGCACGCCGTCGGCGTCAATGGCCAGCAGTTCGCCCGGCTCGATGTCGCGGACGAACGAGGCGCCGACGATGTCGAGCGCGGCGGTTTCGGAGGCCACCACCCAGCCGCGGTCGAGGCGTCCGAGCGAAAGCGGCCGCACCCCATGGGGATCGCGGGCCGCATACAGCGTGTTCTCGTCCATGAACGTCAGGCAGAAGGCGCCCCGCACGGTCGGCAACAGTTGCAGCGCAGACTGTTCCAGAGTGGAGTCGGCCGCACCGTGGGCGAGCAGCGCGCCCAGGATGTCGGAGTCGGTCGTCGCCGGGGCCGGGGCGCGCTTGGCGATCAGCCCGGCGTCGCGGGCCTGGCCGGCAAGCTCAGCGGTGTTGACGAGGTTCCCGTTGTGTCCCAAGGCAACCCCGGTACCGGCCGCGGTGTTGCGGAACACCGGCTGGGCGTTTTCCCAGGTGGTGTCGCCGGTGGTCGAGTATCGGCAGTGCCCGATCGCGACGTGGCCCGGCATGGCGGCCAGCGTCTGCTCGTCGAATACCTGACTGACCAGGCCGAGGTCTTTGAAGACCAATACCTGAGATCCATCGGCGACGGCGATGCCGGCGGCTTCCTGACCGCGATGCTGCAGCGCGTACAGGCCGTAGTAGGTGAGTTTGGCAACTTCCTCGCCCGGGGCCCATACCCCGAATACACCGCACTCTTCGCGGGGCGAGTTCAGGTCTTGCTCGGATACATCTGCTCCAGCGACGGTCACGGTGGGCGGCTCCCTAGCGAGGGGTAGTGACGCCTCGGAGTTTACGGGCACGTAAGCCCAGCGGACGAATCTGTTGGGCGTGTTGAACACGAATGTTCTCGGCGTGTCACCCTAAACCTGCAGTTCAGAGTTATATTCAGCCCACATCGAACAAGGGCAACCAGTGGTCAATTTCACCCGCCCGCGAGCCCGACAGCGTTAACAATCCGTTCGTTTTTGCGTCGGCGAGCGTCAACATCCCGGTGGCCAGCAGCAGCCAGGTCCGCGGATCGGTCTCGACGACGTTCGGCGGTGTGCCGCGGGTGTGTTTAGGCCCGGCCACGCACTGCACGGCGACGAACGGCGGGATCCGGACCTCGACGCTGGCGCCGGGCGCCAGCGCGCCCAGGGTGCGCGCGGTGAGCCGGACAGCGCTCGCCAGGGTGGCGCGATCCGGTGCCGGGCAGGTTTGATCGCGCAGCCAGTCCGCGACGGTCATGAGGACCTGACGTGTCTTGGCCGGATCGGCAGTATCGCGGGCGGCCATGCCTTAGGGTCTCAGAACCATGGATCCGCGCCGCGGGCCACCGTACAAAACCGTCGGCCTCGTGACGATCGTGGTCATGGGGCTCATCGGGCTGGTCCTGTACTCGCAGTTTCGCGGCGACCTCACCCCGAAAACGAAGTTGACGATGGTGGTCGCCCGCGCGGGCTTGGTGATGGATCCCGGCTCCAAGGTCACCTACAACGGCGTCGAGATCGGCCGGGTGGCCGGTATTTCCGAGATCACCCGAGGCGGCAAGCCGGCCGCCAAGGTGATGCTGGACGTGACTCCTAAGTACGTCAACATGATTCCGGCCAACGTGGTGGCCGAAGTGAAGGCGAGCACCGTGTTCGGCAACAAATACGTTGCGCTGAGCTCACCAAAAACCCCTGCGCCACAATCGATTACACCTTCGATGGTGATCGACGCGACGACGGTGACCACCGAGTTCAACACCGTCTTCGAGACGCTGACGTCGATCACCGAGAAGATCGATCCCGTCAAGGTGAACCTGACGCTGTCCGCGACGGCACAGGCGCTGGCCGGACTGGGCGAAAAATTTGGCGCATCGTTGCTCAACGGCAACGCGATCCTCGACGACGTAAACCCTCGGATGCCGATGATCCACTTCGACATTGCGCGGCTGGCCGCGCTCGGTGACACTTACGCCGACGCCGCGCCGGACTTGTGGAATGCGCTCGAGCACGCGGTGACCACGGCGCGCACGCTCGACCGGCAGCAGGGAGATCTGGATGCGGCGTTGCTGGCGGCGGCCGGATTGGGCAGCAGCGGCGCCGATGTCTTCGGCCGAAGCGGGCCGTACCTGGCGCGCGGGGCGGCCGATCTCGCCCCCAGTGCTCAACTGCTCGACGAGTACAGCCCCGAAATCTTCTGCACTATACGGAATTTCAACGAAGTCGCGCCCAAGCTCCACGTCGCGCTCGGCGACAACGGCTATGCGCTGGGTGCCCACTCGTCGGGCTCGATCGCGGGAGCGCCCAACCCGTACACCTACCCGGAGAACCTGCCGCGCACCAATGCCCGGGGCGGGCCCGGCGGGCGGCCGGGATGCTGGCGGTCGATTACCCGCGAACTGTGGCCCGCTCCCTTGCTCGTCATGGACACCGGCGCCAGCGTGGCCCCGTACAACCACTTCGAGGTCGGTTCACCGGTTGCCGTGGAGTATGTGTGGGGCCGCCAACTGGGCGACTACACGATCAACCCCTGAAGAGAGGTCCGAACAGAGTCGATGACAATCTCACGCTTGGCTGCTCACCGGGCAGCGACGTTCGCGCGTCGGCTCTCGGTGTTGACGATCACCGCGGCAACGCTGTCGATGTCGGGCTGCGGCGACTCCGGCGACCATCGTGAAGGCGACGCCAGCGACAACGGCTGCCGCACACTGGCCGCCGATCCTGGTTGGTATGGCGACAACCGGGACCGGATCAACGTGATGATCGGCCACCTCGGCACTTGCGGCAAGCTGGAACCCGAGACCGACGATCCTGCGCTGGCGTTGTTCGACTGGGACGGCACCATGGTGAAGAACGACATCGGCGACGCCACCTTCTTCTGGATGGTGCGCAATTCCAAGGTGCGCCAACCCGCCGACGGGGATTGGCGCACCACAAGCTCGTACCTCACCGCTGCCGCCGCGGCGGCGCTGGCCTCCGCGTGTGGCGCGCTGGCACCCGCAGGCCAGCCATTGCCGACGGGAACCAGCCCCGGATGCGCTGACGAACTGGTTTCGGTATACACCAATCGCCAGACACGAACGGGTGCAGCGGCATTCGACGGATACAACCATCGGCGCATGGCTCCCGCCGCCGCCTGGGCGGTACAACTGCTCGCCGGCTGGACCGAGGCCGAGGTCACCGGATTCGCCGAAGCGGCTCGGAAGGAAAGCCTGGACGCACCCGAGGGCACCGAGCAGCCGGTCGGCAGTGGCCGCCGGGCCGGGTGGGTCCGCTACTACTCCCAGATGCGTGATTTGGTTGCGACCTTGCAGGCCAACGGATTCGACGTACGGATCATCTCCGCCTCGCCGGAGCCCGTGGTGCGGGTGTGGGCCGCCGACCTCGGAATCTCCGCCGACCGGGTGATGGGAACCCGCACCGAGCACGACGGCGATTTGCTCACCGCGCGGTTGACGTCCTGCGGTGGGGAGGCCTCGATTCCGTTCAACGAGGGCAAACGCTGCCGGGTCAACGAGCAGGTGTTCGGCGTCCAAGGGGCGGCGGCGTTCGACCAGCTACCGGAGAACCGGCGCCAGGTGTTCGGGGCCGGCGACTCCGACGGAGACGCCACCTTCACCGCGGACGCGACCGCGCTGCGCCTGGTGATCAATCGCAACCAGATCGAGTTGATGTGCCGGGCCTACGCCAATCTCGACGGTCGATGGCTGGTCAACCCGATGTTCACTACCCCGTTGGGCGTCAGCTCGCCTTATCCTTGTGCGACACAGGGTTTCGATGCACCCAATGGCGGACAGGCGCCGTTGCTGCGGCCCGATGGCAGCCCCGTGCCCGACCAGCAGGACCGCGTGCACGCGGGTTAGTTCGGCTCAGCCGAAGAATCGCGACAGCACCGCTTCGGACGTAGCGCGCAGTTCGGCCAGTGACACCGTGAACAGGCCCTGGAATTCGACCGCATCCGAGTCCTGGTCGACGACGCCGATGCGAACGGCGGGAAGTCCGCGCGCCTCGCACATGGAGCGAAACCGGCTCTCTTCGGTGCGCGGCACCGCCACCAGCATCCGTCCCGCCGACTCGGAGAACAGCGTCACGAACGGATCGCTGCCCTCGGGAAGCACTATGCGGCAACCGGTTTCACCCGCCAGAGCTGACTCCACGATGGCCTGGGCCAAACCGCCCTCGGACAGGTCGTGGGCCGCGCTCACCAATCCGTCGCGTGCTGCGGCGCTGAGCACCTCGGCCAGCAGCTTCTCCCGCTGCAGGTCGACCGCGGGCGGTAGGCCCCCGAGATGGTCGCCGGTCACCTGGGCCCAGATCGACCCGTCGAACTCGTCGCGGGTGTCGCCGAGGAGCAGCAGGGATTCTCCCGGGTCGGTGCCCAGGGCCGTCGGGATGCGCCGATCGACATCGTCGATCACGCCCAGCACCCCCACCACCGGGGTGGGCAGGATTGCGACCGACCCGGTCTGGTTGTAGAAGCTGACATTGCCGCCGGTCACTGGAATCCCTAGGGCCACACAGCCATCGGCGAGACCGCGGACCGCCTGCGAGAACTGCCACATCACCCCCGGATCTTCGGGCGAGCCGAAGTTGAGGCAGTTGGTCACCGCGACCGGCACGGCCCCGGTGGCCGCGACATTGCGGTAGGCCTCGGCCAGCGCCAGCTGGGCTCCGATGTAGGGGTCCAGCTTGGTGTAGCGCCCCGACGCGTCCGTCGACAGCGCGATACCGCGGCCGGTGGACTCGTCGATGCGCAGCACCCCCCCGTCGGCGTGCTCGGCCAGCACGGTGTTGCCGCGCACATAGCGGTCGTACTGCTCGGTGATGAATGCCCGGCTGCACAGGTGCGGACTGCCCAGCAGCGCAAGCAAAGTCGCGCGCAGCTCGTCGCCGGTCGTCGGCCGGGGCAGGCCGGCCGAGGTGTCGGCGTTCAATGCGTCCTGCGATTCCGGGCGAGCCACCGGGCGTTCGTAGACCGGCCCTTGATGCGCCACGGTGCGCGGCGGCACGTCGACGACGGTCTCGCCATGCCAGGTGATGCGCAACCGGTCGCCGTCGGTGACCTCACCGATGACGGTCGCCAGCACCTCCCACTTGCGGCACACCGCCAGAAACGCCTCGACGTTCTCCGGAGCGACCACCGCGCACATCCGCTCCTGCGACTCGCTGGAGAGAATCTCGGCGGGCGTCATGTTCGCCGCCCGCAACGGGACCGTCTCCAGCTCGACGCGCATCCCGCCATCGCCTGCGGATGCGAGTTCTGAAGTCGCACAGGATAATCCGGCGCCGCCGAGGTCCTGAATGCCGATCACCAGCCCGGCGGCGTACAACTCCAGGCAGCACTCGATGAGCACCTTCTCGGTGAACGGGTCACCAACCTGCACCGAGGGTAGCTTTTTGCGGCCGGGGCCACCGCCCTCGTCGCCGCCGAAGGTCTCCGACGCCAGCACGGACACGCCGCCGATCCCGTCCAGGCCGGTGCGCGCGCCGAACAGGATGATCTTGTTGCCGGTTCCCGAGGCGAAAGCCAGGTGCAGGTCTTCCTTGCGCAGCACCCCGACGCACAACGCGTTCACCAACGGGTTGCCCGCATACGACGCGTCGAAGACGGTCTCGCCGCCGATGTTGGGCAGGCCGAGTGAGTTGCCGTAGCCGCCGATACCGCGGACCACGCCGTCGAGCACACGGCGGGTGTCGGGCGCATCGGCTGCACCGAACCGCAGCTGGTCCATCACGGCGACCGGCCGGGCACCCATGGCCATGATGTCGCGCACGATGCCGCCCACACCGGTGGCCGCACCCTGATAGGGCTCCACGTAGGACGGGTGATTGTGCGACTCGACCTTGAACGTGACGGCCCACCCGTCGCCGATGTCGACGACACCCGCGTTCTCGCCGATGCCGGCCAGCATGCCCGCGCGCATCTGCTCGGTCGTGGTCTCACCGAAGTAGCGCAGGTGCACCTTCGACGATTTGTACGAGCAGTGCTCGCTCCACATCACCGAGTACATCGCGAGCTCGGTGTCGGTGGGCCGACGACCCAAGATCTCGCGAATCCGCTGGTACTCGTCCTCTTTAAGACCCAATTCCCCGAAGGGTTGCGGCTGGTCGGGGGTGGCGGCCGCATGTTCGACGGTGTCGGCCACGTGAGTACGGGCGCCCGCTCCGGAGACAGTCACGCACACAGTCTAAAGAGCTAGTCGCCGCGCAGCAGGCGGACGCTTTCGGCGTCGGCCGGACAGAACAACTCGACGCGCTCGTCGACGCGCTGTTCGACGGCGTATCGCGCTACTGACGGGTCACGCAGAACACATTGCCCTCGGGGTCGGCCAGTACTACCCAGCGAAAATCATCGCCGAAGCTGTGCCGACCCACCTCGGTGGCTCCCGCGGCCGTCAGCCGCGACACCTCTTCGTCCACGTCCGCAGCACCGAAATCCAGGTGCACGCGGTTTTTGCCGGGAGTGGGATCTGGCACCTTCTGAAACCCGAGCTGCAGCCCCTCAGACAACGTCACCACCGTGAATTCGTCGGCGAGCAAGTCGTGTGTCGTGCCGCCGAATTGGTCCGCCCACCAACCGGCCAACGTCGCCGGATCGCTGCAGTCGATGGTGATCATTTCCACGTGGAGTGCCATATTGCGAAACCCTATGCCTCCGGCGACAAAAACGCTTGCAGCGCAGCGGAATACGCCACCACATCGTGCACGCCCATCAGCTCGCGTGCCGAGTGCATCGCGAGCTGAGGCGCGCCGACGTCGACGGTGGGGATGCCGGTTTGCGCCGCGGCCAGCGGCCCGATCGTCGAACCGCACGGCAGGTCGGCGCGATGCTCGTAGCGCTGCAGGGTCACCCCGGCCTGCTCACACGCCAGCGCGAACGCCGCCGCGGTTCGTCCGTCGGTGGCGTAGCGCAGATTGGGATGCACCTTGAGCACCGGTCCGCCGTTGATGGCGATCAGGTGGCCGGGCTCGTGCCGCTCCGGGTAGTTCGGGTGAGTGGCATGCGCCATGTCCGCCGAGGCCAGCAGCGATACCGGCAGGCGCCGCAGGAAGTCTTCCCGGCTGCCGCCGGACGCCAGCACGATGCGTTCGAGCACAGTGCTCAGCAGGTTGGACTGTGCACCATGGTCCGACGACGACCCGACCTCTTCGTGGTCGAACAGCACCAACACCGCCACGTTGCCCAGCGGCTCGGCACTCAGCAGCGCCTCCAAGCCCGCATAACAACTGGCCTGGTTGTCCAGCCGGGGTGCGCTGAGCAGGCTCGCGTCGGCGCCGAGCACCGTGGACGGTGTCAGGTCGTGCGTCATCAGGTCGGCGGCCAGCACATCGCCCGGTGCGACCCCGGCGCGCTCGGCCACGTAGTCCACGAATCCACGTGCTTGGTCACTTTGTGCGTTCGAGCCCCAGACCGCGTTGACGTGGCGCTGCGGGTCCAGGGTCACCGACTTGCGGTCCTCGGCCAGATGGATGGCCAGCTGCGGCACGCGCAGGATCGGGTCGTCGATCCGGACCAGCCGATGGTCGAGCGCCGAGCCGTCCCGCACCGTCAATCGGCCGCTGATCCCCAGATCGCGGTCCAGCCACGAGTTGAGCCACGCGCCACCGTAAGGCTCCAGTGCCACCACCTGCCAGCCGGCGACGACGCGGTCGGGATGTTGCTTGACCCGCAGGTTTGGGCTGTCGGTGTGCGCTCCGACGATCCGGAACGCACCGCCGGGGCCGGGTGTGTTCCAGGCGACCAGTGACCCCGCGCGCACGGTGAAGAAGCGCCCCGGACCTGCGGGCCAGGGGTCGGCTTCGCGGAGTTCGGTGTAGCCGGCGGCGAACAGCCGGCTCGCGGCCGTCGCGCAGGCATGGAACGGGGACGCAGAGGCGTCGATGAATTCGCAGAGGCCTGCGGCGCTGGCCGACATGTTCATCATCATGGCTGTTCGGCACCGCGTAGTTCACGCTGGGGCTGAATGCGCGGATCCTTACTCGCGCACTTCCCGCGCTCGCCGTCGCCACGCTAGGGTCGGCAGAGTGCCGACGGTTCAGCCCCAGCCCATCCTCGCTCCGTTGACGCCTGCCGCGATTTTTCTGGTGGTCACCATCGACGACGGCGGCGAAGCGACCGTCCACGACGCGCTGCCCGGCATCTCGGGGCTGGTGCGCGCCATCGGCTTTCGCGACCCGGCCAAACGCCTGTCGGCGATCACCTCAATCGGCTCGGCGGCCTGGGATCGGTTGTTCGGCGGGTCACGGCCCGCCGAACTGCACCCCTTCATCGAGCTGAACGGACCGCGGCACACCGCGCCTGCCACCGCCGGCGACCTGTTGTTCCACATTCGGGCCGAGACGATGGACGTGTGTTTCGAACTGGCCGGCCGCATCCTCAAGTCGATGGCCGGCGCGGTCACCGTCGTCGACGAAGTGCACGGTTTCAAATTCTTCGACAACCGCGACCTGCTGGGCTTTGTCGACGGCACCGAAAACCCCGACGGCGCAATCGCTATCAGCGCGAGCACAATCGGCGATGAGGACGCTGATTTCGCCGGCTCGTGCTATGTCCACGTGCAGAAATACCTACACGACATGACGGCATGGGAATCGCTGTCGGTGACCGAGCAGGAGCGGGTGATCGGCCGGACCAAACTGGAAGACATCGAACTCGACGACGATGTGAAGCCGGCCAACTCGCATGTCGCGCTCAACGTCATCGAAGACGACGACGGCAACGAGCTGAAGATCATCCGGCACAACATGCCATTCGGCGAACTCGGCGCCGGCGAGTTCGGCACCTACTACATCGGGTATTCGCGCACACCGGAAGTCACCGAACGGATGCTGCGCAATATGTTCATTGGCGATCCGCCCGGCAACACCGACCGCATCCTGGACTTCTCCACCGCCGTCACCGGCGGGTTGTTCTTCTCCCCGACCGTCGACTTCCTCGACGATCCACCACCCCTTCCCGCGCCACTCGAGACCGAGCGACCGGAACCACCGACGGCGAACGACGGCGTACTGTCGATCGGCAGCCTGAAAGGAACCACTCAATGAAGAACAACCTGTACCGCGAACTAGCGCCGATCACCGACGTCGCCTGGGCCGAAATCGAATTGGAAGCGACCCGGACGTTTAAACGGCACATCGCGGGACGCCGGGTGGTCGACGTGAGCGAGCCCGGCGGTCCCGTCACCGCCGCGGTGAGCACCGGACGTCTGGACGACGTGCAGGCACCCACCGAAGGCGTGATCGCGCATCTGCGGGCCAGCAAACCGCTTGTCCGCCTGCGGGTTCCATTCACCCTGTCGCGCGACGAGATCGACGATGTCGAGCGGGGTTCGCAAGACTCCGACTGGGATCCGGTCAAAACCGCCGCCAAGAAGCTGGCCTTCGTCGAGGACCGCGCCATCTTCGAGGGCTACCCCGCCGCGTCGATCGACGGGATCCGCAGCTGCAGCTCGAATCCCGCACTGACGGTGCCCGACGACCCGCGCGCGATTCCCGACATCATCACGCAGGCCTTGTCCGAGCTGCGGCTGGCCGGCGTCGACGGCCCGTATTCGGTTCTGCTGTCTGCCGACATCTACACCAAGGTCAGCGAGACCACCGAGCACGGCTATCCGATCCTCGAGCACATCAACCGGCTGGTCAACGGCGACATCATCTGGGCGCCCGCCATCGACGGTGCGTTCGTGCTGACCACCCGCGGCGGCGACTTCGATCTACAGCTTGGCACCGACGTCTCCATCGGCTACACCAGCCACGACGCCGACTCCGTGCAGCTGTACCTGCAGGAAACCCTGACGTTCCTGTGTTACACCGCCGAGGCATCGGTCGCGCTGAGCACATAGGGAGTCGTTTCGCCACAACAGCTTTCGCCGCTCAGCGGGGTGTCAGGCGCTCAGAGATCGAGCACCAGGTCGCTGGCCGGAGCCGCGGAGCAGACCAGCACCGTTCCCGATGGCGGCGGCTCCAGCGGTGTCTGGACGTATTTCGTGGTGCCGGTCACGACGCCCGTCTCGCACATATGGCAGACACCGCTTCGGCAGGAGAAACGAGTCGGCACGTCGCACGCCTCGGCGAAATCGAGGATGGTGCCGTAGTCGGGCGACCAGGCGGCGGTAAGTCCGCTGCGGGCGAAGGTAATTGACGGCCCGGTCCCCGGCGGCCCGGCCGGTGGGTGTGGGGGCGTGCGCGCAGCACCGTCGACGACACCGGGGTTGATCGGCGGCAGTGCACCGAACAGCTCGCTGTGGATACGCGTCGTGTCGAGACCCGCGGCCGCCAGCGCCTCACGCATATCGGTCATGAATTGGGTAGGGCCGCAGAGATATGCCGCGGCATCGGCCGGCAGTCCCAGCGCCGCTACGGCCGGCGAATCCAAACGCCCCTGCGTCTCGGTGTAGAACACCTGCTGGCGAGCATGCGGCAACGACTCGATCAGGCTCGTGACTTCGGTTGCGAAAGCTTGAGTTTCGCGATTGCGGCTGGTGTGCAACCACCAGATGTCGCGGGCGCTGCGGGCCGCCGCGAGTGCGTGCAGCATCGCCAAGACCGGGGTGATGCCGATTCCCGCCGACATCAAGACCACCGGCCGGTCGTCGTCGGCGAGGTAGAAATCGCCGCGCGGCGCCGCCGCTTCGATGACCCATCCGGGTTCGATGTGCGCATGCAGCCATCGACTGGCCAAGCCACGCTCTTCCCGCTTGACGCTGATGCGGTAATGATCGCCCGCGGCGGGGTCGCCCGAGAGCGAATAGCTGCGCAGCGGTACCGGATCGCCGGCCCCGGGAATGCGCACCGTGAGGTATTGCCCCGGCAGTGCCGGGGGCAGCGAGACACCATCGTCGGCCGCGAGGCGGATCGACAGCACCGACGGACTCTCGCGCTGTGTTGCCGTGACCCGCAACGGCCGAAACCCGTTCCACCCCGGCTCGACTCCGATGGCGGGACCCGACTGTGTCGCCGAGGCGAGCATGTCGTTGAAGGATTGCTGCCATCCGGGGCTCAGTGCCGGGACGTCGACGATCTTGCGCAGCGTATCGGCATCTTTGTTCGGCAGATACAGCAGTGCGTCGACATCGGCGACGCTGAGCTCGTGGCGGCCGCGGCGGGTTCGCACGATTTCGTCGCCGGCCTGGACGCGGCCCTCGGTGATCACGCGGAAGTAGAACCCTGGACGATGTTGGGCGACAAGAAGGTTGGGCATCTCCGGCTCGTCAAGCCTTAGCCCAACCCTGAAGCAGGTGACCCGTGGTTGGGTGACTTCGAATTCGGCGTCGCCGATGCGGTAGCGGTCGCCGATGCAGACGTCGTAGTCGGATAGCCCGGTGATGGTGAAGTTTTCGCCGAAATGGCCCGGAACCAGATCGTCACGCTTGAGGTAGTTCTTCCAAAAGCCGTACGACTCGGTCTGGTAGACCATGACCGCGCGTTGCTCACCGCCATGACCGCCGAGATCACCCTGTGCGTCGCCGTCGATGTTGAGGCGTCGCACCATGACCGGACCCTCGACCGGCGTCTTCCAGATCCCGGTATAGACGGTCTTGTCGTGCCACCGCACGTTCTTGGGCATGCCCACATTCACCGACACGAGACTGCCCACGGTCGTCTCCTCCACGCGGCCACAGATTGTGACAATCGGCCAGAGTATTCCGGGGTAACCGGCGGGTCAACCGGGATGGCGACCACGCCGGCTGACCCGGTGATGCATACTGGGATATACATCCCAAAATTGTGGATGGCGCGGTCGTACGAACCCACGTGCCGCAGGAGGAATCCCATGCCCGCTGTTCATCATCGTTTCGCAACCGTCGACGGCCATCGGCTGTTCTACCGTGAGGCCGGGGACGTGGGTAAGCCGGCGTTGGTTCTCTTGCACGGGTTTCCGACCAGCTCCCACATGTTCCGGCACCTGATTCCGGCGCTGGCCGACCGCTACCACGTGATCGCCACCGATCATTTGGGCTTTGGGTTCTCCGACGCCCCGGCCGTCACCGAGTTCGACTACACCTTCGATGCGCTGACCGACCTGACCGCGGGCCTGCTGCGCAGCCTCGGGCTCGATCGGTACGCAATCTACCTGCAGGACTACGGCGCCCCGATCGGATGGCGATTGGCGCTGCGTCAGCCGTCCGCCGTGACGGCGATCATCAGCCAGAACGGCAACGGCTACGACGCCGGGTTCGTGGAGAGTTTCTGGAAGACCGTGTGGGCCTACCAGGCCAACCCGACCGCGGAGACCGAGGCCCCGATACGCCAATTTCTCACTTTGGACGCGACCCGCTGGCAATACGTCACGGGCGTGCCCGACGAGACCCTCGTAGACCCCGAGTGCTGGCATCACGACTTCGCGCTGCTATCGCGGCCCGGCAACGACCTGGTGCAGCTAAAGCTGTTCCGCGACTATGCCACCAACGCTGCGATGTATCCCCGGGTGCACGAGTACTTTCGCACCACCGGGGTTCCGCTGCTCGCGGTGTGGGGCCGCGGCGACGAGATCTTCGGGCCCGCCGGCGCCGAAGCGTTCGCCGACGACCTGCCCGATGCGCAGATTCATCTGCTCGACGGCGGGCATTTCCTGCTGGAGTCCGCCCTCGACGAAGTCACCGGGTTGATCCGCAACTTCCTCGAGGCTCGCGTGCCCGCCTAACCGGGGTTCGCGGGCGGCGCGGTTAGCAATGGGCTGCATATCCCATAATCAGCGGCGTTCGCGAGTTAGCCTGACGCGATGGCCCATCCCGATGTTCAGCACGAACAACGGTTGACCGCCAAGGGGCGTGCCACCCGCGACAGGATTGTGCAGGCCGCAGCCCAGCTCATCGTCACCGAAGGCCTGTCGGCCGCCAACATGGACAATGTGCGTAAGGCCGCGTCGGTCAGCGGCTCTCAGCTCGCCCACTACTTCGCCGACAAGGGCGAATTGATTCGCGCGGTGATCAGACGCCAGATCGGCGTCGTTCTGGACTTCCATCGCCAGCCCACGCTCGGCGACCTGGACTCGTTCGACGACTTCGAGCGATGGATCGATCTGAACATGCGGTACCTGCGCCGGATCGGCACCTCCGGTGGCACACCGACCTACCATGCGCTGACCGCGCAGCTGGCCAAGTCCGACGACCAGACCCGCGCCACCTTGGCGGCGGGTTACTGGCAGTGGGTGGAGCTGCTCGAGCTCGCCATCCAACGGATGAAAGACACCAGGGTCCTGACCGCCGGCGCCAATCCACGGCAACTGGCGCTGGCCATCGTCTGCGCCCACCAGGGCGGCGGCACGTTGGCCTTCACCTATCGGGCGGCGTGGCCGCATGCCGATGCCACCCGGTTCGCGGTCAACTACCTGCGCATGTTTGCCGCCGATGCCGACGAACGCATGCCCCGGCCCGCGCGACGCCCGCGCGGACAGCGGGGAAAGTCAAGGGCAGCAACATGACTGAGGGAAGGCCTCGGTTCACCCGCAAGGGACAGGCAACGCGGGCGCGCATTGTCCAGGCCGCCGCCCGGTTGATGTTCCAGCGCGGCGTGGCCAACACCAGCATCGACGAGGTACGTAGCTCCGCCGGGGTGGGCGGGTCGCAGATGTCGCACTACTTCCACGACAAACGCGACCTGACCCGTGAGGTCATCGCCGCGCGACGCAATGAGGTCATCGAATTTCACACCCAACCCCGACTCGCAGGCCTCGACAGCATCGAGGCGCTGCAGGCCTGGGCCGACGCCTGCGTGGACAACATCGACACCGTGTATCGGCTGAACGGATGCGTCTACGGGTCACTGGCCGGCGAACTGATCGAGGCCGACGACGAAGTTCGCGACGACCTTGCGCACGGCTACGACCAATGGCTCGACCTGTTCCGCACCGGCATCGACGCGATGCGCCGGCGCGGCGATCTGCGCGCCGACGCGGACCCGCGACATCTGGCCGCCTCGCTGGTCGTCGCGCATCAAGGCGGCGCGATGATCACGCACGCCACCGGTGAGGCCGAACCGCTGCGGGTCGCCGTCAATGCCGCCGTCGACTATGTGCGTTCCTTCGAGGTCGATCAGCGGCGCCGAAAGCGATTGTCGCACAAGCGCAAATCCTGAACAACGCATCCTGACCCATGCACCGCTGCGCCCGGGCTGGACAATTTTGGGCTGAACGGCCCATAATAATGGGTCATACGGCCCAATATTATCGCGCGTCGATGTCCAACGTCTGACTGAAGATTGCAAAGAGGCATGTCATGACCACCACCAGCCATGCGACCGCACTGCCGACCGCTCCCGCAGTGGTACGCGAGCAACCCGGCGGGGACACGATGCGCGCGATCATCCTGACCGGGTTCGGAGGTCTAGACCGCCTGGTCCACACGGAGATCCCGAAACCACTGCCCAAGGTCGGCGAAGTAGTCGTCAAGGTCAAGGCCTTCGGCGTCAACCACGCCGAAATACACATGCGCCGCGGCGAGTGGGCCGAAGCGGCCGAAGTCAGCGGCATCGAATGCGTCGGCATCGTCGACTCGTGCCCGGGTGGCGAGTTCCCGGTCGGCGCCAAGGTCGCCGCACTGATGGGCGGCCTGGGCCGAACGGTGAACGGAAGCTATGCGGAATACACCCGGGTCCGCGCGGCAAACGTCACCCTGATGGAATCCGACCTGCCGTGGTCGCAACTGGCGGCCCTGCCGGAAACGTATGCGACGTCCTGGACTTGCCTGTTTCGCAATCTCAAACTGGAAGCCGGACAGACACTGCTGATCCGGGGCGCGACGTCGGCGCTGGGCCAGGCGGCCCTGAAGATGGCAGTCATCACCGGAGCCAACATCATCGCTACCGCGCGCAGCGAGCAGCGCTTTCCGATGCTGAAGCAACTCGGCGCCGCTCGCGCCGAATTGGAAAGGCCCGACCTCGCGGCTCACATCGCCGAGGCCAAACACATCGATGCGGTGCTCGACCTGGTCGGCAACAGCACCATCCTCGATTCCCTGGACATGCTGCGTGTAGGCGGCACCGCGTGTCTTGCCGGATGGCTGGGCGGACTCGCCCCGATCGGTGACTTCAACCCGCTGGCACGCATGGCCAGCGGCGTGAACTTCTCCTTCTTCGCCAGTCCCGTCTTTGGAAACCCGGGCTTCGAGGTGTCGAACATACCGCTGAGCGAGATCGCCCAGGAGGTCGCCGACGGCAAGCTCGACGCGAAGCCGGCGCGAGTCTTCTCGTTCAGCGAGATTCGCGAGGCGCACCGGGTGGCGGAGTCGGGAGAGGCCGGCGGAAAGATCGTCGTGGTGATGGACTAGCCGCGGACTGGACACCGATCAGGAGTTGGGAAAACATTGGGCATGCCGACGACGCCGTCTGTCCTCATTTTCGACGTGAACGAAACGTTGATCGATATCGATTCTCTCGCACCGCTTTTCGGGGAGTTGTTCGGTGACCAGCGGGTGCTTCGTGAGTGGTTCGGCCAGCTCGTCACGTACTCGATGACGGCCACGATGGCCGACTGCTATGTCGACTTCTTCACCCTCGGTCGCGGTGTACTGCACATGCTGGCGCACACGCACGGGGTGCAGGTCACCGACGCCGACGCGGGTCGCCTGCAAGAGCAGATGCGCACCATGCCGGCGCACCCCGACGCCGCAGAATCGCTGGCTACGCTGCGCGACAACGGTTTTCGGCTGGTGACGCTGACGAACTCACCACACCGGGCCGGTGTCGCGACGCCGCTGGACAATGCCGGGCTTGCGTCCCTTTTCGATCGACAGCTCAGCGTGGAATCGTGTCGCGCCTTCAAGCCGTCACCCCTGGTCTACCGGCACGCCTGCGAGGCACTCGGTGTGGCGCCCGCGGATTGCATGATGGTGGCCGCCCACGTATGGGATCTACTCGGCGCGCAGAATGTGGGGTTGAGCTCCGCGCTCGTCACCCGCCCGGGCAATTCCCCGCTGCGGGCCGAGGGACTGCCGCAGCCGACGATGGTGGTCGACGACCTGTACCAACTGGCCGGCCGGCTCGTCGCCGGGTCGAGCTGAGTCCCGCCATGCAGCGAGCCGGCGCCCGAATGACTCGCGTCATCGTTTGCCTCACCAGGGTTTTCACCATGTCACCGGCTAATCACCACATTGCGTCCAGCCGTTCGAGGGCCACGCAACACATTGAGACGAAACCGAACGAAAGGCGATTCCGACGATGGCATCCGATGCAGAATTCGACGTGGTGGTGCTCGGGGCCGGACCCATTGGTCAGAATGCCGCGGAGCGCGCCCGGGCCGCGGGCCTGCAGGTCGCGGTGGTGGAGCGCGAACTCGTCGGAGGTGAATGTTCCTACTGGGCCTGCGTACCCAGCAAAGCACTGTTGCGCCCGGTCCTGGCCCTGGCCGATGTCCGGCGCGTCGACGGCGCCCGCGAGGCGGTGACGGGGCCGATCGACCCATCCGGTGTGTTCGGGCGACGCAACCGCTATGTGACCAACTGGGACGACAGCGCCCAGGCCGACTGGGTGGCCGGAATCGGTGCCACGCTGGTGCGCGGGCACGGCCGGTTGGGCGGGGCGCGAGAAGTCACCGTGTCGGTGACCGGCGGCGAGAATGTCACGCTGCGTGCCCGGCACGCGGTCGTGATCTGCACCGGAAGTCGTTCCGCGCTGCCCGATCTTCCCGGCATCGTCGAGGCCCGGCCATGGACAAACCGTCAGGCAACCGACAGCAGCCACGTCCCGGGGCGCCTCGCGGTCGTCGGCGGCGGCGGAGTTGGGGTCGAGATGGCAACCGCGTGGCATGGCCTGGGTGCCTCGGTGACGCTGTTGGCTCGGGGATCGGGACTGCTGCCGAGGATGGAACCCTTTGTGGGCGAGTTGATCGGCCGGGGACTGCAAGACGCGGGTGTGGATCTGCGCCTCGGTGTATCTGTGCGGACACTTCGCCGGTCTGACCCGGCCGGACCGGTGACCCTCGAACTCGACGACAACACCGAATTGCAGTTCGACGAGGTGCTTTTCGCCACGGGCCGCGCACCGCTCACCGACGACATCGGCCTGGAAACGGTGGGCCTGGACCCGGGAAGCTGGCTCGACGTCGACGACACCTGCAGAGTGAAAGCCGTCTCGGACGGTTGGCTCTACGCGGCGGGCGACGTCAACCACCGCGCATTGCTGACGCATCAGGGCAAGTACCAAGGGCGCATCGCCGGCGCGGCGATCGGGGCCCGGGCCGCGGGCACACCGCTGGATACCGAGCCCTGGGGTACACATGCCACGACTGCCGATCATTTTGCGGTACCGCAAGCCTTCTTCACTGATCCCGAGGCGGCCGCCGTCGGCCTGACGGCTGAGCAGGCCGTGCAGGCCGGTCATCGGGTGCGCACCGTCGACATTGACATCGGTGAAGCCGTCATGGGCGCCAAACTTCACGCAGACGGCTATCGTGGCCGAGCGCGTATGGTGGTCGAGGAGGATCAGCGTTATTTGCTCGGGGTGACTTTGGTCGGTCCGGGTGCCACCGAAATGTTGCACTCTGCCACCATCGCCGTCGCCGGCCAGATTCCTATCGCTCGGCTCTGGCATGCGGTGCCATGCTTTCCGACGATCAGTGAACTTTGGCTGAGACTCCTTGAGGCTTACCGGGATTCGGACGACCGAGAGTAGCGACAGGAGCGCAGATGGCCACTGCTGACGGATTTCACCCAGACTTCGACGACGCCAAGCAGCAGGTGCCGCAGGGCCGGGTGCACCATATCAAGGCATCGGACATCAGTTCCGACACCGCACAATCGGAAGGACTGCGGCGCTTCGCGGCCCTGTCCGGTAAGTCGGTCGGCGCCGAGAAGCTGTGGATGGGTGAAACCCACGCGCTGCCCGAGACCGTCTCCTCCAACCATCATCACGGCGAGTCCGAGACCGCGATCTATGTGCGAAGCGGCCACCCGGAGTTCGTCTTTCACGACGGCGTCGACGAGGTGCGCATCACCGCCGCTCCCGGCGACTACGTCTTCATCCCGCCGTACCTGCCGCACCGAGAAGAGAATCCCGACCCGGACACGATTGCGGAGGTCGTGATCGCGCGCAGCAGCCAGGAGGCGATCGTGGTCAATCTGCCCGCGCTCTACCCGCTCGAAAGCGGTCAGTAGACCGCGATTTCGACCAGATTCCCGTCGATGTCCCGGCAGTAGTGTGAGGTCATCGGACCTAGCGCGCCGGTCTTGATGACCGGTCCCGCAGTGATCTCGACACCGCATGCCTGCAGGTGCGCACGCACCTCGTCGGGGCCGGCATCGGTGATGAAGCACAGGTCTTCGGAGCCCGCCGCTTCGACTGCCCCGGTCACCCAGTCCGGATCGTCGGCAAGCGCGCCGACCGGCCGCAGGTTGATCTTCTGATTTCCGAAGCTCAGCGCGGTACGACCGGACGGACCGAACGTCTCACGCGTCATGCCGAGCACTCGCTCGTACCACGCCGCGGTCGCCTCGATATCGTTGCAGTTGACCACAATGTGGTCGAACCGTTGCACCGCGAACCCCATCTTCAACCCTCCTAGCGCCACCTGAGAACGAGACTACTGATCGCGGCCGGCGCGAGCTGACTCCGCGGGGGCGGCGCCGACCTGAACGATTCAGTCGTATTCCGTTGCAGGGCAGTTCACTTCGCGTGACTGTATCGTTACATACTCAGCAAATTCTCACCAGTTTCTTTGCCGACACATCGCTCGACTCAAAGGGTCCGTAAAGCCGCAGGCCTCACCATTATTCTCATGACGACTGAGGCGTTGTCCGCCGACTTGATCGAACGCTACCTGTGCACCCGTGGCAGCCGCTATTTCCGCGGCCAGCACGACGGTGAATTCTTCTACGTCGCAAACACCCGCCCGCGACGGCTGCATGTCCACCTCGGGATCTCTCGTTGGCACCGCGACGAGTTCACGATTCAAGTCACGCCCGGGTGCTTCTTCCCCGCCGCCGACGGTGACGAGCTGGCAGAGCTTGCCGACTCGTGGAACCGGCGCAGCCGCGACGTCGTGGTGACCGTCCACGGGTCCTCCGATCCACAGCGGGTCGGCGTCCTGGCGCGCAGCTCCCGCAAAGTTCGGGAGCCCGTCGACTTCGACGACTTCGCGACCTACATCGACCACACCATCGCTGCCGCGATCGAGTTCTTCGCCGATGTGGACTCGGTCGCCGAATGCCCCTCGCAGCCGTTGGTGTTAGACGCCGGCTGAGCCGTCCGGCCGGGGCTCACCGAACTCGGCTCGGATCGCGCCCCACGGGTCCGCATGGCCGGCCGGTGATTTCCGGTATGCGCCGCGACGTTTGAGAACTTGGCGAACGATCGGAGAAAGCAGCCGCATCGGATAACGCTGCCAGCCCGCCGCCGCGCGCATCTCCGCCACCATGTCCGGCCAGGGGTGGCGTTGGAAGCGCAACGCCTGTTGCGCGCGGGCGGTATCCATCCAGTCGGTCACGTACCAGTCCTCGTCGCTGTCGGGGTCACCCGGGCGCCCTTCGGGCAGAACGTTGACCAGACCCCGCGAGGCCGCCAGCGTCTTGCCGACGTCGCACTGCCGCAGTAGATGCGACTCATCGCCGCCGATCAACAGGATCTCGCCGACCACGTCCGCGGTCGTCGCCGCAGAGAACGCGACCGCGACGTCGCGGACGTCGACGGTGTGAATGCGTCCGTCGGTCGGCAACGCGCTTTCCAGGAAGGGTGCGTCCAGGCTCAGCGGCATGGCACCCAGATCGACGCTCAGCACTCCGGCCAGCCGCAGGATCACCCATGGCAGGCCCGAGGTGCGGACCAGCTCCTCAGCCTCGACCTTGTGCGCGCCGTAGAGGTCCGACGGTCGCACCGGGGTGTCCGCCCGCAACCACTCGCGGTGCCGGCGCGGGTTGCGCGACCCGTGCACGGCGTTGCTCGAGGCCTGAACGAAACGCACCGGATGCCGGCAGGCCTCGGCCGCGCGCACTAGCGCTGCGGTCGCGTCGACGTTGACCCGCCTGGCCAGTTTCGGTTGCCGATAGATGCCGGGTGGAATGATCGCGGCCAGATGGATGATCACGGTCGGGGTGGTGTCGGCCACGAGGCGATCGACCTCGGCCGGGTCGGTCAGATCCGCCCACCGCACGGTGGCTGTATCGGATAACGACCGCGCCGCCCTGCGCTGTGCAGACGTGCCGAGATCGGTCGCGACGACGCGGTGGCCGTCGGCAACCAACTGGCGCACGGTCTGCGAGCCCACCAACCCGAAACCACCGGTAACCAGAACAACTTCGGCCATTTCCCCCCGATGCGTGGAATCCACAGCAAACGGATATGACATTCTCCCAGACAGAGAGTACCGTATGTCACACGCGGTGTGCCCAGGGGGAACGGCCTCGCGCTGGCAACTAATAGCAAGAACACAACCGCGGGGGAATCGCGATGGGCGACGCCGACGAAGACGGCCTCGAAACCGCCAAATGGGATCCGGCGTTCACGCAACAGGTGCGCAACACCGTCGGCCCGGCGGTCAATCGCTGGTTTCGGGCCGAAGTCCGAAACCTGGACAACATTCCGCCGGCCGGTGGGGCGCTGGTGGTTTCTAACCACTCCGGCGGCATCTTCACGCCCGACGTACTGATCTTCTCGTCAGCCTTCTACGACAAATTCGGTTACGACCGGCCGGTGTACACCCTGGCCCACTACGGCGTATTCCTCGGGCCGCTGGACGGCTGGCTACGCCGGGTGGGAGTTATCGAAGCCAGCCGCGAAAATGCTGCCACCGCACTGCATTCGGGCGCGGTCGTGTTGGTCTTTCCGGGCGGTGACTACGACTCCTATCGGCCCACACTGAGCGCGAACACCATCGACTTCAACGGGCGCACCGGCTATGTGCGCACCGCCATCGAAGCCGCAGTGCCGATCGTGCCGACCGTCTCGATCGGCGCCCAAGAGACCCAGCTGTTCCTGACCCGCGGCAACTGGCTGGCCCGCAAGCTCGGAATCACCAAGGCCCGCATGGACATTCTGCCGGTCAGCTTCGGGTTCCCGTTCGGGCTGAGCGTCATCTTTCCGCCGAACCTGCCGTTGCCCTCCAAGATCGTCACCGACGTGCTCGAGCCGATCGACGTCGTCGCCGAGTTCGGTAAAGACCCTGATATCGACGAGGTCGACGCCCACGTGCGCTCGGTGATGGAAGCCGCGCTCAAGCGGCTGGCCGCCCAGCGCCGTTTCCCCATCCTGGGCTAGCCGGCTAATGCTTCAGGTGGCCGCGATCCACAACGACCTGACTGCCCGACATGTTCGCGGACCCGTCTCCGGCGAGCCAGGCGACGACATCCGACACGTCCTCGGGTGCCAGGAATTCCTCTGGAGTGCCCGGCGCACGAAACGGCATCGGGGAGAAGCTATGGAAGTAGGCCGGGTGCTCGGCGAGGAACGTCAGCATCTCCTCGGAGCTTCCCATCGGTGTGGTCACCGCGTACGGGTGGACGGAATTGACCCGGATGCCGTACTCCCCCAATTCCACCGCCAACGAATTGGTCAGCCCGACCAAGCCGTGTTTGGACGCGGAGTAATGCCCGTTACCGGGTGTGGCCTTCAGGCCGGTGGTCGAGCTGATGATGATGATCGACCCGCCGTTGCCGAGCCTTATCATCGCCGGCACCGCGGCGCGCAAGGTGCGCCAGGTGCCACTCAGATTGACGTCGATCACGGTGTCCCATTCGTCTTCGGACAGCTCCCACAACCGGCCGAAGCTCAGCACACCGGCATTGGCGACGACGACATCGAGTCTGCCGAATTGATCGATCGCATCGGCAATCAGCTGCTCCTGGTCGGCCAGATTGCGGATATCGATTTCGCGAACCAGTGCCTTTCGCCCCGAATTCTCCACTGCCCGAGCCGTTTCCACCAGTTCGTCGGAAGTAGCGGCCGGGTAGCGGATGGTGGTGGAAACGGGAGCGCACACATCCACGGCGATGATATCCGCGCCTTCGTCGGCAAGCCGAAGGGCATGCGCGCGTCCCTGCCCGCGCGCCGCCCCGGTGACCAGCGCGACCCGGCCCTGCAGGCCAGTACTTGTTGGGATCACTGGCTTCCTCCCCAGATCGCCGAAAACTTCTGTGGCCGTGTGTGGTCCAAGCGACTTCGACGCCTCCCCCCGGCACGGCCCCCTCGATCGTGCGCCTGCGCACGGACCCCGACAACGACTCCTCTCCTACCAGGAGGGAGGCGGTGTCTCTCAGCGGCACGCATCGATCGTTGTCTTCAGGTCGCGCCGACACGGCGAGGTGACGTATGAAAAGACTCAATGGCATGGATGCCATGCTGCTCTACAGCGAGACGCCGAACCTGCACACGCACACGCTGAAAGTCGCGATACTCGACCCGTCCGACTTCGACGGTGAATTCAACTTCGAGGCCTTCCGCCTGCACGTGCGCCGTCGGCTGCACCTGTTGGAACCGTTGCGCTACAAGCTCGTCGACATCCCCGGCCAACTTCACCACCCGATGTGGCAAGAGAATTGCGACGTCGACCTGGACTACCACGTGCGCCGCGTGCGGGTGCCCGCCCCGGGCGGGCGGCGCGAACTGGACGATGTCATCGGGCGGGTGGCGTCCACGCCGCTGGACCGCAGCCGCCCGCTATGGGAGTTCCATTGCGCCGAGGGGCTTGCCGAAGGCCGATTCGCGTTGATCGCGAAGGTGCACCACGCGTTGGCCGACGGCGTCGCCTCGGTCAACCTGCTGGCACGTGCGATGGATCTCAAGGGTCCGGTGCAAGACGAGCGCGACAACGACGAGGCGGGCAGCACGGCGACGAAGGGTGATCTGCTGTGGGCGGCCGCGAGAGACCATGTCCGCCAGATTGTGGAGCTGCCCGGACTGATCAAGGACGCCGCGGTGGGCATGAGCCGGGTGCGGCGCCGGTCCAAAGAACGCGGGGATCACCCGGATCTGGCCGATGCCTTCGCCGCACCGTCGACCTTCCTCAACCACGTGGTGTCCCCACAACGCCGCTTCGCCAGCGTGACGCTGCCATTAGCCGAGGTGAAGGCGACCGCCAAGGCCTTGGGCAGCACGGTCAACGACATGGTCCTGGCCATAGCCACCGGCGGATTGCGCATGCTGCTGTTGCGCTACGACGGCCAAGCGCAGCGCCCGATCATTGCTTCGGTGCCCACGGCCACCGACAAGTCGGACCGCATCACCGGTAACGAGATCAGCGGTCTGATGATTTCGCTGCCGGTCCACATCGCCGATCCCGCCGAGCGGGCGCGGCTGGTCTCACTGGCGACGCGGATCGCCAAGGAAGACCTCGAAATCATGGGTCCCGAACTCTACGGCCGGATGATGGCCTATCTGCCGACGGCATTCGCCCCGGCCGCGTTCCGGTGGCTCGGCCGCCACGACGTGCCGAACAGGCTGATGAACGTGGCGGTCTCGAGCGTGGTGGGGCCGCGTGAGCGCGGCCATTTCGGTGGCGCCGCCGTCACGGAGATCTACTCCACCGGGGTGCTATCGCCGGGCGCGCCGGTCAATATCACCGTGTGGAGCTACGTCGACAGCCTAGGGATCGCGGTACTCACCGATGATCAGACGTTCGAAGACCCGCATGAAGCGACCGACGCCATGGCCCAAGCCTTCATCGAATTGCGCAGTGCCGCAGGACTTCCCGCGCAAAATATGTCAAGCGGCGAGCACGGCGTCCAGCGCTGAATAGAACAAACCCAGCCCGTCATCGGAGGGGCCCGTCAACGCTTCGATGGCATGTTCGGGGTGTGGCATCAGCCCGACAACGCGGCCGTTGGCCGAGCTGATGCCGGCGATGCCGCGCATCGAGCCGTTGATGTTCTCGTGGTATCGAAACACGACCCTTCCCTCGCCCTCGAGCTCGTCGAGCACGTTCTCCGGCGCCACGTAGCGGCCCTCGCCCGATTTCAGCGGGACCAGCAGGTCGGCGTCGGGTTCGAAGCGCGACGTCCACGCCGTCGAGTTGGATGCCACCCGAAGCCACACGTCGCGGCAGATGAAGTGCAGACCCGCGTTGCGGGTCAACACCCCGGGCAACAGGCGGGTCTCGCACAGCACCTGAAAACCGTTGCAAATCCCCAATACCGGCATACCGCGAGCCGCCGCATAGACCACTTCCGACATCACCGGGGCGAAGCGAGCGATCGCGCCGGCCCGCAGGTAGTCGCCGTAGGAGAACCCACCCGGCACCACGACCGCATCGACCGACTTGAGGTCGGCGTCGGCGTGCCACAGGCTCACCGGCTGGGCGCCGACGCGGCGCACCGCACGAGCGGCGTCCACGTCGTCCAGCGTGCCGGGAAAGGTGATGACGCCGATCCGCGCCGTCATAGCACTTCCCGGCTGATCGTCCAGTCCTCGATCACGGTGTTGGCCAACAGTGACTCTGCGATCTCGGCGAGCACCGAATCGTCGACGGTATCGTCGACCTCGAGCTCAAACCTCTTGCCCTGACGGACATCTGAGATCCCGTGATGTCCGAGTCGGCCCAGCGCGCCGACAATCGCCTGACCCTGCGGATCGAGAATCTCCGCTTTGGGCATCACATGAACGATCACCCGCGCCACCGGCGTTCCTCCTGACGAGTCGCTGTCGGCGCCAACTCTACCGGCGGCCGTTGCCGGACGCGGCTCACGGGCACGAGGCGATATACGCCTCGCACAGCGGGGCCGTCATGGAGTCCAGTACCTGGTTGTCCGCCATCGAGGGCCACGGCGCCTGCGGCGGGGCGGTAGACCACAGCGTCAGCTCGCTGATCGTGCTGCTCGCGACGTGTGCGACCAGGTAGGTATGCATCACCACGGGCCCGCTGATCACTGCGGCCATCCGGTTCGGTTCGTCGGTCGTGATCGACGGTGACTGCAGCGGCGCGCCCAGCTGGCAGCCGCGCAGCACCGCGACGGCATGGCCGAACACCGAGGAGGCGATCGCGCCGCCACGGGCGGTATCACCGCGCCAGTGCACGATCTGGGCCTTCAGCTGCCACTGGCCGTCCGGATGGTCCACGCTCGCGCGGGCCGCCACCGCCGAGGCGCGCGGGTCCTGCGCCAACGGCTGCGTGGCGCACAGCTCCTCGAACCTGAACCGCGGCCCGTTGCCCGCCCCGGTCACCTGCACCGCCAGGCCCGCCAGCGCGGGCCAGTTGTAGGCGGAGTTCAGCGGCACGGCGCGCTGCTGTATCCACGCGGTGGCCGGGATCTGGTCACAGGTCGGCGGACAGGCCTCCGGTTCGGCCGAGGCCGGGACCACGAAGATGAGGGCGGCCACCAGGCCGCCGGCGACCAGTATCGTCGCGAAAACTACCCGCACACGACCACCCCCGTCAGGGCACAATCGTAGGCATGCAACTGACGCATTTCGGGCATTCCTGCCTACTTGCCGAGTTCGATCACACTAGCGTGCTCTTTGACCCCGGAACCTTCGCGCATGGCTTCGAGGGCATCACCGGCCTGGACGCCATTCTGATCACACACCAGCATCCGGATCATGTCGACCCGGCGCGACTGCCGGCGCTGATCGAGGCCAACCCCGGTGCGGCCCTTTACACTGACTCGCAGACCGCGGCGCAGCTCGACGCGCCCTTCCAGGTGGTGCACGCCGGCGACGAGCTGACGGTCGGTGAACTGAGGATTCGGGCGCTCGGCGGAAAGCATGCGGTGATTCACCCGGAAATCCCTGTGATAGAGAACCTTTCGTATTTGGTCGACGACGGCGACCACCGCGCGCGGTTGATGCATCCCGGTGACGCCCTGTTCGTGCCCGACGAGCCGGTCGATGTATTGGCCGCACCGGCGGCCGCGCCGTGGATGAAGATCTCCGAGGCGATCGATTACCTGCGCGCGGTGTCCCCGACCCGGGCGGTGCCCATCCACCAGGGCATCGTCGCCCCCGAGGCGCGGGGTATCTACTACGGCCGCTTCACCGAGATGACCGACACCGACTTCCAGGTGCTGCCGGAGGAAAGCGCGGTCACCTTCTGACGTCCGCGGCTCCGAGCGTCACGCCAGCGCGACGTTCGCGGTTCACCGTCACTCTGGCGTGACATTCGGCGAGTGACGCTCGCGCGCTAGCTGATGTCGTCGGCGGCACCGCGACCGGCGGCGCGGCCGCTGAAGATGCAGCCGCCCAGGAAGGTGCCCTCCAGGGCGCGGTAACCGTGCACACCGCCGCCGCCGAACCCGGCCACCTCGCCGGCCGCGTACAGTCCGGTCAGCGGGGTGCCGCCGTCGGTGAGGACTCGCCCACCCAGGTCGGTCTCGATGCCGCCCAACGTCTTTCGCGTCAGGATGTGCAATTTGACCGCGATCATCGGCCCGGCTTTCGGATCGGTCAACCGGTGCGGTGCCACCACTCGGCCCAGCCGGTCGCCCAGATACCCGCGGGCGGCGCGGATCGCGGTGATCTGACCGTCTTTGGTGAATTTGTTGGCGACCTCACGATCGCGGGCGGTCACCTCCGCCTCCACCGTGGCATAGTCCAGCGGGGCCACGTCGGGCAGCTTGTTCATGCCGGTTACCAACTCGCCCAACGTATCCGCGCTGACGAAGTCCACACCCCGATCGATGAACGCCTGGACCGGTCCGGGCGGCCCAGAGCTGGCCCGATTGCGCACCAGCTCGCGCACGCTCTGCCCGGTCAGATCCGGGTTCTGCTCCTGCCCGGACAGGGCGAATTCCTTCTCAATGATTTTGGCGTTCAGGATAAACCAGGTGTAGTCGTACCCGGATTTAGTGATGTATTCCAGCGTGCCCAGCGTGTCGAACCCGGGATACAGCGGAACCGGCAACCGGTTGCCGGCCGCGTCCAGCCACAGCGACGAGGGGCCCGGGATGATCCGGATGCCGTGCAGCGGCCAGATCGGGTCGTAGTTCGTGATGCCCTCGGTGTAGTGCCACATCCGGTCGGGGTTGATCACGCGGGCCCCAGCCCGCTGAGAAATGCCGATCATCCTGCCGTCCACGTGGGCCGGCACGCCGCTCAGCATCTGCTCGGGCACGCGACCCATTCGCTTCGGCCAATTCTTGCGCACCAGATCGTGGTTGCCGCCGATCCCGCCGCTGGTGACGATCACCGCGGACGCACGAAACTCGAATTGCCCCAAAGCCTTTCGCGAGGACGACACGCCGCGAGGTTCGGTCGAAGGCTCGAGCACGGTACCCCGGACACCGGTCACCGCACCGGCCTCGACGATCAATTCGTCGACTTGGTGCCGGTGCGCGAAGCGGACCGTGGAGCGATCCCGCAGTTGCCGCGCGAAGATGTCGACCAGGGCCGGGCCGGTGCCCCAGGTGATGTGGAACCTGGGCACCGAGTTGCCATGCCCCTGCGCGTTGTAGCCGCCGCGCTCGGCCCAGCCGACCAATGGAAATAGTTTCAGGCCCCGTTCGCGCAGCCAACTGCGCTTCTCCCCGGCCGCGAAATCCACGTAGGCATGCGCCCACTGCCGTGGCCAGTAGTCCTCTTCGCGATCGAAAGCCGCTGTGCCCAACCAGTCCTGCAACGCGAGCTCGTGACTGTCCCGAATGCCCAGCCGGCGCTGCTCGGGGCTGTCGACGAAGAACAGACCACCGAACGACCAGAAGGCCTGACCCCCGAGGTTGGCGCTGTTCTCCTGATCAAGGACCAGCACCCGCAAGCCGCGGTCCACCAACTCGCAGGCGGCCACCAACCCGGAGAGGCCGGCCCCGACAACAATCGCGTCAGCGGCGAAGCCGGCTGCCGAAGAATCGCCCATGTCGGATCAGGGTAGTGCCCGGGCCGCAGCGATTAATCAGATGGCTTAGGTCAGGCCGCGTCGAGAATCGCCTTGTCGGGCCGCCAGCGGTAGACCGTCGGCGTGCACCCGTGCATCGAAGCGAGGTCGACGGCGTCCAGCATCGCCTGCAACGGCCCCGGCTTGCGCAACTGGCGAGCCGCAACCGCGACCCGCACGATGCCGCCGCGACGGGCGATCCGCTCGGAGGACAGCACCACCATGCGGCACCACCACGGCTCGGTGAGGAATCCTTCTCCGATGCCCAGTACCCGGGTGCGCACGGTGGCGTGACGGACCAGGTCGGTGATCCCGTGCAGATCGGCCAACAACCGGAAACCGTTGCCCGGCAATGCCGTAACCACGCCCGGCGAGACGGTCCAGCCCGGTGCGGCGAAGAGCCGGGTACGCAGTCCGAGGTGTTCGAGCACCCGGTCGGCGGCCATCAGCCGCAGGTTGGCCTCGTGTGCCCGCAGGATGGCGAACTCCCCACGCCGCTTCTTGGTGGCGGCGTCGTCATAGCCGTGCAGCACGATGGCGTCGCCGCCGGCGCGCCGGGCGGTCAGCCATTCGACGGTGCGCGGATCGTGGTCCAGCCGATAGTCACCGGACAGCCGCGGAGCGACCAGCAACGAAACCGGCACCTTGCGGGAATCCATTTGTGCGCAGAACGCCTCGACGTCGTCCAGGGTGCGCTCGCCTATCCCTGAAACCGAGACGATCAGTTTTCCAGACACAACCGCAGTTTGACGAGCGCAGGTGTCGGGATGGTGAAGGACACGCAGACTACAGGCGTATATCGACGCGTATGCCAGATGTCACTCGCGGCCCCGATACGGCTTTCGCCGCAACGTAGTTGGGCCGTTTACGTGATGTCCGCCACCCGGCGTTGCACGCTGGCGCACGGACCGCGCGGCCGACTCGTCGTGAGCAAACGCGGACCAGCGTCGCGATCGCAAAACGATTCGATATGCTAAGCAACGCCATGGAGAAGGCCCGTTCTGCAGCGGGCGACGCCGCGCTGCCCACCGCCCCCGCCGGGCTGCTGGGCGCCGAGGAACGTGTTTACCCGGACAAACTAGACGCCCCGCTGCTTCGGATTTCCGGTGTGTGTCTGCTGGCCACCATCATGGCGATCCTGGATGTCACCGTCGTCACCGTCGCCCAACGCACCTTCATCGCCGAGTTCGGGTCCAGCCAGGCTGTCGTCGCGTGGACGATGACCGGCTACACGCTCGGGTTGGCAACCGTGATCCCACTGACCGGCTGGGCGGCCGACCGGTTCGGCACCAAACGGCTCTTCATGGGCTCGGTGGTGGCGTTCGTGCTGGGCTCGCTGCTGTGCGCGCTGGCATCAACGATATTGCAGCTCATCATATTTCGCGTCGTGCAGGGCATCAGTGGCGGCATGCTGATGCCGCTCGGATTCATGATCATGACGCGCGAAGCCGGCCCAGGGCGACTGGGTCGCCTGATGTCGATATTGAGCATTCCGATGTTGCTCGCCCCGATCGCCGGCCCGATCCTGGGCGGTTGGCTGATCGACACTTCGAGTTGGAAGTGGATCTTCCTGATCAATCTGCCGGTCGGGCTCGCCACGTTCATCCTCGCCTGGATCGTGTTCCCGCGCGATCACCCGACGCGCTCGGAAACGTTCGACGTCATCGGCGGGCTGTTGCTCTCACCCGGGTTGGCGACGTTCCTGTTCGCGGTGTCGTCGATCCCGCGCTGCGGAACGGTCGCCGACCGTCGCGTCCTGATACCCGCGGTCATCGGCCTGACGTTGATCGCCGCGTTCGTGGTGCACGCATTGCGCCGCGCCGATCATCCCCTCATCGATCTGCATCTGTTCCAGAACCCGGTCCTCACCCGGGCCAACGTGACGATGTTGCTGTTCGCCGGCGCATTCTTCGGCGCCGGTCTACTGCTGCCGAGTTATTTCCAGCAGGTGCTACACCAGACGCCGATGCAAGCCGGGGTGCACCTGATCCCGCAGGGACTCGGCGCCATGCTGACGATGCGATTGGCCGGTCCGCTCGTGGATCGACATGGGCCGGGCAAATACGTGCTGGCCGGCATCGCGATGATCATCGCCGGCCTGGGCACGTTCGCTATCGGTGTGGCCAGACATGCCGGATATGCACCCACCCTGCTGATCGCGCTGACGATCATGGGACTGGGGATGGGATGCACGATGATGCCGCTGTCGGTGGCTTCGGTGCAGGCCTTGGCGCCGCACCAAATCGCCCGCGGCACCACGCTGATGAGCGTCAGCCACCAGGTGGGCGGCTCGGTGGGAACCGCGCTGATGGCCATGATCCTGACCGACCAATTCGACCGGAGCCCCGACATCGTCGCGGCGAACAAACTTGCGGCGCTACAGCAGCAGGCAGCGATCAGCGGCGTGCCGGTCGATCCGTCACAGATACCACATCAGTCACTCGCACCCGGATTTTCGGCCAATCTCTTGCATGACCTTTCGCAGGCCTATACGTCGGTATTCGTGGTCGCGGTGATATTGGTTGCTTTTACCATCATCCCGGCGTCGTTTCTGCCCAAAAAGCCCGCCGTCCAAACTGCCGCCGAATAGCCTCAATCGGCCTGTCGAGCAGCACCGATACCACCTTTGCACGATCTCGTGAAAATGCTGCTGTCGCACTGATTGGGGACGGGTCGAATTCGTCCGCGCGGGTGTCGAGACGATGACCGCCGAGCCTTCGGCAAGGTCGGATCGCGGCCCGTGGGCCCGGGCTTAACGGGTCGGTAATACCGGCAAAGCGACCAAATGGCGCGGTCGTCTCGTTATGCTCGGCCGTATGCTCAGCGACGCTATGGAAGGCGCGCGTTCCGCAGCCCCCAACGTCGCGATCCCCCTCGCCTCCGCCGGACACAGCGCCGCGGCAGGCCGCGACTACCCCGACAAGCTCGACGCCAAGCTGATGCGCGTCGTCTTCATCTGCGGGCTGGCCGCCGTGATGGCGGTGCTCGACAGCACCGTCGTCGCGGTCGCTCAAGGCACCTTCGTCACACAGTTCAATTCCACCCAGGCCGTCGTCTCCTGGACCGTGGCGGCCTACATGCTCGCGTTCGCGACCGTCATCCCGGTGACCGGTTGGGCGGCGGACAGATTCGGCACCAAACGGCTCTTCATCGGCTCGGTCCTGGTGTTCATGCTGGGCTCGTTGCTGTGCGCGATATCGCCAACCATCTTGCTGCTCATCGTCTTTCGAGTGGTTCAAGGTATCGGCGGCGGCATGTTGATGCCGCTGAGCTTCGTGATCCTGACTCATGAGGCGGGCCCGAAGCGCGTCGGTCGGCTCATGGCGATCGGGGGAATTCCAATCCTGCTCGGCCCGATCGGCGGGCCCATCCTGGGCGGCTGGCTGGTCGGCGCCTACGGCTGGCAGTGGATCTTCCTGATCAACCTACCCATCGGCCTGGTCGCGATCGTCCTCGCGGCAATCACCTTTCCGAAGGATCGCCCGGCCCCGGCGGAAAAGCTCGACATCGTCAGCGTGCTGCTGCTGCCGCCGGGTGTCACGCTCTTTTTGGCCGGGGTCTCATCGATCCCGGCAAAGGGCACAGTGGGCAATCCCGCCGTGTTGGTGCCGACGATTATGGGTTTTCTGCTGGTCGCGGCATTCGTCCTGCACTCCTTCCGCACCGACCATCCGCTGATCGACCTCCGCCTTTTCAAGAACCGCGTGGTCACCCAGGCCAATCTCGCCCTGCTGGTATTCGGTGCCCCGTTTGTCGGGCTGGGACTGCTGGTACCGAGTTACTTCCAGGTGGTGATGCACCAAACACCGATGCACTCCGGGATGTATTTGGCCCCGGTCGGCCTGGGTGCGGTGCTGACGATGCCGCTGGCCGGGGCGTTCATGGACAAACGCGGACCCGGCCTGATGGTGCTGATCGGCCTTCCCACGATGGCGGTGGGTCTGGGCATCTTCACCTATGGCGTCGCCACGGAGGCCGCGTACAACCCGACGCTGCTGATCGGGCTGGCCATCATGGGCCTGGGAGTCGGCTGCACCACGACGCCGCTGTCGGCGGCGGTCCTGCAGGCGCTGGCCCCGCATCAGGTCGCGCGCGGCACCACGCTGGTGACGGTCAACCAACAGGTGAGCGGTTCGATCGGCGCCGCGTTGCTGGGCGTGATCCTCACGCAGCTGTTCAACCACAACGAAACCCTGGTGACGGCAAATAAGCTCGTCGCGGCCCAACAGCAGGCCAGCGGGCAACGCATGCCGATCGAAGCCTCATCATCGGCATGGAAAACCATGGGCCCCGAGTTCGCGACCAACGTGACGCACGGCCTCTCCCACGCGTATACAGCGGTCTTCGTGGTGGCCGTCGCGATGGTGGTGCTGACGATCATCCCGGCCGCGTTTCTGCCGATGCGGCGCCCGGAGCCGGCGCAAGACCCCGAGCCGGCCGAAGCGCCGGCCGACTGATCCCCGCTCAACCCTCGAACAGCATCGTCGCGATCCGCAGCACGGTCTCCATTGGGTCGGCCTGCTTGACCTGAGCATTGACCGCATCGTTGAGCCAAAGCGTCGAAAACCCATGCACCAGTGACCATGCCGCCAACTGGGCACCCGCGGGGTCAGCCTGCGCGTGGGCGTCGCGCAGTGTTGCCACACCGCGCGACAGCTCGCCGGCCGCAGCGGCCTCCGCGGCGGCAAGTTCGGTGTCCGCGACGTCCAGCAGCGACTTGTTGAACATCACCTGATAGTGGCCGGGATGGTCGATCGCGAACCGCACATAGGCCAACGCCGCATCGGCGAAGTGACCCCGCGCAGCGGTCAACGCCTCGGCCAGCAGCCGAAACCCCTGCGCGGCCAGCGCGGTGAACAGCCCACGGCGATCGACGAAGTGGTGGGCCGGTGCGGCATGTGACACACCCGCGCCGCGGGCCAGCTCGCGCAACGACACTCCGGCTGCGCCACGCTCGGCCACCAGGCGCGCTGCCTCGCTGAGGATCACCGCGCGCAGGTCACCGTGGTGGTAAGTCGGACGGTCCATAGCAGCCATGGGGCCAGCATACCGAGCCATCTTGACAGTGACTAGATATCGGCCTAGCTTGAATCATCGATCTTGTCGGTGTCTAGATTGGATGGTGGGATGGCTCCCCTGATCACTCTGCTGTTGGGCGGCGTCACCGCCTGGATCACCGGCTTGCTCGGTGTCGATTACCTCGCCGGGTGGACCGCGGCCATCGCCGTCGGACTGGCCGCGATGTTTGTTCTGACCGGAATCGCCCATTTCGCGCCGCCGCTGCGCCGCGACCTGATCGCGATCGTGCCGCCGCGGCTGCCCGCGCCCGGCCTGCTCGTCACCGTCACCGGTGTGCTGGAGTTGCTGGGCGCGGCGGGACTGCTGCTTCCCACCACCCGGGCGGCGGCGGCACTGTGCCTCCTGCTGCTGATGCTGGCCATGTTCCCGGCCAACATCTACGCGTCCCGGATGCCCAATCCGCCCGAGTCGATGACGACTCGGCTACCCGTGCGCATCGCCACCGAGATCGTCTTCCTCGCCGCCGCCGTAGCGGTCGCCGTCGGCAGCAGCTAGCAGCCACGCGTATTGAAATGCGGTCTCCTGCCAGCCCCGGTAGCGACCACTGACGCCGCCGTGACCCGCCGCCATCTGCGTCTTGAGCAGCACCGGGTTGCCGTCGGCATTGGCATGACGCAGCGCCGCAACCCATTTGGCCGGCTCCACGTAGTAGACCCTGGTGTCGTTCAGCGAGGTCATCGCCAAAATGGCGGGATACTTCTTCGTCTCGACATTCTCATAGGGCGAGTAAGACTTCATGTACGCGTAAACTTCGCTGTCGCTCAAGGGATTTCCCCATTCGTCCCACTCGGTGACGGTGAGCGGCAGCGAAGGATCCAGGATCGTGGTCAGCGGGTCGACGAACGGGACCTGCGCGAGGATCCCGGCGAACAGATCCGGCGCCAGGTTGGCCACCGCTCCCATCAGCAGCCCACCCGCACTGCCGCCCAAGGCCACCAGCTGCTGCGGGCGCGTGACTCCCGAATCCACCAAATGCTGTGCGGCCGCCACGAAGTCGGTGAAGGTGTTCTTCTTCTCCAGCAGCTTTCCGTGCTCGTACCACAACCGGCCCATCTCTCCCCCGCCGCGGACGTGGGCGATGACGAACACCATGCCCCGGTCCAGCAGCGACAATCGCGCGATGGAAAAGGTTGGATCCGTGCATATCTCGTAGGCGCCATATCCGTAGATAAGGGTGGGCGCCGGGAATTCAAGGCCGGCGCGGTGCACGATCGAAACCGGGATGCGGGTGCCGTCGGAGGCGACCGCCCAGTCCCGCCGCTCGACGTAGTCGCTCGGCTGGTAGTCACCGAGTACGGGTTGCTCACGCAACAAGGTGCGCTCGCCGGTACCCAGGTCGATGTCGTAGACCCGCAGTGGCGTGACGAGGGACCCCGCCCTGATTCGCAGCTTGGGCGAAACCCAGTTCGGATTGCCGCCCAGGCCCGACGACATCAGCTCAGAATCGAAGGCGATCTCCTCGGGTTCGCCGTATTCGCCATCAGAACCGATGGGCCACAACTGGATTCGTGGCAATGCCGCACGCCGGTAACTGACCACCAGGTGACCGGCAAAGGCGTCCGCGGCTTCGAGCCGAACGTCGTCGCGGTGCGCAACCAGGGTGCGCTGTTGCGTCGGATCGCTGACCGGGGCCTCGGTGAGCGTGAAGTTCACCGCGCCGTCATTGTGCAGGATCAGGAAGCGATCCTGGCCCCCGACCACCGCATGCTCCACCGAGTATTCGACACCTTCACGGCGCGGCAGCACGACGGTGAACTCCGCCTGCGGGTCCGCGGCATCGGCGTAGCGCACCTCGGATGTGATCGATGAACCCGAGGCGATGAACACGTACGCCTCGCTTCGGCTCAGTCCCGCCCCAAGCCAAAACCGCTCGTCTGCTTCGTGATACACCAGTTCCGAGGGCTCCCCCGAGCCAAGCCGATACCGCCACACCTTGTCCGGGCGGTGGGCGTCGTCCAGGGTCAGGTAGTACACGGTGCGGTTGTCGGCCGCCCAGGTCACTCCGCCCGCGATGTCGGCGATTTCGTCCGGATACTTCTCGCCGGTCCGTAAGTCCTTGAACCGCAGCGTGTACCGTTCGTCCCCGATGACGTCGACGGAATAAGCGAGCAGATTGGCGTCCAGGCTGACCAGTGCGGCACCCAGGGCGAAGAAGTCGTGCCCGTCGGCCTCTTCATTTGAATCAAGCAGTACCTGCTCGCCTGGTATTTCGGTGTTCTCATCCAGAACCGGCGGGTCCCAGTCGTCGGGGTCTGATACCGGACAACGACATTGGACGCGATACTGCTTTCCCTCGAAGGTGCGCGAGTAGTACCACCAGTCACCCTGCCTGGTCGGCACCGACAAGTCGGTTTCCTTGGTCCGCGCCTTGATCTCGTCGAAGATCTTCTGCCGCAGCGGCTCCAGGTGGGCAAGGGCCTGGTCGACGTAGTCGTTCTCGGCCTCGAGATAAGAAATGACTTCGGGATTCGACTTCTCGCGCAGCCACTCGTAGGGGTCGACGAACACATCGCCGTGGTGCTCGCGTGTGGTGTCGATCCGTTTCGCGACAGGTGGGGTGCCGGCCGCAGTCATGCGGCCGGTCCGATCCAGTCGCCGAAGCTCAAGCCGGAAATCCGTTCGTAGGCATTGACATAACGGTCGCGTGTGGCGGCGATGATGTCATCCGGCAGCGGCGGTGGCGGTTCCGTGCCGTGCCGGTCCCAGCCGGACGCGGGGCTGGTGAGCCAATTGCGGACGAACTGCTTGTCGAAACTGGTCTGAACCACCCCGACGCGGTAATCCTCGGCAGGCCAGTACCGCGACGAGTCCGGGGTGAAGATCTCGTCGGCCAGCAGCAGGTTGCCGTCCCGGTCGGTGCCGAATTCGAACTTGGTGTCGGCGATGATGATTCCCCTCGTCAATGCATGATCGGCGGCCTGCACATAGATCTGCAACGTGCGGTCACGTAGTTGGTTGGCACGTACCGCACCCACCATCTCGATCACCCGGTCAAAGGTGATGTTCTCGTCGTGATCGCCCAGCGCGGCTTTGGTCGCCGGGGTGAACAGCGGCTGGCTGAACTTGCTGGCCTCCACCAGCCCAGGCGGCAGCGCGATGCCGCAGACCTTGCCGGTCGCCTGATAGTCCAGCAGTCCCGAGCCGGTGAGATACCCGCGGGCCACACATTCGACCGGCATCATCTCGAGCTGGCGCACCACCAGCGCACGGCCCAGCACCTCGTCCGGAATGCGCGGGTCGTCGGGCGGTCCGGCCAAGTGGTTGGGTGCCTCGACGAGGCCGAAGAAGAACACACTCATCGCGGTCAGGATGCGGCCCTTGTCCGGAATCGTGCTGTCCAGGACGAAGTCGTACGCCGAGATGCGGTCGCTGGCGACCAGCAACAGGTGCTCTTCGTCGACGCGATACAGCTCGCGGACCTTGCCGCTGGCCAGATGCTGGTAGTCGGACAGTGCAGGGCGCATCGGGCCAGCCTATCGGGAAGCCCACCCCGGCCCCGGAGCTGTGCTGGGATCGAGGTTATGAGATCGCGCTTTCTGCCCTACGCCACCACGCCCGGCCGATTGCTGGCCCAGCTGTTCAGCGACGCGGTCATCGTCGTGTGGACGGCGATCTGGTTGCTCATCGGCACCGCCGTCTACGACGCCATCTCGACGATCGCCGACGCCGGCCGTCAAGTCGAGGACGGCACCCACAGCATCGCGGGGAACCTGGCCTCCGCGGGGCATGGTGCACAACACATTCCGGTCGTCGGCGACAACGTCAGCAAGCCGCTCACCTCGGCGAGCCAGGCCGCCCTCGACATCGCCAACGCCGTCCACGACCTGGACACCACGGCCGGCTGGCTGGCGGTGCTGCTGGCACTGGCGGTGATCGCTCCCCCCGTCCTCATCGCGGCCGTGCCGTGGCTTTACCTGCGGCTGCGGTTCTTCCGGCGCAAATTGACCGTGACGGCCCTGGCGGCGACCCCGGCCGGTGAGGAGTTGCTGGCACTGCGGGCGCTGACCAATCGTTCGCCGGCGAAATTGGCCGCCGTCAGTGCGGATCCCGTCGGCGGCTGGCGTCACCAGGATCCATTCACAATTCGCGCGCTGGCCGCACTCGAACTGCGCTCGGCGGGGATCACGATTCGCGGGCACTAGCTGCGGTGAATAGATCGGGTGACGGCTCGACGTCGGCGAGCCGGAACCTCACGATTCCTCGAGTAGTTCCACAACCAAGTGCCGGATGCCGGTGTGGCGGTTGCTTCGGGTCCATTCGACGGGCGCCACCACTCGCACGGCGCCGAAACGCGACAGCAGCTCTTCGTACAACACGCGCAACTCCAGGCGCGCCAGATTGGCTCCCAGACAGTAATGCACGCCTTGACCGAAGCCCAGGTGCGGATTGGGTTTTCGGGCGATATCGAACTCGTCTGCGTGGTCGAAGACCATGGCGTCGCGATTCGCCGAACCCTCCCAGATCTGTACCTTCTGTCCCGCTTCGATCGACTGACCGCCGAGGACGACATCGCGGGTCGCAGTGCGCCGCTTGGACGGGGACGGTGATGTCCAGCGCACCATCTCCTCGACCGCCGTCGGCAACAGGCCGAAATCCGCGCGCAGCGCCCGCAATTGGTCCGGATGCTCGGCCAGCCAGAGCAGCCCGCCCGCCACCGCGTTGCGGGTCGTCTCCGCGCCGGCGCTGAAGAGCAGGCTGAAGAACAGGTACACCTCGAGATCGGACGGGACCGGACCGTCCACCTCGTCGACCGTTGCGTTGGCGACTACCGAGAGCATGTCGTCGGTCGGTTTGGCGCGCTTCGCGGCGATCAGCTCCTGGCCGTAGTTGTACATCCGCGACCCGGCTTCGGCGTCTCTTTCGGAGGCGGACAACTGCGAAAGCGAAGCCTTGCGCGAGCCGCCGAAGTCGAACTGCGGCTCGATTGCCTCGAACAGCCAATGTCGTTCGGATTCAGGCACTCCCAGCAGGATGCAGATCATCTGCATCGGGAGTTCGGCCGCGATGTCGACGAGGAAGTCGAACGGTTCGCCGGGCACCACATCGTCCAGCAGCCGTCGGGCCCGGGCCCGCAGATCATCTTCGACGCGGCGGATCATCCGCGGCGTCAGCCCGGAGCTGACCAGCCGCCGGATCTGCGAATGCCGTGGGTCATCCATCATGTTGAGCACCTGGCCCGCGATGGACAGGTCCTGCAACAGCGTGCCGCCGAACGGCCGAGTCCCGCCGGTCACCGATGAGTAGATCACCGGGTCCTTCAGCACAGCAAGGGTTTCCGAGTACGTCGCAACGGACCAAAAGCCCTCGCCGTCCGGGGTGTTGTCGGTCGGCTCATGCCAATAGACCGGCGCCTCGCGACGGTGCACGGCGAACAACTCGTGCGGGAAACCGTGGGCGAAATTATCCAGATCGGTGAAGTCGATCCCGGAGAGCGCGCCGGCGAGGGTCACAGGATTGCACCCGGAGCATATTTGGCGGCGTCCGGATATCGACCCACCAGCGAATCGACCATCGCGGCAACCTCGTCGACCTGATCTGCGGCGGCGCCGGTGAAGGCTTTCTTGTCCGCCAGCGCCGCGTCGAGCGCCGCGCGATCCAGCGGCAGTCGCTCGTCGGCGGCCAACCGGTCCAGCAGATCGGGCTCGGCGCCGCGTTCCCGCATCGCCAATGCCGTTGCCACCGCGTGCTCGCGGATCACGTGGTGCGCGGCCTCACGCCCCATGCCGGCCCGTACCGCTGCGATCAGCACCTTGGTGGTGGCCAGGAACGGCAAATAGCGGTCCAGCTCCCGCTCGATCACGGCGGGGTAGGCGCCGAATTCGTCGAGCACCGTCAAGAATGTCTCGATTTGGCCGTCGATAGCAAAGAAGCTGTCCGGCAAGGCAACTCGGCGTACCACCGAGCAGAAGACGTCGCCCTCGTTCCACTGCGCGCCGGCCAGCTCGGCGGCCATCGAGGCATACCCGCGCAGCACCACCTGCAGTCCGTTGACCCGTTCACAGCTACGGGTGTTCATCTTGTGCGGCATCGCCGAGGAACCCACCTGACCCTCCGCGAACCCTTCGGTCACGAGTTCGTGCCCCGCCATCAGCCGGATGGTGTGGGCCATCGATGACGGTCCGGCACCCAACTGCACCAGCGCGGAGAGCACGTCGTGGTCCAGCGAACGCGGATACACCTGCCCGACGCTAGTCAAAACCGTTGCGAAACCCAGGAATTCAGCAATACGCCGTTCGAGCTCGCTCAGCTTGACCGGATCGCCGTCGAGCAGGTCGAGCATGTCCTGCGAGGTACCCATCGGCCCCTTGATCCCGCGCAGCGGGTAACGGTCGATCAACTCGCGAAGTCTGGTCAATGCCACCAGCGTCTCCTGAGCCGCGGATGCGAACCGCTTGCCCAGCGTGGTGGCCTGCGCGGCGACGTTATGGCTGCGCCCCGCCATCACCAGGTCGCGATACAGCACCGCCCGCTCGGCGAGCCGCGCGACCACCGCCACCCCATGGGAGAAAACCAGCTCCAGGGACCGCCGGATCTGCAGCTGCTCGACATTCTCGGTCAGATCGCGACTGGTCATCCCCTTGTGCAGATGCTCGTGACCGGCCAGCGCGTTGAATTCCTCGATGCGGGCCTTGACGTCGTGGCGCAGCACGCGTTCGCGGGCCGCGATCGACGCCAGGTCCACATCCTCGAGCACTCGCTCGTAGTCGGCGACCGCCTCGGCGGGCACGGGAACACCGAGTTCGGACTGAGCCCGCAACACGGCCAGCCACAGCCGCCGCTCCGCGACGACCTTGGCCTCCGGCGACCAGATCCCGACCATCTCGGCGCTGGCGTACCGGGCGGCCAGCACATTCGGAATGCTCACAAGCACACAGCTTACGGTCGGCCCAGCCGGCATGGTTCTTCGCTTCGGCAGGACCCAAAGTGCCCGCCTCCGAGCGACAATTTGATCGTCACCCTGACGAATCTCCACGTTGTCGCTCGGAGGCGGGCACAGGGGACGTCGCTTCGACAAGACACCGATGCGACGAGCGCTGACGGCATAACCTGTCCCGATGCATTTCCTCGGCGTCGACCTCGCGTGGGGCATCCGCAATCCCACCGGTGTCGCCGTCGTCGACTCCGACGGTTGTCTGGTCAGCGCTGGCGCGGTCCGCGACGACGACGAAATCCTGGCGGCATTGCGCCCGTACGTGTGGGGCGATTGCTCGGTCGGCTTCGACGCGCCCCTCGTGGTGAACAACCGCACTGGTCAGCGCCCGGCCGAGACGGCGCTCAACCGCGACTTCCGCAGATTCGAGGCGGGCGCACACCCGGCCAACACCGGAAAACCCGAGTTCGCCAATGGGCCCCGCGCGGCGCGGCTGGCCGAGGCGCTGAGCCTCGACATGGATCCACGCTCCACCACGATGCGGCGCGCGCTCGAGGTGTACCCGCATGCCGCGACCGTGGCGCTGTTCCGGCTCGAGCGGACCCTGAAATACAAGGCCAAGCCGGGCCGCACCCTCGAGCGGCTCCGATCCGAGTTGCTATTGCTGATGGACGGGGTCGAGCGGCTTGCCGACACCGACGTGCCGATGCGCGTCGCCGACCACCGCGACTGGGTCGCGCTGCGCGAGCAGGTGACCGGCGCGCAGCGCAAGAGCGAGCTGCGTCGCGCCGAAGACCCGGTCGACGCCGTGGTCTGCGCCTATGTGGCGCTGTACGCGCAGCGCTGTCCGGCCCGCATCACGATTTACGGGGACTTGGCCAGCGGGTACATCGTTACGCCGTCGCTACCGCCGGAGCTCACCGGTCGGTGAGGGATCAGATCCGCACCGGGCGCTCGTCGATGGGTGCCAGGACGTCGATGATGTCGATCACCGTTCCCATTGCCGCGGTGCGCGGATCGCGCCCTTCGACCAGCGCGGAGACCACCGAGCCGTCGACCGCGCAGATCAAAGTGCAGATCAGCTCGATACGCACGGCTCGACCGGATCTTTCGATCGCCTCGGCGACGGCGTCGGCACGCTGACGCAGGCTGCGGCGCATGGTTTCGCGCAGCGCGGTCAGCCGAGTGCAGGCGATGTTGCGCTCGTATCGCGAGATCAGCTGCTCGACGAGGGTCTGATCGGAGAGGTCGCCCACCAATAGGTCGACCAGTACTTCGGCGGTGGTCTCGGGCCCGCGGCGCCGGCGGGACAGCGCGTTGACCCGCGCTCGCAGCTGCGCCACCTCGATCATCGCGATGTGTTCGACCGCGCGCGCGATCAAATCGTCCAGGGACGAGAAGTAATAAGTGGTGGACGCCAGGGGCAGACCGGCGCGCTGTGCGACCGCGCGGTGCCGCACCGCTTCGAACCCGCCTTCGGCAAGCAGCTCGGCGGCAGCGCTCACTAGCGCATACCGTCGACGTTCTCCTTTCGGAGTAACCGCTGCAGTCACGAGTAGCCATCGTGCCAGTCAAAGTGGTACTGCATTGCCATTTCCGCTAAACGGCCCGCCAGACCGGCATGGCATGATGGCCCGCATGCCCGACTTGAGCCGTCGCGCGGTGCTCAGTCTTGGTGCCAGCGCGGCTATAGGAGCAGCGGGCGCGTTTGCGCTCGACAACCTATTACACACCAGAACAACTCGCAGCATCCCGGTTTCGAGCGCGAGCACGCAGGCTCCGTTGGCGCCGTCGACCGCGCCGCTGGAACCGGCTCCTCCCGGGGACCCCGCGCCGACGATGACAACGGGTGCCTTCACCTCCGCGGCGCGTGGCGGGATATCGACAAACTGGGCGATCGCCCGGCCCCCGGGACAGACCAAGGCCCTGCGTCCGGTCATCGCCCTGCACGGCAAGGGCAGCGACGCGGCCACGGTAATGGCCGGCGGTGTCGAGCAGGGTCTGGCTCAGGCCGTCAACGCGGGACTGCCGCCGTTCGCGGTCGTCGCCGTCGACGGCGGCGGCGGCTACTGGCACAAGCGGTCCTCGGGCGAAGACTCCGGTGCGATGGTGCTGAACGAGCTGATTCCGATGCTGGACAGCCAGCGGCTGGACACCTCGCGGGTGGCATTCCTGGGCTGGTCGATGGGCGGCTACGGCGCGCTGCTGCTCGGCGGCCGGCTTGGACCGGCGCGCACCGCGGCGATCTGCGCGGTGAGCCCGGCGCTGTGGATGTCATCCGGCGCCGCCGCACCCGGCGCTTTCGACGGTCCCGACGACTTCGCGGCGAATTCGGTGTTCGGAATGCCGTCGCTGGCGTCCATTCCGATCCGGATCGACTGCGGCGACAGCGATCCCTTCTACGACGCGACCAAGCAGTTCATCGCGCAGTTGCCCCACCCGCCCGCAGGTGGTTTCTCGCCCGGCGGGCACAACCCCGCGTTCTGGAGTTCACAGCTGCCGGCCGAATTGACCTGGATGGCACCGCTGCTGACGGCCTAGTCGCGCTACCCTCGCGGACGTGAGCACGCCATTCGACTGGAACCTCCCCTACGCCTGGCCGCGCAAGCCCGTTCTGGGGTCGAACGTCGTGTGCACGTCGCAACCGCTCGCCGCCCAAGCCGGTCTTCGGATGCTTGCCGAGGGCGGCAGTGCAGTTGACGCGGCCGTTGCCACCGCGATCACACTGACCGTGGTGGAGCCGGTCTCCAACGGCATCGGCTCAGACGCCTACGCCATCGTCTGGGACGGCAAGCAGTTACACGGGCTGAACGCATCCGGCCGCTCGCCGGCCGCGTGGACGCCGGAGTACTTCGGCGGCAACGGTGTTCCCGCGCTGGGCTGGAATTCGGTGACCGTGCCGGGAGCGGTGTCGGCCTGGGTCGAGTTGCATGCCAAGTTCGGCAAACTCCCGTTCGAGCGCCTCTTCGAGCCGGCGATCTCCTACGGCCGCAACGGCTTCGCAGTGTCACCGACGATCGCGCAGCAATGGGCTGCCCAGGTCCCGACGTTCGAATCACAGCCGGGTTTCGCCGAGGCGTTCCTGCCCGACGGGCGGGCACCGAAACCCGGTGAGCGCGTTCGCCTTCCCGAGCACGCAGCAACACTGGAAAAGATCGCCGCGACCAACGGCGCGGCCTTTTACCGCGGCGAACTGGCGGCCCAACTCGAAGCGCACGCGACGGCGAACGGCGGCGTGTTGCGCGCCAGCGACCTCGCCGCCCACCGCGCCGATTGGGTGGGCACGATTTCGGGTACCTATCGCGGCTACACCGTCCACGAGATCCCGCCCAACGGCCAGGGCATCGTCGCGTTGATTGCGCTCGGAATCCTCGCGCAATTCGAAATGTCCTCGCTGCCGGTCGATTCCGCCGACAGCCTGCACCTGCAGATCGAAGCGCTCAAGCTGGCCTTCGCCGACGCGCAGGCCTACGTCTCCGACATCGACCACATGGCGGTGCGCCCCGAAGACCTGCTGGACTCCGAATACCTGAAGCAGCGGGCCGCGCTGATCGACCGCAATCTGGCCCAGCCCGCATCGGCCGGCGCCCCGGCGGGGGGCACCGTCTATCTCACCGCGGCCGACGCATCGGGAATGATGGTGTCGATGATCCAGTCGAACTACATGGGGTTCGGCTCCGGCGTGGTGGTGAGGGGCACCGGCATCTCATTGCAGAACCGCGGAGCGGGTTTCGTTGCGGATCAAGGACATCCGAACCAGGTCGGGCCGAACAAGCGGCCCTACCAGACGATCATTCCGGGTTTTGTCACCAAGGACGGCGCGCCCGTGATGAGCTTCGGGGTCATGGGCGGTCCGATGCAACCCCAGGGCCACGTGCAGGTGTTGGTCCGCATCGCCGACTACGGCCAGAATCCGCAAGCGGCCTGCGACGGCCCGCGGTTTCGCTGGTTACAGGGCATGCAGGTGGCCTGCGAGCCGGCCTTCCCGCCGGCGGCACTCGACGAGTTGCGTCGGCGCGGGCATGACCTGCTCACCGTCGACGACTACAACGCCTTCGGCAGCTGCCAGGCGATCTGGCGCCTCGACGACGGGTATCTCGCGGCCAGCGACCCACGTCGGGACGGGCAAGCCACCGCGTTCTAGACGTGGATTTTGCCCTCTTGCGCCGACAACCCGATATCGGTCCGGAAATGGCTGCCCGGCAACCGAATTGAGTCCAGGATCCGGTAAGCTGCCGCGCGCGCACCGGTAAGGTCGGCGCCGGTGCCGACCACCGACAGCACCCGTCCGCCCGACGAGACGATCGCCCCGTCGTCGCGCCGCGCTGTCCCGGCATGGAGCACACCGTCGGCTTCGGATCCGGCGATGACGTCGCCGACTCGCGGGCGTCCGGGATAGTTCTCGGCAGCCAGCACCACGGTCACGGCCGCACCGTCTTTCCAGCGCAACTCGCCGAAGTCGGCCAGCGCGCCGGTACTGGCAGCATGCAGCAGCTGCCCGAGTGGTGACTCCAGCAGGGCCAGCACCGCCTGGGTCTCCGGATCGCCGAAGCGGCAATTGAATTCGACCACCGCAGGCCCCTTGGCGGTGATCGCGAGGCCGACATAGAGCAATCCAGAGAAAGGGCAACCACGCCGAACCATCTCGGCCGCAACGGGTTCGACGATCCCGCTGACGATGCCGCGGCACACATCGGCGGGCAGCCACGGCAACGGCGCGTAAGCGCCCATGCCACCGGTGTTCGGGCCCGCGTCGCCGTCGCCCACCCGCTTGAAATCCTGTGCAGGCAGCAGCGGCACCACCGTCTCGCCGTCGACCACACAGAACAGCGAAACCTCGGGCCCGTCGAGGAAGGACTCCAGCAACACGGGATGACCGGACTCGAGCAAGCTCGCGCCATGGGCGCGGGCGACGTCGCGATCAGGCGTGACCACCACGCCCTTACCGGCCGCCAGAGAATCGTCCTTGACCACCCAGGCTGGGTCACCCACGGGCGGTCCGAAGCGACCGAGGGCCGCATCCAAATGCGCCGGATTGTCCACGATTTCGCTCGATGCGGTCCGCACCCCGGCGGCCGCCATGACCTCCTTGGCGAACGCCTTCGATCCCTCGATACGAGCCGCAGCCTTGCTGGGGCCGAAGCACGCGATGCCGGCGGCGCGCACAGCGTCGGCGACCCCGAGCACCAATGGCACCTCGGGTCCGATGACGACAAGGTCGGCACCGACCTCGCGGGCCAGCGCGACGACATCCGCGCCGGAGGTGACGTCGACGTCGTGCTGCTCGGCCAACCTGCCGGTGCCGGCGTTGCCGGGAGCAATGGCCAGCCCCGTGACCTGCGGATCTCTACTGAGAGCCAGCAGCAGGGCATGTTCTCGGGCACCGGAGCCGATCACCAGAACGCGCACGACAGGTCAGACTAGCGGCACGGCGTTACAGGATCTTCTCGAGCAGGTTCGTGAGGTCCTTTTGCTGTGCTGCCGTCAGGCGTCCAAGTCGCTTGTTGAACTCGGCGGACAGCAGCGCCAAGCCTTTCGCGGCAGCTTGGCGCCCGGCCGGGGTCAGCAGCAGCCGATGGCGGCGCAAATCCGCCGGGTCGATCTCTCGTCGCACGAATCCGGCGGCCTCGAGTCGCTTCAAGTACAACGTCACCGTTGCCTTGGGCATGCTCAGCGTGGCGGCCAACTCGGCCGGGTAGGGATGCTCGTCGATCTCGGCGAGCAGGAACAGCTCCTTGGACTCGAGCCCCAGCGCGCAGATGTCGGCCTCGGCGCACGATATGACCGAGAGCAGTACCCGATAGTTCAGTGACCAGATCTTGGCCGCATCAATCGCAGACATCGACTTGCCAGATCGTTCAGCCACGAACTAGTTTAGTAATGAACAACCTCATATCCGAACAATCTACCAGGAGTGGCCATCATGCCTCTGGATCAATACGTGACACTCGGACGGTCCGGCTTGCGCGTCAGCCCCCTGTGTCTGGGCGCGATGACCTTCGGCGAAGACCTCGGCTGGGGCACCAGCGTGGAAGAGTCGCAACAGATCATCGATCGCTACATCGAACTCGGCGGCAACTTCATCGACACGGCCAATTTCTACACCCGCAGCCACTCCGAAAAAATCATCGGCGACCACCTCGGACGCCACGCAGCGCGGCGCGATCGCCTGGTGATCGCGACGAAGTTCAGCGGCAACCTGTACCCGGGTGACCCCAATGGTGGCGGCGCGGGCCGCAAATCATTGATCAGCGCCTGCGAGAACTCGTTGCGGCGGCTGCAAACCGACTACATCGACCTGTACTGGCTACACATGTGGGACAAGAACACCCCTATCGAGGAGACGATGGCGGCGCTCGACGATCTCGTGACGGCCGGCAAGGTTCGCTACATCGGCGTTTCGGACACCCCGGCGTGGAAGATCGTCGAGGCCAATCTGATCGCCCGTTTCCGCGGCTGGTCGACGTTCATCGGCCTGCAGATCGAGTACTCGCTGCTGGAACGCACCGTCGAACAGGAACTGGTCCCGATGGCCGGCGAATTCGGCCTGGGCATCACGCCATGGTCTCCGCTGAAGGGCGGCGTGCTCAGCGGGAAGTACACGCGGCGAAACGCCGGACAGCACAATGCCGATCGCGGTGCGATGGTCGGTGCATTCCTCAACGACAAGACCTACGCGCTGATCGACGAACTCGAGGCCATCGCCCGCGCACACGAGACCAACGTTGCCAGCGTCGCGCTGGCGTGGCTGGGCGCACAGCCCGCCGTCTCGTCGATCATCATTGGGGCACGCAGACTTTCGCAGCTCGACGACAACCTCCGCGCCGTCGACGTCAACCTCACCGATGACGAACTGACTCGATTGAGCGAATTGACCAAGCCGAGACTCGGTTTCCCGCAAGGCATGATGGACATGGCGCCAGGCATCATCCAAGGCGGAACCACGGTCAACGGTGTCTACGGAGCGCCCTCCGAATTCGTGATGCCCGAAGGTGGTCAGCCGTACTGAGTTAGCGGGTCAGTCGCCTGAGTGCATCTTCAGCGCGGCATCGACGTTGGCCTTCTTGTCCTCGCCGGCCCCCTTGGCGGCGGCCTTCTTGCGCTTCGCGACGACGGCTGAGACCGCGCCGTTGAACGCGGAACCCAGCGGAAAGCCGAGGTAGTGGGTGAGGAAAACGGCCATCTCCTTGAGCTCGTCCTCGGTGAGTTCGCCGTTGAGCAGTGCCGCGTTGATCTGGATCTCCGCCAGGTCGCGGCTGCCAACCGCGGTCACCGCCGTCAACGTCATGATGCGCTTGTCTCGCATCGACAGGCCGGGCCGGTTCCAGATGTCACCGAACAGATGGTCGACGGTCAGATCGAAGTAAGCGTCTCCCTCGATATTGGGCATCTCCCACCCGTAGACCTCGTTCATTTTTTCGAGGCCCTTGCGGCGCAGCTCGTCCATTTACGTCTCTTTCTCTGTGTGCGGCACCCCGAGGCCGGCGGCCAGCCCCTCATACGCCAACTGGGCCAGCGGTAGGTCAACGGATACGGATTCTCCGAGGGCCAACGCGAGGCTCAGGTCCTTCTCGCCGAGCCCGCGGGTGTGCAGGAAAGCCTCGTACAGGAAGTTGCCCGGCTCAAGGTCTTTCATGTCTTCGCGCACCATGATCGCTCCCGGCCCGCCGGTGAGCGCATCGGTGTGGCGGACCACCCGGCCCAGCGCCTGCAGATTTAGCCCCGCCGCCTCGGCGAGTTTCATCGCCTCGCAGGCCGCGACGTACGAGGTGAACGTCAACATGTTGCGCGCCAGCTTCATTCGGGTGCCCGCACCCGGCTCGCCAGCATGGATGACCATCGCCGCCCAGTGCTTGAATGCCGGTTTGATCCTTTCGTATACCTCGCGATCGGCGCCCACCATCGTGGCGAGCTTGCCTTCCGCCGCGGCGGCCGCCCCACCGCTGACGGGCGCGTCGACGACATGGATGCCCTGCGGTTTGAGTTCGGCCGCCAGCTCGACCGCGGTGGTGTCGCTGATCGTCGAATGGATCGCAATGACGGTACCCGGCTTGGCATGTGCGGCCAACTCCGCGACGACCTCACGCACCTGGGCGTCGTTGAGCACGGTGATGTGGATGATGTCGGCGGCCGCGATGTCGGCGACGCTGTCGGCGATGCCGGCACCCTTCTCGACCAGTGGCGTCATCGCCTCGGTGCGAATGTCGTAAACCGTCACCCCGCCCGGCCATTCGGTCATCTTCGTGGCCATCGGGGCGCCCATATTGCCCAACCCGATGTACCCGAGCGTGAGGTCTTCAGTCATGGCGCCGCTCCTGCGCATCGCTGCGCTCTGCATCGTCGTCGGCGCGTGTCATGAGCGGAAGATCTGTCCGCCGTCGACGTTGAAGATCTGCCCGGTGATCCAGGACGCCTCATCCGACAGCAGGAACAGGCACATGCCGACGAGATCTTCCGGCTGTCCCATGCGCGACAAGGGAATTCCCTTGATGATGTCGGCAACCATCTCCTGCGGCGTGGTGGACCGGTTAGCCTCGGTGTCGATCGGACCCGGCGCGATGGCGTTGATCCGAATGTTCTGGCCCCCGAGTTCGGTGGCCAGCTGCTGGGTGAGTCCGTTGATGCCGACCTTGGCCAACCCGTAGAAGTTCGAGTACAGCCAGGCTGCGGTGGACGACTGGTTGATGATCGCTCCGCCGCCACGTTTGGCCATCTTCTTGTAGACCGCGCGGGTGCACCACAGCGCACCGTCGAGGTTCACGCTCATGAACTTCTTGTAGTACTCGGGGTCGACGGTAATCAGGAAGTCGAGCTTCATGCCGCCGAAGATCGCCGCGTTGTTCACCAGGTAGTCGATGCCGCCGAACTCGGCCAGCGTGCGGTCGGCCATCTCCTTGGCCGACGCCGGATCCGACACATCGACGGGCAGGGCCAGCGCGGTACCGCCTTCACCCTTGATCCCGTCGGCCACCTTCTCGGCACCCGCCACGTTGATATCCGCGACGACCACGGCCGCTCCCTCGCGGGCCAGCGCCTCGACATAGGCCTGGCCGATGCCACCGCCCGATCCGGTGACGATGGCGACCTTGTTCTCGAATCTCATGTGCTGCAAGCTCCTCTGGTTAAACCGCTGTCGCGATCGTCTTGGTTTCCAAGTACTCTTCGAACCCGGCCAGACCCATCTCGCGGCCGTTACCGGATTGCTTGTACCCGCCGAACGGTGCATCGGCCGAATACCACACGCCGCCATTGACATTGATGGTTCCGGCGCGCACCCGCGCGGCGACCCGGGCAGCCCGCTCCGGGTCGGCACCGAACACGGTGCCGGACAACCCGTATGCCGAGTCGTTGGCGATTCGCACGGCGTCGTCGTCACCGTCGTGCGCGATCACCGTCAGGACCGGTCCGAAGATCTCCTCGCGTGCGACGCGTGCGTCGTTGCCCAGACCGGCGATCAGGGTGGGCTCGATGAAGAAACCCACCTCGCGGTCGGCCGGGCGGCCGCCTCCGCAGGCGAACGTCCCGCCCTCGGCGATTGCCGAGTCGAGGTAGCCCTGGATCCGATCCCGCTGGCGCGCGGAAATCACGGGGCCGCAGATGGTTCCGGGGTCAGTGGGATCGCCGGCCTTGATACCGCCCATCGTCGCGGCCGCGATGGAGACGGCTTCGTCGTACTTGGCCCGCGGCACCACCAAACGAGTGGTGATCGCACAGCCCTGGCCGGCGTGCATGCACACCGAGAAGCCCGCCACCCCCACGGCTCCGGCGAGGTCGGCGTCGTCAAGGACGATGAACGCCGACTTGCCGCCCAGTTCGAGGAAAACCCTCTTGATCGTCGCAGCGCCATCGGCCATCACGGCGCGGCCGGTCGCGGTCGAGCCGGTGAACGAAACCATGTCCACCCGAGGGTCTTTGGACAACATCGCGCCCACACCGTGGTCGCTGGAGGTGACGATGTTGATCACACCCGCAGGAAAGTCGGTGTGCTCGGCGATCAGCTCGCCCAGCACGGCGGCACACCAAGGAGTGTCCGGAGCCGGCTTCAGGACGACGGTATTGCCGGCCGCCAGGGCTGGCCCGATCTTGGCAAGGTTGATCTGGTGCGGAAAGTTCCACGGCGTGATGGCACCCACGACCCCGACTGCCTCACGGGCGATGGTGCGCCGGGTGGGGATACCCATCGGCTTGGCCTCACCGAGATCCTGGTTGTAGTCGTAGGATTCGGCGGTATCGGCCGCGAACGCCAGGTCGTTGACCGGGACTTCGAGCTGAGCGATCGCGGTGAGCATGCGCGGCGCGCCGACCTCGGCGATGGTCATGTCGCGCAGCTCTTCAAGATGCTGCTGCATCGCCTCGCGCAGCTGGCGTACACACCGCACGCGCAGTTCGGTATTGCGCGACCAATCCGTCTCGTCGAAGGCGCGCCGCGCGGCATCGATCGCGCGGCTCATGTCGTCGGCGTTGGCGTCCGCGGCGACTCCCAGCACTTCCTCCGTCGCCGGATTGATCGTCGGAAAGGTACCGGCACCGCCGGGCGACATCTTGCCGTCGATGAAGAGTTCACTCACGCCGTCGGCCAACAAGGCCATCTCTCGCTCCCGTCTATGCGTGGCAAATCCAAGGGGCCGATTCGACACGCCCATTCGAATGGACAGTTGTCTGATAATGCCCCAAGGCACCATAGCTGTCGGGCCATCAGCGGTGCAAGAGCCGATCTCCAAAACGCGGGTCTACCACGACATAACTGCTTATTAACCAGCATTTTTAGCCGACGGGCTTGCTTCGCATCCGTTCTGTCCGATAGCTTGGACATGTGTCCAGCGATGCCCTGGTTACGGTCACAGCCCAGACCGAGCAACCAACCGGTCAGGCGCCGCGCAATCGCCGCCAAGAGGAGACCTTCCGCAAGGTGCTTGCCGCCGGCATCGAAACCCTGCGCGAGAAGTCGTACGCCGACCTGACGGTGCGTGCCGTCGCGGCCCGGGCCAGAGTGGCCCCCGCCACCGCTTACACCTATTTCTCGTCGAAAAACCACTTGATCGCGGAGGTGTATCTGGACCTGGTGCAACAGGTCCCGTTCTTCACCGATGTCAACGACCCCATGCCGGTTCGGGTGGATAAGGTGTTGCGTCATCTGGCGTTGGTGGTCGCCGACGAACCCGAGGTCGGCGCCGCGTGCACGATCGCGCTGCTCGGCGGAAGCGCCGATCCCGCGGTGGGTGCCGCGCGCGACCGCATCGGTGCGGAGATCCACCGTCGCATTGCGACGGCCATCGGACCCGGCGCCGACGCCAGCACGGTGTCCGCGCTGGAGATGACATTCTTCGGCGCACTGGTACAAGCCGCCAGTGGCCAGTTCACCTATCACCAGATCGCCGACCGGTTGGCCTATGTCGTCAGCCTGATCCTGCCCGGCGCCGGGGAGACGAGCCAGGAGACAACAACGTAAATGACCGTCCACATTGGAGACCACGAACTGGTCCTCGATCCTTACGACTACGACTTCCACGAGGATCCATATCCGTACTACAAACGCCTGCGCGACGAAGCGCCGCTGTATCGCAACGAGGAACTGAAGTTCTGGGCACTGTCGCGGCATCAGGATGTGCTGCAGGGATTCCGCAACAGCACAACGCTTTCCAACAAGTACGGCGTCTCGTTGGACCCCGCCTCGCGTGGACCGCATGCCAGCAAGACGATGAGCTTCCTCGCGATGGACGATCCGGCCCACCTGCGGCTGCGCACCCTGGTGTCGAAGGGGTTCACCCCGCGCCGCATTCGCGAGCTCGAACCGCGGGTCACCGAAATCGCGGTCAAGCACCTCGACACGATGCTCGAGGCGGCCGCATCCGGTGGCGCCACAGTCGATTTCGTCGACGAATTCGCGGGCAAGCTGCCGATGGATGTGATCTCCGAGCTGATGGGCGTACCCGAGGCCGACCGCGTGCAGGTCCGGGCCTGGGCCGACGGCGTGATGCACCGCGACGAGGGCGTCACCGACGTGCCGCCGGAGGCGGTCGAGGCGTCGATCAACCTGATCGTGTATTACCAGCAGATGGTCGCCGAGCGGCGCACCAAGCCGACCGACGATCTGACCACCGCGTTGCTGGAAGCAGAGATCGACGGCGACCGGCTGACCGACGACGAAGTACTGGGCTTCATGTTCCTGATGGTGATCGCCGGAAACGAAACCACCACTAAATTGCTTGCCAACGCCGCGTTTTGGGGACACAAGAATCCCGACCAGCTGGCGCGAGTCTACGACGATGCCGAACTGGTGACGCCGTGGGTCGAGGAGACTCTGCGCTACGACACGTCCAGCCAGATCCTCGCCCGCACCGTGGCCGGCGAGCTCACCCTCTACGACACCACGATTCCCGATGGGGACGTGGTTCTGCTGCTGCCCGGTTCCGCCCATCGCGACGAGCGGGTGTTCGACAACCCGGACGATTACCTGATCGGACGTGAAATCGGCTCCAAGTTAATGAGTTTCGGTAGCGGGGCGCACTTCTGTCTGGGAGCCCACCTGGCCCGGATGGAGGCACGCGTAGCGCTCACCGAGTTATTCAAGCGAATCCGCGGATATCAAGTCGACGAGGCCAACGCCGTCCGCGTCCACTCCAGCAATGTCCGCGGATTCGCTCACCTACCCATCACCGTGGAGACCCGCTGATGCCTCGCTTTGCCCCCCTGCCCGATCGTCGGCCGGTGATCGTCGCCGGCGCCTCCTCCGGTATCGGAGAGGCCACCGCGATCGAACTCGCCGCCCACGGCTTCCCGGTCGCCCTCGGCGCCCGCCGGGTTGAGAAGCTCGACGATATCGTCGGCAAGATCAATGCCGATGGCGGCGAGGCGGTCGGATTCCACCTCGATGTCACCGACCCGAACTCGGTGAAAACCTTTGTCGCACAGTCGATCGACGCGCTGGGTGACATCGAGGTACTGGTCGCCGGCGCGGGTGACACCTACTTCGGCAAGCTCGCCGAGATCGCAGGCGACGAATTCGAATCGCAGCTGCAGATCCACCTGGTCGGCGCCTTCCGGTTGGCCTCGGCCGTGCTGCCGGGCATGCTCGAACGACAGCGCGGCGACTTGATCTTCGTGGGTTCCGATGTCGCACTGCGCCAGCGACCGCACATGGGCGCCTACGGCGCGGCCAAGGCCGCACTCGTCGCCATGGTCACCAATTTCCAGATGGAGCTGGAGGGCACCGGTGTGCGGGCCTCGATCGTGCACCCGGGCCCGACCAAGACGTCGATGGGCTGGAGTCTCCCGGCCGACAAAATTGGTCCCGCACTGGAGGACTGGGCTAAGTGGGGCCAGGCCCGCCACGACTACTTCCTGCGCGCAGCAGACCTCGGACGAGCCATCACGTTCGTCGCCGAGACACCGCGTGGTGGATTCATCGCAAACATGGAGCTTCAGCCCGAAGCCCCGCTGGCCGACAACAAAGACCGACAGAAGCTCGCCCTGGGTGAAGAGGGGATGCCGTCATGACCACCGCTATCGTGCCCCGGGTTTCCGGCGGCGAAGAAGAGCACGGCCATCTTGAGGAATTCCGCACCGACCCAATCGGTTTGATGAAGCGCGTCCGCGAGGAGTGCGGCGACGTCGGTTGGTTCCAGCTGGTCGACAAGCACGTGATCCTGCTTTCCGGCGCGAACGCCAACGAGTTCTTCTTCCGGTCCGCCGACGAGGATCTCGACCAGGCCGAGGCTTACCCGTTCATGACGCCGATCTTCGGCAAGGGCGTGGTGTTCGACGCCAGCCCGGAGCGGCGCAAGGAGATGCTGCACAACTCCGCGCTGCGCGGCGAGCAGATGAAGGGGCACGCCGCCACCATCGAGGGCGAAGTCAAGAAGATGATCGCCGATTGGGGCGACGAAGGTGAAATCGAGCTGCTCGACTTCTTCGCCGAGCTGACCATCTACACCTCGACGGCCTGCCTGATCGGGCTGAAGTTCCGCGAACAGCTCGACCACCGCTTCGCCGAGTACTACCACCAATTGGAGCGCGGCACCGATCCGCTGTGCTACGTCGACCCGTACCTGCCGATCGAGAGCTTCAAGCTGCGCGACGAGGCACGGGTGAAACTCGTTGCACTGGTACAGGAAATCATGGATCAGCGGATCGCGAACCCACCCAAGGACAAAAGCGACCGCGACATGCTCGACGTCCTGGTGTCCATTAAGGACGAAGAGGGCAACCCGCGCTTCTCGGCCGACGAGGTCACCGGCATGTTCATCTCGCTGATGTTCGCCGGGCACCACACCAGCTCGGGGACCTCGGCGTGGACCCTGATCGAGCTCATCCGCCATCCCGACGTGTACGCAGAGGTGCTGACCGAACTCGACGAGCTGTACGCCGACGGCCAGGAGGTGAGTTTCCATGCGCTGCGGTCGATTCCGAAGCTGGACAATGTGGTCAAGGAGACACTGCGGCTGCACCCTCCGCTGATCATTCTGATGCGGGTGGCTCAAGGCGAGTTCGAGGTCGAAGGTTTCCCGATCCACAAGGGCGACTTCGTCGCCGCGTCCCCCGCGATCAGCAACCGCATTCCCGAGGACTTCCCCGATCCGGACGCGTTCAAGCCGGACCGCTACAACAAGCCAGAGCAGGCCGACATCGTCAACCGGTGGACCTGGATCCCGTTCGGCGCCGGGCGGCACCGCTGCGTGGGCGCCGCATTCGCCCAGATGCAGATCAAGGCGATCTTCTCGGTCTTGTTGCGCGAGTATGAGTTTGAGATGGCGCAGCCGGCTGACAGCTACCACAACGACCACTCCAAGATGGTCGTCCAGCTGGCCCGGCCGGCCAAGGCCCGCTACCGCAAGCGCACCGCCTAGGAGCCTGCGATGGCATTTCGTATCGGAGTCGACCTGGACTTGTGTCAGGGCCACGCCATGTGCGAGCTGGAGGCACCGGATTACTTCCAGGTGCCCAGGCGGGGCAAGGTCGAGATCCTCGACTCAGAACCGCCCGAAGACGCCCGCGATGAAGTCCAGCGCGCGGTCGACATGTGTCCAACACAAGCCCTATTCATCGAGGAAAAGGAAGACTGATCCATGACATCTCAAGCGTCACACTCGCGCGCGGACCTCGAGGCATGGGTCCAGCGGTGGCTGCAGACCAATAAGGACTGCGAAAAGGCCGGTGACTGGAAGCCGTTGGCCGACTTCTACGCCAAGGACGCGACCTACGGCTGGAACATCGGCCCGAAGGAAGACGTGATGTGCGTGGGTGTCGACGAGATCCGCGATGTCGCACTCGGCCTCGAGATGGAGGGCCTGGAGAACTGGGTCTACGAGTACCAGAAGGTGCTCATCGATGAGAAGCAGGGTGAGATCGTCGGCTTCTGGAAGCAGATCGTGAACAAGGCCGACGGCACCCGGGACGAGATCTACGGCATCGGTGGCAGCTGGTTCCGCCTGAACGCCGAAGGGCTTATCGAGTGGCAGCGTGACTTCTTCGACTTCGGTCACGTCGCGTACATGTTCGGCAAGCTGATCGAGTCCGGCGACCTGAGCGAAGGGATGCAGAAGCGCATCGAGCGCAGCATCGCCGGCGAGAAGCTGCCCGGTTACTACCCGCTCGGCCAGGCTCCTGTTCCCATCTGGTGACCTCCCGACCGGTTGGTTGGACCCCCAGTTGTTTACAGGCCGGTGATGCACGTCATAATGGTCAGCGAATGAGAACACGTTCTAAATTGCCGTCCGGCCCCGGCCGGCCCCTTTCACCGGCATTCGGGTCAGGGCACGTTAGTGGAGGTCCTTCATGAAGACAAAAGGCGCGCTGATCTGGGAATTCAACCAGCCGTGGTCCATCGAGGAAATTGAGATCGGCGACCCGAAAGCGCACGAGGTCAAGATCCAGATGGAAGCGGCCGGGATGTGCCATTCGGATCACCATCTAGTTACCGGTGGCATCCCGATGGCGGGCTTCCCGGTTCTCGGCGGCCACGAGGGTGCGGGCATCGTCACCGAGGTCGGCCCCGGCGTGGAGGACATCGAGCCGGGCGACCATGTGGTGCTGTCGTTCATCCCGTCCTGTGGGCAGTGCCCGACCTGCCAGTCCGGCATGCGCAACCTGTGCGACCTGGGCGCCGGCCTGCTCGGCGGTGAGGCGGTCAGCGACGGCACCTTCCGCATCCAGGCCCGCGGCCAGAACGTCTTCCCGATGACGCTGCTGGGCACCTTCTCGCCGTACATGGTGGTGCACCGCGCCTCGGTGGTGAAGATCGACCCGTCGGTGCCGTTCGAGGTGGCCGCCCTGGTTGGCTGCGGTGTGACCACCGGCTACGGTTCCGCGGTCCGCACCGCCGACATCCGGCCGGGCCAGGACGTCGCGATCGTGGGCGTCGGCGGAGTCGGCATGGCCGCGCTGCAGGGTGCGGTCAACGCCGGTGCCCGCTACATCTTCGCGATCGACCCGGTGGAGTGGAAGCGCGACCAGGCACTCAAGTTCGGCGCGACGCATGTCTACCCCGACATCAACGCCGCTCTGATGGGCATCGCCGAGGTCACCTACGGCCTGATGGCCCACAAGGTGGTTGTCACCGTCGGCGAGCTGCACGGTGCCGACATCGACAATTACCTGAACATCACCCAGAAGGGCGGGACCTGCGTGCTGACCGCGATCGGCAGCCTGCTGGACACCAACGTCAACATCAATCTGGCGATGCTGACGCTGATGCAGAAGAACCTGCAGGGCACCATCTTCGGTGGCGGCAACCCGCAGTACGACATCCCGCAGCTGCTGTCGATGTACAAGGCCGGCAAGCTCAACCTGGACGATATGGTCACCACCCAGTACCGCCTCGAGCAGATCAACGAGGGCTACCAGGACATGCTGGACGGCAAGAACATTCGCGGCGTCATCCGGTACACCGACGCCGACCGGTAACCCGACCGGTCCTGGGTGACCAGCTTTCCGCACCTCTTGGCGCCGGGGCGAATCGGCGCCATGACGGTGCGCAACCGGCTAGTCATGTCTCCCATGGAGACGATGTACGGCACCGGCGACGGCCTACCGTCGGCGCGCACCCGCGACTATTTCGCCGCGCGTGCCCGCGGCGGGGCCGGGTTGATCACCTTGGGTGCGACCGGGATTGACCATCACCACCCCGAGACGCCCGGTGGCCTGCATCTGGGCACCGACGAAGCGGTCGGCGCCCATCGGGCGCTGGTGGAGGTCGTGCACGAACACGGCGCCAAGATCCAGCCGCAGATCGTGCATGCCGGCCCCGACGGACTGGGACCGGAGATCTTCGGCGTCGAATCGTTGGGACCGTCGGTGATCCCGTCGTATCTCACCGGCCGCCCGTCCAGCGAGATCAGCAAGCGACAACTCTGCGAAGTCTTCGACCTGTTCAAGGCGGCGGTGCGCCGCGCCGCCGAGGCCGGCTACGACGGTATCGAACTGCACGCGGCACACGGGTACATGCTGTTGGGCTCTTTCCTTGCCCCACAACGTAATCGGCGTACCGATGACTATCGGGGTGACTCCACCCGGGGCCGGCTGCGGGTGGTGCTGGAGGCGCTGGCCGCCATTCGGTCCGAGGTGGGTGACGCGCTGCCCATCACGCTGCGCATCTCCGGCTATGAGCGGGTCGCCGGGGGGCGGGCGATCTACGAAACCGCCCGAATGGCACCCGAACTCGTCGCCGCGGGTGTCAACGCCTTCCATGTCAGCGGTGGGGTGATCGACCGGCTCGTCACGGGCATGGTCAACGCCGCCGACGACGGCGACGCGCTCAACGTCGGCGCGGCCGCGGCCGTCAAACAGGTGGTCGATGTGCCGGTGATCGCCGTCGGCCGGATCCATGACCCCAACCGGGCCGAGCAGATCCTCGCCGACGGACGCGCGGACTTCATAGCGATGGGGCGTCCGCTGCTGGCCGACCCGGATCTGCCCCGCAAACTGCAGACCGGTCAATCGCACCGCGTCCGCAAGTGCATCTCGTGCGAAAACTGCATCGACGCAATGGAACAGCGCTTCTCCGTCGACTGCGCCGTCAACCCCCGCACCGGCAAGGAACGCGAACTATCCGCGCCACGCGCCGGTCGCGGCAAGCGCGTCGTGGTGATCGGCGGCGGGCCGGCCGGCCTGGAGGCCGCCCGCGTGGCCGCTGGGCGCGGCCACCGCGTCACGCTCTTCGAGCGCGCCGGCCAGCTCGGCGGCGCGCTGCGCTGGGCCTGCGTACTGCATCCCGAGAACCAGCCGTTCCTGCGGTATCTGCGCGACGAGATCAAGCTCAGCACCACCAAAGTGCATCTGGGCCATGCAGTTTCGGCCGACGACGTTCTCGCGCTCGGGCCTGATGCCGTGGTGGTGGCCACCGGCGGACACGTCGCGGTGCCGGCGATTCCGGGGGCCGATCTGCCGCACGTCCACACCGGGCCGGGTTTGCGTCAGTTGCTCGGCGGCCACGCCGAGGCCTCCGATCCGGCCTGGCAACGGCTGGGCGCCTCGCTGCTGGGGGGCTGGCGGCAACGGCTGGTGCGCCCGGAAGCCGTCCGGGTTGCCACCCGCGCCTGGATGCCGGTCGGCCGACGGGTCGTGATCATCGGCGGCGACCTGGTCGCCCTGGAACTCGCCGAGTTCCTGGCGAGCCGGGGCCGGCTGGTGTCGATCCTCGAGTCCGGCAAGGACATCGCGCCGGAAGTGGGCAACAAGCGCAAGACCGAACACATGGACCGGCTCGATCGGCTCGGCGTCACCGTGCACATCCGCGCGGCCGTCGAGCGCATCACCACCCGGGGCGTGATGTTTACCCCTGTCGGTGGGGCCACCCGCGAACTGCCCGCCGACAGCGTCGTGATCGCCGGATCCGTCGAGCCCGACACCGCACTGTTCGACACCGTCAAGGCCGCCCTGCCCGGGGCCCAGGTGCATGCCGCCGGCGATTGCAGCGGTCTGGGGCTTATTCGTAAGGCAACCGAAGAGGGCGCACGCGCCGCGTGTGCGATCTAACGACAGGAGAGATAGCGATGACCCAAACCACCCAATCCCCGGCACTGACCGCGTCGCAGTCGTCGTGGCGCTGCGCGCAAGGCAAAGACCGGGACGGCTGGCTGGCGCTGATGACCGATGATGTGGTCATCGAGGACCCGATCGGCAAGTCGGTCACCAACCCCGACGGCACCGGTGTGCGCGGCAAAGCCGCCGTCGGCGAGTTCTTCGACAACAACATCGCGCAGAACCAGCTGACCATCACCTGCGAGGAGACGTTCCCGTCGAGTGATCCCAACGAGATCGCTCATATTCTGGTGCTGCAGAGCAAGTTTGAGGGCGGCATGACCAGCAAGGTGCGCGGCGTCTTCACCTACAAGGTCAACGACGCGGGGCTGATCACCAACATGCGCGGCTACTGGAACCTCGACGTGATGGAATTCGGCCAAGAGTAAGCCGTCGAATCGGCCCACCTATGCTGGGGCCATCGCGACCGCGGGAGCGGCCAGCAATGCCGCGGGAAATCGCACAGAGGGTCTCCTCCCGTGAGTTGCGTACGGTGATTCCGGCTCCGCAGAACGAAATCGCCGACGCTGCGCTAACCATTGGGCTTCGTGACGGCGTGCCTAGCGACGTGTAAAGCTCAGATGCGTGACGCCGCTGGGGCTAGTCACCGACTCCACCGCGAACCGCTGCTCGAGGCCCTCAAGCCCCTGCCACAACGGCTCCCCACGCCCCAACAAGATGGGCACCACCACGACGTGCATCTGGTCGACGAGATCCGCGGCGAGGAATTGGCGGACGGTCGACGGTCCCCCTCCGATGCGAATGTCGAGTTCTCCGGCGGCTTTTCGGGCGATCTCGAGGGATTGCGCGGGGTCGGCGTCGATGAAGTGGAATGTGGTGCCGCCATCCATCTCCATCGGGGGCCGAGGGTGGTGGGTAAGCACGAATACCGGCGTATGGAACGGCGGGTCGGCGCCCCACCAGCCGTTCCATTCGTCGCCGCCCTCTTGGCTGTCCCATGGGCCGAGCTGCGGTCCGAACTTGCGGCGCCCCATGATTTCGGCGCCGATGCCGGGCAGCCACGCGCGGGCAAAAGCGTCGTCGATGCCCGTCGTGCCACCCGGTTCGCCGTGCATTGCGCGGAACGTGCGCGTACCGAAAAACCAGTCGTGCAACCGGCCGCCGGCGTGCCCGAACGGTGCATCCGGGCTTTGTCCGATGCCCGTGCCGAAGCCGTCGAGGGAAACCGAAAAGTTGTGCACGCGTACCTGTGACATGGCGGGGCCTCCTTATGGTCTTTGAGAGACTGACTGTCGAGGCCACCAAACTCATCGGCCGATCGCCAGCCTGATGGCAATCGGCCTCTTCATCGCCACCATCAGCTTCTTGTCCACCACGCCAGGCATCTTCGAGGCCGCCGCCGCAGGCTTCCCCCTGCTGTCGGCGGACGGCGGATTCCTCGAAGACGTGGCGCTGCTCGGCCTCGCGGTGTGGACGCCGGCCGATGCACTGGCAACCCGCGACGCCATGGTGTCGACCGGGTAGTCCCGCCAGGGGGCTCGCCCAGACGGTGACACCCGCATACCTATGCTGGGGCCATGGCGTCGATCTTCACCAAGATCATCAACCGTGAACTACCGGGCCGATTTGTGTATGAGGACGACGACGTCGTCGCATTCCTGACGATCGAGCCGATGACCCAGGGGCACACGCTGGTGGTGCCGCGAGCCGAGATCGATCAGTGGCAGAGCGTCGAACAGGGCGCGTTCGCGCGCGTCATGTCGGTCAGCCAGCTGATCGGCAAGGCCGTGTGCAAGGCGTTTCGGGCCGAGCGGGCCGGGCTGATCATCGCCGGCCTGGAGGTGCCGCACCTGCACGTTCACGTCTTCCCCACCCGCAGCCTCAGCGATTTCGGCTTCGCCAACGTCGACCGCAATCCGTCGCCGGAGTCGCTCGATCAGGCGCAGGCCAGGATCAAAGCGGCGCTCGAGCAGTTGGGTCCGGCCTAGCCAACCTGGGCCGGGACGTCGCTGACGCGCGGCAGGGTGACGCGGAAGCAACACCCCTCGCCGGGCGCCGTTTGGACGGTGACCTTGCCGCCGTGCGCATGGACCAGCGAGTCGACGATGGACAGCCCAAGCCCGGTACCGCCGCTGGCCCGGGCACGCGACGAGTCGGTGCGGTAGAACCGCTCGAAGACCCGCGACGCGTCCTGCTGGCTCATGCCGGGCCCCCGATCGGCCACCTCGATCACGGCATCGTCGCCGTGGGTTCCGACCCGCACAATGACATCGGCACTTGTCGGGGTGTGTTGTAGGGCGTTGGCGACGAGGTTGCTCAGCACCTGGCGGATCCGGGCTTCGTCGCCGAGCACCTCGGGGGTCCCGGGGCCGTCGAGAACTTCCATCGAAACCGTGCGCTTGGGGTCGATCGCCCGCGCGTCATGTACGGCGTCACTGGCCAGCGCCAGCAGGTCGACGCGATGGTGTTCCAGCGGTCGCTGTACGTCCAGGCGCGCCAGCAGCAACAGGTCGTCGACCAGTAGGCCCATCCGGCTTGCTTCACTTTCGATGCGCGACAACAACATCGACACATCGCGGGCCGCGCCCTGCCGATACAGTTCGGCGAATCCGCGAATCGTGGTGAGCGGGGTTCGCAGTTCGTGACTGGCGTCGGTGATGAACCGTCGCATCCGATCCTCCGAGCCGCGTGCCGTCTCGGCCGAGGACACCGAGGAAGCCACCGCTTGCTGAATCTGGGTGAGCATTCCGTTGAGCGCCAACGAAAGTCGGCCCACTTCGGTGCGGGGATCACGTGCGGGGACACGACGATCCAGTTGGCCTGCGGCGATCGCGGCGGCGGTTTGTTCGACCTCGAGCAGCGGACGCAGGCTGCGGTGCACCACCGCGAATCCGGCGATGCCGACCACCACCAGCACCGCGACCCCGATGCCGAACTGCAGCCACACCAGCGACCGCACGGTTTGCTGGACGTCGGACAGGTCGATCGCGACGGTCGTCAAGCCGTGCGGCCCGTGTACCGACACCGCTCGCCACTGAATATCGGAGCCGTTGACCGACGGCAGCGTCGTGGGACTGGGGCCCACGTCGTTGTCGGGCGGCAAGGCCGGTTCGGCGTTGCGGTCATTGATGGCCGTAAACGGTTTGCCGTCGGTGCCGACGCCGCGCACGTAGTACTTCGACGGGGGCCGGCCCGGGTCCGGGCCTTCGTAGGAGGACGCCGTCAGTTGTCGCCGCGGGGCCAGCGCCCAGCCGCGCGAGGCCTCGAGCAGCGTCGCGTCGATGCGGCTGACCAGACTGTGCCGCAGGATCGACGTGACCATGACGCCCGAGGCCGCCAGCCCGCACGCCACCAACACCAGGGTTGCCGCGACCAGACCCACGCGCAGGGGCAGTCCCCGGCGAACCCGGGTGGCCGTTTCCGTCTTCTTCGCCACCAATGACTACTTTCCGCGAATGGCTGAGCGCGTACTCAGCGCGGCTCCCGAAGAACGTAGCCCACCCCGCGCAGGGTGTGCAGCAGCCGCTTCTCCCCAGTATCGATCTTTCGGCGCAGATACGACACATAGGACTCGACGACATTGACGTCGCCACCGAAGTCGTAACGCCAAACGTGGTCAAGGATTTTCGGCTTGCTCAGCACCGTGCCCGCATTGATCACGAAGTAACGCAGCAGCGTGAATTCGGTGGGCGACAACGACACCGGTTCGCCGGCCTTCCACACTTCGTGGGTTTCTTCGTCGAGCTCGATGTCGGCGAAAGTCAGTCGGGCATTGCGTGTTTCGGCGCCACCCTTGCCGGCGCGCCGCAAGATGACCCGCAGCCGGGCAACGACCTCCTCCAAACTGAACGGCTTGGTGACGTAGTCGTCGCCGCCGAGCGTCAGACCCGCGATCTTGTCCTGCAGGGAGTCACGCGCCGTCAGGAACAACGCCGGGGCATCGATGCCGTCGGCCCGCAGCCGGCGCAGCACACCAAAGCCGTCCATGCCGGGCATCATCACGTCGAGGATCACTGCGTCGGGACGCGCTTCACGCGCGCGGTCCAGGGCCTGGGCTCCGTTGGTCGCGGTGGAAACCTCGAACCCCTGGAACTTGAGACTCACTGAGAGCAGCTCGACGATATTGACCTCGTCGTCAACGACGAGGATGCGCGCTTCCGGTTTGGTGTCGCCTTGGGGTGCCGCTGTCATCTGGGTTGTTCCGTCCTAAGTTGAACGTTGCCTTCGTAATTATTGTGTGATTCCTGTGAGCTCGGTGACAAGCTTCTGCTAGTAGTCTGCCAGGAATCATCGCATCAGCTTGGACTGGTACCCGGTTTTTACCGGCGCGTCGTGCCTAGACTCAAACCATGGATCTCGCCAAGAGCATGGTGTCCGCCGCGACCGCGCCCGCCCGGGTCGGCCTCGCGGCCGCCGAAGCGAGCCTGAACTTGGCCACCGCGGCCGTCGGGGTGGCGAAGCGATCACTCGGCGAGAGCGGACAAACCCGCACCAACGCGGTGACCTCGATGCTGGGGCTCGACGACGCGATCAACCGTGCCAATCGGCTGGCCAGAATGATGGACGACGACGCGCCGCTGGGACGCGCGATGGCGGTCGACGGACCGCTCGACCGGTTACTGCGCCCGGGCGGCGTGGTCGACCTGCTGATGTCGGAGGGCGGGCTGGTCGATCGGCTGACCGCGGAGGGCGGCGGCCTGCATCGGGCGCTGCAGCCGGGCGGTCTGGCCGATCAGCTGCTGGCCGAGGAGGGGCTGATCGAGCGGGTGCTGTCCGAAGATGGGCTGGCGGACCGCCTGTTGTCCGAAGGCGGCCTGATCGACAAGCTGACCGCCAAACACGGTCCGCTGGATCAGCTTGCCGATGTCGCCGACACTCTGGCCCGATTGACGCCTGGGATGGAGGCGCTCGAGCCGGCCATCGCCACGCTGCAGGACGCCGTCAACGCGCTCACCATGGTCGTCAACCCGCTGAGCAACATCGCCGAGCGAATTCCGCTGCCGGGCCGGCGCCCCGGGCGGCGCACGGTGTCACGGCCGGTGCCGTCGCAGCGGATCATCGAGGGCGACGCCTGAACGGCTAAGCTGGCAGCCGATTTACCCCGGCCTCCTTAGCTCAGTGGTAGAGCACTCGCCTTGTAAGCGAAAGGTCGTCAGTTCAATCCTGACAGGGGGCTCCGCGCTGGGTGACCCGGTTTACGGGTGACCCGGGAGGTTATCCAGACCACCCTGAATGCCGTGCAGATCGTCTTGGATGCCCTGCAGTTTTCCCTCGATGGCCTGCAGATCCGAGAGAGTGTTCTGGTAGGCCGGCTGCATCTCGTCCGCCATCGACGGCCGGGACTGCGGGCAGTAGGAGACGATGGCGCCCGCGGTGACGTCGGTGCTTTGGTTGGCGTCCCATATCGAAGATTTCTGCACGAATCCGACCGCATCCGAGAAATTGCGTTGGCGCGCCAGGAAATCGCAGACCGCGTGTCCTTGGGCCACCACATACTCCTGGCTGGGAACCGGTACGCCTTCGCGCTTCAAAGCTTCGATGAAAGCCATGTCGACGACGTCAGTCCGCGGCCCCGGCGCTCTGGGTACGAGCGGCTGGGGCGGCGCGGCCGACGGCGAACCTTCCGTCGGTTGCGGTTGCGCCGACTGCGCCGATGAATCGTGGTGCCGCAACGCGAGCGTTACCACCACCGCGGCGACAAGGGCTATCAGAGATAGCGGCAGCGCCGCGACAAGGCCGAAGCGGCGCAGCGCGCCCTTGCGTCGGCGCGGTGTGGCCTTCTCGGTCTTCGGCTCGCGAGGGGTCTCGCGCATCCAGGCGTCCGGGACGTAGTCGAACTCCCCCGCCGCAACCGGACCGGGGTACGGAATCCCGGCGCTATGGGCCAGCAGCTCGTCGAGGAGCTCGTCGGCCTCTCGGGATGAGGGCTGGGCGCCCCGCGCAGCGATCCGCCGTAATTCCGACTCGATGGTCTCGCGGTCGCGCATATCAACCAGTTTGCGACCGTCACGACGTTGTGACAAGTCCAGGCCGGCACCGTGCGCACCACGGTGACCAGGCAACCGATGAATCGTCACGGGTTCAGGTATCGGATCACATACGGACATCTGCCGACCGATGGATCGACCACCGACGCCGGTGGGTGCCCGCTCACTGCCACCAGCAACGAAGGAGCTTGCGATCATGGTCACCATCTCGGACAAAGCGGTGCTGATTACCGGGGGCAACCGCGGTATCGGACGCGCCCTCGTCGACGAAGCCCTGAACAGGGGCGCCAGTCGGGTGTATGTCGGATCTCGAAAGCCGTTGGCCAACTACGGCTCTCGTGTCACACCATTGGCGCTGGACATCACCGAACCGGCGCAGATCCAACAGTCGGCCAGGCAGGTGGATGCCGTCGACATCCTGATCAATAACGCCGGTGTGGCGCGGTACGACGACCTAAGTGATCGATCCGCACTCGAACAACACTTGGCCGTCAACCTTTTCGGCACCTACGCGGTAATCAACGCGTACCTGCCTCTGCTGGCGCGCCACGGCGGCTCGATCGTCAACAACCTTTCGCTCAATGCCCTGGCGCCGTTGCCGATCATCCCGGCGTACTCGGTGTCCAAGGCCGCGGCGTTCTCGATGACGCAATCGCTGCGCTTCACCTTGGCTCCACAAGGTATCCGGGTGCATGCCGTACTCACCGGCCCGGTGGATACCGACATGACTCGAGGACTCGAAATTCCCAAAGCCTCAACGCAATCGGTAGCACAGGGCATCTTCGACGGATTGGAAAACGACGAAGACGAGATCTTTCCCGACGCCCTCTCGCAATCCTTGGCGGGAATGTGGCGCATGGGCCCGGCCAAGGTGCTCGAGAATCAATACGCAGCCCTGCTCGCCGGAGCCTAGCCCTTCAAAGGCCCAGTGCGGCAATCGATCGACGTGAATGCCGGGCAATTGGTGCTGCGATTCCCGACGGGACGAGGTTCAGCCACCCGGGAAAATGGGAGTCCACACAGTGACACCACAGTAAACTCTCGGTTAACGCGCGTACGGTCGGCGGCCATGAAGAAGTTGCTGTACGGAATGTCGCTGCTGATTCCGCTCGTTTCAATGGGCGCGCTGCCTGGCACGATCGCCACGGCAAGCGCCGATCCGGTGACCTTCTTGCCCGACTGGCCGAACCATAGAAATCAGACGGAAAAGACGATATGCGCCGCCTTGGCGCAGGGGTGGTCACGGCGCCAGATCGTCAGCACCGCGGAAAAGGCGAACAATTACGACCTGACCGGGGTGGATAGCGACGAGGCGGCCGAACGCGCCGACGCATACATCGATGCGGCTCGTTACGAGGATTGTCCGACGCTCAACGCGAGCTGATCTAGTTCAGGGGCCGCACGACGAGGCGCCGCAGGGTTTACCCGCAAGGCGCGTCGGGTAACTCCCATTCAACGAATCTGACTGGGTCGGAGCCGATGACCGTTGGCGCCGCACCGCGGAAAGAAGGATTGATCGTGGGCGCCAAGCACCGACTGACAGGACCGGGCAGACGACGCCGATTTCTCGTGGGTGGAGTTGCTCCCATTTCCCTTTTGGGCGCGCTGAGTTTTGCCGCACTGACTGTCGACACCGAAAAGCCAACGGCACCTGCCCATGTGACCGCGGCGACACCGGCGGCGTCGGTTCCGGTCAGTCAGGAGGGAGTCCTGATCGCGGTGTCGGAGGACTCGATAACCGCCCGAAGCGCCAGCGGATACACCAAGACCTATTTGCTCACCCCGGATACCACCCTCATTACCGACAACGGTAGAAAGCCGCTCACTGTCGCTTCGCATTTCACGGTGAACGATGCTGTGGACATTGTCGGAACGGTCCAAGGCGACAAGGCACTGGTGACCAGCCTGGCCCATCGCAATGTTGGGCACGGTGATGGCCCGCCAATGGATGTGATTGTCGGGCAATAGGTTAGCGACTAGTGAGCAAAGCGTCACAGTCGGATTATTGCCTATTGCCAAGGGGTAAACCACTTTTCAAGAAGCGCTTTGTGCGCGTCAGCCGCCCGAAAGGTGGATCCCCCCTATGACGTCGCCTTATCCGATAGACGTACTTCTCGTCGAAGACGATCCCGGCGATGAACTGATCACGCGAGAAGCGTTCGAGCACCACAAGATCGCCAACAAGCTCCATGTCGCACGTGATGGCGCCGAGGGATTGGACTTCCTCTACCGCCGCGGCGAATTTCGCGACGCGCCACGACCAGATCTGATCTTGCTGGATCTCAATCTGCCCAAATTCGACGGCCGTCACGTCTTACAGACCGTCAAATCAGACCCCGACCTGCAGGACATCCCGGTCGTCGTGCTCACCACGTCGTCCCTTCAAGAGGACATCTTGCGCAGTTACAACCTGCATGCCAACGCCTACGTCACCAAGCCTGTCGACCTCGACCGCTACATGGCCGCCATCAGAACGATCGACAACTTCTTCGTCCAGATCGTGCGGCTGCCCCCACGTCGCTGAGCCCGCAGGTCTCGGCGCGTCTGTTGAGCTGTGGCAGAAGCGATACGGGGCCCTGGTTTTTTCCAGAATCGACGGGGTATGCGATGGGCTATGAGCGTTGAGGTCCCCGCAGTTGTCGCCGTCCCGGCGCAGTTGAGTTGCGCGGGTGCGGCCGACGCCGCGACCGCGAGCAAGTTGCGTCACACCTTGCGGAACTGGTTGCGGGAGCTGCCGCAGGCGTCGCCACACGTCAGCGGGGACGTCATTCTCGGCGTCAACGAAGCACTGGCCAGGATGTCGTCGGCACCATGCGACTGCAGGCCGACTATGACCCCGCGGCGCAGACGATCAGCGTGTGCGTCAGCGATGGTGGCCGTTGGTGTCGGCGCTCGTCGCGCCAACCCCACGACCCTCGCGCGTCTCGCGGCATCATGTTGATGCACGCGTTGGCAGACCACTGCACCATCAACACTCACCCCGACGGCACCACGGTGTGCCTGGATTATTCGGCAGCCCAAACGGCTTGAGGCAGGTCGCTTCAAAGCCAGTCGATTTCAACGGCTTTGGTATTCGCGCGCGGCGCGGCGGTGGCCGCCTCCATACTTGCGACAGAGGCGGCCACCAGGTGCGTGTACCCGAATCAGAAGCCCGGCGGGTGCGGCGCTCCAGGCGGCGGCTGGCCAACCGGACCACCGGGAGGCGGGCCCCCAATCGGCCCACCTGACCCCGGGGGGCCGAACAGTCCACCCGGCCCGGGCGGCGGCGGTCCAGGCTGACCCGGGCCCGGTGGTGGCGGGAAGGGATCCGCTCCGGCCACCCCGCCACCGACGCCCGTCGCGGCGATCCCGAGAGCCCCCGCCAACAGCGACCCAGCGATTAACGTCTTTATCTTCATTACTCGACCCGTTTCTCATTTCTGTTCGTCGGTCCGTTTCCGTGGTTCGCACCCTTCGGCGGCGCACGTGCCGGCGGCGCCGGCCGACAAGCCGGCCAACGCGCGCATGCCGTCAACGGCCCTGGCCGGATGCCGGGGGCGGCGGCCCACCGGGAGCAGGTTGGTGCGCACCCGGCGATGGTTCGGGGGCCAAGGCTCCGGGCGGCGGTGGCGGCAGCTGCCCCGGCGGCGGCGCGAAGGCCGGTCTGGGCATCGGGGGCGGCGCTACCCAACCTCCGGCCGGGTCGGCCCATCCCAGGGGCGGGGGCATGGGAGCACCGCACCCACCCGGCGCGAAGCCGCACGGTGGGGGCGCCGGCATGGGGAACGGCCCCGGCGACAACGGGCCCGGCACGAAGATCGCTAGGAACAGGGTTGTCAGTATCGCTCCGAAAATGAACCCGGACGCGCCGACTCCGACCGCGACGCCGACGGGGTGGCGCCGCACGAAGGCCGGTCGGCCCAGCTGCTCGGCAGGAACTGCGGTCGGCGGGCGCTGGAATTCCCCAGTTGCCTCATCGGGTCTGGTCCGTAGTGGTTGCTCGTCGGCCATGCGTCCTCCAGATGTGTGACTGCTGTAGTGCCGGTGACGCTAGGAAGCGAATCTGGTCCCAACCTGAAGGCATCGACCCGAGGCGTCATTTCTTCATGTTGGTTTCAGAAACCTGTTGAGAATGAAGAGATGAGCCATCGCTTCGACTCCGATCGAGCGCCGCGGCCGGCTGGCAAACCCCGTTCCGGCATCGCAGCCCGGGTACTGGTCGTCGAGGACTCGGAGGCAATTCGCGAAATGGTCGGCGAAGCGTTGACCGGCGCCGGATATTTCACCGCGATGCGGCCCGATGGCGCAGGGCTGGAGGACGTGCTCGACGGCTTTCGGCCCGACCTGGTGGTGCTGGACGTGATGATGCCGGGGCGCGACGGCTTCGAGTTGATCGACGTTATTCGCGATTGGGGCCAGGCCGGGCTCGTGTTGCTCACCGCACGTGACGGACTGCCCGACCGATTGCGCGGTCTCGACGGGGGCGCCGACGATTACGTCGTCAAACCCTTCGAGCTGGCCGAGTTGATCTCCCGGGTGGGCTCGGTGCTACGCCGACGGGGCCGGCTTCCGACGGTCGTCCAGTGTGGCGACCTGACGTTGGACGTCGACGCGGCGGTGGCCACACGCGCGGGAACCGCGCTGGACCTCACCGGCACCGAACTTCGGCTGCTCGGGTTCCTGGTGGAGCAACGCGGGCGCATCGTCAGCACCGGGCAGATCCTGACCGCGCTGTGGGGCTACGACGCTTACGACGCCAATCTGGTGCATGTCCACATCAGCGGGCTGCGCCGGAAGTTGGAAGCCCACGGACCGCGCATCCTGCACACCGTGCGCGGCATCGGTTATCGCTTGCAGCCGGCACGGCCATGACCGACGACTCCGCCCCGGCGGTGCCGCGGACCCCGACCCCATCGCTGCGCCGACGGGTCGCCGTGCTTGTCCTTGGCGTGCTCACGGTGCTGCTGGTGGTGCTGGGCGTGACAATCGACGCGCTGCTGGGCATCCAGGCCCATCGCGATCTGCACGATCGGCTGATGGCCACCGCCGCGCGGGCCGATGCGCTGGCCGCCGGCAACATCCCGCCGGACCAGCTGGTGGCGCAGCTCAGCGGCGGCGGGATCCGCGTCTTGCTGGTGGCCGCGGACGGAAGCAGCTACGGGGACCCCGCCATCGCGTCCGACACGCGGGACGGCCCCACGGTCCCTCCTCCGCTGCCACCGCCACCACCGGGCTGGCAAGTCCCACCACCGCCGCCCGGCTGGGGTCCCCCACCGCATCCGCCCGCGGTATTCCCGTTCCCCCCGCCCGGAGCACCACCGCCGGACGCCACAGCGACGGTCGTGGTGCACCCGTTGGCCTCGGGCGGGCGAGTGATCCTGGTAGCCGACACGACGCAAACCACCGCGCTGATCCGGCACTTGCGTGAAGTGATGATCGCCGGCGGCGTGATCACCCTGGTGGTGGCCGGTATCTTGCTGGTCGTTGTCACCCGCACCGCCCTGCGGCCACTGGACCGGCTCACCACCCTCGCCCGATCCATCACCACCGGCGATCGGGGACAGCGACTGCGGCCAGATCGCGCCAACACCGAACTAGGCCGGGCAGCAGCAGCTTTCGACGGCATGCTGGACGCTTTGGAAGCGTCCGAACAGCGCACCCGTCAGTTCTTGGCCGATGCGGCCCATGAGCTGCGCACTCCGATCACCGGTATCCGGGCCACTGCTGAGCAGATCTTGGGTGCCACTGTGCAAGCGGAAAACGACGCGTCAGCGAACAGCCAATACCGCCGCGCGACACTGTTACTCAACGAATCCCGGCGGGCCGGTCGGCTGGTCGTCGACATGCTCGACCTGAGTCGCATCGACGCGGGCCTGACCCTGGAGCTCGCCGACACCGACCTCGTCGCGATCGCCGAAGCCGAACGCGAACGCGCGGCCATGCTTTCCCCCGATCTAACGGTGAGCCGTACCGGTGACCCAACCGCGCCCATTCACGCCGACCGCACCCGAGTAACCCAGATCGTGTCGAATCTCGTCGACAACGCCCGCCGGCACACCCCGGCCGGTGGCCACATCGTGCTCGAAGTGCGCGAGGCCGATCATTCCGGATTGCGATGTGCCGAGTTGACGGTCACGGACTCGGGACCGGGAATCCCGGACCCCGACCGCGAACGAATCTTCGACCGCCTTGTCCGACTTGACTCTTCGCGCAATCGGGACCACGGCGGCGCCGGGCTCGGCCTGCCCATCGCCCGCGCACTGGCGCGTGCCCACCAGGGGGAGCTGACCTGCCTGCCCAACGACAGGGGGGCGCGCTTTCGGCTCGTCCTGCCCTTACGTCGGGAGCCGGCGCACCGGGACGACAGCTAATCAGTAGACATCGCGCAGGTAGCGATGGCTCTTCACGAGGTCGTTGACGTACGCGTGTGCGGCGCCGTCCCTTATCCCGCCGCAGCTGGCCACAATTGTACGTAACGCCTCGTCGACATCCTTGGCCATGCGCTCGGCGTCGCCGCACACATAGACATACGCGCCGTCCTGCAACCATCCGAAGATGTCCGTCGCATTCTCCCACATACGGTGCTGCACATACTGTTTCGATTCCCCAGCCGCTCCATCGCGGGAGAACGCCAAGTCGAGTCGGGTCAGCGTGCCCGACCGGAGGAAGGCACCGAGCTCGTCACCGTAGAGGAAGTCGCAATGACGCCGCCGGTCTCCGAAGAACAACCATGATCGCCCGGACGCGCCGAGGACCTGCCGCTCTTGCAGGAAGCCACGGAACGGCGCGATGCCGGTGCCCGGGCCGATCATGATGATGGGCACGTCGGCCGCGGGCAACCGGAAGGAGTGGTTGGGTCGCAGGTGCACGCGTACGGTGTCAGCGCGGTCCGCCAGGAACGTCGACGCGACGCCGCCGTGCCGACGGTCGCCGACCGTGTAGCGAACCGTCGCTACCGTCAGGTGCACGTGGTCGGGGTGCACCAGTGGGCTCGACGCGATCGAATAGTCGCGCGACTGAAGTGGACGCAGGGTGTCGACGACTTCGTCGACAGTCAGCTCGCCCAGCCTGATCAGGTCGAGTACATCCTTGCCGTACCACCAAGAGCCCTGCCCCGCAACGGCTTCGGTGCTCAGCGCCTGCGCGGGGGCGTCGCGCGTGCGGGCGGCGACCAACGTCTGCAGCGCTCGCGACGGTGTCCGTATCTCGAGGTGCTCGGTGAGCAACTCCCCGAGGCCCTCGTCATAGCCGACGACGGCGTGGTCGGCACCCACGCCCAGCTCGCTCAGGATCGCTTCCACGAGTTTCGGATCGTTGCCGGCATGGACCGCGATGGAATCGCCCGCGTGGTAATCGATTCCAGCACCGAAGAGCTCCAGCTCGTAGTGACGGACCTCTTTGTCGGACTGGGGGGTGGTCAGCAGTCGGTTGACCACAACGTGCGCATCGAAGAGGGGATGGCTGCGATCGCGCCGTGCTTGTTCGGCATGGTCGGACGGGCGAGGCTCCGGCGCCCCGACGGCAATCGCGGTCGCAGGATCGGTGCGATCGGCCAGTAGCAGCTTGACGAGATCATCCGTCCACACCCGGGCCGCCTGCACATAGACGCCGTCGACGTCGACGCGGTCCATCAACCGGATTCCGCCCAGGGTTTCCAGTCGCTCATCGAGTAGCCGGCCGGCGTTGCAGAACTGCTCATATCCGGTGTCGCCCAGGGCAAGCACCGCGAACCGCAGATGATCCAGCCGCTGCGCACCCTCGGCACTGATCGCCTCCCAGAACAACGAGGCATTGTCCGGGAACTCGCCCTCCCCCCACGTCGAGCACACGACGACGAAGTGGGTCGCCGATTGCAGGTCGGTCGGCTCGATCTGGTTGAGCTCGATAGCGGTGGAGCTGACGGTGAGAGATTCTTCGACCGCTTCGGCGAACGTCATGGCAGCATCCTCGGCATTGCCCATGTCACTGCCGTAGCCGACGACCAGCGAGAATTCTGGTTGAGAAGTCATGATCGCTCCCGTCGCCGTCGCACGACACTCACTGTTTCATAAGCTTAGCCTTACCTTAGTTTTGGATCACGAAAGTAGCAAGAACTCCGCGGCTACCGCCCGGCAGGGCTAGCTGTCGTCGCGCTTGCGCGAAAGGAACGCCCGCATGTGCTGCTGCGGCTCGCCCGTCAGGAAAGCCAGACCGAACTGCTCGACGCTGTCTTCGATCGCGCCGTGCAGGGTCATATCGAACCATTTGTTGAGCAGGCGCTTTTGCTGACGGACCGCGGATGTACCGAACCCACTGAGTTTCGTGGTGAGTTCGGCGATGCGGTGGTCGAGCTGGTCGGCGGCGACCACCTCGTGCACGAGTCCCCACCCGAGCGCCGTCGCGGCGTCGATCGTCTCGCCGGTCAGCAATAGCCAGCCCGCATGCGAAGCACCGATCAGCGCGGGCAGCATCGCCGAATGGATGACCGACGGGATGCCGACGGCCACTTCCGGCATGCCAAATTTGGCCCCCGACTCCGCGATTCGCAGATCGCACGAGATCGCGACTTCCAGGCCGCCGCCGAGGCACCAGCCGGCGAGCCTGGCGATGACGGGTACCGGGCATTGGCGAATCGCCTCGCACAAGCCCGCGAGCCGGCGAATGAAAACCTCACCGGTCGAGCGGTCGAGGTCCACCATCTCGTTGATGTCGGCGCCGCCGATGAATGCCTGCTCACCTGCACCGCGCAGCACCACGACGCGGACGTCGGTGTCACCGCTGATCTCGCCGAACACCTGGGACAGTTCCTCGATGGCCCCGCTACCCAGGATGTTGAGCGTCTTGGAGTTGATCAGCTCGACCGTGACCAGGCCGCGATCGCGGCCCAGCCTGACGAATCGTCGCTCCAACTAACGGTTTTCGAGGTCAGTAAAGCGGGACCCACACACCGAAGAACCAGTAACCCCAACCGCCGAACTGCCAGTTGAAGACCGGAACAACGGTAAAGGTGTTGTAGGCGAACGGCGAGAAGTTGCTGCGCGCATACACCACGTCACGCGGGGGGCCGACCCACGGACGGTTCCAGCCACCCGGAGGCGGCGGGCCATTCCAGCCACCCGGAGGCGGTGGGCCGTACCAGTGTGGCGGCGGGTGACCCGGCGGCGGGCCGTCGTTCCAGCCCCAGCCTCGCGGCGGCGGTGGAGGCGGTGCGCCGTGGCCGACAATGCTGAAGCCGACAGATGAGTCCATCGGTCCGCCCACCTCGGCGCTGGCCGTCAGGTAGGTGCCGCGGGGCTGGTACGGCTCGTGCGGCGGTTGGGTGCTCGGCGCGACCACGGTCCGAGTGGGCCGCTGCCCGGACGGCGAGGTGGTTTGGCTGCCCGCCGGAGTCGTGCTTTGTGCGCTCGGCGCCGTGGTGGTTTGCTCGGCCGGCGTCGTGGTTTGGCTGGACGGCGGAGTCGTGGTCTGTTGGGCCGGCGTGGTCGTTTGGCTGGCCGGCGGAGTCGTGGTCTGCGTCGCCGGTGCGGTCGTGCTTGGCGCGCTCGCACTGGTTTGCGGCGCGGTGGTTTGCGGACTGGGCTGCTCAGTGGTCTGCGGCGCGGCCGTGGTCTGCGGCGCTGCGGTCGTCTGGGGCGCCGCCGTAGTCGCGGGCGCGGCCGTGGTCGCGGGTGCGGCGGTGGTGGCCGGCGGGGCGGTGGTTTCCGGCGCCTGCGGGCGCGGTCCGCCCGGCCCGCCGTGGCAGTTGCCATTCGGGCACGCCGGTGGGTCGAGCGGGAAGGCACTCGCGAATCCCGGGTTCAACGCCGAGATGCTGAGTCCCGCCGCGAGCGCCATCGCGCTGACACGCTTCTTCGACATTGCTGCGTCCCCTCTGGGCCTTCGGCCCCGACGATGTCTCGTTGGCCCGCGCTACGGGCAGGTCACGTCCATCTCAAAAGGCTTGGTTACCGTCTGCGGCTGTTCCGGATTGGTCATATCGGTACCGGTCGCGGTGCCCTTGATCGCGTAGTACTTGCCGTCCACGGCGGCCCCGGCATTGCTGGCCTGGTTCGGCGCCGCATCGGAATAGCCGAACGCGATGCCGTTGACGTTGCCCAGCCCGACCGCATGGACGATGGGCGGGTTGGCGTTGCTGATGACCGCACCCACGCCGGCGGAAGCATCACCAATCCCGATGTTGATGTTGTCGCCGTTCGGAGTGCAAGTGACCTGCCCGGTGACGTTCTGCTTCTGGCCGTCCACGATGACCTGTGGGCCGGCCGGTGCCGCAGCCGTGCTCGATGCGCCGGTGTTGGACTTGTTGCTCGAACAGCCGACACAACTGGCGACCACCATGGCCACGCCGGCCGCGCCGATCACGATCTCCCGTTTCACCGACCACTCCCTTGTGTTGCTGGTGCCGCTGACCACGTTCGCCTCTGTCAACACCTAGGGACCCTACCGGGCGGCGCGGGTCCGTACGCAAGATGCCGGAGCGGCTAGTACCCAATACCGGGCGCGCCGAAACCCGGTACCCGTCAGGGCAGAATTCGGATTCCCCACTTGCCCAGAAGCGGCTGCACCAGGGTGAAGTATGTGGTGTTGTCGTCACCATCCGGTGAGGACATCAAGATACCCACCGCGCTTACGGTCCCATCGTCGTTCTTCACGTAACCGGGACTACCGCTGTCACCACCCAGGCTGTACACGCTGGCTTCGACCACATCGCCGTCGATGTGGGTGATGGTTCCGCAGGTCTCTCCGGTGACCGCACCCAACTTGCAGAACGGTGAGCCCAGCTTAAGTTGGTTGCTGCTCAACACATCTCGGATAGTCAGTCCGCCGACACCACCGGTCGGCACACCCACGGCCGGGTTCAGGCGGATAATGGCGGCGTCGCGCTTGTCGCCTTCTTTCTCGCTGACGGTGATCGCCCCGAGCGGGATACTCGGGCCGTAGGTCCATACCGAGCCGTCGTGCGCGTCGCAATGACCGCTGGTCAGCAAGTAGTAGCTGCCGTCATTACCTTGCGCGGCGAAACCTGCTGTGCACCTGCTGCTTTCATCCTCGAGTTGCACGCCCGGCATCGGCGGCTCCTCGGCCGCAGCCGTATTCGCGAACACCGTCGCCGCCGTCATCATGGCAGCGAACAAGCCCAACGCCCGCAACCCCGCTATACCCACGCCGCTCTCCTCTTGTCGGGCCAGGATGCTACCAGCCGAATACGGCTTGTTCCTGGTCAGAGCGCGGCAACGTTATCCGACGTCGACGTGGCGGGACAGGAAATCCAGCACGGCGCCGGCGAAAACGTCATTGCGATCACCGGCGACCATGTGCCCCGCACCCTGCACATCGGTGAACTCGACCTCGGGAAAGCGCGCGAGAAACTCGTCGGCCCGTTCCTGGCTGACCAGATCGCTGACTTGGCCACGAACCAGCAGCATGGGCACGCCACTGCGCAGGATCGCCTCGACGGCGGTGTGCATGCGATCGGCGTCGGTGACCTCGAAGGGCGGGAAAGCCGCAGTGCCACTGATGAATTGGGGATCCCAATGCCAATACCAACGATCCCCACGGCGGCGCAGGTTGGTGGTCAGCCCCTCCAGGTCCGTCGGCCTTGGCCGGTACGGGTTGTATTCGGCGATCGCGTCGGCGACTTCTTCCAATGAAGCGAACCCGGATTCCACCCGGTCGGACATGAAGTTGTGGATGCGATTCGCCCCGGATTGCTCCATGTTGGGAACGATGTCGACGAGAACGACCGCACTGGCGATGCCGGGCGAGAGCTCCCCGGCCAGCAGCATGGAGGTGAAGCCGCCGAGGGAGGCGCCTACCAATACGGGTTTCGGCGGCAGCCCCCGCAGCACCTCTTGGACGTCCGCGGCAAAGCTGACGACGCGGTAGTCACCTTCGCTGGACCAGTCGGACTCGCCGTGGCCCCGCAAATCGATTGTGACGGCCTGCCAGCCACGCTTGGCGACCGCGGCAGCCGCGCGGCCCCAGGAGCGCCGGGTCTGTCCTCCCCCGTGCAAGAAGACCACGGCGCGGGAACGCGGATCGCCCTGGCGATCGGCGACGATGCGAACGCCACCTATCCCTGAGGTGGAGAACTGTTCAGGAGCCGTCGTCATCAGGAGATCCTAAGACGGCCCCGATCAGTCGTTGCCGGCTGGGGAATCGTGTTCGCCGCGAAAGAACTTGGCGACCCGCTGTGCGATCCGTCCCAATGGGCTTCCCGCTCGCTGCGCATCCTTGATGCGATCGTGCGTTTGCTTGCCTTCCCGGGCGTAATCGTCGACCGATTCGTCGCCTTCCTCAGCGCGCATGGGTGTCCTCCGTCTCTCAACGATCCGAGTTGCTGCCGGTACCGGCGGATCCGACATGTTCACTGCCCGAGCCGGTTTAACGTTGCCTACCCGCCAGGCGGGTACCAAAACGGTGCGCGCTCACGCGTCGTCGTCAGCTGCGCAATACGTTGTTCAGCGTGGCATCGAGCGGATGCCGCAGGCGCAGATCGGCATTCAGGACACCTGTTCCTTATGGGCCTTGACCGGCGCGGTGCTCGGCGGCAGCTTGAGCAGGTTGCCGCGCAGGCTGCCCCGGGCGGTGCGGATCGCCACCAACAACCAGGTGAACAGCAGGCCGCCGTAGCCGATGGCGGCCGCCACCTTGAAGGCCGGCAGGTGCGTGTGCGCCGCAAGCTGCGACGTCCCGGTCACGAAAGTGCCGACCGGGAAGGTCAGGCTCCACCACGTCAGGGCGAACGGCATTCCGCGTCGCAAGGTACGCACGGTGAGCGAGGTGGCCAGCGCGATCCACAGCACCGCGAAGCCCCACACCGGAACCCCATACAGAATCGCGAACGCGTTCAGGTCCTCGGCGACGTCGTGCTCGACGGCCAACCCCGCGACACCTCCGAGAAGCCCTGCCGCCGTGATGGATTGGCCAAGCGGACCCAACACGATCCACAGCGTCGGCACCCGCGCGGTGCCCGAGGTGCCGTACAGGACCAACCGGCTCCAGATCATCGCGATGATGTTCAGCGAGGCCAGCAGCGACAGCCCGAACATCGCATAGCAGAAATAAAGCATGGTTTGACGGCCGGTGCCCGCAGCCATGTGCGGCAGCAACAGCGCCCCCATCGCCGCGGTCACCATCGGCGGAACCACGGGCATCAGCCAGCCGCCGAACGCCGCGTCGGGTTCGACATCGTGCTGGGTGAACATCAGAAACGGAATGGTGACCGCGGTGAACAGCCCGCCAAGGGTCCCAGCGGTCCACAGCACCCAGTCCAGATCGACGGCGACACGCTCGCCGATCAGGTCTCTGCCGACCACCATCGCTCCCCCGCCGACGGTCATCAGTGCCATGGGAGCGGCCCCGTAGAAGTGGGCCATCTGCGGGTTGCGGGCGTGGCCGCGCGCCACCGTGGGGTGCCGCAGCCAGTGACCACCCACCACCACGATCAGCGTCGCCAGCAGTACCGCGGCGATCACCCACACCGCTTCCGCGAAAGCGCGCAGACCCACGACGTGAAACGGCAGCGTGGCACCGCCGATAGCAACGATTCCCGTTCCCATTACCGAGGCAAACCAATTGGGGCCGATGTTGCCGAGCACCTCGACCCGGGCATGCGACGACGGTGGGTTGTCAGAGGTTGCACTCGTCATATTTGACAGACCCTACTTCCCCGGGATCAGGCGATGTTGCGCTTACACTCCATCGGGTGACGTATTCCGTGCAAACGAGGCACACCGTGAACAAGACCCCCATCTTGGTCGGAATCATCGTCATGCTGGTAATCGGTGTACTCGCGCTGCCCACCAAGCAACGGTGCGGGGCACCGGGTCTGACTTGTGCCACCACTTTGGACAAACATGGCTATGTTCACTACTACTACGAGGTCGAACCGTTCGGCGTATACCTGGCGGAAATAGCGACCGGGTCGAATATCCGGGTGTTCTACCGTTCGGGCGAGGACCTCGAAAAGGTTCGCTAGCCTTGTGCCGCAACGGCTTTCGTTTATCCGTGGCAAACCTGCAACGCGTAAGCCATCGGTTCGTCGCCGCGCGCGTCGAGCTGTGACGACACCGCGAGCGTTGGACTCACGAAGTCCTTCTGGATACCGAATTTCGTTAGGTTAAGCGTCATCTCGACGGTGTCGGGTGCCGTCCTTCTGGCGTGCGTGCCAAGATCCGTCCGGATGTCGGCACCGTCGGATCGGGTGTTGGTGATCGCTAAGTCGTCGCTGCCCGGTCGCTGGGTCAGCACGGCGAACGGGGTGCCGTTGTTGGCGAGACGGTAGGTCAATTGATAGCTCGGCGCCGCCGGCAGAGGTTGGGCAAAGTGCACCACGAGTTGCAGAACGTCGGCCCGGGGATGGCTCACGCCGACCGAGTCCACGACGAGCGCCGGTGGCGGCCTGGTCACCGACTGCATCTGGCAAACAAGTCGGTCCGGCAGGTGCGACCAATCGTCGCGCGACGGCCGCACCCAGTTGTAAAAGCCGACGATCACGACGGACACCAGCAAAGCCAGGGGGATGACTGTCCGAAGACCCGGTGGGACCCTCTGCCAGATCTGCCGTAGGCCGCGTCCCGGCGCCTCGGCATCGACATTGCCCGCGTGCTGGTTTCCGTCCGGTGACGAGTCGGCATCGATCTCGTCGGCCATGTTTTCCTCCTGAGACCGGTCCGCGACGGTTACGGACCCTAGGCTCGGGGCATCCTAGCCAAAACATGCTGGTAGCGCGAAGATCGCCGTCGGCGATTTGGGCGATTCGCGAGCGTGAGAAGGACCACAGTGAGCCGCTGGGCGCGATCAAAATTGGGGGCTTCACAGCAAGCTACCGCATACTTGACCTCATGCTTTTCGCCTCATCACCGCAAACCGCTGATGCGGTATCCAGTGGTGTCCGGGTGAAGGGTCAAGGTTTCTGATGGCACGCTCCGGCGGTGCACATCGCCGCCATCGAGCGGTTCGCCAACCGTCACCTCTGCGCAGAGGGGTGACGCGGGCGTTCATGACGCTGGTGTCCACCGCCGCGGTGCTGATGACCGGCGCCGGCTACTACGTGGCGCACGGGGCGTTGGGTGGCATCACCGTGTCCCAAGCGCTGAGTCCCGACGATCCGCGATCCAGCGGCGACAACATGAACATCCTGCTGATCGGACTGGACTCGCGAAAAGACCAGGACGGCAACGACCTTCCCAATTCGATCCTCAAGCAGCTGCACGCGGGCGATTCAGATGATGGCGGCTACAACACCAACACGCTGATCCTCGTGCACGTCAGCTCCGACAACAAGGTGGTCGCCTTCTCGATCCCGCGCGACGACTGGGTCCCGTTCAACGGCGTGCCCGGGTACAACCACATCAAGATCAAGGAGGCGTACGGCCTCACCAAGCAGTACGTCGCTCAAAAGCTGATCAACCAGGGGATGAGCAGCCAGAAGGAGCTGGAGACCAAGGGCCGCGAAGCCGCCCGGGCAGCGACATTGCGGGCGGTGCGCAACCTGACCGGGGTGCCGATCGACTACTTCGCCGAGGTCAACCTGGCCGGCTTCTACGATCTGGCGCAAAGCCTGGGCGGCGTGAACGTCTGCCTCAACCACGCCGTCTACGACTCCTACTCCGGCGCCGACTTCCCCGCCGGGCCGCAACGGCTGGATGCCTCCGAGGCGCTCGCCTTCGTCCGGCAACGTCACGGGCTGGACAACGGCGACCTGGACCGTACCCACCGCCAGCAGGCGTTCATTGCGTCGGTCATGCGAGAGCTACAGGATTCCGGCACCTTCACCAACCTGGACAAGATGAAGAGCCTGATGGCCGTGGCTCGCAAAGACGTCGTGCTGTCGGCCGGCTGGGACGAGGACATGTTCCGTCGCATCGGCGAAATCGCCGGCAGCGCAGCGGCGAATCAGGTGGTATTCCGGACGCTGCCGGTGGTCCGGTACGACAACATCGGCGGGCAGGACGTGAACATCGTCGACCCGGTGGCGATCAAGGCCGAGGTCGCCTCGGCGATCGGCGGCGATATGCCGACAAGCTCGTCCCCGACGACGGCCGCCAAACCCAATCCGTCGACGATCGTCGACGTCGTCAACGCAAGCAGCACAAGCGGTCTCGCCAGCCAGGTGTCGCGCGCACTGAAGAAGTACGGCTACACCGCGGGCACGGTCCGCGACCGCAACTGGTTCGATCCGAGCAAGACATCCATCCAGTACGGCGCCGGCGCCCAGGCCGATGCGCAGAACCTGGCGAACCTGCTCAGCCTGGACGCCCCCAAGCAGCCCGACGCCGGCGTCGAACCCGGACACGTCCGGGTGATTGTCGATACCAGCTTCACGATGCCGACGCCGGACGAATCGATGGACGATTCGTACTCGTCGTCGTCCTCGTCTTCGTCCACCACGACGTCGACCAAGAACAGCTGGAATTACGGCTACGGCACCAGTACCTACCCGACACCCGATCAGGGCAAGCCGATCGACGGTCGCGGCGTGCCGTGCGTTAACTAGCGGCGATCGCAGGCACGTTCAGGCGTGCGTGCCGCCGTCCATCCGAATCTCGGTGCCCGTGATCCAGGCTCCGTCGTCGGAGACCAGCATCGCGATCACGCCGGCCACCGCCTCGGGTCCGGCCATCCCCGCGCCGCTGGATTCCGTCGTGGTGGGCAGGATCGGCATCAGCCGGGGAAACAGCGACCAATCAGCGTCTTTCGGGATGTATCCGCCGGTCGCATCGGTGATTCCGGACTTGATGCTGCCCGGCGCGACGCACGCGGCACGCAGACCGTCCTTCGCATATTCCAGCGCCAAGGCATGGGTGAACGCCTGGATTCCCCCCTTGCTCGCGGCGTAGGCCGCCATATAGGGGTGGGCGAACGACGCCGACGTCGAGCTGAAGTTGACGATCGCGCTGCGCGAATTCGTCAGTAGTGCCGGCAGTGCTTCGCGGACCACGAGGAAGGTGCCGGTCAGGTTGACGGCGATGATCTGGTTCCAGTGGTCGAGGGTGGTCTGGTGGGTGTGCCAGGCCCGCAGGATGCCGGCCGCGTTGACCAGCGAATCCAGGCCGCCGAGCTTCTCGACCGCCCGGCGGACGCCGTCGATGACGGAGTCCTCGTTGCCGACGTCGATCGGCATAGTGGTGAGCCGCTGCGCTGTCCCTGCCTCCTGCGCGCCGGCCTGGGTGTTGCTGAGACCGTCGGCCGAAATGTCGGCGGCGACGACGCCGGCGCCTTCGCTGAGCAACCGCAACGCGGTGGCTTGGCCGATCCCCGACGCGGCGCCTGTCACCAGGATCCGCTTGCCCTCGAGTCTGTTCATCTGCTTCTCCTAGACCACTCCGCGCAGCGCATCCTCACCGAACATCTGCACCATCATCGAGGAGTAGTCCGGGCCACGGCGCAGGATGTGGCCGCCGTCGACGTTGATGCACTGTCCGGTGATCCAGTTCGCCGCGTCGCTGAGCAAGAACAGTGCCAGGTTGGCGACGTCGGAGACCTCACCCACCCGCGGCAGCGGTGTGCACAACGCATAGTCGCCGCTGATCTCCGGGGACTGAATGACGCTGGCATCAACGAGATCCGTGCGGATCAAGCCCGGGCGGATGCTGTTGACCCGCACCCAGGACGGCCCGAGTTCGTCGGCGGCCAACATCATCATGTGGTCGATCGCCGACTTGGTGACGCCGTAGGGTCCGAACCATCGGTGGGTGTTGCTGGCCGCGATCGACGAGATTCCCACGAACGAGCCGCCGCCGCCGCGCACCAATTCACGACACACGTGCTTGAGCACGTACATGGTGCCATTGACGTTGAGGTCGACGGTGTTTCGCCATGCCTCCGAGTCGGTGTGGGTGATCGGCCCGATGGTCAGCGAGCCGCCCGCGCAGTGCACCGCACCGTTGAGCCGGCCGTGCCAGGCCGTGGCCGCGTCGACCGCACGGGTCACCTCCTCCTCGTCGGTGACGTCGGCGGGCTCGTAGCGGATCGCACCGCCTTTACCGGCGCTGTCGGCCAGCGCCTGGACCTCCTCGACGGCGCCCGCCAAACGGTCGGCATTGCGCCCGACGATCATGACGGAAGCCCCGGCCGCGGCCAGCCCGGCGGCCACGCCTTTACCGATTCCACTGCCGCCGCCGGTGATCACATACGTCCGGTCTTCGAAAGATAGCTGCACGAGGGCCCTCTCAAACTGGAACAGGTTCTAGCTATAGAAGCATGCAGCACCCTTGGCGAATATCGCTACCCCGGGTCTCGTTAGGTTGTCGCCCCGGCTCTTACGGCTGATCGCGGCGAGCGATCTTCGTCGGCTTCGCGTTGCGCCAGTCCTCGACGTGCGGCGGCTGGCCGACCGGCCACCTGTTCTCGTTGAACGCGGCCCAGTGCGCATGGCCCAGCAGGTGGACGTGGAACGCGTGCCGCAGCGCCTCGGTATAGCCCATCGCGTCGGAGGCGGCATTGACCGAATCCTTGATCAGCAGCGACGCCATCGTGGGCCGCTCGGCGATACGCCGCGCGAATTCCAGTGTCTTTTCTGCTAATTCGTCGACCGGGAAGACTTTGGAAACCATACCCAATCGGTGTGCTTCATCGGCGTCGATCGAATCACCGGTCAGCAGCAGCTCTTTGGCCTTACGCGGCCCGAATTCCCAAGGGTGGGCATAGTATTCGACGCCCGGCATTCCAAGTCGTACGGCAACCACGTCGCTGAACTTCGCGTTCTCGGCCGCGACGATCAGATCGCACGCCCAGATCAGCATCAGGCCCGCCGAGATCGCGTTGCCCTGCACCTGGGCAATGGTGATCTTGCGCAAATCGCGCCAGCGACAAGTGTTTTCGAAGAAATAGTGCCATTCCTGGTGGTACAGCTTCTCCATGATCGGCTCGAGGGTGGCACCGCGTGACCGGAAGCTCGGGTGCTGCCCGGGCCCGGGTGCACGCTCGGCCAGTGCCTGTTCGGAGCCCAAGTCGTGGCCGGCGGAGAAGTTCCTGCCGCGCGCCGCCAGGATCACCACGCGCACGGTGTCATCGGCCTCCGCGCGGCCGAACGCCTCGTCGAGCTGGACCAGCAGACCACGGCTCTGCGCGTTGTGAGCCTCGGGCCGGTTGAGCCAGATCCGCGCGATGCGGCCCTCGTCGAGGGTCTCGTAGGCCACCAGCTCATCGGCGCTGGAGTTGGCCGCAGCGGCATCGGCTTGCTCGGAGACTGTCATTGCGCCACCTCGTTCGTCGTTGAATGCGCTTGTTTACACATTACGGCGAGTGTGTAAGCAACTGCGCGTTGGGTTGGTCGCCGCCAGTCGAGCTGCGGCCGGCCGGGCTACGGCCGGTCGAGTGCGGCCGCCAGGAGGGCGGCGGCGGATTTGAGCAGGCCCAGCGAGCGGGCCAGCTCAGCGTTCTCTTCCTTCAGTTGATCCAGTTCGGTGGCCTCATTGGTGGCCACGGTGGCCTCGCTGCGGCGGGTCCGCTCGTGCACCGTCTCGGTCAGCGTGTTGCCGAGCGTGTCGGTGACCGCCCGGATCGCCATCCGCTCCATGTCATGGCGTCCGTGCACCGCCGCGACCGCACGCGTCTCCTCCAGGTGCGCGGCCCCGTTGACCGCGACCGGCGGCGGCACCGCGCGCAATTGCTGTCGCGCCATCTGGCCCGCGGCAGGCTCCGCGCCGGAGGCCACCGCATGGGGTTGCTCCAACAGGTGGTGCAGCTCGGCTTCGTGCTGCTCGATCTCCGATTCCCGCTCGGCGAGCCGCGCTTCGTGCTGCTCGAGCTCGTCCTCCTGCTGGCGAAGCTCGGACTCCCACTGGTTGAGCTCGGCTTCCCGGCGGCGAAGCTCGGACTCGCGCTGGGCGAGCTGCGCCTCGTGCTGCGCGACTTCGGCCTCGTGCTGGGCGAATTGCGCCTCGCGCTGCGCGACCTGGGCTTCCCGGTAGCGAAGCTGGGCGACCTGCTGGGGAAGCGGCGTTGCCCGGTGGGCGAGCTGGGCCTCCTGGTGGCGAATTTGTTCCCCGTGCTTGCGGATTTCGACTTCTTTCCGGCGGACTTCGGATTCGTGCTCGTGCAGCATGGCCTCCCGCTGGGCCAGCTCGGCTTCCCGCTTCTTGAGCCCCCCGTCGCGGTTGCGCAGCTCGGCGTTGCGGTGACGAAGCTCGGCGTCCTCTTCGATGTGACGGATCAGCTCTTGCTCAACCAGGTCGATGAACAGGTCGACTTCTTGCTCGCTGTAGCCACGTTTCCCAATACGCGCCCTGGAGAACGCGACATTGTGAACATCGGCCGGCGTGAGAGCCATTGTTGTTCTCCCGAAGTCTTAGATGTCAACGCAACGCCAAAATGCGACGCACTGCGGCTTAGGATAATGCCTTTGACGCGATGACATCCCGGTTTGCCTTTGAACAACTGGACATCAGTCAGTAGACAGACAGGTGCGGCCCTGCGCAGGCCACCGCGAAACGAGCCCCCGGCACTACCGTCGGGTCGCGTCTTTCCACGTCGCGACCGTGATCGTGCCGACGCCGGCCCACCCCGGACCGTTACCCCGACCGTCAATTGGGACCGCCGTGGATCCCACCGGATGCCCGGTGCCTGAGCCGTCGCGAACGTTCGCCAGGACGCCCCGCGGAATCATCACCCGGAATCCGGCGAATGCGAATCTTCGGATTTAACTTCCAGCGCTTTGCCCGGCCCTGCGGCACACAGCCGTGACCGCATGTCACTGCGAGGAAGTTTCGGTATTTGTTAACGATTTCAGTTCTTTGCATGAACAAATGACGGCGCGAGGGTTTCGGTCCGGTGCGCGGCAGAAACAGACCCGACCCGTGGGCGACCGGATTCCCCCACCGCGCCAGACGCCTGCGGGCCGATGTCGGCGTCGCATAGAGTTGTCCTATGCCTACGAAATCTGACCCTGGCGAAATCGGCGATGTCGAGCCGCTGGCCGACAGCACCGCTAACCAGGCCAGGCGGGTCGTCGCCGCGTACGCGAACGACGCTGACGAGTGCCGCGTTTTCTTGTCCATGCTCGGTATTGGACCGGCGAAACTCGACGCGTAAATGGCTCCCCGGGGAAGCCAGCGCTCGACGACTTCACAGTTCGGGAATTCCGACTTTGTGGTGGTCGCTAATCGGCTGCCGGTCGATTTGGAACGGCTTCCTGACGGCACCACAAGCTGGAAACGCAGCCCGGGCGGCTTGGTCACGGCCCTGGAGCCGTTGCTGCGCAAGCGCAGTGGGGCGTGGGTCGGGTGGCCCGGCGTCGTCGACGACGAAGTCGACGTCGACGATGAGCCGGTAGCCCAAGACGAGCTGCAGCTCTACCCGGTACGTCTGTCCTCCGACGACGTCGCCCAGTACTACGAGGGGTTCTCCAACGCGACGCTGTGGCCGCTGTACCACGACGTCATCGTCAAGCCGATCTACCACCGCGAATGGTGGGACCGCTACGTCGAGGTCAACGAACGCTTCGCCGAAGCCACCTCCCGCGCCGCCGCCCAGGGCGCCACGGTATGGGTCCAGGACTACCAACTGCAGCTGGTCCCGAAGATGCTGCGCACCCTGCGCCCGGATCTGACCATTGGCTTCTTCCTGCACATCCCGTTCCCACCGGTCGAGCTGTTCATGCAGATGCCGTGGCGCACCGAGATCATCGAGGGCTTGCTGGGTGCCGACCTGGTCGGGTTTCATCTGGTCGGTGGCGCACAGAATTTCCTGTTCCTATCCCGGCAACTGGTCGGCGCCAACACCTCGCGCGGTGCCGTCGGGGTGCGGTCGCGGTTCGGCGAGGTGCAGCTGGAATCCCGCACCGTCCGGGTGGGCGCCTTCCCCATCTCCATCGACTCCGGCGCTCTTGACCAGGTAGCGCGGCATCGCGACATCCGGCGCCACGCCAAGGAGATTCGCGCGGAGTTGGGCAACCCGCGCAAGATCCTGCTCGGGGTCGACCGGCTCGACTACACCAAGGGCATCGACGTTCGGCTGAAGGCGTTTTCCGAGTTGCTCGCCGAGGGTCGTATCAAGCGTGACGACACGGTGCTGGTCCAGCTGGCCACACCGAGCCGCGAACGCGTGGAGAGCTACCAGATTCTGCGCAACGACATCGAACGCCAAGTCGGCCACATCAACGGCGAATACGCCGAAGTCGGACATCCGGTGGTGCATTACATCCATCGCTCGGTTCCCCGCGACGAGCTCATCGCGTTCTTCGTGGCCAGCGACGTCATGCTGGTCACTCCGCTGCGGGACGGCATGAACCTGGTGGCCAAGGAGTACGTCGCCTGCCGCAGCGATCTGGGCGGTGCGCTGGTTTTGTCCGAATTCACCGGCGCTGCAGCCGAATTGCGACAGGCCTATCTGGTCAACCCACACGACCTCGAGGGCGTCAAGGACGCAATCGAGGCGGCGCTCAATCAGCCGGCGGACGAGGGCCGACGGCGGATGCGATCGTTGCGGCGCCAAGTGCTCGCTCACGACGTGGACCGTTGGGCACGATCATTTCTCGATGCGCTCGCCGAGGCGCATCCGCCGAATACGAAATAGCGGCGGACCCATGGTGTTGGCGCCGAAACGCTGTTTTACTCGATGCAGCGTATTGAGAAAGCCGGAAGGGAGGGCCCTGTGAAGATGCGTCGCGCGCTGGCCGCAGGAGCCGGCGTCTTCTCAGCAGTGGCAATCGGAATCGCGCTGGAATCCGGTAACCCGGCACACGCGCTCGGCCCACCGGCAGACGGCAAGTACAGCTACAACGAGGCCGGCGTTTCGGGGGTCACCTGGACCATCACGGCCATCTGCGATCAGCCCTCCGGAACCCGGAACATGAACGACTATTCCGACCCGATCATTTTCGCGATGCAATGCGCGCTGAACGTGGTGAGCGCCACTGACGAGAAGATCAGCGCTGCCGACAAACTGCAGAATTTCAGCGGCCGGGCCCGGATGTCCAGCATGCTGTGGACTTTCGGCGTCGACAAGGCAGACGGGGTGTCCTGTCCGGGGGGCGGCACCGCACCGTCCAGCGAAACCTGGGCCTTCAGCGACGAATCCATGAGCGGCACACATACCACGATGCACGGCGCCGTCTGCGGCATGGAACCGGCGATGAAAAAGACGCCGTTCTCGCTGCAGATGACCGGGCCGCCGCCCAGCCCGATCCAGCGTTACCCCATGCACTGCAACGAATTTGCGATGTGCTTCTGAGCGGATCGGCTTAGATCGGCGTGATGTAGTTGATCAGCCATTTGTTGCCGATCCTCTTGAAGTCCACCCGCAATCGGCTGCCGTCGTAAAGCGGCTGTCGTGTCTTGTCGGTCACGGTGCGGTTCATGTACACCATCACCGACGCCGAATCCCGCTTTGCCGACATGACCCCAACGCCAACAACATTGGCTTGGACGACCACCTCGCGCTTCTTGGCCTCGGGAATGATCTGCGCGTTGGCACTCTTCTGGAATTCCTGGCGATAGTCGGGCGTCAGCATCGGATAGGCATCGGCGAGACTGCGTTCGACGGTCTGGTAGTCGTAAGCGAAGACCGCGGGCACCTCTTTGGCGGCCAGCTGCGGTAGCACCGCTCGCGCAGCCTGCTCGCCACGGATTTCCACCCGTTCCCAGTAGAACCAGCCGGCCGCGGCGGACAACCCCACCACGCCGACAACCGCGAGATATCCCGCGGTGACGATCAGCCAACGCCGCCAACGCATCAGTTGCCCCCGTCGGGGTACTTCAGGTCGTAACCGGTCATGTGCCCCTGCTCGTCCTCGTGCACGATGACTCGCAGTCGGTAGGGCATCGATGGCTTGTGGACTCCGTCGATGTCGGCCACCGTTACCCGGACCGACACCAGCACCGAGGCGTTATCCGTAACTGTGTCAATGCCTTCCAGAGCCGCGCCGTTGATCACTGCCTCCGACGTCGCGTTGGTGGACCGGAAAAGCGCCTTGAGGTTTTCGATGTTGTTGTTGGCGCCGAGCATGCCGCGCAGCGGTCCGCTGGTGCCGTTGTAGAAACGGTTCACGCTGTCGTCGATGTTGTCCTGCTTGTAACTGAACATGTTTTGCACCGTCTGCGTGGCGGTGTCGACGAAACGCTGATCACGCGCCTGCGTGGCTTCGGCGTGGCGTTGCGAAATAACCAGGGCGGTCAGGCATGCGGCCAGCCCGCCAAGCGCCAACAATGCGGCCGCGAACGAAATCCAGCCAACCATGCGACCATTCGGCCGCCGCCGCGGTGGTGGCTTGAGCGTCTTGAGGGTCTTGGCGCGTTTGACCGGTTGCTTCTTCGGTGCGGCGGGAGCCTCGAGCGCGACTTCGGGCGCGCTGCTCGACTCGCTCTTCGCGGGACCAGCCGCGCGCGATGCCCGGCGACGAGTACGCGGTGGCGCCGTGGATGGTTCGCCACTGGTTGCAGAGGCCACTTACATCGGCCTTGGATCAAGCATGAGGTCCACCCAATTCTCGGCGCTGGACGTGTTCGCTCCGGCCGCGAAGATACCAGTGCCTCCTGCCGGGTCCCTGAACGCGCCGGTGGACTCGTCATAGGTGGTGTACGCGGGGCCGCTGGCCTGTGACGGCACACTCGGCGCAACCGGCGGACCCATCGCCTGCGGGGGTGATGGTGGCGGCAGCCACTTCGGATACGGGAGTATCGGCGGCACCGGGGGGACCCCGGGCGGCATCCACGACGGGTTGCCCGGCGGCGGCGGTCTGTCGTTGGGCGGCGGGGGGTCAAAGGCGGGCTGGTGGTTGGGCAGCGGCCCCGGCCCGGGCACCACACCCGGCGGGGGCGGACCGACGATGGGAGTACCCGGGTCCGGCTCCGCTTCCGGCGGTATGTAGGGGAACTTGTTGGGCGGCAACGTGTTCAGCCCATTTGTCTGCGGCGTGTTGTAGGGCACCGGCGGACCGCGCCACGGGTTGCGCCCAACCGGCACGTAGCCCTTCGGGTCGCGACACAGCTGAATCGTCGGGGCGCGCTTGCCGGGGAACTCCTGGCAGGGATAGTTGCGCGCGCCACGCACGGTGCTGGGGTCGTTCTGAGCGACCTTGCAGTACATGTCTCTCGGGAGTTCGCGCACCGTCTCGTCGGCAGGCGTGCGCATCAGCGGCGGTGGCAAGAACCCGACAGCGCACGGTGGTGGGTCGTTGAGGTCGAGCTTGAAGTCCAGCTTGCCGCCCTCGTCGAGGGGTGGGCCGCCCGCCATCGTGATGATCGCCGCGAACAGCGCCGGCAGCACCACCAACAGCTGCTCGATCGACTTGTGATAGATCACGCCGACCCGGCCCAGGTTCGCGAGGCTGGCGGCCAGGGCCGGGAAACTGGGGCGGATGCCCGAGAACGCGGTGCTCGCCTCATCGGCGGCGCCCGGCGCGGTGGCCAACGTCGAACGAAGCTGAGGATCGGCCCGTTGCACCTCGGAAGTGAACCGCGCCAACCCATCTGCCAGCGACTTGATGTCGGCGCCGGCGCGGATCTGGGATTGCAGGAACGGGCCTGCCTGGTCGATCAGCTGCGAGACTTGCGGATAGTCGGCGTTGGCTTCGTCCACCAGCAACCGGGCCGATTCAAGCAACCGGGCCAGCTCTGGACCCGAACCATTGGCCGCCTGGAACGTCTCGTGCAGCAGCTCCCGCAACTTGGTGTCGCCGAGGCTGTTGACCAGGGTCTCAGCCCGCTTCAACAGATCGGCGACGTCTTGACCGATCCGGGTGTTCGCCCGATCGATGTGAGAACCGTTGTGCAACTTGCTCGATGCTGGATCCTTCGGTGGCACCAGGTCGATGTACTGCTCACCGACGGCGGACACGCTTTTCACGGTGGCGATGACATTCGACGGAATGGGGGTGCCGCTGTTCAGCCGCATTTCGGCGGTGACGCCGGCCGGGTTCAGTGCCACCGAGTCCACCCTGCCGACGGCGACGCCGCGATAGGTGACGTTGGCGTTCTTGTACAGACCGCCCCCGGCGACGAAGTCGGCATTGGCCACATAGGTCCCGATGCCGAACGTCGCGGGCAGGCGCAGGTAGAAGATCGCCATGACGGTCAGCGTGACCGCGGTGATCACCGCGAATACCCAGAGCTGAATCCTGGTGAGCTTGTCAATCATCGTGCCGCCCTTACTGTCCCGAAGCCGTGCCGGGCGGAATCTTGAACGGGTCGGCCGCCTGTCCGGACAGGTTTGCCAGTTCGCCGGTCAAGAAGTCGGGCGGGTTGAGAATCTCGCTCATGTGCATCATGTTCGGGTCAAGCGCATACGACGTGGTGAAGAACGTTTCACCGAGCCGGCGCAAAGTCAGGTCGAACGTGGTGAACACGTTGAGGTAGTCGCCGCGGACGGCTTGCTTGATGCCGTAGTTAGGGAAGGGGAACGTCAGCAATATCTGCAGCGACGTGACGAGATTCTTCCGGTTGTCGTTGAGCGCCTTGACGACCGAGTAAAGGTCTTTGAGATCTTCGGCAAAGTCGGTCTTCGTCTTCGACAACACGTGCGAGGTGACCGTCGCCAACTTCTTCAGCGAGGCGAAGGCGTCGATTATGTGTTCGCGATTCTTGTTGAGCACCTTCAGCGCCTCAGGCAGGGTGTCCAGCGCCCGGGCCAGATTGTCCTTGTCGCGCGCGAGCGTCGCGGAAAACCGGTTCAATCCGTCGACGGCATCGATGATGTCGCCGACCTGCCGGTTGAGTCCCGACGTCAATTCAGCGAGCCTGGGTACCAGGTCGACGAACTGGTTCTGCCGCCCCGCCACCGCCTGGTATGTCTCATCGGTGATCTCTTCCAACGCACCGATATTGCCCTTGTTGACCACGACACCGAGGGCCGAGAAGACCTCTTCGGTGGTGGGGAACCGGCCGGTATTGGACTCCGAGATCTTGGAACCGTCGACAAGCCTGCCGGTCGCCGGCTTGCCCTTGGGCGCGGCCAGATCGATATGCAGCGAACCCAGCAATGAGGTCTGCGCGACGGTCGCGGTGGAATTCGCCGGCAACACGACGTTCTTGTCCAACGCCAATTTCACTGCGGCATAAAAGGATCCGTCGGGGCGCTGCTCAGCAGCGATACCGGCCACACTGCCGACCGTGACATCGTCGACCATGACCGGTGAGTTCTGCGGCAACGTCGCGACATCGGGCATTTCGACGGTGATCGAGAATGCGCCGCTGCCGTGACCGGCGGTACCCGGCATCGACAGCGAGTTCAGCCCGTTGAACTGGCAGCCGCCGAGCAGCACGGCACCCGCGGCCAATGCCCCGCCGCGCAACATGATTCGTCTCATCCGCCGCCCCCGGGAGCATTTTGCAAACCCGCGGCGGGGCCCGGCGCGGGACCCGGCAGGGGGCCGAACGCCGATCCCGGGGCGGGACCGGGAGCAGGAGCGGGAGCGCCGGCTGGGCCCGGCGCCGGTCCGGCCTGCGGGGCCGTCGGCACCAGCAGGGCCTGCAGGTCGGCCGGATTCTGGACTGCCGGCGGCGGAACACCTTGAGCCGGTACCCAGGTCAGCTGCGGAATAGGGGTCTGCGCCTTGGCTTCGGTGGCGGGCGTGTCGTAGATGATCTGACCCTTGTACGCCGTGATCGTGTTGAGCGGGTGGAACATCACCGGCGGGTAGTTCACCGCGAGTCGGCGCAGCACCGGTCCCAGCCGTTCGCGGCACAGCTCGGCACGCCGGTAATAGTCGGGTGCACGCGGGCCGGCGGCCGTCTCGAAGGAACCACCGCAGATGAACTGCACCGGGTTGGCGAACTCGGGAATCGACAACAGGCCGTTCAGCGTGCCCTGCGCCGGGTCATAGATGTTGTAGAAGTTGGCGATACCCGGGCCGGCGACGTGCAGCACCTGCTCGATGTTGTCGCTCTGATCGCTCAATGTCTTGCTGAAGTCGTTGAGCTGGTTGACCGTATCGATCAGCGTTGAGTTGTTCTGGTGCAAGAACCCGCGGATGTCCGTGAGTGCCTGGTTGAGGTTGCCCAGCGTAGTGTCCAGATGGCGTGAGCTGTCGGCAAGGACCTGCGATACCGACGCGACATTTCCGGCGAACTGCACGATCTGCTCGTTACTCGCCGACAGGGCGTTGACCAACACCTGCAGGTTCTTGATCGTGCCGAAGATGTCACTGCGCGAATCCCCCAGTCGCCCAGCCACTTGCGAAAGTTCCTGCAGCGCACTGTGGAACGATTGGCCCTTGCCGTCGAACGTATCCGCGGCCTGGTTGATCGCCGCTCCCAACGGCCCCTGCATCGACCCGGCGGTCGGTCCCAACGAGACCGCCAGTTGGGTGAGTGCTTCTTTGACCTCGTCCCATTCCACCGGGACCGCGGTGCGGGAAAGATCGATGCTGGCGCCATCGGGCAGCACCGCCCCGCCGGTGTAGGCCGGGGCGAGCTGAATGAACCTCGCTGCCACCAGGTTCGGCGACATGATGACGGCCTTGGCGTCCTTGGGGATCTTCAGGTCCTTGGGCACCGACATCGTGATCTTGACGTCCGACGGCCGCGGCTCGATGGAGTCGATCGTGCCGATCGGCACACCGAGCACCCGTACCTGATCTCCGGGATACAACCCGACCGCGGACGTGAAGTATCCGGTGATGGTGCGCTTATTCGCCTGCGACGTAAGCACATACACGCCGCCCACCAGCACCGCGACCAGCGCGATCATGGTGGTGTAGCGCAGCCCGCGGCTGCCGGCGATCCTCCTCATGAGGACAATCCCAGCATCATGGCGACTTCGGGCGGATGGTCCAGCGTTCCTGGATCAATCCGCGCAGGTAGTCGGAGAGGCTGGCCGGCAGCTTGCCGGGCTGGTAGAAGAAGTCGAACATCGTGGCCAGCAGCGGCGCCGGGATGACGCCGTAGACGTTGACGTTGAACCCTGGCCCGGAACCAACCACCTCGCCGAGCTCGGTGGCATAGACGGGCAACCGCTTGATGGCCTCGGTGATGTAGTCGCGGCGCTCGTTGAGGTTGCTCAGCACGTCGTTGAGCTTGCTCAGCGCGGGCCCGAACTCCTTGCGATTGTCGGCGACGAAGCCGGAAATCTGGATCGAGACGTCGTTGATGCCCGAGATCAATTGGCCCAGGGCGGCGCGGCGCTCATCGAGCGCGGCGAACAACTCGTTGCCGTCGTCGACCAACTTGTTGACCTGATTGGCCCGGTCGGACAACACCGCTGTCACCGACTTCGCGTGTGCCAGCAGGCTTTGCAGCGCTTCGTCTCGGCGATTCAGAGTCCGGGACAACGACGTCACCCCGTCCAGCGCGCCGCGCAGTTGCGGGGTGGCGCCATGCAGCGTGTCGGTGAGAACGTTCAGCGCCTGCTCGAACTGCGGCTTGTTCAGGTTGTTAGCGTTCTGACCCAGATCCTCAAGCGCTCCGGCCAGCGTGTACGGCGTGGTTGTGCGGCTGCGCGGAATCGTGGTGGTCTTGCCGTGACCGGCGGGCGTCACCGCAATGGAGCGCTCTCCCAGGATGGTGTCGGTGCGGATCGCGGCCAGTGACTGGTCACCGACCGCGACGTGGCGATCGACGGAGAACGTCACCTTCGCACTGTCGCCGGCCAGACCGACCGCCTGCACCTTGCCCACCTTGAAGCCCGACACGTACACGGAGTTGCCGGGCGAGATGCCGCCAGCGTCACTGAAGTAGGCGTCGTAGACCCGGCCCTGTGGCCAGAACGGCAAGTTGGCGTAGCCGAACGCGAGCAACACCACGCAGAGGACCAGCACCACGCCGAAGACCCCGGTGCGCAACGGATCACGTTCACGCTTGTCATTGCTTGACAAAAGCGCACCTCCCTTGGCTGGGATCCACCTGGCCACCCAGGGGCAGCCGGATGTCGCTGCCGGCCGGTCCGTTGATCTTGATCGTCACGGAGCAGAAGTAGATGTTGAAGAACGAGCCGTAGGCACCGAGTGCGGCCAGGCGCAGATAGTCCTCGCCCAGTTGCTCGACGTCGTTGTCGACCTCGGCCTTGCGATTGTCGATCTCGGTGGCCAGCGGCCGGGTGTTTTCCAGGACGCCCTGCAGCGGCCGACGTGAATTCTTCAGCAGCTCAGTGAGATCCGTTGTGGTCGACGCGAGCGGCGGGATAGCTCCGGCGATCGAGTCCTTGTTCTTGGCCAGCCCACTGATCAATTGCTGCAGCTGGTCGACGCTGGTCGAGAATTGCGCGCTCTTTTGATCGATGGTGCCCAGCACCTGGTTCAGGTTGGTGATCGTGTCACCGATGAGTTGGTCGCGCTGGCCCAGCGCCGTCGAGAAAGCACTGGTGTCGGCCAGCACGTTCGACAACGCTCCGCCCTGGCCCTGCAACAACTCGATGACGGCGCCGCTGATCGTGTTGACCTTGTCGGCGTCCAAACCCTTGAGCACCGGCCGCAGTCCACCCAGCAGCGCATCCAGATCCAGAGCGGGCTGGGTGTGTTGGGCGTTGATCGTGCCACCCGGCGCCAGCTTGCGCAGCTCCCCCGGACCCGACGTGATCTCGAGGAAGCGGTCACCGACCAGGTTTTCGTAGCGGATCACCGCTCGCGTGGACGAGTACAGCGTGTAGCGGCTGTCGATGCCGAATGTGACGTCGACGGTGTTGTCCGGGTTGAGTTTAACGCCGTTCACCGAACCGACGGGCACACCGGAAATGCGAACCTTTTGGCCGGCCTTCAGTCGAGACGCGTCGATAAACGTTGCGTGATAAGTGCTTTCGCTGCCGAACCGGAAGTCGCCGAAGACCACCACCAAACCCGCGGCGACCAGCAGCATCGCCACCGTGAAGATGCTGACCTTGATCACCATCGACCGGTGCGATGGCATTTCCGAACTCGCCATCAGAAGTCGTCCCGTTCCGCGAAGGAGCCGTGGAACAAGAACTGCAGCGTCGAGGGTGCGTCGAATTGCAATTCGGTGAATGGCTCGTACGGGATGTTGGCGTTATCGGTGACCAGGAACGGCGCCCGATACCACGATCCGCCGTTCTGCTTGTTCGGAATGTCCGGCAGCCCACGGCAGTTGGGCCCGCCGGAGGCGTTGACGATCGGCAGGGACTCCGGATACGTGTAGGACGGCGCGCCCAGGACGAAGCTCGACGAGGTGAACAGGCCCGCCTTGCGGACACCCAGAATCGGGCCGAACTCCTTGAGCCCACGATCGATACCCGCGAACAGGCAACCGAATTCGGGCGAGTAGTCGGCGGCCACCTTCAGTGGCGCCCGCAGCCTGTTCAGCGCGTCGATCAAGTCCTTCTCGGCCGGCTCCAACGTCTCGTAGGCGTTGTTGGACAGGCCTATCGTGGCCAGCAGGGTGTCGTTGAGGTTCTTCTGCTGGTCGACGACGGTCCTGTTGATGGTGGGCAGGTTGTCGAAGATCGTGTTCAGGTCCGGGGCGGCGTCGGCGTACACACCTGTGACGATCGCGGCCTTGCGGAAGTCCTCCTGCAGCGCGGGCAACTTCGGATTCGTTTGCTGTGCCAGGGTATTCAGGCCCGACAGCAGCGCACCGAAGTCGTCACCATGACCGCGCAAACCTTCGGCGAAGGCGCTGAGCGTCCCGTTCAATTCCACCGGGTCGACCTTATGCAGCAGATCCATCAGCGACTGAAACAGCGTGTTGACTTCCAGTTGCACCGCGGAGGCCTCGACGTGTGCGTTTGGGCGCAGCGATGTCGGCGAAGGAGCCTGGGGCGGCACGAATTCCACGGATTTGGCGCCGAAGATCGTATTACCCGCGATATGCACCGGCGCGTTGGAGGGGATGAAATGCAGGTCGTCGCTGTTGATCGCCAGCGTCAGGCGCGCCTGCTCACCTCCGTAGCTGATGTCGGTGACCTTGCCGATCTGGATGCCGCGGTACTTGACCTTGGCGCCCTTGTCCATCACCAGCCCAGCCCGTGGCGCCGCGACGGTGACCGTGTCGACGGAGGCGAAAGCCGCCGTGTACGAGAGGTACGTCAGCACCGAAAACGCCACCAACAAACTGGCCAGCAGCGCCGCTGCCAGCCGAACGTGTGTGCGTCGCGATCCGGTATCCGACATGTTTTTAAGCGGTCCCCTTACCCCGAGAGGTTGAAGTTACCGGACGCGCCGTAAACAGCCAGCGAGATGAACAAAGTAATGACGACAACGACGATCAGCGAGGTCCGCACCGCCTGACCGACCGCGATGCCCACCCCCACCGGCCCGCCACTGGCGTTGTAGCCGTAATAGGTATGGACCAGCATCACCGCAATGGACATCACGATGGCCTGCAGAAACGACCACAGGAGGTCCGACGGGATCAGGAACGTATTGAAGTAGTGGTCGTAGAGACCGGCCGACTGCCCATTGATGAAAACCGTGGTGAACCGGGCGGCGAAAAACGCGGCGAGCACCGACAGCGAATAGAGCGGGACGATCGCGACCAGGCCGGCGATCAGCCGCGTCGACACCAGATAGGACACCGAGTGCACCGCCATGCATTCGACGGCGTCGATCTCCTCTGACACCCGCATGGCGCCGAGTTGCGCGGTGGCACCGGCGCCGATCGTGGCCGCCAGCGCGATACCCGCGATGACCGGTGCGACCACGCGGACGTTCAGGAACGCCGACAGGAAGCCGGTCAATGCCTCGATACCGATGTTGCCCAGCGACGAGTAACCCTGGACGGCGATGACCCCGCCGGAGGCCAGCGTCAGGAACGCCGCGACGCCGACCGTGCCGCCGATCATCACCAGCGCGCCGGCCCCCAGCGTCATTTCCGCGACCAGCCGGATCGTCTCCTTGCGGTACCGGGTCAGCGCGTTGGGGACATAGCGCACGGTTTGGCCGTAGAACAGCGCCTGCTCGCCGAAGTCGTCGACCGGTCCCTGCAGCCGGGACGCGACACGACGAAACCGGTACGTGAAGTCGTAGCTCATCGCGTGATCACTCGCCTCGTCATTTGGTCGAGAACCGCACGCCGATGGCCGTCATCACGACGTTGATGACGAACAGACAAATGAACGCGTAGACGACGGTTTCGTTGACCGCGTTGCCGACGCCCTTCGGCCCGCCCTTGACGGTGAGGCCGCGGTAGCAGCCGACGAGACCAGCCATCACACCGAATAACAACGCCTTGACTTCGGCGAGCACCAACTCGCGCAGGCCGGTCAACACGGTCAACCCGTTGATGAACGCGCCCGGATTCACCCCCTGGAGAAACACGGAGAAAACGTACCCACCGGACAGACCGATTGCGCACACCAAACCGTTAAGCAACAGTGCGACAACGGTAGACGCCAGAACACGGGGCACCACCAGTCGGTGGATCGGGTCGATGCCGAGTACCCGCATCGCGTCGATTTCTTCGCGAATGGTGCGCGCACCGAGGTCGGCACAGATCGCGGTGGCGCCCGCCCCGGCGACGACGAGCACGGTCACCACCGGCCCCAGCTGGGTGATGGTGCCGAACGCCGTTCCGGCGCCGGACAAATCGGCCGCGCCGATTTCGCGGAGCAAGATATTGAGGGTGAATGCGACCAGGACGGTGAACGGGATCGACACCAACAGGGTCGGGACCAACGACACGCGCGCGATCATCCACGTCTGATCCAGAAACTCGCGGCCTTGAAACGGTCGTCGGAAAGAGGAACGGGCCGTATCGATCATCATCTCGAAAAACCCGCCGACAGCACGGGCGGGAACCGCAAGCTGTTCGATCAACCCGGTAGCCCCCCTTTGCTGCTCACGGCGAAGCCTGTGCTTCGCCTTTGCGTTGTCTTTCGTCGCAGCCGGCTCCGTGTGAGCCGGATCATATTAACTCAGAGAAAGTTCACGGTGTCAATGAACAGGTTATCTGTGCCTAAACCGTTAATTTGTCCTGGTCAGCGGCCTTAAATCATTGCCAATCTGACACACGTTCTACTAGCTGATTTCGCCCGGAGAAACAGCTTTGCGTCGCTATTGTTCCATTAACGCGGTCGCGGAAAAGTTACGTTCTGGATCCCGACCAGCAAAGTAGTCGCGCAAAGTGCTGCTGAGTTCGGCCGAGTCCCACGCGGCGCCGTCCGCGATGAACCGGTGCTCCGCCGTCGGAGCTGAGACCAATGTCACTTGAGGTCCGTAAACGATGAACACCTGACCGTTAACCTCAGCGGCCGCGGGAGACGACAGGAACTGGACCAGGTTCACCACGTGATCGGGCGACAGCGGGTCGACGCCGCCTTCCTCTATGTCTGGGGCGCTGCCGAACACGTCGGCCGTCATCGCGGTGCGCGCGCGTGGGCAGATCGCGTTGGCGCACACCCCGTAGCGGCCCAGCGCCCGGGCAGCGGTCAGGGTGAGCGAGATGATGCCGGCCTTTGCGGCGCCGTAGTTGGCCTGCCCGACCGGACCCACCAATCCGGCCTCGGAGGCGGTGTTGACGATCCGGCCGAAGATCGATCCGCCGGCGTCCTTGGCCCGACTGCGCCAGTAGGTCGCAGCGTTGCGGGTGAGCAGGAAGTGCCCGCGCAGGTGCACCGCGATGACCTGGTCCCATTCCTCGTCGGACATGTTGAACAGCATCCGGTCGCGGGTGATGCCGGCATTGTTGACCACGATGTCGAGTCCGCCCAGGCCATCGGCACACGACACCAGCTCGTCGGCCGTGGAGCGCTGGCTGATGTCGCCGGTCACCGCGACGGCCTTGGAACCGGCGGCACCGATCTCGTCGATCACGTCGGAGGCATCCAGGGCGGCGGCGATGTCGTTGACGACGACGGTGGCCCCGAGCCGGGCCAGACCGAGCGCTTCGGCACGCCCAAGTCCTGCGGCCGCACCGGTCACCACCGCGACCTTCCCGGACAGATCGGTCGCGTTCGTGCTGCTAGTCAATTTATGAATACCTCTAGTTTCGGGGGCCCTCGCCGCTAGTCTTCGCGCAGCAACGCCGCGCGCGGGCACTCGGCGATCGCCTGCTCGGCGAGATCTTCTTGGTCGGACGGAATCGGATCGAGCTTTACGACGGCGTAGTCCTCATCGTCGAGCTCGAAGATATCTGGCGCGATTCCCAAGCACACCGCGTTGCCTTCGCACCGGTCACGATCCACGATCACCCGCACGGCATCCTCCTTGAAGCTGGCCCGGATCTCGTCCCATGTCCCATCAGAATGTAGCTCCACCATAGGGCGCGCGTGCGTCTGAGGAAACGGTCGCTGGATTCCAAGACTAGAACGTGTTACAACCGGGAAGACGAACGGGTCGCCGTTGGTCGAATAGCCGCTTGTCACGTTCAACCAAAAGGACGGCTGGAATGCGCATCAGTTACACCCCTGAACAGGAGGAGCTGCGTCGCGAGTTGCGGTCGTACTTCACCGCGCTCATGACGCCGGAGCGCCGCGAGGCACTGACCTCTTCGGGCGACGGCGAGGTCGGGACCGGTACCGCGTACCGCGACACCGTCGCGCAGATGGGCAAGGACGGCTGGCTCACCCTGAACTGGCCCAAGGAATACGGCGGCCAGGACCGCTCCCCGATGGACTCGCTGATCTTTACCGACGAGGCCGCCATTGCCGGCGTGCCGGTGCCGTTCCTGACGATCAACAGCGTGGCGCCGACGATCATGGCGTTCGGCACGGAGGAGCAGAAGAAGTTCTTCCTGCCCAAGATCGCCGCCGGCGAGCTGCACTTCTCGATCGGCTACTCCGAGCCGGGCGCCGGCACCGACCTGGCCAACCTGCGCACCACGGCGGTCCGCGACGGCGACGACTACGTCATCAACGGCCAGAAGATGTGGACCAGCCTGATCGCCTACGCCGACTGGGTCTGGCTGGCGGTACGTACCAACCCCGAGGCCAAGAAGCACCGCGGCATTTCGATGCTGGTGGTGCCGACGACCGCCGAGGGTTTCTCCTGGACACCCGTGCACACGATGGCCGGGGTGGACACCAGCGCCACCTATTACTCGGACGTGCGCGTCCCGGTGACCAACCTGATCGGCGAGGAGAACGGCGGCTGGAAGCTGGTCACCAACCAGCTCAACCACGAGCGGGTCGCCCTGGTCTCGCCGCAGCCGATCTTCCTGGCCCTGCGCGAGGTTCGCGAATGGGCGCAAAACACCAAGGACGACGGCGGGGCCCGGCTGATCGACTCCGAGTGGGTCCAGCTGAACCTGGCGCGGGTGCACGCCAAGGCCGAGGTTCTCAAGTTGATCAACTGGGAACTGGCCTCGGCGCAGGGGCACGACCTGGGACCCGCGGACGCGTCGGCGGCGAAGGTGTACGGCACCGAGCTGGCCACCGAGGCCTACCGGCTGCTGATGGAGGTGCTGGGCACCGCGGCGACCGTGCGCCAGGATTCGCCGGGTGCGCTGTTGCGCGGCCGGGTCGAACGGATGCACCGCGCATGCCTGATCCTCACCTTCGGCGGCGGCACCAATGAGGTGCAGCGCGACATCATCGGCATGGTCGCCCTCGGCCTGCCTCGAAACCGCTAAGCATCGACAAGGACGGCATCGGAATGGATTTCACGACAACCGAAGCGGCGACTGACCTCGGCGGCCTGGTCGACACGATCGTGGACTCGGTGTGCACACCGGAGCACCAGCGTGAGCTCGACGGGCTCGAGCAACGGTTCGACCGCGGCCTGTGGCAGAAACTGATCGAGGCCGACATCCTTACCAGTGCGTCGGCTTCCACGCTGGGCGGCGACGGTTTCGGTGCGCTCGAACAGGTCGCGATCCTGGTTGCGCTCGGCCGCCAGTTGGCTGCCGTGCCATACCTGGAATCGGTGATGCTGGGCGCCGGGGTGCTGGCACGCTTCGGCTCCGAGGATCTGCAGCAGGCCTGGGGAGTACCGGCCGTCAAGGGAGAGAAGATCCTGACGGTGGCCCCCGACGGCGAAATGGGCGAGGGCCCCGTGCAGGCCACCCGCGCGGGCGACGGCTACCGGCTGACCGGGACGCGCACGCAGGTCTTCTTCGGCCCCGTTGCGGATGCCTTCCTTGTTCCGGCCGAAACCGATTCCGGCACAGCCGTTTTCGTGGTGAGCGCCGAAGACACGGGCGTCAAGGTGACCCCGCTGGCGACCACCGGGAAGAACAGTGTCGGGCATCTCGCGCTGGACGGCGTAGCCGTGGACGAGGCCCGCAAGGTCGGCGGAAGCGAAGTCGTCGCCTGGCTCGGCACGCTGGGAACCCTGGGCCGCAGCGCATATCAGCTCGGCGTACTCGATCGCGGTTTGCAGATGACCGCCGAATACGCCCGTGAGCGTGAGCAATTCGACCGTCCGATCGGCAGCTTCCAAGCGGTGTCGCAGCGACTGGCCGACGGCTACATCGACGTCAAGGGGCTGCGGTTGACGCTCACCCAAGCGGCGTGGAAGGTCTCCGAGGACATCCCCGCCGAGATCGACGTGGCCAGCGCGGCGTTCTGGGCAGCCGACGCCGGACACCGCGTCGCGCACACCATCGTGCACGTGCACGGCGGTGTGGGCGTCGACACCGATCACCCCGCACACCGCTACTTCCTGGCCGCCAAAGAGGCGGAGTTCGCGTTGGGCGGCGCCACCGGGCAGCTGCGCCGCATCGGTCGCGAGCTGGCGGAAACTCCTGCCTAGCTTCGTGATTCCGGCCGACCCGACGGTCACCAAGCTGTTGGAGCCGCTGGCCGAGATCGACGACCGGGGAATCTACTTCGAGGAGTCGTTCACCAGCTGGCGCGATCATCTGCGACACGGTGCCGCCATCGCGGCGACGCTGCGCGATCGGCTCGACCCCAACCGGCCGCCGCACGTCGGTGTACTGCTGGAGAACACGCCGTTCTTCTCGGCGATATTGACCGCGGCCGGGATGTCGGGGATTGTGCCGGTCGGTCTCAACTCGGTGCGCCGCGGCGAAGCACTGGCCCGCGATATCAGCCGGGCCGACTGCCAGCTGGTCCTGGCCGACTCGAAATCCGCTGCGACACTGGATGACATCGATCACCTGAACGTCGATTCGGCGCAGTGGGTGGCCGAAGTCGACGCACATCGCGATGCCGAGTTGCGGTTCCAGTCAGCGTCGGCCGAAGACCTCTTCATGCTGATCTTCACCTCGGGCACCAGCGGTGAGCCGAAGGCGGTGAAGTGCAGCCACGGCAAGGTCGCGATCGCCGGAACGACGATGGCACAACGGTTCGACCTCGGCCGCGACGACGTCTGCTATGTGTCGATGCCGCTGTTCCATTCCAACGCGGTTCTGGTCGGCTGGGCAGTGGCTGCGGCGTGCCAGGGCTCAATGGCGTTGCGGCGCAAGTTCTCTGCATCCAACTTTATGGTTGACGTCCGCCGCTACGGCGCGACCTACGCCAACTACGTCGGTAAGCCGCTGTCCTACGTGCTGGCCCAGCCGGAGCAACCCGACGACGCGGACAATCCACTGCGGGCGGTGTACGGCAACGAGGGCGTGCCCACCGACATCGAACGGTTCGCACGCAGATTCGGCTGCAAGGTGCAGGACGGGTTCGGCTCGACCGAAGGCGGCATCGCGATCGCCCGCACACCCGATACGCCGGCGGGCGCATTGGGACCGCTGACCGAGGGGCTGGACATCGTCGACCCTGAGACCGGCAAGTCCTGTCCGGCGGGAGTCGTCGGCGAACTGGTGAACACCAGCGGGCCGGGCCGTTTCGAGGGTTACTACAACGACGCTGCCGCCGAGGCCGAGAGAATGGCCGGTGGGATCTACCACAGCGGCGACCTCGCCTATCGCGACGAGGACGGATTCGCCTACTTCGCTGGGCGCCTTGGTGATTGGATGCGGGTCGACGGCGAGAACCTCGGTGCGGCACCGATCGAACGGGTGCTGCTGCGATACCCCGACGCGGCCGAGATCGCGGTCTATGCGATCCCCGACCCGGTGGTCGGTGACCAGGTGATGGCCGCTTTGGTGATGGCACCGGGCAGCGAGTTCGACGTCGAGAAATTTCGGGCGTTCCTGGCCGAGCAGCCCGACCTGGGGCCCAAACAATGGCCGTCGTACGTCCGGATCAGCGCGGAGCTGCCGCGCACGGTGACATTCAAGGTGCTCAAACGCCAGTTGGCGGCCGAAGGTACCGACTGTCATGATCGGGTATGGCCGATACCCCGATAGCCCTATGACGTCCCGGCCCCTGGAGCTCGCGCTGGAAGCGAGTTTTGTACAGCTCTCCGACGCGGTACCGGCCAACATCGGCGTGGCGATCGCGCGTCCGGACCGGACTTATTCACTGGGCAGGTGGTGGTCGGGCGTCGCCTGGTCGACGATCAAAGTGCCGTTGGCGATCGCGGCGTTGCGCAGCGATTGGCTCAACGCCCGCGAGTTGGCGGTCAAGGCCATCACCGAATCCGACAATCGCGCATCCGAACAGTTGTGGTCGCTGCTCGGCGAACCGGTGGACGCGGCCCGCAAGGTACAAGGCGTCGTCGCCGAAGGTGGCGACACCGCGACGGTGGTCGAATCGCGGCGACTTCGTCGCGGCTACACCGCATTTGGCCAGACGCAGTGGACACTGCAGCGGCAAGCGCGATTCGCCGCGGAGTTGCCGTCGGTACCGGGCGCGGCGGACGTAATCGAGCTGATGTCCGACCTTACGCCCGACCACCGCTGGGGCCTGGCCGCCAATGGCGCTGCGGCCAAAGGCGGTTGGGGCCCGGGCACCGATGGAGAGTACCTGGTACGGCAATTCGGGATCCTCCCCACGCCCGCCGGGGATTGGGGCGTGGCAGTGGCCGCCGAGGTCCCCGACGGCGGATTCGAAACCGGAGTCGAGGTCGTCAATACGTTGACGGACTGGCTTGTCAGCCGGCTGCCCGTGCTGGCCCGGTATTGACGGATCTGGCCGAATCATGGGGACTCAGCCGGTAATCGACGGCACCACCGCATCGATCAGATGCGGCCCGGGTTCGGCGAACGCCTCGCGCAACGCATCGGCGAACTCCTCGGCGGTGTTCACCCGGCGGGCCGGTACCCCCATACCCTCGGAGATCTTGACGAAATCCATTGTGGGACGCGATAAATCAAGTAGATCAAGGGCTTTGGGACCGGGGGCGGAACCGGCACCGACGCGCTGCAGCTCAATCCGCAAGATGTCGTAGGCGCTGTTGTCATACAGCACGGTGGTCACGTTGAGGTTCTCGCGCGCCTGCGTCCACAGCCCGGCAATCGTGTACATCGCCGACCCGTCGGATTCCAGGCAGAGCACCGGTCGGTCCGGGGCGGCCACCGCGGCACCGACCGCGGTGGGGATGCCGTAGCCGATCGCCCCACCGGTCAGCGTCAGCCAATCGTGCGCCGGCGCCCCGGCGGTGGCTTGAGCCAGCATCAAGCCCGAGGTGTTCGATTCGTCCACGACGATCGCACGTTCGGGCAGCAGCGCGCCGATCACGTCGGCCGCCGATGCCGAGGTCAACGCACCGGTCGGCAGCTGTGGACGCGACGCGGCGGCCAGGGGCGCAACCGTGCCGGGTGCGATCTCGTCGGCCAGCGCGCTCAGTGCGTCGGCCGCACCGAGGTAGTCGGCGAGCACGTGCACCCCGCAACCCGCCGGTACCAGGTCGCTGGGCATGTTCGGGTAGGCGAAGAACGACACCGGAGATTTGGCACCGGCCAGGATCAGATGCTTGGCGCCGTCCAGTTGGGCCGCGGCGGCCTCGGCGAAATACGCCAACCGCTCGACGGCGGGAACGCCGGCGCCGCGTTCCAGGCGCGTCGGAAACGTCTCGCAGAGCCAGCGAGCCCCGGTCGCCTCCGCGATCCGCGCGGCGGCGGCCAGCCCGGGGCCGCGGGTCGCATCACCGCCCACCATGATCACCGCCGGTTCCCCCGATCGCAGGATCTCCGCGACCTCGGGCCTGCGCAGCGGGTCCGCACTCGCCGTCCGCGCGGGCGGTGCTGGCGCGGGCTGGGCGCCCTCCGACCAGGACGCGTCGGCCGGCAGGATCAGCGTGCAGATCTGCGAGCGGGACCGGCTCGCCGCGAGCGCCTCGGCGGCGTCGAGTGCCACATCGGCGGCGGTAGCCGTGCGGCGCACCCATCCCGAGACACTGCCCGCGAGCGCGTCGATGTCGGATTCCAGTGGGGCGTCGTACTTTTTGTGATAGGTGGCGTGGTCGCCGACGACGACCACCATCGGCACATGCGCCCGGCGCGCGTTGTGCAGGTTGGCCAGGCCGTTGCCCAATCCTGGCCCCAGATGCAGCAACACTGCCGCCGGACGCTCGGCGATGCGGGCATAGCCATCGGCCGCGCCCGTCGCAACGCCCTCGAAAAGGGCTAGCACGCCCCGCATTCGGGGAACGGTGTCCAGCGCCGCCACGAAATGCATCTCCGAGGTGCCGGGATTGGCGAAGCACACGTCCACGCCGCCGTCGACCAGGGTGTTGATCAGAGCCTGCGCACCGTTCACCTGATTGCCTCCAGTTTGAATACGCGTTCGGCATTGCCGTGCAGAAAGTCATGTCGGGCCGCGCCGGAAAGCCCGAGTGCGTCGATCCCGGCCAAAGCGTGCGTGTGCGTGATCATCGGGTAGTTGGTGCCGAAGAGGACTTTGCGTTGTCCGGTACCGGTTTTCATGAACCGGATCAGTTCTTCCGGCAGCCGCTCAATGGTGTAGGCGGAGGTATCGATGTAGACGTTCTCGTGCTTGCGCGCGACGGCCACCATCTCCTCGGTCCATGGGTAGCCGACATGTCCGCACACGATCACCAGCTCAGGAAAATCCAGCGCAACCTGGTCTATGTAGGGAATCGGGCGCCCGGTCTCCGAGGGGCGCAGCGGTCCGGTGTGACCGACCTGGGTGCAGAACGGAACGCCGGCCTCGACACACTCGGCGAACAACGGGTAGTAACGGCGATCGGTGGGGGGCGCGTTCCACAGCCAGGGCACCACCCGCAGACCGACGAATCCTGCGCCGATCCGGCGCCGCAGCTCGCGGACCGCTTGCATCGGGCGATCGAGGTCGACGGTCGCCAGACCGGCAAACCGGTTCGGGTGCAACCGAACCCACTCGGCGACCTCGTCGTTGGAGACCAGGTCCTGACCGTGGGGGCCGTACCACGCGCTGAGCAGCCCGAAGCCGACGTCGGCCGCGTCCATCGCCGCGACGGTGACGTCTATCGGGATATCGGCGTCCGGGATCGCGCCGCCTGTCCAGCGACGTAAAGACGCCAGCATGTCGCTGCGCAGGAACCGCGCAGTGGGGTGCTGCATCCACACATCGATCGTCATCGCCACTCAACAGTAGCCGCGGGCCTCAGAGGGCCAGCGCGGCGCGGGCACAAGCGTGGGTGCGCTGGGCGTACCCGCCTCCGAACAGCACGACATGTGCCAGCAGCGGGTAAAGCTGGTGCAGGCCGACGCGGTCGCGCCACCCCGGTTGCAGCGTTCGCACCTGCTCATAGCCCGCGATGACGGCGTCGTAGTGCGGACAGCCGAATAGTGCGAGCATCGCCAGGTCGCTCTCGCGATGCCCGGCGTGCGCGGCCGGGTCGATCAGGACCACGCCGCCTGGTGTCCACATCACGTTGCCGCTCCACAGATCGCCGTGCAGGCGGGCTGGCCGGTCGCCGTCGTCGAAATCGCCTGCCAGGCAACGCCTTATCACCGCCCCGATCGCGGACCGGGCCGGCTCGTCGAGCCCGCCCGCGGCGAGCTCGAGCATCGGAGCCAACCGCTCTTCGGCGTAGTAGTCGCCCCAGCTTTGATGGTGGCGCAGCGACATCGGCAACGGCTGCGACAACGGGCCGAAGAAACCCGGGCCATCCCAGCCGTCGGGACCGGCGCCGAACGCCGGAGCACTCGCGTCGTGCGTGACGGCCAGTCGGGCTCCGAAGGAATGCGCCGCCGCCGGATCGGGACGCACCGACTCGAGGCGCCGCAGGGTCAGGCTCGTCGCGTCAACCGACACGATCGGCGCGCAAGGCACACCGCCGTCGACCGCGGCAAGCCATCGCAGTCCCGCGGCTTCCCAGGCGAAGTAGCCCGAAGGTGCGCCGGCGTGCTGTTTGACGAAGTCGGTCAGGGCGTCAGGCGGTCGTCGCGTGAGCGGCGTGCACGTCGTCGGCCGGACGCGCCTCCGTCTGCTCCTTGGCCCAGCGGTAGTCCGGCTTGCCGGCTGGTGAACGCTTCACCTCGTCGACGAGCCAAAGACTGCGTGGCACTTTGTAACCCGCGATCTCGGAGCGCACGAAGCGGTCCAGTTCCGCCAGCGACGGCCGGGTGCCCGGACGAGGCTGCACGACGGCGGCCACATGCTGGCCGTACCGGGGGTCGGGAACGCCGACCACCAGCGCGTCGAATACGTCGGGGTGGCCCTTGAGCGCCGCCTCGACCTCCTCGGGGTAGATCTTCTCGCCGCCGCTGTTGATCGACACCGAGCCGCGGCCCAGCATCGTGACGGTGCCGTCCTCCTCGACGAGCGCCCAGTCGCCGGGGATCGCGTAGCGGACCCCGTTGATGGTCTTGAACGTTTCCGCGGTCTTCTTCTCGTCCTTGTAGTAGCCGACCGGGATGTTGCCCTTCTTGGCGATGAATCCACGGACTCCGGAGCCCGGCTGGACCTCGTTGCCTTCCTCGTCGAGGACGACGGTGCGGTGGTCGATCGTCACGCGCGGCCCGCCGGCGTGCGGCGCGTCCTTTACGACGATGCTGGTGCCGCCGAATCCGGTCTCCGAGGAGCCGATCGAGTCGGTGATGACCCGGTTGGGCAGCAGCTCGAGCAGCCTTTCCTTGATGCTCGGCGAGAACAGCGCCGCGGTGCTGCCCAGCATGAACAGCGAGGACAGGTCGTAGTCGTGTTCGGTGTCGAGCGCGTCGAGCAGCGGGCGCGCCATCGCGTCGCCGGTGAAGAACAGCATGTTCACCTTGTGCTCGTGAATGTTGCGCCAGACCTCGTCGGCATTGAATTCCGGTGCGAGAACGGTGGTTTGGCCCGAGAAGATCGACCTCCAGGTGGCCGACTGGGTGGCGCCGTGGATCATCGGCGGAATCGGATAGTTGATCATCGGTGGATTGGCGGCGGCGGCCTTGGCCAGGTCGTACTCGTCCTCGACGAATTCGCCTGTGGCGAAGTCGGTTCCGCCGAGCAGCACCCGGTAGACGTCCTCATGGCGCCACATCACGCCCTTCGGGAAGCCGGTGGTGCCACCCGTATACAGCAGGTAGATGTCATCTTCGCTGCGCTCGCCGAAGTCGCGTTCGGGCGAACCCTGCTCGATCGCCGAGTAGAACTCCACGCCGCCGTAGCGCTGGTAGTCGTTGTCGGAGCCGTCCTCGACGACCAGGATCGTCTTGACGTTCGGGGTGTCCGGCAGCACGTTGGCCACCCGGTCGGAGTATTGGCGCTCGTGGACCAGGGCGACCATGTCGGAGTTGTCGAACAGGTAGCGAAGCTCGCCCTCGACGTAGCGGTAGTTGACGTTCACCAGAATGGCGCCCGCCTTCACGATGCCGAGCATCGCGATGACGATCTCGATGCGGTTACGGCAGTACAGCCCGACCTTGTCGTCCTTTTTCACCCCCTGGTCGATCAGGTAGTGGGCCAGGCGGTTGGCCTTCTCCTCCAACTGGGCGTAGGTCAGCTTCTCGTCGCCGCAGATCAGGGCGACACGGTCCGGCACAGCGTCGATGGCGTGCTCGGCAAGATCGGCAATATTCAGGGCCACGGCCACCAAATTAGAACGTGTTACATTTCTTGACAAGTTCGTACTCGATGTGGAGGGAAAGGCGGTAGCCGTGGCCCCGGATACAGGTCAAGCGCCAGCAAACGAACCAGCGGGACCCGACGCGATCGTTGAGCAGCGCGGTCACACACTCATCGTCACCCTGAACCGACCGCACGCTCGCAACGCGCTGAGCACCGAAATGATGGAAATCATGGTGCAGGCCTGGGACCGCGTCGACAACGACGACGACATCCGGTGCTGCATCCTGACGGGGGCCGGTGGCTACTTCTGCGCGGGCATGGATCTCAAGGCAGCAACTAAAAAACCGCCGGGCGAGTCGTTCAAAGACGGCAGCTACGACCCGTCACGTATCGACGCCCTGCTCAAGGGTCGCCGGCTGACCAAACCGCTGATCGCGGCCGTCGAAGGGCCCGCGATCGCCGGGGGCACCGAGATCCTGCAGGGCACCGACATCCGCGTCGCGGGTGAGAGCGCCAAGTTCGGCATCTCCGAGGCCAAGTGGAGCCTGTACCCGATGGGCGGCTCGGCCGTCCGGTTGGTGCGCCAGATCCCCTACACCGTGGCCTGTGACCTGCTGCTGACCGGTCGGCACATCAGTGCCGCCGAGGCCAAGGAGATCGGCCTGATCGGGCACCTGGTGCCGGACGGCCAGGCGCTGACCAAGGCACTCGAGATCGCCGAGCTGATCGAGAACAACGGCCCGCTGGCCGTGCAGGCGATCCTGCGGGCCATTCGCGAGACCGAGGGCATGCACGAGAACGACGCGTTCAAGATCGACACCCAGATCGGTATCAAGGTGTTCTTGTCCGACGACGCCAAAGAAGGCCCGCGGGCGTTCGCCGAGAAGCGCAAGCCCAACTTCCAGAACCGCTGACGCTTAGCGCCGAGCGTGCTCTCACTGCGAGATTTCGGCTGATTCTTCGCAGTCAGAGCACGTTCGGCGAACTTGTCGGACCCCAGGCCCACACTGCCTGCGTGCGTGAGCCATTCATCGGCAGCGAGGCCGTCAAGTCCGGCGCCCTGACGGCGTATCAGCTGCGTAGCCGATTCGTCGCGGTTCACCCCGACGTCTACCTGCCGGCCGGCGCGGAACTGAGCGCCACGACCCGTACTCGTGCCGCGTGGCTGTGGTCGCGGCGGCGCGGCATCGTCGCGGGGCAGTCCGCGTCGGTGCTGCACGGCGCCAAATGGGTCGATGATCGGGCACCGGCTCAGTTGCTGTACCAACACCGTCGGCCGCCGCCGGGAATTCGTACCTGGCTGGATCGCGTCGCTGACGACGAGACACAGCTGCTCGACGGCATGAGGGTAACGACGCCGACAAGAACCGCCTTCGATCTGGCCTGCCGCTACCCGATCAGCCGATCCGTCGCCGCCATCGACGCTTTGGTGAGGGCCACCAAGCTCGATATCGCCGACGTCGAGCTGATCGCCGAACGCTACAAAGGGCATCGCAACGTCAGGCGCGCCAGAGCTGCGCTGACGTTGGTCGACGCCGGATCCGAATCGCCGCGCGAGACATGGTTGCGGCTACTTCTCGTCGAGGCCGGATATCCACGGCCGCGGACTCAGATCCCGGTCTACGGCCCGTACGGCGAACTCGTGGCCGTGCTCGACATGGGTTGGGAGGACCTCAAAGTCGGCGTCGAATACGAGGGTGATCACCATCGGACTGATCGCCGCCAATTCAACCGGGACATCGCGCGCTTCGACGCGCTGACCGAACTCGGCTGGATCATTGTGCGCGTCACCGTCGAGGACGTCCCTGGCGGTGTCCTGCGCCGAGTCGCAGCGGCCTGGTCTCGGCGAACGTGCTCTCAGCGCGAAAAAGTCGCCTAGAAGTCGCAGTCAGAGCACGTTCGGCGGTGACGGGCTAGGAAAGCGGCGCGCTCGGGGTGAAGGTGACCGGCATCTGCTCCAGGCCGGACACGAAGTTCGCCGGACGCAACGGCAGCGGCGCGTCCGGAGATGCCAGCCGCATGTCGGGCAGGCGCTGCAGCAGGCGCGTCTGCATGATCGACAGCTCGAGCCGGGCGAGCTGGTTGCCGAGACAGAAGTGTGTGCCGAAGCCGAACGCGAGGTGGTTGTTCGGGTAGCGCTCGATGTTGAAGCTCTCCGGATCGTCGAAGACCTTCTCGTCGAAGTTCGCCGACTCGAACAGCAGGATCATCTTTTCGCCCTCGTGCAGGGCAGTCCCGTGGAACTCGGTATCGGCGGTGATCGTGCGCGCCATGTTCTTCACCGGCGCGGTCCAGCGCAGCATCTCTTCAATTGCGTTGGGCAGCAAGCTCAAATCCCCCGCCAGGCGCTTGTGCTGGTCGGGGTGCAACAGCAGTTGACGGGTGCCGCCGGACAGCGTGTGCCGCGTCGTCTCGTCGCCGCCGATCAGCAGCAGCAGCACCTCGGTGACTATCTGGTGGTCTTCGAGCCGTGCACCTTCGACCTCCGCGTGCACGAGCACGCTGACCAGGTCGTCGGTCGCCTCCTTCTTGCGCTCCTCGATCATGCCCATCATGTACTGGCTGTAGGTGGCGAAGGCGTCCATCGTGACCTGGACGTCGGCCTCGGCCGCGGTGCTGCTCAAGGAACTGACCAGATCGTCGGACCACTTGAGGAACATCGCGCGTTCCTCGGGACGCACTCCGAGCATGTCGCCGATGACCGCCATCGGCAGTGGCGCGGCCAGGTCCCAGACGAAGTCACATTCGCCGCGTTCGCACACCGCGTCGATCAGCGTGTCGCACAACGAGGTGATCGAAGCCTCCAGGTTCTTGACCCGCTTGCGGGTGAACCCGTAGTTGACGAGCTTGCGGCGCAACAGATGTTGCGGGTCGTCCATTTCGATCATCATCTCGACGCCCGGCTGGTCGGGTCGGATGCCGCCGGCGTTCGAGAACAGCTCGGGGTTGCGCTCGGCCTCGATGACGGACTGATACGTCGAGGCGGCGGCCAACCCGTTGCGGTCCCGGAAGACCGGCTCGTTCTCGCGCATCCACTTGTAGATGGGCCGGGAGTCACCGGCGTAGAAAGCGCCGTCGGTCAGGTCGACGTCGGGTTTGGTCGGTAGTCCAACAGCGGTCATGAGATCTCCTGGGCATCGCCGAATGTCATTTGAACCTGGTCAGCAGAGCTGGACAACATCGCGCGCTTCGGAAGACCAAGCGAAGCAAGTTCTTTCGCATACGGGTGATCGCCCAGCCGGACGCTCACACCCCCAAGCCGCGTCCGCACCCCGTCCAGGGTGTGTTCGAAGGCGGTCTCACGGGTGATTCCGTCGCGGTGCGAGTAGCTGCGCTGTGCCTGCTGACGCGGGGTCAACCGAATCGGCAGGCCCGGACGGAAGTCCATTCCGATCACCAGTTGCCCATCGACCGTGCAGTCGAACCCGAACTTACGACCCTCGCGAATCGCGAAGTCCGCCATGACTTTCGGGTAGCCCCAGATTTTCGTCCCCGCCTCCAGGGTGAACGCCTGGTCGACGGGCAGGTGATGGATGAACGCGCCGGCCGAACCCAACGCAGCCGGCCCGCTCGCGTTCGACCCCGGCGGGTTGACCATGACGCTGGTGCCGAACTCGTAGTACTGGCCCAGGTCGCCGTCGATGTAGTGCATCAGCATCAGCACCACGACCGCACGCCCGGGCAGGTAACGGCAGACCCGCAGGCCGCTGTAGTCGATCAGGTGCTGGGCGGCGTCGGCGTCCACCGAGAACATCGCCATGTGCTGATTTGCCTTGCGGATCCTCACCGGCATGGTGAGGACGGTGCCCGCGATGGTGTGCTGCGACACAGTCATCCGGTCAATCTAGAGCGTGGTCTTGACATGTAGCAAGAACTGTCTAGACGAGCGTGGCGAGCTCCCGGACCTGCTCGGCGCTGCGGCCGGAGACGACCATCATCGTGACGCCGGCTGCCTCCCATGCCTTGATCTGCTTACGGACGTGGTCGACGTCGCCCACGATCGCGGCATCATCGATGACCTCGTCGGGGATGATTTCGGCGGCCTTGTCCTTCTGGTTGCTGCGGAACAACTTGGTGACGTCGTCGACCACTTCGGCGTAGCCCATCCGGCGATACACGTCCGCATGGAAGTTGGTGTCCTCGGCACCCATTCCACCCATGTAGAGCGCGATGTAGGGCTTCATGGCCGCGAATGCGGCGCTGCGGTCCTCGGTGATCACGATGTTGGCCGTCGCGCAGATCTCGAAGTCCGCGCGGCTGCGGCGGGCGCCCGGCCGGGCAAAGCCCTCGTCCAGCCACTCGTTATAGGTGTCGGCCATCCGCGGCGTGTAGAAGATCGGCAGCCAGCCGTCGCAGATCTCGGCGGCCAGGGCAACGTTCTTCGGTCCCTCGGCGCCCAACATGATCGGGATGTCGCTGCGCAGCGGGTGGGTGATCGGCTTGAGCGGCTTGCCCAGGCCGCTGGTGCCCTCGCCGGTCCGCGGCAGCGGGTAGTGCGGGCCGTCGCTGGTCACCGGCGCCTTGCGTTCCCACACCTGGCGGATGATGTCGATGTATTCACGAGTGCGGGCCAGTGGCTTGGGGAACCACTGGCCGTACCAGCCCTCCACGACCTGCGGCCCGGACACCCCGAGCCCGAGAATGTGCCGGCCACCGGAGAGGTGATCGAGAGTGAGCGCGGCCATCGCGCACGCCGTCGGTGTGCGCGCGGACAGCTGAACGACCGACGTGCCAAGCCGCACTCGTTGCGTCGACGAACCCCACCAGGCCAGCGGCGTATAGGCGTCCGAACCCCATGCCTCGGCGGTGAACACGGCGTCGAATCCGGCGGCCTCCGCTTCGGCCACGAGCTCGCCGTGGTTCTCCGGCGGCTGAGCGCCCCAATATCCCAGCTGCAAACCCAGCTTCATGTCTCCGCCTTTCCTGGCCGAACCGGACCCGATATTGAAACGGTTCTTAGAACCTGTTCTACTCGATGGCGTGACAGCCACTTCGAGCGGCCCGACCACGATCGATCACTCCGAGCCGCCCCTCTCAGCGCCGTTAACTCTGGCCTTCGACTACACCCGTTCAGTCGGTACCACGCTTAGCAATTTCTTCACCGCACTACGTGAGCGTCGCGTCCTCGGGGTGCGCGGATCGGATGGCCGGGTGCATGTGCCACCGCCGGAATACGACCCGGTCACCTACGAACCGCTGGGCGAGATGGTACCGGTCTCACCGGTCGGCACCGTGGTCTCCTGGACCTGGCAGGCCGAGCCGCTGGGGGGCGAACCGCTGGACCGGCCGTTCGCCTGGGCCCTGATCAAGCTGGACGGCGCCGACACCGCGATGATCCACGCCGTCGACGCCGGCGCACCGGACAAGATCAAGACCGGCGCGCGGGTGCATGTGCACTGGGCCGACGAGACGGTGGGCTCCATCACCGACATCGCCTACTTCGCGCTGGGCGAAGACGCCGAGCCCGAGGGACCCCCTAGCGACCAGGACCCGGTCACGATGATCGTCACACCGGTCTCGCTGACCATTCAGCACAGCGCCTCGCACGAGGAAAGCGCTTACCTGCGCGCCATCGCGGAAGGCAAGCTGCTGGGCGCCAAGACGGGAAAGAACGGCAAGGTCTACTTCCCGCCGCACGGCGCGGACCCGGCCACCGGTCAGCCCACGACCGAGTTCGTCGAGCTGCCGGACAAGGGCACCGTGACAACGTTCGCGATCATCAACATCCCGTTCCAGGGACAGCGCATCAAGCCGCCGTATGTGGCCGCTTATGTGCTGTTGGACGGCGCCGACATCCCGTTCCTGCATCTGGTCGCCGACATCGACGCGCACGAGGTCCGGATGGGCATGCGAGTGGAAGCGGTGTGGAAACCCCGGGAAGAATGGGGATTTGGCATCGACAACATCGAGTACTTCCGGCCCACCGGTGAACCGGACGCCGAGTACGACACCTACAAGCACCACCTGTAAAGGGCTTACCTGCACATGAGCGAACGCAATGTTGCGGTCGTCGGCTTTGCCCACGCCCCGCATGTCCGCCGCACTGACGGCACCACCAACGGCGTCGAGATGTTGATTCCGTGTTTCGCCCAGCTCTACGACGAGCTGGGCATCGCCCGGACCGACATCGGATTCTGGTGCTCGGGATCGTCCGATTACCTTGCCGGAAGGGCCTTTTCGTTCATCTCGGCGATCGACTCGATCGGCGCCGTGCCGCCGATCAACGAATCGCACGTCGAGATGGATGCGGCCTGGGCCCTCTACGAGGCCTACATCAAGATCCTGACCGGCGAGGTGGACACCGCGCTGGTGTACGGCTTCGGCAAGTCTTCGGCCGGCATCCTGCGCCAGATCCTGTCCCGGCAGACCGACCCCTACACCGTCGCGCCGCTGTGGCCGGACTCGGTGTCGGTGGCCGGGCTGCAGGCCCGCCTGGGACTCGACTCCGGCAAGTGGACCGAAATGCAGATGGCCCGAGTCGCATTCGATGCATTCGCCAACGCCCGCCGGGTCGACAAGGTGGAATCGGCAGTCAACGTCGAAGGCCTGCTGGACCGGCCCTTCTTCGCCGATCCGCTGCGCCGGCACGACATCGCTCCGATCACCGACGGCGCCGCCGCGATCGTGCTGGCCGCCGACGACCGCGCGCGCGAGTTGCGCGAAAACCCGGCCTGGATAACCGGAATCGAGCATCGCATCGAAACCCCGGTGCTCGGCGCGCGCGACCTCACCGACTCTCCGTCGACGCGGGCCGCGACCAAGGCGGCCACCGGCGGCACCACCGCCGACCTCGACGTCGCCGAGATCCATGCGCCGTTCACCCACCAGCACCTGATCCTGACGGACGCCATTCGGATCCCGGGTAAGACGAAAGTCAATCCGTCCGGCGGTGCGCTGTCGGCCAACCCCATGTTCGTTGCCGGTCTCGAACGCATCGGATTTGCCGCACAACACATCTGGGACGGTTCTGCGAATCGGGTGCTGGCGCACGCCACCAGCGGGCCTGCGCTGCAACAGAACCTGGTCGCGGTCATGGAAGGAAAGAACTGATGGCCGGTGCAGGAGCGCACCTCGCCGCGGTACTGGGTACCGGGCAAACGAAGTACGTAGCCAAGCGCAAAGACGTCTCGATGAACGGCATGGTGCGTGAGGCCATCGACCGGGCGCTGGCCGACTCCGGTTCCACGTTCGACGACATCGACGCGGTAGTGGTCGGCAAGGCGCCCGACTTCTTCGAGGGCGTCATGATGCCCGAGCTGTTCATGGCCGACGCCATGGGCGCCACCGGCAAGCCACTCATCCGGGTGCACACCGCGGGATCGGTCGGCGGATCCACCGCGGTGGTGGCGGCCAGCCTGGTCCAATCGGGCAAGTACAAGCGCGTGCTGGCGATGGCCTGGGAGAAGCAGTCGGAGTCAAATGCCATGTGGGCGTTGTCGATTCCGATCCCATTCATCAAACCGGTCGGCGCGGGCGCGGGTGGATACTTCGCCCCGCACGTGCGCTCGTACATCCGCCGCTCGGGAGCACCACTGAACATCGGTGCCATCGTCGCGGTCAAGGACCGGCTCAACGGGGCCCGCAACCCACTGGCGCACTTGCACCAGCCCGACATCACCGTGGAAAAGGTGATGGAGTCCCCCATGCTGTGGGACCCGATCCGCTACGACGAGACCTGCCCATCGTCCGACGGTGCCGCCGCGGTCGTGATCGGTAACGAGGAGATCGCCGAAGCCCGTCTGGCGCAGGGAGAGCCGGTGGCGTGGATCCACGCGACCGCGCTGCGCACCGAGCCGCTGCAGTTCTCGGGCCGCGACCAGGTCAGCCCGCAGGCCAGCCGTGACGCGGCCGCGGCACTGTGGGAGGGGGCCGGCATCAAGAGCCCGATCGACGAGATCGATGCCGCCGAGATCTACGTGCCGTTCTCCTGGTTCGAGCCAATGTGGTTGGAAAGCCTGGGATTTGCCCCCGAGGGTGAGGGTTGGAAACTCACCGAGGCCGGCGAGACCAAGATCGGTGGAAAGCTGCCGGTGAACCCGTCCGGCGGGGTGCTGTCGTCGAATCCGATCGGCGCGTCGGGCCTGATTCGCTTCGCCGAGGCGGCCATCCAGGTGATGGGCAAGGGCGGCGACCACCAGGTCCCCAACGCCCGAAAAGCGTTGGGACACGCCTACGGCGGTGGCTCGCAGTACTACTCCATGTGGGTGGTCGGTGCCGACAAGCCCGAGAAAGTCAGCGCGTGAGCGAAACTCCCGCCCACGAGGCGGGCCGTCGCTCGCGCGAGGCGGTCGCCGCCAGGGATAAACAAGCCTGGCTCGAGGTCTTCACCGACGACGCCATCGTCGAGGATCCCATCGGGCCGTCGGCCTTCGATCCCGAAGGTAAGGGACACCGCGGCCGCGACGCGATCTCGGCGTTCTGGGACAAGGCCATCGCCCCTACCACCAAGATCGAGTTCTTCTTCCGCGATACCTACCAATGCGGCAACGAGGAAGCGAACGTCGGCCACATCCTGATCACGACGGGCGACTACCAGACGACGGCCGAAGGCGTGTTCACCTACAAGGCCAACGACGAGGGCAAACTGGTTGCCCTGCGGGCCTATTGGGAGATGGACCGCGCTGCGGCCAATACCCGCAAGATCTAGGTCGTCCGCAAACCCGTTCCGGGAATTCACCTGGATCTTCCTGTGCCCGTGCGGCGTCGCGCGCTACTCTCCTGGTTCCCATGGACGAAATCAGGTCGAAAACCCCCGCAACGAGTCGGTCGCACCGGCGGCTGCGGATGCTCTCCATTGCCGGCGCGGCAACCCTGGTGATCCTCGCGGCGGTCGCCGTCTACCTATTGTCCGGCCGGACATCAGCAACCCAGGCCTCCGTAAAGCCCAGTCCGACGCCTGCGGCGAAATCCGCCGCGACCGCCCTGCCGTTCGAGCTCGTGGATACCGACGGGCTGGAGGTCGACGGTGCGGGCAACGTGTACGTCTCCGACTCGGGCACCGACCGGGTGTGGGAGCTCAAAGCCGGCTCTGACAAGCCGATCGTGCTCCCCTTCACCGGACTCAAAGAGCCGGGCGGTCTAGCGGTGGACGGCCACAATGCCCTCTATGTGGTCGACCAGACAAACAAACGGGTACTGAAATTGCCGGCCGGCTCCAGCACACCGGTCGAATTGCCGATGACCGGGCTCGAAGAGCCTCATGGATTGGCGGTGAATAGCCGCGGGACTGTCTTTGTCGCCGACTTCAAGGGCAATCGGGTGTTGGAATTGCCCGCGGGCTCGAATACTCAGGTTGAGTTGCCATTCAGCGGCCTCAACCAGCCTTACGACCTAGCCGTGGACGAGGCCGACACCGTTTATGCCGCCGACGCCGGCAACAACCGGGTGGTGAAACTGGCGGCGGGATCGAGCACCCCGGTCGACCTGCCGTTCACTGGTCTGAACTTCCCGAACAGTGTGGCGATCGACCACAGCGGCAACGTGTACGTGACGGACCTGAACAACAATCGGGTGCTCAAGCTCTCGGTGGGTTCCAATACCGAGTCGAAGCTGCCGTTCAGCAATTTAGTCGCCCCGTTCGAGGTGGCGGTGAGCCCACCGGGCGACATCTACGTCGCGGATTTCCACAACAGGGTCCTCAAATTGCCCGCGGGATATCAGACGGTACCAGTGGAAAGTTGAACGGGCATTTCTGGTCAGCGCTTTTCTTCTGAAGTTGCTGTGCGCCGGGAAAGCCGCGCGGTAGTGTCCTGGTGTCGCGAACACCGTGGTGGTTGAGGAGCCGGGCGCATGGACGACGATTGGGAGTTCGAGACACCCGCAAAGGCCAAGCCGCAACGGCGGTCACGGCCACCGCTGACGATCATGGCCGCCGCGGCCGTCGTTGTCATTGCGGTCGTCGCCGTGGCCGGGTACCTCGCCTTCGCGCGAACGTCGGCAGGCAGCGCATCGTCCACCCAGACCACGACCACAAGCGCTGCGCCCACGTCTGGCGCGGTCGTGCTGCCGTTCACCCTCGCGGATCCTGAAGGGGTGGAAGTGGATAGCGCCGGCAACGTGTATGTCGCCGACTCGGGCGGCAACCGGGTGCTCGAGTTGCGGGCCGGCACGAATACGCCAATCGAATTGCCGTTCACGGGTTTGAACCGTCCGGCCGGTCTGGCCACGGACCGCAACGGTGATCTCTATGTCGTCGACGAATACAACAAGCGGGTGCTGGAGCTTCCCGTCGGCACCAAGACGCAGATCGAACTTCCGTTCACCGGCCTGACCGAGCCCCATGGTGTGACGGCAGACAGCGTCGGCAACGTCTACGTGGCCGACTTCAAGAACAACCAGGTACTCGAAATGCCCTCCGGCTCAACCGTTCAGGTTCCGGTTCCGTTCACCGGTCTCAACCAGCCCTACGATCTCGCAGTCGACAGCGCTGACGCGGTCTATGTCGCCGACGCCGGCAACAATCGGGTGCAGAAGTTGGCCGCGGGCACGACCACCCCGGTCATTCTGCCGTTTACCGGCCTGAACTTTCCGAACAGCGTGGCCATCGATCGCAGCAACAGCGTCTACGTCACCGACTTGAACAACAATCGGGTGTTGCGGTTGACGGCGGGCTCGAACACGGTGTCGGTGTTGCCTTTCGGCGATCTCTTCGCGCCCTATGGGATCGCGGTCGGGCCGCAGGATGACGTGTATGTGGTCGACTTCCGCAACCGGGTGCTGAAGCTGCCGGCCGGATATCAGCCGACCGAACTTTCGCATTGATCCCGATGGTCTAGCTTTCGCATTGATCCCGATGGTCTAGATCGGTTCCAACCCGGTGAGATGCCGCTGCGCGAGATCGCGATAGGCCTGCGGATTCAGGTTGATCCACATCTCGGCACCCGTTCCGGCGATCGGGCCCTTGATCTGAGCAGGCGCTCCGACTACCAGAACGCCGGCCGGAATCTGCGTGCCGGCGGTCACCAGAGAATGCGCTGCGACCAGGCTGCGCGCACCGATCACCGCGCCGTCGAGAACAGTGGCGTGGTTGGCGATCATCGCTTCAGAACCCACGTGAACGCCGTGAATGACACACATATGGGCCACCGTGGCGCCCGGTCCGATGTCGACGGGGATGCCCGGCGGAGCGTGCAATACCGATCCGTCCTGCACATTGGCGCCTTCTCGCACGACGATCGGGCCGTAGTCGCCGCGGAGCACGGCGTTGAACCAGACCGACGCCCCGGCCTCGACCGTGACGTCGCCGATCAGGGTCGCGGTCGGCGCCACGAAAGCTGTCGGATCGATCCGGGGCGCCCGACCTTCGAAAGCGAACAGTGGCATCGTCTAGATATACCGCAAGCGTGAAACGCCCCCGGGGAAACGCAGCTAGACCCGCTGTCGTTGCGCGTCCGTGTCAGAAAACTGTAACGTGTTCTAGTTAGAGGGCAACCACGTTGGAGGTGACAGGGTGAGTACCGACACTAAAGCGGTCGGCATCCGGGAAATCGATCCCGGCGCGTTGCCGACCCGGTACGCCCGCGGCTGGCACTGCCTGGGCGTCGCAAAGGACTTCCAGGACGGCAAGCCGCACTCGATTCAGGCGTTCGGCACCAAGCTGGTGGTCTTCGCGGATTCGCAGGGCGACATCAAGGTCCTCGACGGCTACTGCCGCCACATGGGCGGGGACCTGTCCGAGGGCACCATCAAGGGCGACGAGGTCGCATGCCCGTTCCACGACTGGCGCTGGGGCGGCGATGGCCGCTGCAAGCTCGTGCCGTACGCGAAGCGCACGCCCAAGACGGCGCGTACCCGTTCGTGGACGACCGACGTGCGCGGCGGTCTGCTGTTCGTCTGGCACGACCACGAGAACAATCCGCCCGACCCCGCTGTGCGCATTCCGGACATCCCGGAAGCCCACAGCGACGAGTGGACCGAGTGGCGCTGGAACAGCATCCTCATCGAGGGGTCCAACTGCCGCGACATCATCGACAACGTCACCGATATGGCGCACTTCTTCTACATCCACTTCGGGTTGCCGACGTACTTCAAGAACGTCTTCGAGGGCCACATCGCTTCGCAGTACCTGCACAACGTGGGGCGGCCGGACGTCAACGATCTGGGCACCTCCTACGGCGAGGCGCACCTGGATTCCGAGGCTTCCTACTTCGGCCCGTCGTTCATGATCAACTGGCTGCACAACAGCTATGGCGGTTACAAGGCCGAATCGATTCTGATCAACTGCCACTACCCGGTGACCCAGAACTCGTTCGTGCTGCAGTGGGGCGTCATCGTCGAAAAGCCCAAGGGCATGGACGAAAAGATGACCGAGAAGCTGTCCAGGGTCTTCACCGAAGGCGTCAGCAAGGGCTTTTTGCAGGACGTCGAGATCTGGAAGCACAAGACGAGGATCGACAACCCGTTGCTGGTTGAGGAAGACGGCGCCGTGTACCAGTTGCGGCGCTGGTATCAGCAGTTCTACGTCGATGCCGCCGACGTCGAACCGGAAATGGTGGAGCGCTTCGAGATCGAGGTCGACACCACTCGCGCCATCGAACACTGGAACGTCGAGGTTGCCGAGAACCTCAAGGCACGGGATGCCGAAGCCGCTGCGGCCGAAGAAGTTCCAGCCGAACAGCACTGACGACATGGGTGACGACCAGCCGGTGGTTCCCGACGTCGATCGACTCGCCCGGTCGATGTTGCTGCTGCATGGCGGCGGCCACGACCACGAGGACAAACCCGCTCACAACGGCGGGTCTGGATCATGGTCGAAGTCAAGGGATTTCGCTAACGACCCGAAGCGGGCCGCTGCGGTCCGCGAGGCCAGCCTGGCTGATCGGCAGCGCTACCTGACGTCAGGTCTGCAGCCGGTCGATTGCCGCTTCTGCCATGTCACGGTGACCGTGCGCAGGATGGGACCGGGACATACTGCGGTGCAATGGAATACCGACGCGTCTCAGCGTTGTGCCTACTTCACCGAAGTGCGGGAATCCGGCGGTGATCCGGCACGAACCCGATCCTGCCCTCGCCTGTCCGACAGCATCGAACACGCGGTGGCCGAAGGCTACCTGGAGCGTCCAGAAGAAGACTGACTCAGGGGTTGACGGCCGCGCGGGGTTTGGCCACACCGACCTCTCCGGAGGAATTGGCGTTGTGCCCGCCTACGAGCGACAACTCGCCGAGGCCGTCGGCGCTGTCGCTCAGAGGCGGGCAAATCGTGTGCCGCCTGGGCTCAGCGAGATCACAGCCCGGCGAAGCGTTCCTTGACCTCTTCAGCGGTGAGCCCGTAATCGGCCAGCGAGTACTTGTGTTTCGGGGCCCGCGCACCGGTCTGACTCTCGGCGTGGCTGTCCTCCATGGCCTTTCGCGCCTCGTCGGTCAGGTTCAGGCCGAAGTGGCGGTACACCGTGGCGACCGTCCCGAGCGGATCGGCGATCAAGTCGCGGTAGTCGACGTCGCAGAACTGGGCGGGATCGTATTTGGCGCGTGCGGTGTTGAACAACTGCAGACCGCGCGACCAGGTTTCCATTGCGTCAGCACCGATCTGGGCGCCCGAGAAGGTCGTCGACCATCCCTCGGCGGTGTGCTGCGCCAACGAGCACATCGAACCCATGATCGTCTCGACCGGCCGGTGAGTCTGGATCACCAGGGCGTCCGGATAGGTCGTCATCAACGCGTCCAGCGCGAACAGATGACTGGGATTCTTAAGCACCCAACGCTTTTCGACGTCGTTCAGCCCAATCAACTGAAGGTTGCGGCGGTGCCGCTGGTATGACGGCGTCCAGTCCTGTTGCGAGAGCCACTGCGAATAGGTAGGTAGGTGCGAAAGCGTCTCATAGGACACCGAATGCAGCGACTGCCGCAGCAGCTGCCAGCACTCCTCCAGCTCATAGGCGGCCATGAAGTGCAGGCCCGTGTACTCCGGGTTCTCCGCGTGAGCCTTTTCGAACTGCGCGTTCAGCGAGCTGTACCACGGGTTCGAGTCCCACTCGTCGCGCGGCGGGCGCGGTTGCGGGAATTCCGCCAACCACAGATGCAGTCCCTGATGCACGGGATCCGCTCCCAGCAGGCGGTGCAAAATCGTGGTGCCGGTGCGCGGCAGGCCGGTGACGAAGATCGGCCGCTCGATGGCGACGTCGGCGTGCTGCGGGTACTGCTTCCAGGAGGCTTCGGAGAACAGCCTGGCCACCAGCGCACCGCGCAAGAAGAACCGATTCATCTTGCTGCCCAACGCCGTTAGATTGGCGTCACGCCGGTAAGAATCCAGCAGCACCCCCAGCGCCTCGCGGTAGTTGTCGTCGTCAACGCCGAAGTCGTCGAGCCCGACCAGCTTGGTTGCCGACGCGTGCATGTCCTCCACTGTGCCGACGTCGGTACGCTCTGCCATTAGGTGTGGTACTCCCCGCAGTTGACATCCAATGTCTGCCCGGTGATGCCGCTGGACAGATCGCTTGCCATGAACAGAATTGCCGAGGCGACCTCGTCCTCGGTAGGCAGTCGCTTCAAGTCGGAGTTCGCCGCAGTGGCCTGGTAGATCTCCTCGGCCGTGGTGCCATACTTGCCGGCTTGGTGGTTGAAGTAGGCCTGCAACGTATCGCCCCAGATGTAACCGGGTGCAACGGAATTGACGCGAATACCCTTGTCGCCGAGCTCGGTCGCCAACGACTGCGACATGGACAGCAGGGCGGACTTGGCCATCTTGTACGCGCCGTACTTGGCCTGCGAGTGCCGCAGCACCATCGAGTTGACGTTGACGACCGAACCCTTGGAGGCTTCCAGCGCCGGGGTGTAAGCCTGGATCAACCGCAACGCCCCGAGTGCGCTGAGCTCGATCGCGTCACGAATGTGCTGAAATGTGGTGCCCGCCAACGGCTTCATTGAAGGCACCCGAAACGCATTGTTGATCAGCACGTCGACCTTGCCGTAGGTCGCCATCGTCTGTTCGACCAGGTTGTTCACCTGATCGTCGTCGGTGATGTCGGTCGACACCGCCAGCGCCTGGTGGCCGGCGTCCTTGAGTTGCTGGGCGACCTCTTCGAGCCGCTCGGCGGTGCGTGCCGCAAGCACCAGATCGGCCCCGTCACGCGCACATCGATGCGCCAACGTAGTACCGAGGCCCGGTCCGACGCCACTGATGACGACTACTTTTTTCTTGAGCATCCCTGACATCGTCACCCCAGCATCCTTGCTTGAATCTGCTGCTGGCGCAGCGCAATTCGTGCACGCCAGTCATCATCGGAAATCTTGTTGTGGTCGAAATACGGCAGCTTGCTCGCCACCGCGTCCAGGTCGACCAGTTCCACCGTCGGCCCGTCGGCTTCGGTCAGCTCCCGTGACACCCGCTGCCAGCGGAATTGCAGATACCCGCGCCGGTGCCCCAGCGTCTCGACCCAGTTGGTCACACCCGGATTCCCGTCGGCAACCACGATGCGGACCTTGCCGTCCGGATCCGCCTGTGCCTGAGTGTTGTTCAGCGACGTCTGGTGGTTGATGTAGTCCAGCGAGATGTACCACAGGCTACCGAGCTGGAAGCCGAGGTAGGGCGCATCGCTAACCGGAATGGTGATGATCAGCGCCTGGTCGGGCCGCAGGTCCCAGTGCCCCACCGACGAATACTGGGTGGCCAGTCCGCCCGGGGTCAGCCGCGGCGCCACCATGGTGTTGACCGGGAGATTGTCGTAGAACCACTGCGGGAACTGCAGCCAGGTCTTCACCCGCTGCACCAGCTGCTTTCCGGCTGTGGCGTAACGCTTTTCGATGAGCTCGCGAGTCAGCGGCGGCGGGGCGGTGCCGGCGGTGTCCAGCCGGGAGATGGCCAACGTGCCGCGCTGAGCTGACCAGTCGCCGTAGACCTCACGCATCACCAACTGCCCATTGCTGGTTGGTCGCACCCGCCACTCGAAGGTGCCGTCAGCGGCGATCTCCAGTTCACGGTCATCGAACGCTGCCTGGCTGGCGGGCACGTTGTCGTCGGTGTACTCACCGCCGAGCAGCTGGAAGCTCAGGTCGGTGGTGGTACCGCGGACGCCGGTGACCACGTAGTCGTGGTTGGCGTGCACCCGGGTGCCGAAGTACAAGGTGTCAGGATTGTCCAGACCCATCTTGGTGAATGGCCCGGTGCCCGACTGCAGGAACGGATGGTCGCGGTCATAGTCGACTGCCAGATGAATACAGGCCGATATGCAACCAGCCAGGTATTGCATGCCTTCGAGCAGGTCGGCTTCGGTCTCGATGAAGGGTGCGGCGGCTACCAGCTTCTCGGCTTCGGCGATCGCATCGTTGAGAGAGTCAGAGAACACGCCTAGACGCTAGAACGTGTTCTACTTTTTCGTCAATGGCGAACATTCTCGCGTGTCGCCGCCGGGGTTTGCCGACTTGACAGACTAGGCCGGTCCGCCCGCTACGAGGTGCACTGCTGTGACAGGTTGATCAGGCGCTGGCGGACATCCGGATGCCGATTCAGGTAGTCGATGACGTTGGGGCCGCCGCCCTCGGCCTGAGACTTGGCGGACAGCGTCGCCTTCACGTCGGGATGCCGCGACAGGTACGCGTCGATGGATTGGCCCACCGTCTGATTACAGGGATCCGCGCCTGCGACCGGCAGCGCGATCAGCGTGGCAGCCGTTGCAGTGAGTAGCCCCCCGGCGATCAGGCCGTACAGTCCGCGGCGACCCATGCCGCTTGTGTTGGATGTCGTCCTCATGCGCGCCACGCTACCGACCCCAGCTGTGCCCCGGCTGTGCCCGAGCTTTGTTGCGGTAGCAGTGTTGTCAGGGCGTGACCGCGGGGGTTTCCCGTTCGCGTTTGATTTCTAGGGCGATGTCGATCAGTTGGTCTTCTTGGCCGCCGATGAGTTTGCGCTGTCCGGCGCGGTGCAGCAGTTCGTGGGCGGGGACGCCGTAGCGTTCGCCTTGGCGGACGGCGTGTTTGAGGAAGCTCGAGTAGACCCCGGAGTAGCCCATGATCAGCGCGTTGCGGTCGAGCAGGCACTCGGCCGGCATGGCCGGGCGCACCACGTCCTCGGCGGCGTCGGCGATGTCGAAGAAGTCGATGCCGGTCTTGATGCCGATCTTGTCGAAGACGCCGATCAGGGCCTCGACGGGCGCGTTGCCCGCGCCCGCGCCGAAACGGCGCACGCTGCCGTCGATCTGCTTGGCACCCGCGCGCACGGCCTCGACCGAGTTGGCCACCCCGAGCCCGAGATTCTCGTGCCCGTGGAAACCGACCTGGGCGTCCTCGCCAAGCTCGGCGACCAGCGCGGACACCCGGTCGGCCACCCCGTCGAGTACCAGGGCGCCGGCGGAGTCCACGACGTAGACGCATTGGCAGCCGGCATCGGCCATGATGCGGGCCTGGGCGGCCAGTTTCTCCGGCGCAATGGTGTGGGCCATCATCAGAAACCCGACGGTTTCCAGACCCAGCTCGCGGGCCAGCCCGAAGTGCTGGATCGACACGTCGGCCTCGGTGCAGTGGGTGGCGATCCGGCAGATCGAACCACCGTTGTTCTGCGCCTCCTTGATGTCCTCTTTGGTGCCCACCCCCGGCAGCATCAAGAACGCGATCTTGGCGTCCTTGGCCGTTTCGGCGGCCAGCTTGATCAGCTCCTGCTCGGGGGTTTTGGAGAAGCCGTAGTTGAAGCTCGAGCCGCCCAGTCCGTCGCCGTGGGTCACCTCGATCACCGGAACCCCGGCCGCGTCCAGTGCCGACACGATCGCCTGGACCTCGTCGGTGCTGAATTGGTGACGCTTGTGATGGGAGCCGTCGCGCAGCGACGTGTCCGTCATCCGCACGTCCCACACCGGGTTGAAGAAGACTTCACTCATGGCGCCACTCCTCCTCATCGCTGCGCGCTGCATCGTCGACGGCGCGGGTACTCATGCCTGTACTCCTGTGACGGCTAGCGTCTCCTTGGCGATCTCCTCGCCGACCTTGGTGGCCGCCGCGGTCATGATGTCGAGATTGCCGGCATAGGGCGGCAGGTAGTCCCCGGCGCCCTCGACCTCGACGAAGGTCGTGACCACATGGTTGCCGCCGTTGACCACCGACGGCTCGTCGAACTGCGGCTCGTTGAGCAGCCGGTAACCGGGAACATAGGTCTGCACCTCGGCGACCACATCCTTGATGGATTGGGCGATCGCGTCGCGGTCGGCGTCCTCCGGAATGGCGCAGAAAATGGTGTCGCGCATGATCATCGGCGGATCGGCCGGGTTCAAGATGATGATCGCCTTACCACGGGCGGCGCCACCGATGGTCTGCACGCCCTTGCTGGTGGTCTTGGTGAACTCGTCGATGTTCGCCCGGGTGCCCGGCCCGGCGGACACCGACGACACCGACGCGACGATCTCGGCATAGGGCACCGTCACCACTCGCGAGACCGCGTAGACGATCGGGATGGTGGCCTGCCCGCCGCAGGTGATCATGTTGACGTTGGGCGCATCCAGGTGCTGGCGCAGGTTCGCCGGCGGAATCACCGCCGGACCCACCGCCGCCGGCGTCAAATCAATGGCCCGGATCCCGGCGGCCTGGTACTTCGGCGCCGCGTCGCGGTGCACGTAGGCGCTGGTCGCCTCGAACACCATGTCGGGTTTCTCCGACTGAGCCAGCAGCCAGTCCACCCCCTCATGGGTGGTCTCCAAACCCAGCTTGCGGGCCCGCGCCAAACCCTCGCTTTGCGGGTCGATGCCCACCATCCAGCGCGGTTCCAGCCAGTCCGATCGCAGCAGCTTGTAGAGCAAATCGGTGCTGATATTTCCCGACCCGACAATCGCCACACTCGCCTTCGACGGCATGATGCTGCCTTTCCCTGCTCTTTCAAGCGTTAAATCAACTGATTCAAAACTAATCCGAGCCTATTCGAACGACAAATGGACCGAGCCGAGACCGGTGAATTCCGCGACGAAGTCGTCACCGGGGCGGGCATCGATCGCCTTGGTGCAGGAACCCGGAAGCACTACGTCACCTTTACGCAGCCGTACCCCAAAGCTTTCCACCTTGCGGGCCAGCCATGCCACCGCCGTCACCGGATTGCCCAGCACGGCATCGCTGCGACCCTCGGCGATCACCTCACCGTTGCGGGTCAACACCGCATCGATCGCCGTGACGTCAATGTCAGCGGGCGACACCCGGGCCTTGCCCAACACGTAACCGGCCGACGAGGCGTTGTCGGCGATGGTGTCGCACAACGCGATCTTCCAGTCGGTGATCCGGGTGTCGATCAACTCGATCGAGGGCACCAGGGCTTCGGTGGCCGCCAGCACATCGGATTCGGTGCACCCGGCACCCGGCAGGTCGGCAGCCAGGATGAAACCGACCTCCACCTCCACCCGCGGGTACAAGTATTTGTCCGCCTTGACCGCGACGTCCTCGAACACCTGCATCTCGTCGAGCAGGTGGCCGTAGTCCGGCTCGTCGACACCCATCATCTGCTGCATCGCCTTGCTCGACAGGCCGACTTTGTGGCCCAGCACCCGCGCACCCTCAGCAACCCGCTGGCGGATATTGATCAACTGAATCTCGTAGGCGTCAACAACGTCGATGTCGGGATGCGCGGACGTTAACGGAGCAATCGGTTCACGACTACGCTCGGCCTGCGCCAGGTCGGCTGCCAGCTCGTCGCGGATCGCAACACTGAGCATTTACCGAAGTCCCCTCGTCCGTTTGACCGGGCCGGTAGCGGCCAGCCCGGGCAATTCTATAACGTGTTCTACATGACAGCGCAGGAGTACGACGTCGTCGTGGTCGGCAGCGGCGGAGCCGGCATGGTGGCTGCCCTCACCGCCGCGCACCGAGGCCTTTCGACATTAGTCATCGAAAAGGCGCCGCACTTCGGCGGCTCCACCGCGCGCTCGGGCGGCGGCGTCTGGATCCCGAACAACGAGGTCCTCAAGCGTGACGGCGTGAAGGACACCGCCGAGGCGGCCCGCACCTACCTGCACGGCATCGTCGGCAACGTGGTCGAGCCGGAACGCATCGACACCTACCTGCAGCGCGGCCCCGAGATGCTGTCATTCGTGCTCAAGAACACGCCGCTGAAGATGTGCTGGGTACCGAAGTACTCGGACTATTACCCCGAGGCGCCCGGCGGCCGGGCGGAGGGGCGCTCGATCGAGCCCAAACCTTTCGACGCGCGCAAGCTCGGGCCCGACGAGGATGGACTGGAGCCGGCGTACGGCAAGGTGCCGCTCAATGTGGTTGTAATGCAACAGGATTACGTGCGACTGAACATGCTCAAGCGGCACCCGCGCGGAGTGCTGCGCAGCCTGAAGGTCGGCGCTCGCACCATGTGGGCTAAGGCGACCGGTAAGAACCTGGTCGGTATGGGCCGGGCCCTGATCGGTCCGTTGCGGATCGGCTTGCAGCAGGCGGGTGTGCCGGTGCAGCTGAACACCGCTTTGACCGATCTGTACGTCGAGGACGGCGTGGTGCGTGGTGTGTATGTGCGCGCCACGGGTGACCCCGAGTCGGTTGAGCCGCGGCTGATCCGGGCACGGCGCGGCGTGATCCTGGCCAGCGGTGGCTTCGAGCACAACGAGCAGATGCGGGTGAAGTACCAGCGCGCACCCATCACCACCGAGTGGACGGTCGGCGCCAAGGCCAATACCGGTGACGGCATCATCGCGGGCGAAAAGCTCGGCGCCGCACTGGATATCATGGAGGACGCCTGGTGGGGCCCAACGGTTCCGCTGGTGGGCGCGCCCTGGTTCGCGTTGTCGGAGCGCAACTCGCCGGGGTCGATCATCGTCAACATGTCGGGCAAGCGGTTCATGAACGAGTCGATGCCCTACGTCGAAGCTTGCCACCACATGTACGGCGGAGAATTCGGCCAGGGCCCCGGGCCGGGCGAGAACATTCCCGCGTGGCTGGTGTTCGACCAGCAGTACCGGGACCGCTACATCTTCGCGGGACTGCAGCCCGGACAACGCATTCCGACCAAATGGATGGAATCCGGCGTCATCATCAAGGCCGACACCCTCGAAGAGCTGGCCGACAAGGCGGGGTTACCCGTCGCCGAGTTCACCGCGACCGTGGCGCGGTTCAACGGCTTTGCCCGCTCGGGGGTCGACGAGGATTTCCACCGTGGTGAGAGCGCCTATGACAAGTACTACGGCGACCCCACCAACAAGCCCAACCCGAACCTCGGCGAGCTGACCCACGCGCCGTACTACGCCGCCAAGATGGTGCCCGGCGATCTGGGCACCAAGGGCGGCATCCGAACCGATGTCCACGGCCGCGCGCTGCGCGACGACGACAGCATCATCGACGGCCTGTACGCGGCGGGCAACGTCAGTGCACCGGTGATGGGGCACACCTATCCGGGCCCGGGCGGCACCATCGGGCCGGCGATGACTTTCGGATACCTCGCCGCGCTGCACATCGCAGGAGAGAACTGACATGCCGATCGATGTAGACGTCGCGCTGGCCGCCGAGCTGGAGCCGCTCGAATTCTCTTGGTCCAGTAGCGATATCCAGCTGTACCACCTGGGGTTGGGCGCGGGCGCCGACCCCATGGATCCGCGCGAGCTGCGCTACCTGGTCGACGAGACCCCCCAGGTCCTGCCGACGTTCGGCAATGTCGCGGCGTCGTTCCACATGACCAAGCCGCCGACGGTGCAGTTCCCCGGCATCGACATCGAGCTGAGCAAGGTGCTGCACGCCAGCGAGCGCATCGAGGTGCCCGGGCCGTTGCCGCCGTCGGGCTCGGCCACGGCCGTCACCCGGTTCACCGATATCTGGGACAAGGGCAAGGCCGCGGTGATCTGGAGCGAGACGACGGCGACCGCTCCCGACGGCACCGTGCTGTGGACGCAGCGGCGGTCGATCTTCGCCCGCGGTGAAGGCGGATTCGGTGGCGATCGCGGGCCGTCCTCGTCGGACGGTGCGCCCGATCGGGCTCCGGACCTCGAGGTGGACCTGCCGATCCTGCCGCAGCAGGCGCTGCTGTACCGGCTGTGCGGCGACCGCAATCCGCTGCATTCTGACCCCGAATTCGCTGCTGCCGCAGGCTTTCCCCAGCCGATCCTGCACGGCCTGTGCACCTACGGTATGACTTGCAAGGTCATCACCGACGCGCTGCTGGATGGCGACGCCGCAGCGGTGGCGGCATACGGTGCGCGCTTTGCCGGTGTCGCGTTCCCCGGCGAGACGCTCAAAGTCGGCATCTGGAAAGACGACGGCCGTTTCGTGGCCAGCGTGGTCGCGCCGGCCCGCGACAACGCCGTAGTGCTGTCCGGCGTCGAGCTCATCCCGGCGTAAGGCTCGTTTGCTCTGGGTGTCGAGTGTGCGGCCAGCCGCACATTGGACGTCGAGCGTGCGGCTAGAAGCACACTCGACGGCTGAATGCGGCACGCACACGGCTAATAATTTCGGCAGGCCGGTCAGCCGCGACCACTCGGATAACGATCCAGCCGAGCCGCTCGAGCGTTTCTAAGCGACGGACATCCCAGTTATATTGCCTGCGATCGCTGCGATGGTGATCGCCGTCGTACTCGACGGCGACCTTCACGTCGTCCCAACCCATGTCCAAATACGCGAAGGCACTGCCACATTCGTCTAACACCGGAATCTGCGTTTGCGGCCGCGGCAAGCCGGCCTCGATCAGCACGATGCGAAGCCACGACTCTTTCGGTGACTGTGCGCCCGCATCAAACAGATCCACCGCTCGGCGTGCTTGAGCAACACCCCTGCGCCCTACGTATTTACGGGCCAACAGTTCAACATCGGCGTTCTTGATCTCCGCAACCCTGGCGAGCGCGTCGATTCCTGCAACCGCTGTCATCACTGGATACCAGCATCCCAAGTCTAATGCTGTCCTGACCGGCGACGTGACGGGCAAGCCCGCAACAATTTCGATCTCGTCCTGCTCAATCCGGTCGCGGTGGGTCCGTAATCCCGACGGGATCCGGCGATTGTCGTGAATCAAGTCCACAAATTGTGCATCGTCAACCCACTTGCTGCCGTGTAGGGCAGCCGCGGCGAACCCCGCGACTGTCCCTCGTCGTCCGCTCCATAGCCACGCCGCTTTGGAACGCAGCTCGATGGATACCTGGACATCGCGCTCTACGTATACATCAGGGAACATTCGACGGTGCCGCGTTCCGAGCTGCGTCTTGGTCAATGCGCCTGCGGCGATCGCCTCACTGCCGATGAATGGCTCACGCACGACGGCAGCGTCGCACGTCGCGCGGCGCGCGTCACTTCAGTCGCCGAGTGTGCGGCTAGCCGCACATTGGACGTCGAGTGTGCGGCTAGAAGCACGCTCGGCGTAAGCAGGAGCAGCGAGCTAGCCGAGGATCAGGCCGGAGGTGGGTACACCAGTTCCGGCGGTGACGAGTACGTGCTCGACGTCGGGTACCGGGTTCACCGAAGTGCCCCGCAGCTGACGCACACCCTCCGCGATGCCGTTCATGCCGTGGATGTAGGCCTCGCCGAGTTGGCCACCGTGGGTGTTGATGGGCAATCGCCCGCCCATCTCGACCGCCCCGTTGGCGATGAAGTCCTTGGCCTCGCCGCGACCGCAGAAACCCAACTCCTCCAACTGAATCAGCGTGAAGGGCGTGAAGTGGTCATAGAGGATCGCGGTCTGGATGTCGGTCGGCTTGAGACCGGATTGCTGCCACATCTGCTGACCGACCAGCCCCATCTCGGGGAGACCAATTTCGGGCCGGTAGTAGCTGACCATCGTGTACTGGTCGGGGCTGGACCCCTGGGCCGCGGCCTCGATGATCGCGGGTCGCTGCTTGAGGTCCTTCGCCCGCTCCGGCGACGTCACCACAATTGCGACGGCTCCGTCGGTTTCCTGGCAGCAGTCCAGCAGCCGCAGCGGCTCGGCGATCCACCGCGAATTCTGGTGATCCTCAATGGTTATCGGCTTCTCGTAAAAGTACGCCTTGGGATTCTTGGCAGCGTGCTTGCGGTCGGCCACCGAGATGGCACCGAAGTCGCGGCTGGTCGCCCCGGACCAGTGCATGTACCGCTGGGCGATCATCGCAACCTGCGCAGCCGGCGTCGACAACCCATGCGGATACGAGAACGAGTTGTCGGCAGCGGTCGAATCAGCCTGTACACCAGCATTTCCCACGAGCCTGGTCTGCACCTGGCCGAATCGCATGCCCGAGCGTTCGTTGAACGCGCGGTAGGCCACCACGACGTCGGCCACACCGGTCGCCACGGCCATCGCCGCATGCAGAATGGTCCCGCACGCCGCGCCCCCGCCATAACCGGTCTGGGCGAAGAATTTCAGATCACCGATGCCGGTCGCGCGCGCCACCGCGGTCTCGTTGTTGGTGTCCATCGTGAAGGTGGTCAACCCGTCGACGTCGGACGGGCGTAGACCCGCGTCGTCCAACGCATCCAGAACCGCCTCGGCCGCCAGCCTCAGCTCACTGCGGCCGGAGTCCTTGGAGAAGTCGGTGGCACCGATGCCGACGATCGCGGCCTTACCCGACAACATCAGGCACCCCCGATCGTGAGCGTGACGTTCGCGATGACGTGATCGCCAAGGCTGTTGCGGCCGAACACCTTCAATGTGATCAGGCCGTCCTCGACGGCGGTCACCTCACCGGAAAAGGTAACGGTGTCGTAGGCATACCACGGCACTCCAAGCCGCAGCCCGATCGATTTGATCAGCGCCGTCGGTCCCGCCCAGTCGGTGACGTAGCGCTGCACCAGCCCCGTATCGGTCAGGATGTTGACGAAGATGTCCTTGGAACCCTTGGCCTGCGCCAAGTCGCGGTCATGGTGCACATCCTGAAAGTCCCTGGTGGCCAGTGCCGTTGAGATGATGAAAGTGGGGGTGCCTTCGAGCTTGAGTTCGGGCAGGATGGTGCCCACTTCCACAGCAGGTGCGCTCATGCGTCCGGCTCCCAGGCGTACAGGCTCCACTCCGGGCCGGACTCACCGGCCGGGAAGTCGATATAGGTTGCGCGAACCGGCATTCCGATCTTGATCGCGGCGTGGTCGACCCCGCGCAACTCGCCGAGCATACGAACGCCCTCTTCCAGTTCGACCAGCGCGATCACGAAGGGCAGCGTGCGACCCGGCACCTTCGGCGCGTGGTGCACCACGTAGCTGTACAACGTGCCACGACCGCTGGCCACCACGAAGTCGATGGGATCGGCTTTGTCCTGCCAGACGGCCGGCACCGGCGGGTGCTGCAGGCTGCCGTCGGGCCGCCGCTGGATGCGTAACTCGTGAGCTTTGACGCCCTCCCAGAAGAAGGCGGTGTCGCGCGACATCGCCGGACGCATCATGGCGTCGGCGTCCAGGTCCGCGGGAACGGAGGCGGCATCGGCAGCCGCCTCCTCGCGAGGTTTGAATTTGAGTATGCGCCAGGCCATCTCGGCGACATCCTCGTCACCCACCCGCCAGGTGATGTGCTGGTTGATGAACCAGCCCTCACCGAGCCCGGTCTGCTTCGGCCCGACGACGTCGCGCATCTCGGAATGGATCGTGACCTGCTCACCGGGACGTAGGTACCGGTGGTAGGTCTGCTCACAGTTGGTCGCGACCACGCCGATGTAGCCGGCGTCATCGAAGAGCTGCATGATCGGGCCCATGGGGTCGTCGGTCGGGCGCTCCCCGCCCTGACCGAACATCGTCCACACCTGAATCATGGCCGGCGGAGCAACGATTCCCGGATGACCCGCAGCCTTGGCGGCGGCCTCGTCGACATAGATTGGGTTGGCGTCACCGAGGGCCTCGACCCAGTTGTTGATGATCGGCTGGTTCACCGGATCCCGCGCGACGCGCGGCGCGGCGACAACGGTGGCGGTGATCTCCGCGACCGCTTCCTTGATATCGGTCATCGAGGCACCCTCGGCACTTTGAGGCCGGCCGCCGCGATCATCTCGCGCATCACCTCGTTCACGCCTCCACCGAAGGTAATCACCAGATTGCGCTTGGTCTGCGAGTCGAGCCATTCGAGCAACTCGGCGGTGTCCGGCTCGGCCGGGTTACCGTATTTGCCGACGATCTCTTCGGCCAGTCGACCGATACGCTGAATGCTCTCGGTACCAAAGACTTTCGTCGACGCGGCATCCGCGACGTTGATGTCCTCGCCGGCCGCGGCGACCTGCCAGTTGAGTAGCTCGTTGATCCGCCACATCGAGTAGATCTCGCCGAGCCCGCGTTTGACGTCGTCGTGGTCGATCGGTGTGACCCCGTTGCCGCCCGGCTTGGACGCCCAGGCATGCAGCCGGTCGTATATGCCGGCGGTGCGTCCGGCCGGACCCAGCATCACACGCTCGTTGTTGAGCTGTGTGGTGATCAGCCGCCAGCCACCGTTCTCCTCGCCGACGAGCATGTCGGCCGGCACCCGTACATCGTTGTAGTACGTCGCATTGGTGTGGTGGGCGCCGTCGGACAAAATGACCGGTGTCCAGGAAAAGCCGGGATCCTTGGTATCGACGATCAGGATCGAAATACCCTTGTGCTTAACGGCTTCCGGGTCGGTGCGGCAGGCCAGCCAGATGTAGTCGGCGTCATGGCCTCCGGTCGTCCACATCTTCTGGCCGTTGACGATGTACTCGTCGCCCTGGCGCACGGCCGACGTCCGCAGCGATGCCAGGTCGGTTCCCGCCTCGGGCTCGCTGTAGCCGATCGCGAAGTGCACCTCACCGGCGAGAATCGCGGGCAGGAACTTCTTCTTCTGCAACTCGCTGCCGTACTGCTGCAGGGTCGGGCCGACCGTCTGCAGCGTCACCGCGGGCAGCGGCACGTCGGCGCGATGTGCCTCGTTGACGAAGATCGACTGCTCGATGGGGCCGAAGCCCAAGCCGCCGAACTCTTTTGGCCAACCGACCCCAAGCTTGCCGTCCTGGCCCATCCGCCGGATCACAGCGCGATAGGCCTCGTTGTGCCGGTCGGACTCCATCGCCTTCGCCTCTTCGGGCGTAATCAGATTCGAGAAGTATTCGCGGAGCTCCGCTTGCAGCGCACGCTGTTCGGGAGTCAGGTCTATGAACATTGCGCTCCCACCAGGTCGAGGCGATGAGATGGCCCGCCCAGCAGCCGGGACAGGTCTTTGATCGTGGAGTAGTACCGGTGCATCGGATAAGTGATGTCCATACCCATGCCGCCGTGCAAGTGATGACAGGTCTGCATAACCGGCGGGGCCTGCGACGCGATCCAGTACCCGAGCACATCGAGATCGTCGTCGGCATCACGGCCTTCGGACAGCCGCCACACCACCGACTTCGCGGCCAAACCGATGGTGCGCGAGGCGATGTAGACCTGGGCCAATTGCGCGGCCACGGTCTGGAAGGTCGACAGCGGCTTACCGAACTGCTTGCGCCCGGCCACGTAGTCGGCGGTCAGCCGCAGTGCACCGGCCACCAGGCCGTCGGTGAAGGCGCCGATCGCCGCGAGCGCCAGCTCGTTGATCCGGCGCGCGGTGGCGCCGTCGAGCACGTCGGTGTCGGGAATCGCGACCGCCGCGAACGTCACCGTGTACTCGTCGGAACCATTTGACGTCGGGGTACGAACCAGCTGCACCCCGTCGGCCTTCGGCGACACCACGACCACCGCACTGTCGGCGGTCACGATGATCCAATCCGCTTGTTCGGCATATGCCACAGCGACTTTGGTGCCCGACAACCGCCCGTCGGCGAACGTGGTCGCGGGCCGGTCGGGCAGCGCCGAGCCGGGCTCGTTGAACGCCGCGGTCAGCACTGCGCCGTTGCCGACACCGGCCAGGAACCGTTCCTGCTGTTCGTCGGAGGCCAGATCCACCAGCGGCACCACGCCAAAGCCCAGCGTGGCCAATGCCGGCGTGATTGCACCGTGCCGGCCGACCTCGGTCAGCACCGTGGCGACCTCGGCCAACCCCACCCCGTCACCGCCCAGGCGCTCCGGCACCGGCAGCGCCGTCACACCACCGCGCACCAAAGCGTCCCAGCCCAAATCTTTCTGAAGGACCGACGTAGCCACGTCGGCGACAGCCTGCTGCGTTGCAGTGAGATCGAAGTCCATCAGTTGGCAACCGCGCTCTTTCCGGTGTAGTCGACCTGCCAGTGCTTGATGCCGTTGAGCCAACCCGACCGTAGCCGTTCGGGTTCCGAAAGCGGCTTCAGGTCCGGCATGTGGTCGGCGACCGCGTTAAAGATCAGGTTGATGGTCATCCGGGCCAGGTTCGCGCCGATGCAGTAATGCGCGCCGGTACCACCGAAGCCGACGTGCGGATTCGGGTCGCGCAGGATGTTGAACGAGTGCGGGTCGTCGAACACATCTTCGTCGAAGTTGGCCGACCGGTAGGACATCACCGCTCGCTGCCCCTTCTTGATCAGTACACCGCCCAGCTCGACGTCCTCGTTGGCGGTGCGTTGGAAGGCCGACACCGGGGTGGCCCACCGGATGATCTCGTCGGCGGTGGTCGACGGGCGCTCCTTCTTGAACAGCTCCCACTGATCCGGGTTGTTCGCCATCGCGATCATGCCGTGGGTGATCGAGTTACGAGTGGTCTCGTTCCCCGCGACCGCCAGCATCACCACGAAGAAGCCGAACTCGTCGTCGGAGAGCTTCTCGCCATCGATGTCGGCCTGGACCAGCGTCGTGACGATGTCGTCGGTGGGGTTCTCGTTGCGCTCGGCCGCCATCGCCATCGCATAGGTGATCAGCTCCATCGAGGACTGCGCCGGGTCGACCGTCGCGTACTCGGGGTCCGTGCCGCCGGTCATCTCGTTGGACCAGCGGAACAGCTTGTCGCGGTCCTCCTGCGGAACGCCGAGCAGGCCGGCGATCGCCTGCAGCGGCAGCTCACACGAGACCTGTTCGACGAAGTCGCCGCTACCCTCCGCAGCGGCCGTCTTGGCGATGTTCTCTGCACGCTGGGCGAGCTCGGCTTCCAGCCGCCCGATGGCTCGCGGGGTGAACCCGCGGGAGATGATTTTGCGCAGCCGGGTATGGTGCGGCGCGTCCATGTTCAGCATGACGCTGCGCTGCAGCTCCACCTGCTCACGTTTCATCTCCGGCGGCCACGTCGGGATCGCGCCGTTCTGCCAGCTGGAAAAGACGTCATTGCGGCGCGAGATCTCCTTGACGTCGGCGTGCTTGGTGACAATCCAGTATCCGTTGTCCTCGAAGCCGCCCGAACCGCCCGGGATGTCCACCCAGTGGATGGGCTCGGCCTTGCGTAGCTCGGCGAGCTCCGCAACCGGCAGCCCGGCCAGGTTGACGTCGGGGTCCAGAAAGTCGAAGTCTGCGGGAATGTTGGGGGGTGCCATGTGTATGCGCTCCTCAATTGCAACGTGTTCTAGTGCCAGTAAAACACGGCTCCTGCGCTGATAAAAGCCGCCCGGGCATCCTCGCTTGTCAGAGTAATGAAACGTGTTCTAGCCTGACGGAATGGGTAACCCTGTCATCGTCGAAGCCACACGTAGCCCCATCGGTAAGCGGAACGGGTGGCTGTCCGGCCTGCACGCCACCGAGTTACTGGGCGCCACGCAGAAGGCTCTTGTGGAGAAGGCCGGTATCGACCCCGGCGACGTCGAGCAGATCATCGGCGGCTGCGTCACGCAGTTCGGCGAGCAGTCCAACAACATCACCCGAGTGAGCTGGCTGGTTGCCGGGCTCCCGGAGCACGTCGGCGCTGCGACCGTGGACTGCCAGTGCGGCAGCGGCCAGCAGGCCAACGGCCTGATCGCGGGCCTGATCGCGGTGGGTGCCATCGACATCGGCATCGCCTGCGGCATCGAGGCGATGAGCCGAGTCGGCCTGGGCGCCAACGCCGGACCCGATCGCGGGATCCTTCGGCCGGCGTCGTGGGACATCGATCTGCCCGATCAGTTCACCGCCGCCGAGCGCATCGCCAAGCGTCGCGGCATCAGCCGCGAGGAGATCGACCAATTCGGCTTCGACTCGCAGCGCAAGGCCCAGCAGGCATGGGCCGAAGGCCGGTTCGACCGCGAGATCAGCGGCATCGAGGCGCCGGTGCTCGACGAGAACAAGCAGCCGACCAGCGACCGTCACGTCGTGACCAAGGACCAGGGCCTGCGTGAGACCACGCTGGAGGGCCTGGCCTCGCTGAAACCGGTGATCGAGGGCGGGATCCACACGGCGGGTACGTCGTCGCAGATCTCCGACGGCGCGGCCGCGGTGCTGTGGATGGACGAGGACAAGGCCAAGGCACTGGGCCTGAAGCCGCGGGCCCGCATCATCAGCCAGGCGCTGGTCGGCGCCGAGCCGTACTACCACCTCGACGGCCCGGTGCAGTCGACCGCCAAGGTGCTGGAGAAGGCCGGGATGAAGATGGGTGACATCGACATCACCGAGATCAACGAGGCCTTCGCCTCGGTCGTGCTGTCCTGGGCGCGGGTGCACAACCCCGACATGGACAAGGTGAACGTCAACGGCGGCGCGATCGCGTTGGGCCACCCCGTGGGCAGCACCGGCAGCCGGCTGATCACCACCGCGCTGCACGAACTGGAGCGCACCGATCAGACCACCGCGCTGATCACGATGTGCGCGGGCGGCGCGCTGTCCACCGGCACCATCATCGAGCGCATCTAGCACCAGAAGTGCTTGTCACGAAGCCGGTTTCAGAGAAGAACCGCATCGCCGCGGCGCAGGCATATATCGACGCCCTGGTCAGTCACGCCGGCGATGCGGTTCCGTTCGCGCCGGGGTGCACCCGCATCGAGCAGGGATTCAAGAACGGCTTCTCCGGGAACCACCTGCGCCGCAGCCTCAGTCGCGGACCGCAGTACCGGTTGCTCGCCGCGACCACGCCGCCGGACTATTCCCTCAACGGCGACGAGGTGCGTGCCGAATACAAGGTGCTGACCAAGGCGGCGTTCGGTGGACGGCGCGTCGGCGCACGGGTTGACGAGACGTTCGTCATCCCCGCCGAAAGTCCAAGCGGGCAAGCAGAAATCCACCACATCAGGGTCCGGTTCCACCCCTTCATACAGCGCTAGGGACGACGACATGGAAAAGCCCAAATCTCTCAACTCACCCGCCGTCGGCTTCTTCATCAAGTGGATGTCGAAGGGCAACGCGTGGATCTACAAGCTCAGCAACGGAAAACTCGGCGGCGTGTTCCAGAAGGCGCCAGTCGCTCTGCTGACGACGACAGGTCGCAAGACCGGTGAGCCCCGGGTGAGCCCGCTGCTCTACCTGCGCGAGGGCAACCGCGTGATCCTGGTCGCCTCAAAGGGCGGTAGCGACAAGCACCCCATGTGGTATCTCAACCTCAAGGCCAATCCCAAAGTCTCGGTACAGATCAAGGACGAAGTGCTGCAGTTGACGGCACGCGACGCCACCGAGGCGGAGCGTGAGGAGTATTGGCCGAAGTTGGACGCCATGTACCCGTCGTTCGGCGACTACCGGTCGTGGACCGAGCGGGTGATCCCGATCGTCATCTGCGACCCGTAAGCCTGGGCCCCCGGACACCGGGAGCGCCGGCCGCGCGCATCCCGTCGCGTGATGGCCCGCAACAACAGGACACGACCGCGTCCAACTGCTAGAACGAACGTGGCGAACCCATGCGGGGCTCCAACGTCGACGGGAGCGCAGTGATGACGAGACCGGCCGCACCCACGACTTCCGATTCCCTACCCCCATTCCCCTGCACGCCGACGATCAGCGCGACGCGACGCGGCGTCCTTTTCGCGGCGCTGTCGCTCGGGGTGTTGATCGCGGCAATGAACCAGGCGATGGTGGTGCCCGCACTGCCGACGATCGTTGACGACCTGGGCGGTTCCGGTCAGCAATCGTGGGCCGTCGCCGCCTACCTGCTCGGGGGCATCGTGGTCGTACCGGCAGCCGGCAAGCTCGGTGACCTGTTGGGCCGCAAGCGGGTGCTGGAAAGTGCCGTCGTGGTCTTTCTGATCGGCTCGGTGCTGTGCGCGTGTTCCGGAACGATGACCATGTTGGCACTTTCGCGCGTGGTGCAGGGTATCGGCGCGGGGGCGACGTCGGTGACCGCCGCGGCACTGGTCGGTGAGGTGTTCCCGATCCGGGACCGCGGCAGCTATCAGGGCATCCTCGGGGCGGTGTTCGGCGTCGCCACCGTCGCCGGCCCGTTGCTCGGCGGGTTCTTCACCGACTACCTGAACTGGCGCTGGGCGTTCTGGATCAACGTGCCGAGCTCCGTCGCGGTTCTCGCGGTTGCCGCCGCGACCATCCCGGTGCTGCCCCGGCGCCCCAAACCGGCCATCGATTACGTCGGCATCGTGATAATCGCCTTGGCCACTACGGCTTTGATCATGGCCACGAGTTGGGGTGGAACCACCTACCGTTGGGACTCGGCTCCGATCATCGCGCTGTTCGCCGGCGCTGCGCTGGCACTGCTCGTGTTCGTTCGAGTGGAAAGCCGAGCCCCCGCGGGCATCCTGCCGCCGCGACTGTTTCGAAGCCCGGTGTTCTCGGTGTGTTCCCTGCTGTCGTTGTTGGTCGGATTCGCGATGCTGGGCGCACTCACCTTCGTGCCGATGTACCTGCGCTACGTCGACGGCGCCTCACCGACCATCTCGGGTCTGCGGACGCTGCCCATGGTGGTCGGGCTGCTGACCACCTCGCTGGCCGCGGGCACCCTGGTCGGGCGGACCGGCCGGTACAAGATCTTTCCGCTCGCCGGAACGGCACTGATGGCTGTCGGCTTCTTGCTGATGGCGCGGATGGACGAGTCGACGCCTTGGCTGGTGCAGTTCTGTTACCTCGTCATCCTGGGTGCCGGGATCGGCTTCTCCATGCAGGTGCTGATCCTGATCGTGCAGAGCACTTCGCGGTTCGAGGACCTGGGCCTGGCCACCTCGGGTGTGACGTTCTTCCGTTTGGTCGGTGGAGCTTTCGGCGCGGCGATATTCGGGGCGCTGTTCGCCAACTTCCTGGACCGGCGAATGGGATCAACCCTGACGGCCCGCGGCCTGCCCGCCGATGCCGTGCATTCGCCGGCCGCTCTGCATCGGCTTCCCCAGGACGTCGCGGCGTCGGTGGTCCGGGCATATGCCGGGTCGCTGGGACAAATGTTTCTGTGCGCGGCCTTCATCGCGCTGGTGGGATTCGTCCTCGCGCTGTTCCTGCGCGAGGCGCCACTGAACGCGATCCACGACAGCCCCAGCTGCCTGGGAGACGGCTTCGCCGTGCCGAGAATCAAAACGCCCCAGGATGTTTTGGAGATCGCGGTCGGACGCCTGCTGGACGAGGCGCCCGAGCTGCCACTGGGCGATCTCGCCGAGCAGCCGGGTTGTCCGCTCGACGTCGCCGGGCTGTGGGCAGTGTTGCGGATTTACCAGTACGAGCGGTGGTTCGACGCGGCCCGGCTCGCCGACATCGCCACCCATCTGCACCTACCTCATCAAGTTCTCGAACCCCTCTTCGACCGTCTCGTCCAGACGGGTTACGCATCACGCGATGGAGATCGGCTCGTTCTGACCGCGGACGGACTGCGGCAGGTCGACTCCCTGGCCGGCCTCATCCGGCGGCGGCTCGTCGAGCATCTGGCAGCGTCGTCCGGTTCCGTCGAGCTGCCTAATGACGAGGAGTTCGAAGCCGCCCTGCGACGCATCGCCGATGGCGTTCTGGTGCAACGAGATTGGGATGACGACGTCGACGGGCTGGCGGTGTCCGGCAGCGCTACCGCAACGGTCAGCCGGTGACGGACAGTTCGCCCGTTTCCAGCCAGCCCGCGCACGGTGCACCCAGCTCGTGCAATGCCACCTGGTCGAAGCGCGCGACTTGCGCCGCCGTCAGCTCGTCGCGGTAATCCCGTTTGGGCCCCTTGGCGAAGAAGGCTTTGGCGCTGGACATGTGCGTCCCGTTAAACGGCGCCATCTTTTCCGCCCGGCCGCTCATGTAGTCGAACGAGCAATGCTCGGCGATGACGTCGGTGCGCAGCGATGCGGGATCGATGCCCAAAAACGCCGCGATACGGGCGATCTGACCGGTGAGGTCATCGGTGAGTTCGCGGTAGTGCAGGTGCAACACGTTCGGCTCGCCGCGCAGCTTCCACCATGACCGCACGATGTCGAACAGGTCCGAACAGCCATAGCCGCCGGTGTCGAGCCAGAGGTCGAAGAAGGCTTGCATATCCCCAGGAATGACCAAAGGCGTAGAACTACCCGACCACTGGGCGTAGATCCGGTTGATTTTCGCCATTGTCGATTCGGAATAGTGATAGATCATGTTGTGAAAGCTGATCGCGGCGTCCTTGCCGTTTCTGCCGACAAACACGTACCGGGCCTCCTGGGCCAGCGGCAGCGCATCCGCGGGCAGGTGCGACTTGATGACTCGCCTGCCGCCCGCCTCCCGCTGTCGCTTGAGCACGTCGAGCATCCCGTCGTGATCGCCCCAGCTGGATTCGAGCCAAGGCGAGGTGTCTGAAAGACTGCCTTCGGTCTCGTCCCCGTTATGCAATATCTGCTGGATTATCCGCTGGGTCCACGTCGTGCCGGCCTTGACCGGAGTGACGATGACGACGTCGCCGTCGACCAGGCCGCCCTGGGCAAGAAAGTCATTCCACACCAAGGAATTATGTAAGTAGTCCCGCACAACTCTAGTTGGGGCGATCAACGGTTTCGTCATCACAGCACCGCTTTTCGATCGGGCACGCCGCACGAGATACGCCCGTCGTGCCAATTTTTCCGATGGTGTCGTATACGTGTTAGGCACACTGACAATACGACATCGGTGTTCGCATCCGCCAGAAATAGCGTCGGCTGGTTGAAGTCGCCTCGTTGTCCGCAACCGCGGTCGCGCTGAAAACCGCCCTAGGCGCCGTAGACCGGGACCGGGGGCCGCGCCTTGGCCAGCAGGTCGGCGACGACCGGGCCAAGTTCGGCGGGATCCCAGCGGTCGCCCTTGTCGACCTGCGGGCCGTGCGCCCAGCCCTCGGCGACGCGGATCTTGCCACCCTCGACCTCGAAGACCTTCCCGGTGACGTCGCGTGATTCGACGCTGCCGAGCCAAACGACAATGGGCGAAACGTTTTCCGGTGCCATCGCGTCGAAAGCCTGGTCCTGCGTTGCCATCATCTCCGCGAAGACGGTCTCGGTCATGCGGGTCCGGGCCGACGGCGCGATCGCGTTGACCGTGACGCCGTATCGGCCCATTTCGGCGGCGGCGACCAGCGTCATGGCCGCGATGCCGGCCTTGGCGGCGCTGTAGTTGCCCTGCCCGACGCTGCCCTGCAGGCCGGCACCCGAGCTGGTGTTAATGATCCGCGCGTCAACCGCTTTGCCCTCTTTGGACAGCCCGCGCCAGTACGACGCGGCATGACGCATCGTGGCGAAGTGGCCCTTGAGGTGCACCGCGATGACCGCGTCGAACTCTTCCTCGCTGGTGTTGGCGATCATCCGGTCACGCACAATGCCGGCGTTGTTCACCAGGACGTCGAGTCCGCCGAACGTATCCACTGCGGTCTGAACCAGCGCGGCGGCTTGATCCCAGTCCGCGATGTTGGATCCGTTGGCGACGGCTTCGCCTCCGGCAGCAGTGATCTCGTCGACCACGCTCTGCGCGGCACTGCCGCCGCTTGCCGGTGATCCGTCCAGACCCACGCCAATGTCGTTGACGACTACGCGCGCGCCTTCGGCCGCGAAGGCCAGTGCATGCGCGCGACCGATTCCGCCGCCCGCTCCGGTGACGATGACGACACGGCCGTCGACTATTCCCATTAGTGCTCCTTGAGATCCGCTACTTGATCGCGCTGGCGTTCGTGGTGGCCAGATAGTGCGGCGGCTCGCCGCCCCCGTGCACCTCGAGCGAAGCACCGCTGATGTAGGACGCCGCGTCGGAGGCCAAAAAGGCTGCGGCCCAGCCGACATCCTCTGGTTTGGCCAGCCGGCCCAGTGGCACATTCTTGGAGATCGCGGCGATCGACTCGGCGTCGCCGTAGAACAAGTCGGCCTGTTCGGTCTCGACCATGCCGACCACGCAGGCATTCACCCGGACCTTGGGTCCCCATTCCACCGCCAGCGTCTGGGTGAGGCTTTCCAGGCCGGCCTTCGCCGCACCATACGCGCCGGTGCCCGGAGATGGCCGCCGGCCGGACAGGCTGCAGATGTTGACGATCGATCCCCCGCCCGGCAGGGTTTGCATCTTTTCATTGGCGAATTGCGAAACCAGCAGCGCGCCAATGAGATTGAGTTCGATGATTTTGCGGTTGAACTTAGGGCTGGACTCCGCGGTCAGCACGTAGGGCGATCCGCCGGCGTTGTTGACGACGACGTCGAGGCGTCCATGCCGCTCGACGATCTCGTCGATCAGCAATGTGACCTGGTCCTCCTCGCGGATATCGCAGGCGTGAAACTCATACGGCAGCCCCTCGACGGCACGGCGCGCGCAGGTGATCACCGTCGCGCCCTGCTCGGCGAATACCGCACTAATTCCCGCGCCCACCCCGCGGACGCCGCCCGTCACCAGAACCACCCGCCCGGCCAATCCCAGATTGATGGCGGATGCTTCGGCGCGAGTCACTGTGCTAGCGTACCAAGCAAGTGCTTGCTTAGGTAGTCGGCCTCAATTTCACGAGGAAGTGCCAATTGACCATTACATCCACCAGCACAGAACCGGGCATAGTCGCGGTCACCGTCAACTACCCGCCCGTCAACGCCATCCCGTCGCGGGGCTGGTTCGAACTCGGCGACGCGATCACTGCCGCCGGCGCGAACCCCGAAACCCACGCGGTGATCCTGCGTGCCGAGGGCCGCGGATTCAACGCCGGCGTCGACATCAAAGAGATGCAGCGCACCGAGGGATTCACCGCGCTGATCGATGCCAACCGCGGTTGCTTCCACGCCTTCCGCGCGGTCTACGAATGCGCCGTTCCGGTGATAGCCGCGGTAAACGGGTTCTGCGTCGGCGGCGGCATCGGCCTGGTCGGCAACGCCGACGTCATCGTGGCCTCCGACGACGCCACCTTCGGGTTGCCGGAGGTGGAGCGCGGCGCGCTGGGTGCGGCCACCCACTTGTCCCGACTGGTCCCGCAACACATGATGCGGCGGTTGTTCTTCACCGCCGCCACCGTGGACGCCGCGACCCTGCATCACTTCGGTTCGGTACACGAGGTGGTCCCCCGCGACGAGCTCGACGAGGCCGCTCTGCGAGTCGCCCGCGACATCGCCACCAAAGACACCCGCGTGATCCGCGCGGCCAAGGAGGCGCTGAACTTGATCGACGTGCAGCGGGTCAACTCGAGTTACCGCATGGAACAAGGTTTTACGTTCGAGCTCAACCTCGCCGGGGTGTCCGACGAGCACCGCGACGCGTTCGCCGGTACGACGAAGGGTGAGAAATCTTGAGCGACAAGAGAACCACTCTCGACGAGGCCGTTGCCGGGCTGCGCAGCGGCATGACCATCGGCATCGGCGGTTGGGGGTCGCGGCGCAAGCCGATGGCGTTCGTGCGCGCCATGCTGCGCACCGACGTCAAGGACCTGACCGTGGTCACCTACGGCGGGCCCGACCTTGGATTACTGTGCGCCGCAGGCAAGGTCAAGCGGGCCTACTACGGATTCGTCTCGCTGGACTCGCCACCGTTCTACGACCCGTGGTTCGCCAAAGCGCGCAGCGCCGGGCAGATCGAAGCCCGGGAGATGGACGAAGGCATGCTGCGCTGCGGGCTGCAGGCCGCGGCACAGCGGTTGCCGTTCCTACCGATTCGCGCGGGACTGGGCAGCTCGGTGCTCGACTTCTGGGAAGGCGAGCTGCAGACGGTGACCAGCCCCTATCCCGCGCCAGGTGGTGGGCACGAGACGCTGATCGCGATGCCGGCGCTGCGCTTGGACGCGGCGTTCGTGCACCTCAATCTCGGTGACAGCAAAGGCAATGCGGCCTACACCGGCATCGACCCCTACTTCGACGACCTGTTCTTGATGGCCGCCGAGAAGCGCTACTTGTCGGTGGAGCGGTTGGTGTCCACCCAAGAGCTGGTCAAGGCGGTGCCGCCGCAGGCACTGCTGGTGAACCGGATGATGGTCGACGGCGTCGTCGAAGCGCCCAACGGTGCACACTTCACCACCGCCGCACCGGATTACGGCCGCGACGAGAAATTCCAGCGGCATTACGCCGAGGCCGCCTCCACCGAAGAGGGCTGGCAGCAGTTCGTGGCCACCTACCTGTCCGGCGGCGAATCCGAATATCAGTCAGCCGTGCGGGCTTTCGCAGAGGAGGCAGCCAAGTGAGCACCCGAGCCGAAGTGTGTGCGGTCGCCTGCGCTGATCTGTTCAGGGACGCCGGCGAAATCATGGTCAGTCCGATGACGAACATGGCCTCGGTCGGCGCGCGGTTGGCCCGGCTGACGTTCTCCCCCGACATCCTGCTGACCGACGGCGAGGCACAGCTGCTGGCCGACACGCCCGCGCTGGGCGCCTCGGGCGACGTCGAGGGGTGGATGCCGTTCGGCCGGGTCTTCGAGACCCTGGCCTGGGGCAGGCGCCACGTGGTAATGGGCGCGAATCAGGTTGACCGCTTTGGCAATCAGAACATCTCGGCGTTCGGGCCCCTGCAACAGCCCAAGCGCCAGATGTTCGGTGTCCGCGGCGCGCCCGGCAATGCGATCAACCACGCGACCAGTTACTGGGTCGGCAACCACTCCAAGCGAGTGTTCTGCGAGAAGGTCGACATCGTCTGCGGAATCGGCTGGGACAACGTGGACGCTGACAATCCGGCATTCCGGTTCGCCAACACCTATCGGGTGGTCTCGAACCTCGGCGTCTTCGACTTCGGCGGGCCGGACCGCAGCATGCGGGCGGTGTCGCTGCATCCAGGTGTGTCGCCCGACGAGGTCCGGGAGAACACGTCATTCGAGATCGACGGCCTCGACGGCGCCGCGGAGACCCGGTTGCCGACCGACGAGGAACTACGCCTGATCCGCGAGACAGTCGACCCGAAAGCGTTGCGCGACCGAGAGATACGTTCATGAAGTTGCGCACGCCGCTGACCGAGCTGGTCGGCGTCGAGCACCCAGTGGTGCAAACCGGGATGGGCTGGGTGGCCGGCGCGCGGCTGGTGGCAGCCACCGCCAATGCCGGCGGGCTCGGCATCCTGGCGTCGGCCACGATGACACTGGACGAGTTGGCGACGGCCATCGGCAAGGTCAAGGCCGCCACCGACAAGCCGTTCGGTGTAAACATGCGCGCCGATGCGGCGGATGCCGGCGACCGGGTTGAGCTGATGATCCGCGAAGGCGTGAAGGTGGCGTCGTTCGCGCTGGCGCCCAAGCAGGAACTGATCGCCCGCCTGAAAGAGGCCGGGGCGGTGGTGATTCCGTCGATCGGCGCGGCCAAGCATGCACGCAAGGTCGCGAGCTGGGGCGCCGACGCGATGATCGTGCAGGGCGGCGAGGGCGGCGGGCACACCGGACCCGTCGCGACCACGCTGCTGCTGCCGTCGGTGCTGGACGCCGTACGGGGCACCGGTATCCCGGTCATCGCGGCGGGCGGCTTCTTCGACGGACGCGGACTGGCTGCCGCGTTGTCCTACGGCGCGGCCGGGGTGGCGATGGGCACCCGGTTTCTGCTCACGTCGGATTCCACCGTGCCCGACGCGGTGAAGCGCCGCTATCTGGAGTCGGCGCTGGACGGCACCGTCGTCACCACCCGTGTCGACGGCATGCCGCACCGGGTGCTGCGCACCGGTCTGGTCGAGAAGCTGGAAAACGGCACTCCGATAAGGGGTTTGACGGCCGCGGTGCGCAATGCCGCGAAGTTCAAGCACATGTCCGGCATGACGTGGAAGTCGATGATCCAAGACGGCCTGGCGATGCGCCACGGCAAGGAAATGACACTGGCGCAGGTGGTGATGGCGGCCAACACTCCAATGCTGTTGAAGGCCGGCCTCGTTGAGGGCAACACCGACGCCGGCGTGCTGGCGTCCGGACAGGTAGCCGGCATTCTCGAAGACCTACCGTCGTGCGCCGAGCTGATCGAGTCGATCGTGCACGACGCGATCGAACACCTGCAGGCGGCGTCAGGGCTGATCTCGGAATAGCCCCCGACGGCGTCGAGTGTGACGCCAGGGCGTTGAGTGTGCACCCACGGCGTGGTTCATCGGCGCGTCGCCGCCAAGGACGCACACTCAAAGCCGCAGTGCAACGAGTTACAGGCGCTCGATGATCGTGACGTTGGCGGTGCCGCCGCCCTCGCACATCGTCTGCAGACCGTAACGGCCGCCGATGCGTTCGAGTTCGTTGAGCATGGTGGTGAAAAGCTTTGCGCCAGTTGCACCCAGCGGGTGGCCGAGGGCGATCGCACCGCCGTTGGGGTTGACCTTTTCCGGATCGGCCTTGACTTCCTTGAGCCACGCCATCACCACCGGTGCGAAGGCCTCGTTGATCTCGACCGTGTCGATGTCGCTGATTGACAGCCCGGTCTTTTCCAGCGCGTAGCGGGTAGCCGGAATGGGGCCGGTCAGCATGAACACCGGATCGGCCGCACGGGCGCTGATGTGGTGGATACGGGCGCGCGGCTTCAGCTTGTGGTCCTTGACCGCCTGCTCGGAAGCCAGCAGCACCGCGCTCGCGCCGTCGGAGATCTGGCTGGCCATCGCCGCCGTCAGCCGGCCGCCGTCGACCAGCGTCTTGAGTCCGGCCATCTTCTCCAGCGACGACTCGCGCGGGCCCTCATCGACCCGGAACGGCCCGGATTCGGTTTCGACAGTGATGATCTCGTTGTCGAAGTGGCCGCTGCGAATGGCCGCGAATGCGCGCTCGTGGCTGGTCAGCGAGTACTGCTCCATCTCCTCGCGCGACAGGTTCCACTTCTCGGCGATCATCTCCGCGCCGCGGAACTGGGAGATCTCCTGGTCGCCGTAGCGGTGCAGCCACTGCTTGGACTCGTTGGTCGGCGAGGTGAAGCCGAACTGCTCGCCGACCGTCATCGCCGACGAGATCGGGATCCAGCTCATGTTCTGCATGCCGCCGGCCACGATAAGATCGGCCGTACCGGCCATGATCGCCTGTGCGCCAAAGGAAACCGCTTGCTGGCTGGAGCCGCACTGCCGGTCCACGGTGACACCGGGGACCTCTTCGGGGTAGCCGGCGGCCAGCCACGAGAGCCGCGCGATGTTGCCGGCCTGTCCGCCGATGGCGTCGACGCAGCCGGCGATCACGTCCTCGACGGCGGCGGGGTCGACGTCCACCCGGTCGAGCAGTCCGCGCCACGCGTGGGCGCCCAGGTCGACGGGATGGATCCCGGCTAGGGCGCCGTTGCGCTTGCCGACCGCGGTACGCACAGCGTCGATGACGTACGCCTCAGCCATGTTCAGACTCCTTCTTTGGTGATCCCGCCAAGTACGATGGCGAGATATTGCTGGCCCACCTGCTCTGCGGTGAGCGGTCCGCCGGGTTGATACCAGCGCACCGACACCCAGGTGGTGTCACGGATAAATCGGTAGACAAGGTCGACGTCGAGGTCGGGCTGGAAGTAGCCCTCGTCGACGCCCTGATTCAGCAACTCGACCCACATCTTGCGTTGTTGCCGATTCATGTCCTCGATGTAGGAGAAACGGGGCTGCGACAGCAGCCGCTGAGCTTCGTCCTGGTAAATGACGACCTGTGCGTGTCGATGCTCGATCGCCTCGAACGAGGCCATGAACAGGCCCTTGAGCCGCTCCAGCGGATTCGTTTCGCTGTCGACGATTTCTTGGTAGCGGGCGAACAGCCAGTCCAGGAAGCTGCGCAACAGCTCGTCGACCATCTCCTCTTTGGAGGAGAAATGGTGGTACAGGCTGCCGGACAAGATGCCGGCGCCGTCGGCGATATCGCGCACCGTCGTGGCGCGCAGACCCCGCTCGGCGAACATGGTGGCGGCAAGCTCCAGGAGCTCGTCTCGCCGGCTGTTCGCCTGACCGGTCACTCGGTCCACCCGGTCAGGATATCAACCAAGCGCTTGCTTGGCTACCCGGGATCACGGGTGCTGACTGGAAACCGAGATGACCTCGCCGGTGAGGTAGCTCGAGTAGTCGCTGGCCAAGAACGCGATGGTGGCCGCGACCTCCCACGGCTCGGCGGCCCTCCCGAACGCTTCGCCGGCCGACAGCCGGTCCAGTAGATCGGCTGAGGTGGTCTTATCCAGGAACTTGTGCCGCGCGATGCTGGGCGACACCGCATTGATCCGGACGTCGTATTCGGCGGCTTCGATTGCACTGCAACGGGTCAGCGCCATCACGCCCGCTTTTGCGGCCGCATAGTGCGACTGCGAGTGTTGCGCCCGCCAGCCCAGGACGCTGGCGTTGTTGACGATGACGCCGCCATGCGGCGCGTCGCGAAAGTACCGCAGCGCGGCCCGGGTGGCGCGGAACACCGACGTCAGGGTGACGTCGAGGACACGGTCCCATTCGTCGTCGGTCATGTCGGCCACCGGCGTCTGCCCACCCAGGCCGGCGTTGTTGACCAGCACGTCGATGCGTCCCATCCGCGCGGTGGCCGAGTCGATCAGCGCGTCGACCTGAGCAGTCGACGTCACGTCGCACACCACATGCTCGACCCGACCCTGGCCCAGCGCCGACAGCTCCTCGGCGGCCTCGCCCAGCCGCCGCTCGTGGTGGTCGGAGATCACCACGTCGGCGCCCTCGGCCAGGGCCCGGCGGGCGGTCGCCGAGCCGATGCCGGTGCCCGCGGCCGCCGTCACGACGACGACCTTTCCGGTCAAGAGTCCATGTCCGGCAATCTCTTTCGGCGCTTCGGCCAGACTCATCCCTTGACCTCCCGGGGTAGGCCGAGCACCCGCTCGGCGATGATGTTGCGCTGAATCTCGTTGGATCCGCCGTAAATGGTGTCGGCACGGCTGAACAGGAACAGCCGCTGCCACTCGTCGAACTCGCCGTCCGTCAGGGCCAGGCCGGGTTTGCCGACGACATCCATCGCCAGCTCGCCGAGGTCACGATGCCAGTTGGCCCACAACAACTTCGACACGTTGTCCTGGCCGGGCTGCTCGACATCCATCGTGGCGAGCGCGTAGCTGCGCATGGCCCGCAGGCCGGCCCAGGCTCGCGTCAGCCGCTCGCGGATAAACGGATCATCGGCGGCACCGTTGCGCCGCGCGACTTCGGCCAGATTGGAAAGCTCACGGGCGTAACGGATCTGCTGCCCCAGCGTGGAGACGCCGCGCTCGAAGGTGAGCGTCCCCATCGCGACCCGCCAGCCGTCGCCCGGCTCGCCCACCACCAGGTGAGCCTCGGTGCGGGCGTCGTCGAAGAAGACCTCGTTGAATTCCGAGTCGCCGGTCAACTGAATGATCGGGCGTACTTGCACGCCCGGCTGGTCCAGCGGCACCAGCAGATACGACAGCCCAGCATGCCGCTTGGAACCCTTCTCGGTGCGCGCGACCACGAAGCACCACTGCGCCCAGTGCGCCAGCGACGTCCAAACCTTCTGGCCGTTGATCACCCACTCGTCGCCGTCGAGCTCGGCGGTGGTCGCGACGTTGGCCAAGTCGCTGCCCGCGCCGGGCTCCGAATACCCTTGGCACCACAGCTCGGTCACGTCGAGAATTCGTGGCAGGAAACGCTGCTGCTGCTCGGGGGTCCCAAACGCGATCAGCGTCGGGCCGAGCAGCTCCTCACCGAAGTGGTTGACCTTGTCCGGAGCATCGGCCTTGGCGTACTCCTCGTAGAAAGCCACCCGGTGTGCGGTCGACAGGCCCCGGCCGCCGTGCTCTTCCGGCCACCCCAGACACGTCAGTCCCGCCGCGGCGAGATGCTGGTTCCATGCCCGACGCTCTTCGAATGCTTCGTGCTCGCGCCCTGGACCACCCAGGCCCTTGAGCGCTGCGAATTCACCGACCAGATTGTCGGCGAGCCAATCGCGGACCTCCGCCCGGAACTCCTCGACGTCCTGCATGCCCTGTAGGCTAACCTACCAAGCACTTGCTTTGTTAGGAGTATCCCCATGACTGGCGATCCGCGCACGGTGCCCGCGGCATTGGATCGTTTCGTCGACCGATTCCCCGACCATGCTGCCTTGATCACCGAGGACAGGTCGTTCACCGCGACCGAACTGCGCGACGAGGTGCACCGCGCGGCCGCGGCGCTGATCGCGCTGGGCGTCAAGCACGGCGATCGGGTGGCCGTGTGGTCACCGAACACTTGGCATTGGGTGGTCGCCTGTCTCGGGATTCACCACGCCGGTGCCGCGCTGGTGCCGTTGAACACCCGCTACACCGCCGCCGAGGCCAGCGACATCCTGGCGCGCACCGATGCACCGGTGCTGTTCGGAATGGGCCAATTCCTCGGCAACGATCGGGTCGGCGACCTCGACCGTGCCGCGCTGCCCGCGTTACGCCACATCGTGCGGATTCCGATCGACGCCGATGACGGGAATTGGGACGAGTTCATCGAGGAGGGCACCGACACCGACGCCGTGATCGCCCGGGCCGCCGCGGTCGTGCCCGACGACCTCAGCGACATCCTGTTCACCTCCGGAACCACCGGTCGCAGCAAAGGTGTGTTGTGCGCGCACCGGCAGTCGCTGTCGGCGTCGGCGTCGTGGGCAGCCAACGGCAAGATCAGCAGCGACGACCGCTATTTGTGTATCAACCCGTTCTTCCACAACTTCGGCTACAAGGCCGGCATCCTGGCGTGCCTGCAAACCGGGGCGACGCTGATCCCGCACCTGACATTCGATCCGCTGCGCACACTGCAGGCGATCGAGCAGCACCGCATCACCGTATTGCCCGGCCCGCCAACGATTTACCAAACGCTGCTCGATCACCCGGCCCGCGGCGACTACGACCTGAGTTCGCTGCGGTTCGCCGTCACCGGGGCCGCCACCGTGCCGGTTGTGTTGGTCGAACGCATGCAGTCCGAGCTCGACATCGACATCGTGCTGACCGCCTACGGCCTGACCGAGGCCAACGGGATGGGTACCAGTTGCCGTGCCGACGACGACGCGGTGACGGTCGCGACCACCTGTGGCCGCCCCTTCGCCGACTTCGAATTACGTATCGACTCAGCGACTCCCGGTGAGGCCGGTGAGGTGCTGTTGCGCGGGCCGAATGTGATGCTCGGCTACCTCGACGACCCGGAGGCCACCGCCGCGGCCATCGACGCCGACGGCTGGCTGCACACCGGCGACATCGGCGTCCTCGACACGAATGGCAACCTGCGTATCACCGACCGCCTCAAAGACATGTACATCTGCGGTGGATTCAACGTCTACCCCGCCGAGATCGAACAGGTGCTAGCCCGCATGGATGGGGTGGCCGACGCCGCGGTGATCGGGGTTCCCGACGAGCGCCTGGGCGAGGTCGGCCGGGCGTTCCTGGTGACCCGGCCCGGCGCGAACCTCGATGAGCAGTCGGTAATCGCTTACACCCGAGAACATTTGGCGAACTTCAAGGCACCGCGGTCGGTGCGGTTCGTCGACGAATTGCCGCGCAACGCCGGCGGCAAGGTGCTGAAACCACAATTGCGAGAGTTGGCCTGAATTGGATCTGGAACTAGACGAAGAGACGCTGGCCTTTGCGGCCGAGGTGCGGGACTTCCTCTCGGCCAACGCCGAGTCGATCCCGACGCAGTCATATGACAACGCGGAAGGCTTTGCCCAGCACCGCCATTGGGACAAAGTGCTGTACGACGCCGGCCTGTCGGTCATCAACTGGCCCAAAAAGTACGGTGGCCGCGACGCGTCGCTGTTGCATTGGGTCATCTACGAGGAAGAGTACTTCCGTGCCGGAGCGCCGGGTCGCGCCAGCGCCAACGGCATCTCGATGCTGGCGCCGACGTTGTTCGCGCATGGCACCGAAGAGCAGTTGGACCGCATCCTGCCGAAAATGGCCAGCGGCGAACAGATCTGGGCGCAGGCGTGGTCGGAGCCCGAATCCGGCAGCGACCTGGCGTCGTTGCGGTCCACCGCCACCCAGACCGAAGGCGGCTGGCTGCTGAACGGCCAGAAGATCTGGAGCTCGCGGGCGCCGTTCGCCGAGATGGGTTTCGGACTGTTCCGTTCCGATCCTACGGCGCAGCGGCATAACGGGTTGACCTACTTCATGTTCGACCTGAAGGCCACAGGCGTGACCGTGCGGCCCATCGTCCAGCTGGGCGGCGACACCGGATTCGGTGAGATCTTCCTCGACGACGTCTTCGTGCCCGACGAGGATGTCATCGGCACCCCGAACGACGGCTGGCGCGCGGCCATGAGCACGTCCAGCAACGAGCGCGGCATGTCGCTGCGCAGCCCGGCCCGTTTCCTGGCGGCCGCGCAGCGGCTGGTGCAGCTGTGGAAAGACAACGGCTCACCCACCGAATTCGCCGATCGGGTCGCCGACGCCTGGATCAAAGCCCAGGCCTACCGGTTGCAGACGTTCGGCACGGTGACCCGGCTGTCCGCCGGCGGCGAGCTGGGTGCCGAATCCTCGGTGACGAAAGTGTTCTGGTCCGACCTCGACGTGGCGATTCACCAAACCGCGCTGGACATCCGGGGCGCCGACGGGGAGCTGGCCGGGCCGTGGACCGATGGCTTGCTGTTCGCGCTGGGCGGCCCAATCTACGCCGGTACCAACGAAATTCAGCGCAATATTATCTCCGAGCGGCTGTTGGGCCTGCCGCGCGAAACGTCCGGAGGCAAGAAGTGAAATTTGCGCTCGACGAACAGCAGCGCGACTTCGCGGCCAGCATCGACGCGGCGCTGGGTGCGGCGGACCTGCCGGGCGCGCTGCGCGCGTGGTCCGACGGCGACATCGGGCCTGGCCGCAAGGTGTGGGAGCAACTGGCCGACCTCGGCGTCACCGCACTGATGGTGCCGGAGAAATACGACGGTCTCGATGCCCACCCGGTGGATCTGGTGGTCGCGCTCGAACGCCTCGGCCGCTGGTGTGTGCCCGGCCCGGTCACCGAATCCATCGCCGTGGCACCTATTTTGCTCGTTGACGACCAGCGCAGCGCCGAGTTGTCCTGCGGTGAACTGATCGCCACGGTCGCGCTGCCGCCGCACACGCCGCGTGCGGTGGACGCCCAAGCCGCCGGGCTGGTGCTGCTGGCCACCGGCGACGGTGTCAGCGAAGCGGATGCGGGCGGATGCCACCGATCCGTGGACCCCAGCCGGCGCCTGTACGACGTGGCGGCTACCGGCGCGACTTGGCAGGCAGATGTCCAGCGCGCCTACGAGTTCGGCGCACTGGCCACCGCGGCGCAGTTGGTCGGGGCCGCCGAGGCCCTGCTGAATGCCACCGTCGAATACGCCAAGCAACGCGCGCAGTTCGGGCGGGTGATCGGCTCGTATCAGGCGATCAAGCACAAGCTGGCCGACGTGCACATCGCGATCGAACTGGCGCGCCCGCTCGTATACGGCGCGGCCCTGTCGCTGGAGCCCCGTGATGTCAGCGCGGCGAAAGCCGCGGCATCCGACGCCGGCCTGCTGGCCGCACGGTCGGCGTTGCAGACGCACGGCGCGATCGGCTTCACCCAGGAGCACGACCTGTCACTATGGCTGCTGCGGGTGCAGGCGCTGCGGTCGGCCTGGGGCACGCCGGAGGCGCACCGGCGCCGAGTGTTGGAGGCACTGTGACTGAGGAACGGGAACTGCTGCGCGAGACCGTTGCTGCGCTGGTCACCAAGCACGCCAACCCCGCGGCAGTGCGCACCGCGATCGAATCGGAGCGCGGCTACGACGAATCCCTGTGGCAGCTGCTGTGCGAGCAGGTCGGTGCCGCAGCGCTGGTGATACCCGAGGAGCTGGGCGGGGCCGGCGGCGAATTGGCCGATGCCGCAACGGTTCTCCAGGAGCTTGGCCGGGCCTTGGTGCCCTCCCCGTTGTTGGGCACCACGCTGGCGGAGCTCGCGTTGCTGGCCGCGCCCGAACCGGATGCCCAGACGCTGGAAGCCCTGGCCGCGGGCGCCTCGATCGGGGCGGTGGTGTTCGACCCGGACTACGTCGTCAACGGCGACATCGCCGACGTCGTGGTCGCCGCGACCGACGGGGAACTGAGCCGGTGGACCCGGTTCAGCGTGCAGCCCGTTACCGCGATGGACCCCACCCGACGGCTGGCCCGAGTCCAGCCCGAAGACACTGTGGCGCTGGGCCCCGACCCGGGCCTGGCCGACACCGCGGCCATCCTGTTGGCGGCCGAGCAGGTCGGCGCCGCCGAACGCTGCCTGGAACTGACCGTCGAATACGCCAAGAACCGCGTGCAATTCGGCAGGCCGATCGGCAGCTTCCAGGCGCTCAAGCATCGGATGGCCGATCTGTATGTCGCGATCGCCGCGGCCAAGGCCGTGGTGAACGAAGCATGCGACGACCCCACGCCCACCAACGCCGCAACGGCTCGGCTGGCCGCCACCGAGGCGCTGTGTACTGTGACGAGCGAGGGCATCCAGCTGCACGGGGGCATCGCGATCACCTGGGAGCACGACATGCACTTGTATTTCAAACGCGCACACGGCAGCGCCCAGCTGCTCGACTCGCCGCGAGAGGTGCTGCGTCAACTCGAATCCGAGGTGCTCGAAACGTCGTGAACGCCTCCGTCGCGCTACGCGCCGGCATCCCGCCCTTCCATGTGATGGATGTCTGGCTGGCGGCAGCGGAGCGCCAGCGCAGCCACGGCGATCTGGTCAACCTCTCCGCGGGGCAACCCAGTGTGGGCGCTCCAGAGCCGGTCCGGGCCGCGGCGGCAGCGGCTGTGCAAGCCAACCAGCTGGGCTACACCATCGCCCTGGGCATTCCCGAGCTGCGCGCCGCTATCGCAGCGAATTATCAACGCCTGCATGGTATCTCGGTCGAACCCGACGCCGTGGTAGTCACCACGGGATCCTCGGGCGGGTTCCTGCTGGCATTTCTGGCGTGTTTCGACGTCGGGGATCGGGTCGCACTGGCCAGCCCCGGCTACCCGTGTTATCGGAACATCCTGTCCGCGTTGGGATGTGAGGTGGTGGAGATCCCATGCGGCCCGCAGACCCGATTCCAGCCCACCGCGCAGATGCTCGCCGAACTCGACCCGCCGGTGCGCGGTGTCATCGTGGCCAGTCCGGCTAATCCCACCGGCACCGTCATACCACCCGAAGAGCTGGCGGCGATCGCATCGTGGTGCGACTCGTCCGGTGTCCGGCTGATCAGCGATGAGGTCTATCACGGGCTGGTCTACGAGGGTGCCCCACAAACCAGCAGCGCCTGGCAGACGTCACGAAATGCCGTGGTGGTCAACAGCTTTTCCAAGTACTACGCGATGACGGGCTGGCGGCTGGGCTGGTTGCTGGTGCCTCCCGAGCTGCGTCGCGCGGTGGACTGCCTGACTGGTAACTTCACCATCTGCCCGCCGGTGCTCTCGCAAATCGCCGCGGTCGCCGCATTCACGCCGCAGGCAACCGCCGAGGCCGAAGGCAACCTCAACCACTACACGGTCAACCGCTCGCTGCTGCTGGACGGGCTGCGCGGAATCGGCATCGACCGGCTGGCTGCGACAGATGGTGCGTTCTACGTCTACGCCGACGTCTCGGACTACACCGACGACTCGCTGGAGTTCTGTTCAAAACTGTTGGCCGACACCGGCGTTGCGATCGCCCCCGGTATCGACTTCGACACCACGCGTGGCAACAGGTTCGTCCGGCTGTCGTTCGCCGGACCGACCAGCGACATCGAGGAAGCCGTGCGCCGAATCGGGCCGTGGCTGTCGGTCAGCGGTTGAACTTGCCGGCCAGGTACTCGGCCCGGGCGGCACTGCGGGCAAGTTTGCCGCTGGTAGTGCGGGGAATGGTGCCGGCCGCCACGAGCCGAACGTCGGCGATCCGGACTTGGTGGTTGCGCGAAATCGCCGCCCGCACAATGTCTGCGATCTGACCGAGGTCGGTACGCCCGGCGCCGGCGGCTCGCTCGGCCACGATCACCAGCTGCTCGCCGGAGCCGCCATCGGTGGATCCGAGCGCCTCAGCGGGAACGGAGAAGGCGGCGACATAGCCGGTACGAATGGCCGGCGACGACTCGCTGACCGTGGTCTCGATGTCGAACGGGTAATGGTTGCGGCCGTCGATGATGATCAAGTCCTTGATCCGGCCGGTCAGGTACAACTCGCCGTCCAGGTAGACCCCGAGATCGCCGGTCGCCAACCAGCAGCCGTTGTCGGCGGCACCCTCGGCATGGCTGCCACGGCTGAGCCGGGACTGCAGCTTGTTGCCGAACACGCGTCGGGTTTCGTCCTCGCGCCCGAAGTAACCGCGGCCGATGTTGACGCCGTGCAACCAGATTTCGCCCACGGTGCCGTCGGGCACCTCGGCGCCGTCCGGATCGGTGATCACCGCCCACTGATCAGGGATCGGCTGCCCGCAGGACACCTGAGCGACCGCGTTGGGATCGTCGGGTGCGACGATCACCGCGCGCCCGGCGCCGAGCTGTTCGCGGTCGAGGTAGATCACGCTCGCCGCGGCCTCCTGCGAGATGCTGGCCACCGAGAGCGTCGCCTCCGCCATCCCGTAGGACGGCTTGACCGCGTTCGCAGGCAGCCCGTAGGGAGCAAACGCGTTGGTGAACTTCTCGATCGCCGACATCGTGACGGGTTCGGACCCGTTGAGGATGCACACGACGTTGCTGAGGTCCAGAGTCTCGCCCGCCGGCGGCAATCCACGCTCGGACGTCAGTTCGAAGGCAAAGTTCGGCGCCGCCGCGAAGGTGCGGCCGTAGGCCGACTCGATGCCCAACTGCTTGATCCAGCGGTAGGGCCGGCGAAGAAACGCCATCGGATCCATGATCGTGACGTGTGCCCCGAAGAACGCGGTGAACATGATCATCATCAGCCCCATGTCGTGAAACAGGGGCAGCCAACTCACCGTGCGGACATCCACGTCCAGCCCGCCGGACATGACCATCTGCATCGCATTGGTGTAGACGGAGCGGTGGGTGATCTCCACCCCGGCCGGTGACCGGGTCGAACCCGAGGTGTACTGCAAGTAGGCGACGTCGTCGGTGTGCAGGTCGGCGCCGGTGAACATCGAACCAAGGGTCTCCGGCAGCGCGTCGACCGCAATCATCCGCGGGCGCTCGTTCGGCGCCAGCGTCCGGATGAAGGCGCGAACGGACTCGGCGACGGCAGTCGTGGTCAATACCGCCGCCGGGCGGGCATCTTCCAGCACCGCAGCCAGCCGCTCGGCATGCCCGGACATGGTCGGCGCGAACAGCGGCACGGCGATATTGCCTGCATAGACGCTGCCGAAGAACGCCGCGACGTAGTCGAGGCCCTGCGGTGCGAGGATCGCCACCCGGTCCCCCGGCTTGGTGACTTGCTGCAGCCGGGCACCGATCGAGCACACCCGGACCCATAGCTGGTTCCAGCTGAGCACCACGGGCCGGCCATCTGGTTCGTGCGAGTAGTCAAGGAAACGGTAGGCCGGGCTGTCCCCGTGTTCGGCACGGTTCTTGTCGAAGTACGACGTCAGCGTCAGGCCTTCGGGCACGGCGATTGCGAGCTCGCGGGACACGAATCGTTCCGCATCGTCCGAGGCGCCCACAACGTCATCCAAACAAAGATCCCGACTCACGGTAGGACAGATTAATGGGCGCGTGTGCTATTTGCCGCACCGGTTCGATATGGCGGAGATCACGATCGGGCCACTATCGGCGCATTTGTCACTGCTTTTCGGCCTGGTGGCGCGACCCTGTCCGCCAGGGACGCATTTGCCAGGCGACCATTTTGAGCAGTCGGTTTTCGGTCGCCGAGACAGCTGGGGAAACGTTTCTTGCAAACCCCGTACGCGCCGGAGATTTCGTTGCTCAATTGCCGACGATATTGGCGATGCGCGCTTCGAGCCGGCCGCGATCGCCGACATCGTCGATATTGATGCCGAACCGGTCGCGCAGCGCGTCCACCACCGCGGCGGCATCGTCGAGAACGATCTTTTCGGTCCCGCCGTCGCGATGAACGGCCAGGTTAGGCCCGGACAGATTGATCCGGGTGTCGCCGCTCACCCGGGCAACCATCAGGCCGGTCACGAAGTGCGAGGCGGGGTTTGTCGAGACGTACCAGCTACCCATCTGCAGATCGATCTGCGGCCGGGTTTGGGTGGTGAATTCGTACAGCGATTGCCACTCGCCGCGCAGTTGCGCCTGTAGCACCAGCCCGTCGCCGCGGTCCTGCAACCGGTAGGGCTCGTGCGTGGTCTGCTGGACGTTGCCGATTTCGAAGCGAATCGGAGACGTCAAGGTCTGGCCGCCGAAACCGACGTCGACGAGATAGGACCCCTGCGAACCGGGGAACGTCACGGCCAACACGGTGTGGGTCTGTGCCGGCACCGCAGCGTCGGGCGCCAGCATCCAGATCACCCGCCCGGTCAACCGCCGCACCCGAAAGCCGACTTCGGCCAGCACGTAACCCAACAGCCCGTTGTGCTCGTAGCAATAGCCACCGCGGTGCCGGTGCACCAACTTGTCGATCAGGGCGTCGGGACCCAGATCGTCGACCGGCACCCCCATCATCGGATCGAGATTCTCGAACGGGATGGTCTGGGTGTGAGCGGTCATCAGACCCTGCAGCACCTCGAGGGTCGGTTCGACGGCACCGCCGTAACCGATGCGGTCGAAGTACGCGGTCAGATCCAGTGTCATGACTCCATTCTGACTGAGGGTTAACCAACAGGAAACCCAAGGCGACAGAAGGTGTTTGGAACACGTTCATGCCTCGCCGAGACCGTTGCGCTGACAGCGCGCGCGCGGTCCCTTTTAGTTACGCTTGAGCACGCGAGTCACACTTAGGCAGGAGGTTGGCCGCCCGTGGCTGATGCACCCAAGACCGAAGGCCCGGCATCCGTCGTCAAGGGAATCTTGGAGGAGTTGGCCGCCGCCGGATTCGACAACGCCCGCCAGGTCGGCAAGGGCGGCGCCGGGGTGGTCTACCGCTGTCACGAGACGGCGTTGGGCCGCAAGGTCGCAATCAAAGTGATGCCGGCGAGTTTCGATGAGGAGGGCCGGGCGCGCTTTCTGCGTGAGGGCTATGCGATGGGTGGACTTTCGGGGCACCCGAACATCCTGAACATCTTGCGTGTCGGCATCACCTCGAGTGGCCAGCCCTACATCGTGATGCCTTACTGCGCCGAGGATTCCCTGGCGGTGCGGCTGCGCCGCGAGGGTCGAATCCCGTGGCCGGAGGCCATGCGTATCGGGGTGAAGTTGAGTGGTGCATTGGAAACCGCCCACAAGACCGGCATTTTGCACCGCGACATCAAGCCCGCGAACGTGCTCGTCAACGATTACGGCGAACCGCAATTGGCCGACTTCGGGATCGCTCACATCCAGGGCGGGTATGAAACCACGAGCGGATTCTTTTCCGGCACAATCGACTACACACCGCCGGAGTCGTTAGCGGGTAATCCCGCGACGGTGGCCTCCGACGTATATTCGCTCGGCGCCACGATTTACACGCTGATCGCCGGAACCGCTCCCTACGAGCGCCTGGCGAGCGAAGACCTCGTCGCGCAGTACCTGCGTATCAGCACCACCTCGATTCCCGATTTGCGCGCCAACGGAGTCCCCGAGGCGGTTTGCGCGGCAATCGAAAGCGCGATGGCGGTGGATCCCGCGGACCGCCCCTCATCCGCGGCGGAATTGGGCCGCGAGTTCCAGGCCGCCCAGCGCAGCAACGGCTTGCCCGCCGACGCGATGGCAATCACCGACTCCGGTCGCCACTCGATACGTGCTGCGGCCGTGGAGATCTCGCAATTGAAGGGACCCGCTTCCGGCGACGACGGCGCACCGGCACCGTCCACGGCCCCGGCCACCCTGGTCCGGGAATCCGTTATCCAGCACGAGTTTTCGGATGCGGCCCCGATCTTGCGCGCCGTCTACGACGCCGAGGTGCAGCCGGAGATCGCGCAGGCACACCAAGACGGTGATGGCGGGGACCCTCCGAAAGACGGTTCGTCCGGTCCCGGCGGACCGCCCGGCGAAAAGCCCCCACTGCGGGCGCGGGCGGCGGGGTGGTTCTCGGAGCCGGGAAAGAAGCGCAGCCGCATCGGATTAGCCGCCGGCGCGGCTGTCATGGTCGCTGTGCTGGTCGCCGGCATCGTCTATGCCACACTGCCGTCCGGCGGGGACAACCGCACGACCGCCTCGAATGCGCAACTGCCCTCGGCGCACCCCGCACCACAGGCTGTGCAGTGGACGCCGATTTCGGATGCGCGGGTCGCCCGCTATGCGGTCGCGACGACGCAAGTCGACGGCACCATTTGGGTTTTCGGTGGAATCCGAAGCGACGGCACCGTCACCGCGCGGCACGAGGGCTATGACCCGGCCATCGACGAATGGAAACGCGGCGACGATCTGCCCGTCCCGATTTCGCACGCGATGGCGGTCACCTGGCAGGGCAATCCAGTGGTGCTGGGCGGCTGGACCACTGCGGAGGGCAAGAATGTTGCAGCAGACCAAGTTTGGCGGCTAGTCAACGGTCACTGGGTCGAGCTGCCCCACTTGCTGCAGCCCAGGGCTGCGGCCGCAGCGGCGGTGGCGGGCGACCGCATCGTCGTCACGGGCGGTGTCGATGCGAACGGCGCCCTACTGAACACCACCGAAGTGTTCGACGGCAATGCGTGGACGCTTGGTGCGCCACTGCCCACGCCCCGGCAGCTGCTGGCCGCGGCCTCGGACGGAAAGCTGGTGTACGCACTTGGCGGAACGAACGGCGCCGACTTGGCCACAGTCGAGGCATATGACATCGGCATGAAAGCGTGGATGTCGTTGCCCGCCTTACCAAAAGCCCGCAGCGAGCTCGGCGCGACGGTGGCGGATGGACGCCTGGTGGCCCTCGGCGGCGTCTCGTCGGGCCAGGTCCTCAAGAGCGTTTCCATCTACGATCTGACGACCAGAACCTGGTCCGGCCTACCGGATATGGCGACCGCACGACACGGCATGGCGGTCGCCTCGGTGGAGCGGTCGGTCTATGCGATCGGCGGGTCGACGGCGATCGGGGACCAGCAAGCGATCACGTCGGCCGAGATGATCAAACTGCCGCCCCGCAAGACCCAGCCGGCGCCGCCGTGGCGTTCGCTACCGGACGCTCCGACGCCCCGGCTGATGATGGCCTCGGCCGTGCTCAACGACAAGGTCTGGATCCTCGGTGGGCTGCGCAACGGCGTTGCGCTGCAAACCGTTGAGAGCTATGAGCCACGCACCGGCATCTGGGAACCCGGGCCCGCGTTGCCGATCGCGCTGCACCACGCAGCGGCCACGGCCTACCGCGGCGAGGTCGTCGTCCTCGGCGGCACGGGCGACAACATCGCCGACGGCTCGAACAAGGTATTCGCGCTGCGCGGCGGCAACTGGGTGGAGCTACCGTCGCTGCGGCACGGCAGGGCGGCGCCGGCCGCGGCGGTGGTCGGAGACAAACTGGTGGTCGTGGGCGGGCAGAGCGGCAAGCAGCTGGTTCCGCAAACCGAGGTATTCGACGGGACGTCGTGGCAGGACGCCGCCGACCTGCCGACCCCGCGCGAACACCTGGCCGCGGTATCGGACGGCGCGTACGTCTACGCGCTCGGCGGCAGGTCGCTTTCGCCCGACCAGAACTCCGGGGCACTGGAGCGGTTCGACCTCGGATCGGGAACGTGGGCGAAGTTGGTCGGTATGCCGACACCGCGCGGCAGCTACGGTGCCACCTATATCGACGGACGCATCGTCGCGCTCGGCGGCGAAGAGCCGTCGCGGGTGCTCAATGTCGGCGAGATGTACGACATTGCCACCGGGAAGTGGACGACGCTGCCGCCGCTGCCGACCCCGCGCCACGCCGAGGTGGTGGCCACGGTCGGCAACACCGTCTACGTCATCGGGGGTGCGAACCGCCCCTCGCATGAAGGTCCCGTCGCGACCGTCGAGGCTCTCGATTTCAACTAGTGCGGCTGTTCAGGACGCCTTTGCTGGTTGTCTCGCGCGTTCGGCAGCGCCACGGCGGGGGCCACGGCGGATTTCCGCCGATTGATCATGCCCGAATCATGTCCCCGGACAGGCACCTAGCGATACTCTTGAGCTCGCGAATTCGACAATCGCGGGGAAGTTGAGCGCTAAGAATATGGGTGATGGGTCCCCCAAAGACGCGGCGCCGCCCAGCGGCATCATCGCGGAATTATCCGACGCCGGATTCGAGGACGCACGCCAAGTCGCCAGGGGCGGCGCTGGAGTCATCTACTGCGCCTACGAGACAGCGCTGGGGCGCAACGTCGCGATCAAGGTGTTGCCGTCGCATATCGACGAGGAAAGCCGGGAGCGCTTTCTGCGTGAAGGCTATGCAATGGGCGGACTCTCGGGGCATCCGAACATCGTCAACATTCTGCGCGTCGGGGTGACCGACAGCGGCCGGCCCTACATCGTGATGCCGTACATGTCCTCGGATTCCCTGGCGGTCCGGTTGCGCCGCGAAGGGCCGACCGCCTGGCCCGAGGCGTTGCGAATCGCCGTAAAGCTTTGCGGCGCACTGGAAACCGCGCACCGAAGCGGTACCTTACATCGTGACATCAAGCCCGCCAACGTGCTTGTCAGCGACTACGGCGAGCCCCTGCTGAGCGACTTCGGCATCGCCCACATCGAGGGTGGTTACGAAACTGCGACCGGGTTCTTCTCAGGCACAATCGACTACACCGCGCCGGAGGTCATGACCGGTAAGCCGGCCACCGTGGCCTCCGACCTCTATTCGCTGGGCGCCACGATCTATGCGCTGATCGCCGGCGCGGCCGCGCATGAACGCAAGAACGACGAGGACCTCGTCGCCCAGTATCTGCGCATCAGTACGACGCGGATTCCCGACATGCGCCCGGAAGGAATCCCGGAAGCCGTCTGCGCGGCGATCGAGCATGCGATGGCGATCGATCCCGCGGAACGGCCCGCGTCCGCAGCGGAGTTCGGCCGTGAATTGCAGGCCGCGCAGAAGCTCAGTGGATTGCGACCCGATTCGATGGCGATCACCAGCACCGCAACCGAATCGGGGCGGCCGCTGAACAAGCCGCCCGGCGGCGGCACCCAGACGTCGATTGCCTCCACCGACGCCATCGCGTCGGCACCGGACGGTACGACGTCGACCGTTCCCGGCTCGGTCCCGCCGGCCGCGGACCCGGGCTCCACCCGGCAACCGGGTGACGTCGTCGGGGGCGCGTCGCCGCGCCTGCAGCCCGCTGCTCCCGGTCAGTCCGAGTTCACCCAAGCGGCGAGCAGCCTCCGGGGCGCCTCTGCCGCGGAAACCCAAGCGTTGCTTGGTGCTTCGGCGGCCGGCGGCGGGTCCGGTACGCCACCGAGCGGTCCCGGACAACCGGTGTCGTCCGGTTCGGTCCCACCCTCCTGGCGCAAGCCGATCCTGGTCAAGGTGCGGGAGTGGTTCAGCGAGCCGGGCAAGAAGCGCAATCGTTTGGGGCTGGTCGCAGGCGCGCTCGTCGTTGTCGTGTTGCTGGTCGTCGGCGGCCTGTTCTTCCTGGCACCCGACAACAAGAACCAGCAGCCGGTCGCGGGCAAGCCGGCGACCCCGGCGCCGGTGGTATGGAAGCCGATCACCAACGATCGCGTGTCGCGCGTCGAGACCGCGACCACGCAGGTCGACGGAACCATCTGGGTCTTCGGCGGGATTCGCAGCGATGGCGCCGTCAGCGCGCTGCAAGAGGGCTACGACCCCGTCATCGACAGCTGGAAAGGCGGCGACGACCTTCCCGTCGCCGTCCAGGACGCGATGGCGGTCAACTGGCAGGGCAACCCGGTGGTACTCGGTGGCTTCAAGAACGTCGGCGCCAAACCTGTTGCGACCGACCAGGTTTGGCGAGTTGTCAACAGTCGCTGGGTAGAGCTGCCGCGGCTGCTGCAGCCCCGCGCGGGAGCGGCGGCCGCGGTCGTGGGCGACCGCCTGGTCGTCACCGGCGGTGTCGACGCCAACGGCGCTCTGCTCAACACCACCGAGGTATTCGACGGCACGTCCTGGAGCCTCGGCGCTCCGATACCGACTCCGCGCCAGCAGCTGGCCGCGGCGTCGGACGGAAAGCTCGTCTACACCGTCGGCGGTAGCACCGGGGACTCCGATCAGGTGAACGTCGAGGCCTATGACCCGGTCGCCAAGACCTGGACGACGCTGCCCGGACTTCCGCAGGCGCGCAGCGACCTTGGCGTTGCGATCACCGATGGGCGGCTGGTGGCCGTCGGCGGCGTCTCCGGAGGCCAGGTACTCAAGAGCGTTTCGGTGTTCGACCTGATGAGCAAAACGTGGTCCGGCCTGCCCGACATGTCGACCCCGCGGCACGGCATGGCGGTCGCCGCGGTCGAGAAGTCCGTCTACGCGATCGGCGGGTCGAGCGCCATCGGCAACGGTCAGCCGACGTCGACGGCCGAAGCACTCAAGTTGCCGGCCCGCAAGATTCAGCCGGCCGCGCAGTGGCGCTCGCTGCCGGACGCGCCAACCGCCCGGCTGATGATGGCGTGGGCGGTGCTCAACGGCAAGATCTGGATCATGGGCGGCTTGCGCAATGGCGTCGCCCTGCAGACGGTCGAGAGTTTCGACCCGAAGACCGGAGCCTGGGAAACGGGGCCGCCGTTGCCCATTCCGCTGCACCACGCGGCCGCCGCGACCTACCGCGGTGAGGTGGTCATTCTCGGTGGCGCCAGCGACAACATCGCCGACGGGTCCAACAAGGTGTTCGCCCTGCGCGGCGGCAATTGGGTGGAGTTAGCGCCGCTGACACACGCTCGCGCGGCGCCGGCCGCCGCGGTGGTCGGCGACAAACTCGTCGCCGTTGGCGGGCAGAACGCCAAGCAGCTGGTGCCGCAAACCGAGGTCTTCGATGGCAGTTCGTGGAAAGACTCCACCGACATGCCCACCCCGCGCGAACACCTCGCCGCGGTCTCCGACGGCACCTACGTGTACACCGTCGGCGGCCGGTTCCTGTCCTCGGACAAGAACTCCGCGGCGTTGGAACGGTTCGACCCGCAATCCGGACAGTGGACCAAGCTGGTCGGTATGCCGACGCCACGCGGCAGCTACGGCGCCACCTATATCGACGGCCGGATTCTGGCGGTCGGCGGCGAAGAGCCGACCCGCGTGCTCAACGTCGTCGAGATGTACGACATCTCCGAGGACAAATGGAGCACGCTGCCCCCGATGCCGACGCCGCGGCATGCCGAGGTTGTCGCCACCGTGGGCAACACGGTCTATGTGATCGGTGGCGCGAACCGGCCCACGCACGAGGGCCCGATCGCGACCGTCGAGGCGCTGGATTTCATGTAGCCGGCACGCCACCGCAAATCGGGCCACGCACAACCGTGCTCATCCTCACGCCGCACGGCGATTCAGTCAATGAGCCGATGCGCGCCAGGCCCGACCGGGGGACTAGACGCAGTTGGCGCGCAAAATCTCGCCCGGAAGCAGCGCTTTTCGCTGTTGTTTGATATATGTCGAATATGGGGATCCGTTAACTCGGATCGGCCCGGTGGCCCGCCCCCTCAACGGGCCACCGGGGAACCCATCACCGCGATGCTCTCTGAGATGCCCCAAGACGGCGGCATTGAAACCACTTACCGGCAAGGCCATCCACCCCAGTTTGTTGTTTTATTTGTGTGCAATACGGGGACTCGTCCAAGGGGCCGCAGCGCCAACAACACCCACCTTGGAAAACGGAGCCCATGATGAGCACAAACACGATGTGGATAGTGATAGCCGTCGTAGCAGTCTTGTTGATCGCCGCTCTGGTCGTGGTGATCAGCAAGAGCCGGACACGCCACCGTCAGCGGCAGGCCGAGGCGATTCGCGAGCAGGCCAGAGTCGAGTCGGCCAAGGTCGAACGTCGCGAAGCACTCGCCCAGGAGACCGCGGCAAAGGCACGTGCGGCGCAGGCCGAGGCCGAAGTGAAGGCGGCAGAAGCCGCACGGCTGCAGGAGCGGGCCGCCCAACATCAGAACGACGCGGCGACATCGCGCGAACAACTTCAGGAACAGTTCGACCGCGCCGACAATATCGACCCGAGGACCGCAAAGCAGGCCAAGCAGGCAGACGAGACCGACGAACTCACCTCAGACCGCAGCGCGGCCTGGTCCTCAGCGGGTGACGAGCTGCGAACCAGCCCGGAGGCAGTCCAACAGGAAACCTACCGAGGCACGCACGGCTGACCTCAGGCCGCCTAGAGCCAGGTGTCCTGCGTCGTCGTGGTGAGGAAAGCTTCCAGGTCGTCGCGCCACCGAGCGGGCGTGGTCTTGTCCGGTTCGATCCCGGTGTATTCGCCGCGATAGAACAGCAGCGGCCGCGGCTTGATCTTGGGCGCCTCCGACAGCGACTGCACTGCGCCGAACACCACGAAGTGATCGCCGCCGTCGTGCACGGAGGCCACCGTGCAGTCGATATGGGCAAGCGATCCGTCGATGATCGGCGAGCCGAGTTCTGATTCGTGCCAGTCGATTCCGGCGAACTTGTCGGGTTCTTTGGATCCGAACCGGGCCGAGACGTGCTTCTGGCTCTCGGTCAGCATGTTGACGCAGAACCGGCCGCTGGCCTCGATGGCCTGCCAGGACCGCGACACCTTGGTTGGGCAGAAAAGCACCAGCGGCGGGTCCAGTGACAGCGCCGCGAAGGACTGGCATGCGAAGCCGATTGGAACGTCGTCGTGCACGGTGGTGATGATCGTGATCCCCGTGCAGAACTGACCCAGCACGTTGCGGAACGTGCGCGGGTCGATCGGCGCGGCCATGGTTAACCCTTGAAGCCGACGCTGAAGTCGTGGCCCCACAGGCTGATCGCGGTACTCTCCCGGGCGATCCAATCGTCGTCTTCGACTTGTCTTCCCTCACAACCGAATTCGATATCGAATCCGCTGGGCGTCTTCATATAGAAGGACAGCATCAGGTCGTTGACATGGCGGCCCAGCGTGGCCGACATCGGCACCTTCTTGCGCAGCGCCCGGTCCAGGCAGAGCCCGACGTCGTCGGAGTTCTCCACCTCGACCATCAGGTGCACGATGCCGCTGGGAGTCTGCCCCGGCATGAAGGCCAGGCTGTGATGGCGGGGATTGCAGCCCAGGAAGCGCAGCCAGGCCGGCGGGCCGTCGGCGGGCCGGCCGACCACCTGCGGCGGCAGCCGCATCGAGTCGCGCAGCTTGAAGTCCAGCACGTCGCGGTAGAAGTGCAATGTCTCTTCGTCGTCCCGGGTGGTCAAGACCACGTGCCCCAGGCCCTGCTCCTCGGTGACGAACTTGTGCCCGTACGGGCTGACCACGCGGCGGTGCTCGAGGGCGGCGCCGTGGAAGACCTCCAGGCAGTTACCCGACGGGTCGGAGAACCGGATCATCTCGTCGACCCGGCGATCGGCCAGCTCGGCGGCGGTGGCCTCCTTGTAGGGCGTGCCCTCGACGTCGAGCCGATTGCGGATCTCTTGCAGCCCTGCGGCATTCGCGCATTCCCAGCCGGCTTCGATGAGCCGGTCCTGCTCGCCGGGCACGATCACCAGCCGGGCCGGGAAATCATCCATCCGCAGATACAGCGCACCTTCGGTGGCACCCTTGCCCTCGACCATGCCCAGAACCTTGAGCCCGTATTCGCGCCAGGCCGCCATGTCGGTGGCCTCGATGCGCAGGTAGCCCAGCGAGCGGATGCTCATCACGCACCTCCCAGGAAATCGATGGTGAGCTTGTTGAACTCGTCGAACTTCTCCACCTGCGCCCAGTGCCCACACTGCCCGAAAACGTGTAGCTGTGCACGCGGGATGGTCTTGAGTGCGACCAGGGCGCCGTCCAGCGGGTTGACCCGATCCTCGCGGCCCCAGATCAGCAGCACCGGCTGGCGCAGTTTGTGCACTTCACGCCACATCATGCCGAGCTCGAAATCGGCTCCGGCGAAAGACATTCCCATCGCGCGCGTCGCCGTCAGCGATTCGGGAGTGCTGGCCAACTCGAACCGCTGCTCGACCAATTCGGGGGTGATCAGTTTCTGGTCGTAGACCATCACCCGCAGAAATGCCTCGAGATTCTCCCGGGTGGGCTCGGCGGAGAATTTGCCCAGCCGCTTGACGCCCTCGGTCGGGTCGGGGGCGAACAGGTTCACGCTCACCCCGCCCGGGCCCATCAACACCAGGCGCCCGGCCTTGTCCGGATAGTCCAACGCGAACCGCACCGCGGTGCCACCGCCCAGCGAATTCCCTACCAGCGGAACACGTCCCAGGCCCAACTGGTCGAAAAGACCCTTGAGCGCGCGCGCCGCGTAATGGTTGAACTGCCCGTGTTCGGCACGTTTGTCGGAGTGGCCGTAGCCGGGCTGGTCGACGGCCAGCACATGAAACCGCTGCGCCAGCACCGGGATATTGCGCGAGAAGTTCGTCCAACTCGCCGCACCCGGACCGCCGCCGTGCAGCAGCACGATCGTCTGCTCGTTGCCTTCGCCCGCCTCGTGGTAATGCAGCTTCAGCGGGCCATCCACGTCCACCTCCGCGAAGCGCGAGGTGGACTCGAACGTCAACTCCCCCGTAGTCGCCGTCACGGCTAGACCATGGTGTCGCCGGGCGGCAACCCGAACTCGTTGTTCCCGAAGATCTGGTAGGCCCGCTCGGGATCGTTGGCCGCGTGCACCCGGCCGGCGTGTGCGTCGCGCCAGAAGCGTTGCACCGGTTGGTCATTGCCCAGGGCCGTGGCGCCGGATGCCTCGAACAGCCGGTCGATCGAGGCGATCGCCCGGCCGGTGGCACGGACCTGGTCGCGGCGCGCCCGGGCGCGCAGCTCGAACGGGATCTCCTTGCCGGCCGACAACAGCGCGTACTCGTCGGCGACGTTTCCGCTGAGCTGACGCCATGCGGCGTCGATGTCGCTGGCCGCCTCGGCGATACGCACCTTGGCGAACGGGTCGTCCTTGGCCTTCTCGCCGGCGAACGCCGCGCGCACCCGCTTGCCCTGGTGCTCGACGTGTGCGTCGTACGCGCCGTAGGCCATCCCGACGATCGGAGCCGAAATGGTGGTGGGATGCATTGTGCCCCAAGGCATCTTGTAAACCGCCGCGGTGTTGGTCTGATACCCGCCCGCGGTGCCGTCGTTCATGGCCTTGTAGGACAGGAACCGGTGCCGCGGCACGAAGACGTCCTTGACGACGACGGTGTTACTGCCGGTGCCGCGCAGGCCGACGACATGCCATACGTCGTCGATGCGGTACTCAATGCGCGGGATCAGGAAGCTGCCGAAGTCGACGGGCCGACCGTCCTTGATCACGGGTCCGCCCAAAAACGCCCAGGTGGCGTGATCGCAACCCGACGACCAGTTCCACGACCCGTTGACCAGGTAGCCGCCGTCGGTCACGACGCCGGCGCCCATCGGGGCATACGACGACGAGACCCGGGTCTTGGGGTCCTCGCCCCAGACCTCCTCCTGCGCCTGCTGGTCGAACAGCGCCAGGTGCCAGTTGTGCACGCCGATGATCGAGCTCACCCAGCCGGTGGAACCACAGGCGCTGGCCAGCCGCCGCACGGCCTCGTAGAACAGCGCGGGGTCGCATTGCAGACCGCCCCACTGTTCGGGCTGCAGCAGCGTGAAGAAGCCGACCTCGTCGAGCTCGGCAACGGTCTCCTCGGGCAGCCGGCGCAGGTCCTCTGTCGCCTGAGCGCGCTCCCGGATCCTGGGAAGCAGATCGTCGATCCCCGCTAAGACCGACTGCGCATCACGCTGTTGAATGGACGTCACTAGGTTTGCCTCCTGGGCCAGACTTACTCAGTGGACTTACACAGCAGACTAGAACATGTTCTGATTTGTGTCGAGCAGGGTATGCCTGCGCCTGGTAGCGATATGAATCGGGTTTTCTGTAACATGTTCTAGTTGTCTTGAAAGGGAGGGCGGGTCTTGACGAAAGCAGACCTGGACGAGCCGCTCGGCGACCACGTCCTTGAACTGCAGATCGCCGAGGTCATCGACGAGACCGACGACGCGCGCTCGCTGGTGTTCGCGGTGCCGGACGCATCGGGCGACCCGGAGATCCCGCCGGAGCGGCTGCGTTACGCGCCGGGCCAGTTCCTGACACTGCGGGTGCCCAGCGACCGTACCGGCTCGGTGGCACGCTGCTACTCGTTGTGCAGCTCGCCCTTCACCGATGACGCGCTCGCTGTCACGGTGAAGCGGACCGCGGACGGATATGCGTCCAACTGGCTGTGCGACAACGCACGCCAGGGCATGCGGATCCACGTGCTGGCCCCGTCGGGCAACTTCGTTCCCAAGACGCTCGACCAGGATTTCCTGCTGCTGGCCGCCGGCAGCGGGATCACCCCGATCATGTCGATCTGCAAGTCGGCGCTGTCCGAGGGCAGCGGACAGGTGACGCTGGTCTACGCCAACCGCGACGAAGGCTCGGTGATTTTCGCCGACGGGCTGCGCGAGCTGGCCGCCAAGTATCCCGACCGGCTCACCGTGCTGCATTGGTTGGAATCGCTGCAGGGTCTGCCCAGCGCCGCGGCGCTGGCGAAGCTGGCCACGCCGTTCACCGATCGGCACGCCTTCATCTGCGGGCCGGGCCCGTTCATGGACGCCGCCCGCCAGGCACTGGAGACGCTGGAAGTGCCTGCGCCGCAAGTGCATATCGAGGTGTTCAAGTCGCTGGAGTCCGATCCGTTCGCCGCGGTCACGATCGAGGACACCGACGAGGGCGACCAGCCGCCGGCCACCGCGGTGGTGGAACTGGACGGTGAGACCCACACCGTGTCGTGGCCGCGCAGCGCCAAACTGCTCGACGTACTGCTTGCCAAGGGTCTCGATGCGCCGTTCTCCTGCCGGGAAGGCCACTGCGGGGCCTGCGCCTGCACGTTGCGCAGCGGCAAAGTCAACATGGAGGTCAACGACGTGCTCGAGCAGCAGGACCTCGACGAGGGGCTAATTCTGGCCTGTCAATCTCACCCGGAATCTGATTCGGTAGAAGTCACTTACGACGAATAGTCGCTCGAGGGGTTCGACGGAAGGAATCGCCGGTGATGCGATCGGTAACGGGGTTGGCAACCGTCGGCCTGATGTTGACTTTTCTGCCGGCTCCCGCGGCCGGGGCGGCGAGCAACACCGCGACCACGTTGTTTCCGCTGGACGGGCCGAACCAGCTGGAAACGCACATGTTCCTCAACTGCTTCAAGTCCGATGGCCATTGCGACTTCGTCGCCGGGGCCGACACCCGCACCCCCGACGGCGGCGTGATCGGCTTCCCGCCAGGCCTGTGGGCGCGCCAAACTACCGAGATCCGGTCCAACAACCGGATGGCCTACCTGGACGCGCACGCCAACGGGCAGTACGAGCGGGTGATGAAATCAATGGGGACCGACGAGATCACGACCGTCTACTTCGGCGAAGGACCGCCCGACAAGTACCAGACAACCGGGCGCATCGACTCCACCGACTGGGGAACGGGGCAGCCCAAGACCGACGAAACCGTCTACACCTGCACTCACATCCAGGTGGTCTACAGCGGGGTCAACATCACCTCGCCGAGCACCTGCGCGGTCACGACGTTCAGCTAGCGCGGCAGGCCCAGTAGGCGCTCGGCCGCGACGGTCAGCAGGATCTGCTCGGTGCCTCCCGCGATCGTGAGGCAGCGGGTGTTGAGGAAGTCGAACACCGCTCGGTCGCCGTCTTCCCGGCGATCAACGAGCCCACCGCCCTCGGCGACGTCCATCGTGAATTCGGCCAGCGTCTGCCGGTAGCGCACGCCGATCAGCTTGCGCACGCTGGATTGCGCGCCGGGGTCCTGGCCACCGACCGCGAGCTGGGCGATGCGCTGGTCCAGCAGCGCACCCGTCTGGGCCAGAATGATCAGCCGCCCCAGCCGGTCCTGCTCGGCGACGTCGAGATCCCGCTTCGCCAGCAGCTCGAGCAGCTCTTCCATCGGGTTACCGAGCGCCGTCCCGCTGGCCATCGCGACCCGCTCGTTGGCCAGCGTGGTGCGGGCCAGCCGCCAGCCGTCGTTCACCGTGCCGACCACCATCTCGTCGGGCACGAAGACGTTGTCCAGGAACACCTCGTTGAACAGCGAGTCGCCGGTGATCTCGCGCAGCGGCCGGATGTCGATGCCGGGCGATTTCATGTCGATCAAGAAGTAGGTGATGCCCTTGTGCTTCGGGGCGTCGGGATCGGTGCGCGCCAGGCACACGCCCCAGGCCGCCTTGTGCGCGGCCGATGTCCACACCTTCTGCCCGGTCAGCAACCAACCGCCTTCCCCGCGTACCGCCTTGGTGCGCAGCGACGCCAGGTCCGAGCCCGCTCCCGGCTCGGAAAACAGCTGGCACCAAAGGAATTCACCACGCGTGGTGGCGGGCACGAAGCGCTCGATCTGCTCTGGAGTGCCGTGCTCCAGGATCGTCGGCGCCGCCCACCAGCCGATCACCAGGTCGGGTCGCTCAACCCCGGCTGCGGCCAGCTCCTGGTCGATCAGCAGCTGCTCGGCCGGCGACGCGGCGCGCCCGTACGGCTTGGGCCAGTGCGGCGCCTGCAGGCCCGCGTCGGCCAGGGCCACCTGCCGCTTCTCGGCGGGCAGCGCCGCGACCTCGGCGATAGTCGCGGCGAGCTCGGCGCGCTGGTCCTCGACCTCCGTCAGGTCGATGCTCAGCCGTCGGCGCACCCCATCCTGGGTGAGCTCGGTGATGCGGCGCAGCCAACGCTCGGTCCCGCCGAGGTACCGGCCGATCGCGTGCGCGCGGCGCAGGTACAGGTGCGCGTCGTGTTCCCAGGTGCAGCCGATGCCGCCGAGCACCTGAATGCAGTCCTTGACGTTCGCCTTCACCGCCGGGATCGCGACGCCGGCGGCCAGCGCGGCGGCAATCGAGAACTGTCTCTCGTCGGAAGCGCCGGCGGCACGGGCCGCGTCGGCGGCGGCCACCTCGGCCTGCTCCGCGCGGCACAACATCTCCGCGCACAGGTGCTTGATGGCCTGGAAGCTTCCGATCGGCTTACCGAACTGCTCGCGCACCTTGGCGTAATCGACGGCAGTCTCGAGCGACCAGCGTGTGACGCCGGCGGCTTCGGCCGCCAGCACGGTCGCGGCCAGCTCCTCGACCCGCTGCCGTGACGCGTCGATCGGGGTCGCCGGTGCCGACGTCAGCACCACGCGCGCCAGCGGCCGGGAAAAATCGGCGGCCTGCAACGGCTCCAGCCGCACACCGTCGCTGCCGGTGTCGACGAGGACCCACTTCTCACCGGCGGGCAACAACAGCAGACCTCCGTCGGCGCCGCCCAGCACGAAGTCGACGGTGCCCGATGCCCGGGCGCCGTCGAACTGGACGTCACCCTCGAGCGCCAAGCCCGCGAACCGCTCCCCCGCCGCGAGCGCGGACAGCACCTCGGGATCGGTGACGACCAAGGTGGCCAGCGCGGTGGTCGCGATCGGCCCGGGCACCAGCGCCTTGGCCGCCTCTTCGACCATCGCGCAGAGGTCTTCGATGCTGCCGCCCGCCCCGCCGGCGTCCTCTGAGATGGCGACCCCGAACAGGCCAAGGTCGGCCAGCCGGGCGAACACCGCACGCCAGGCGTCCGGATCGCCCTGCTCGACCTCGCGGATCGCGACGGTCCCGCCGGGACCGGAGGTGGCATTGCGGGCCCAATCCCGCACCAATTCGCGCGCCGCGAACTGTTCGTCAGTGACGGTCGCTACCACCTGGGGCCCTCCGTGTGCTTGATTCATCGTGACCGTTAGGGACGCTACAGCCCACTAGAACGTGTTCTAATAATGCCAGCGATCGACCGTCAAGTCGAATGCCCTCGCCCTGGCAGTCGGTGCGTGCGCCCCGTGATTGCTCGGCCTAACAGCTGCCGCTTCGGCTGCTGCATTCGCGCCTGATCACGCCCGATTCCATGAGCAAAGTGTTTCAATTTCTTAATGACCTTGGGTTCGCTGGCCCGGCGCGCCGGCCGCCACATCGCGGCCGTGCTCAGCGCGGCCGCGATCGCCGCAATTGTGGCTGTCCCGCGCTCAGCCCGGGGCGATTCGATTGCGGCCGACAGCACCACTGACGTTGCGTGCGCGGCCTCGACCCGCCAGGTACCGACGACTTGGTATGTCCCGAGCACGCCGCCGCTCGGATTGGTGTGGTTGCAGCACGGCTTCGTCGAGGGCAAATTCGTATGGTCTGCATTCGCCACCGAGCTCGCCAACAGCGGATACCTCGTGATGGCCACCACGCTACCCACCGTCCATCCCTTCGGCTGCACCCTGGAGCACCTGATCGACAACACCGGCTTCCTCGACAACATCGCCGATGTGTTTGCCCACAAAGATGATCCGGATGGCGCCTTGGCAACGTCGTTCGCAGCGGCGGCGTCAGATCTGGGCCGAACCGTCATGCCGTTGCCCGAGAAGTTGGTATTCGTGGGCCATTCGGCCGGGGTGGAGGCCGTCGAATACGTCGCCGAGCGCCTGCACAACGCCTACCCGGCCGCCTTCAGTCAGCTGCGCGGCATCATCAGCGAAGACGGCGTGAAGTCATTTATCGGCTCTAATACCGACAAGGCGTTGGCGGGGCTGTCCAGCACCACCCTGCCGATCTACGCCACGGCGTCACCGCACCTGCTCTGCAACGCTTTCCGAAGCGGCACCAGGGCACTCGAACGGTATCTGCCGGATCGAGCGTTTCTCGGGGTGAAGGTGACCACCGGCGCCCACGGCGACGCGCTCGGCATGTCATCGCCTGGTTACGAAAACCTGGTATGCGGTCGTCCGAAGCCGGCGAATGTGGCGGCCGTATGGGGTCTGACGCGAGGCTGGATCACCGACATGTTCGCGGGAACGATCACGCCCGATTTCTACCCGGGTGGCAGCTACTACACCGACCTACTGACCTCAGGCACCATCACCACGCTGCCGTAAGAAGCCTCGAAGGCACCGTGGGGAGGGCAGCGCCGGAAGAGCGTTCGGGCCAGAGCCATCGTCGCGGCGCGGGCGTCCTCGTTCTTCGCCACTAGAACGTGTTCTAATAGTTCCAGCGATCGACCTCAAGTCGAACGCCATTACAGCAGGACAGCTCGCTGCCCCGGCGGGATGGAGGTGGGAAATTCACGCGCGACTTGGTTATCGTTTGCGAACGAACCACCCGAAAGAGGAGCAACCCGTCAGATGTCGTCCGCGAACGCTAACTCTGGCCACGTCCCTGAGTCGCAGCCACGCGAGGTCATGAACGTGGCAGTACTGGCTGAATCCGAGCTGGGCTCGGAGGCACAACGCGAGCGTCGCAAGCGCATCCTGGACGCCACCATGGCCATCGCGTCCAAGGGTGGGTACGAAGCAGTTCAGATGCGCGCGGTGGCGGATCGCGCGGACGTGGCTGTCGGGACGCTGTACCGCTATTTCCCTTCGAAAGTGCACTTGTTGGTGTCGGCCCTGGGCCGGGAGTTCGGCCGCATCGACGCGAAAACCGACCGCTCCGCGATGGCGGGCGGCACGCCGTTTCAGCGGCTGAATTTCATGGTCGGCAAGCTCAACCGCGCGATGCAGCGCAACCCGCTGCTCACCGAGGCCATGACGCGTGCCTACGTCTTCGCCGACGCGTCGGCGGCCAGCGAGGTCGACCAGGTGGAAAAGCTGATCGACAGCATGTTCGCCCGCGCGATGAGTGACGGCGAACCGACCGAGGACCAGTACCACATCGCCCGGGTGATCTCCGACGTGTGGTTGTCGAACCTGCTGGCCTGGCTCACCCGCCGCGCGTCGGCGACCGATGTCAGCAAGCGGCTCGACCTGGCCGTGCGGTTGCTGATCGGCGACTCTGAGTCCTCGGCCTAAACCGGCGGACCGGAGGTCCGGCCGCGGATCAGCTCGGTCTCCAGCAGCTCGACGACCGGCAGGCCGGACCGTGGCGGGTTGAGCAGCAGTTCTCCCGCTCGATGGCCCTTGCGCAGGCTCGGCTGCGACACCGTCGTCAGGCCGCGGCTGATCGCCTCGGGCACCCCGTCGAATCCGGTGACGCTGATCTGACCGGGCACGTAAATGCCATGTGCGCGAAGGTAATCCATCGCCGACAGAGCCAAGATGTCTGCGGTACACATCAATGCCGTGATCCGCGGATTGGCCTCCAGCGCCACCCTGGCCGCCTCACCGCCCGATTCCGGCAGGTGTTCGTAGCTCTCCACCACGGTCAGCGAATCGGGGTCCACACCGGCGGCCTGCATGGCGTCCCACACCCCGGTGATGCGTTCGCGCTGCACGTCGAAAGTCAACGAGCGCAGCCGGTCCGCGTCGGCCACGTCTTGGCGCCGGTCCTGGCCCAATCGCATTGTCAGCAGCCCGATCTCGCGATGCCCCAAGCTCAGCACGTATGCGGCGAGCTCGCGCATCGCCGCCCTGTCGTCGATGCCCACTCGCGAAACTCCGGCCAGGTCCTTGGGCTGGTCGACGACCACCACCGGCACCCGCCGCTGCAGCACCACTTGCAGGTAGGGGTCGTCGTCGCGGACCGAATACACCACGAAGCCGTCCACCCCGGCGGCCAGCACCGCGGCCTCGCCGTCCTCGCGGCTACGGCTGGGGCCGACGGCCACCAGCAGCAGGCCCTGCCCCTGTTCTTCGCAGGACTGCGCCACTCCCGTGACGAAATCGCGCGCAGCCGGGTCGCTGAAGAAATACGTCAGCGGCTCGGCCATCAACAATCCGACCGCACCGGCCTTGCGGGTGCGCAACGACCGCGCCACCGGGTCCGGTCCGGCGTAGCCCAGCCGCTTGGCCGTCGCGAGCACCCGCTCGCGAAGGTCGGGCGAGAGCTGATCGGGCCGGTTGAAGGCGTTCGAGATGGTGGTGCGAGAAACTTTCAGTTCGGCCGCCAACGACGCCAGAGTCGCACGCCGGCGTGGTGTGGGACTCACGTTCGCCGACGCTACAGCGCGCCGCGGCCAGCGCCTAAGCCGCCGCGATCTGCTACTTTCTAATGGAAACGATTTTCATTAGTATTATGACGGCGCGGGCCGGACAGCCACCGGAATTTCACGCCCGCGGTCAGCGCTGATGGGACGAAATGGGACAAGTAAACGGGCGCACGCGCATCCTGACGGCCTTGGCCACCTGCGTGCTCGCAGCGACGGCGATCACCGGCTGCGGTGTCGCCGGTTCCGCGCACTCGCAGGGGGCCAGCGTGGTGGCCTCCACCGATGTGTGGGGCAGTGTCGCCCGCGCCGTCGCCGGACGCCATGTCAACGTCAAGTCGGTCCTGTCCGGCGCCACGATCGATCCACACACTTATCAGGCCAGCGCCTCGGACGCCGCGGTCATCATGGATGCCGGATTGGTGGTCTACAACGGTGGCGGCTACGACCCCTGGGCGACGCAGGTGCTGAGCGGCCATTCGGACATCAAGACGGTGGACGCCTACTCGTTCGCCCCGAAGGCGGACAACGCAAACCCGCCCAACGAGCACGTTTTCTACGACCTGGGCGTTGCCAAGGCCGTCGCCAACACCATCGCCGACCGCCTCGCGGCCATCGACGCGGCCAACGCCGCCGACTATCGGGCCAACGCCGCCGGGTTCGGCCGCGACGTCGACAACATCGCCGCTTCGGAACGCACCATCGCCAACACGTTCCCCGACACCTCCGTCGTCGCGACCGAACCGGTGGCGTACTACCTGGTGAAGGCCACCGGCCTGGTAGACCGCACCCCCGAAAGTTTCATGTCCGCCAACGAGAACGGGACCGATCCGTCGCCGGCCGACATGGCGTTCGTCCTCGACCTGGTCAACCGCCACCAAGTCGCGGCAGTGCTGGTCAACCCGCAGACCGCGACGCCCGCGATCAACGGCCTGCAGGACGCTGCACGCCGAGCGGGCGTTCCGGTCACGCTGGTGACCGAGACGCTGCCCGACGGCGCCGATTACCTGACCTGGCAGCGCAAGACCGTCGACCAATTGCAGGCCGCGCTGCGATCGGGCCGGGCCAATGCCCGTAATTGACCAAGCGCTGGAAACGGCCGACCAGCGACCTCCCGCCGTCTCGCTGACCGGTGCCCGACTGGCGTTCGGCGACCGCGTGCTGTGGGACGGCCTCGACCTGTCGGTGTCACCGGGTGAATTCATCGCGGTGCTCGGACCCAACGGCACCGGCAAGACCTCGCTGCTCAAAGTGTTGCTCGGACAATTGCTGCTGAGCGCCGGCGCCGCGCACGTCGACGGCAAGGAGGTCACCTCGGGCAGCGGAGCCATCGGCTATGTGCCCCAACACCGCCCGATCGACCGGGACGTGATGCTGGTCGGACGCGACCTGGTCCGGCTGGGTATCGACGGGAACCGCTGGGGAGTGATGCCGCTGCGTTCGGCCGAGCGCAGCCGCCGCAAGCTGGCCGTACGGCAAGCGCTGGCACAGGTCAACGGCGAGTCGCTGGCCGACGTGCGGGTCGGGCTGATGTCGGGCGGGGAGTTGCAGCGCATGCGCATCGCCCAGGCCCTGGCCAGCGATCCGATGCTGTTGCTGTGCGACGAGCCGCTGCTGGCTCTTGACCCGGCCAACGCCAAGCTGGTCGCGGCGCTGATCGATCGCCGCCGCCGGGAGGCCGACACCACGGTCATGGTCGTTACCCACGAGATCAACACGATCCTGCCGTACGTCGACCGGGTGCTCTACCTGGTCGACGGCCGCTTCCGGATCGGCACCGTCGAGCAGGTGATGAACACCGAAACGCTCTCGACGTTGTACCGAGCGGACATCCAGGTGGTGACGGTCAACGGCCGCTACGTAGTGATCGGTGACGACAACGGGCACGCGTTATGAGCAACCAGCTCTCCGGGGTGCTGGATCATCTGTTCTCGTTCGACATCACGGCTGCCCTGCTCAGCCACGACTTCGTCCAGCAGGCGCTGCTGGCGGCCGCGCTGCTGGGACTGGTGGCCGGGCTGATCGGCCCGTTCATCGTGATGCGGCAGATGTCGTTCGCCGTGCACGGGTCAAGCGAATTGTCGCTGACCGGCGCCGCTTTCGCGTTGCTGGTCGGATTTCAGGTGGGTCTGGGTGCGCTGATCGGCAGCGCGGTGGCGGCCGCACTGTTCGGCGTTCTCGGACAGCGGGACCGGGAACGCGATTCGGTGACCGGGGTGGTGCTGGCGTTCGGGCTGGGCCTGGCGGTGCTGTTCATCTACCTCTACCCCGGACGCACGACGACGAGCTTCGCGTTGCTCACCGGCCAGATCGTCGGGGTGGGCTATACCGGACTGGCGACGCTGGCACTCGTCTGCCTGCTGGTCATCGGCGTCCTGGTGGCCTGCTACCGGCCGCTGTTGTTCGCCACGGTCGATCCCGACGTCGCGGCGGCCCGCGGGGTGCCGGTGCGGGCGCTGGGCATCGTGTTCGCCGCGCTGGTCGGCGTGGTGGCCGCTCAGGCCGTGCAGATCGTCGGCGCGCTGCTGGTGATGTCGTTGCTGATCACGCCCGCGGCGGCGGCGGCCCGGGTGGTCGCCTCGCCGGCGGTGGCGATCCTGGCGTCGGTGGTTTTCGCCGAGGTCGCCGCGGTGGGGGGAATCGTGCTGTCGCTGGCACCGGGGGTCCCGGTGTCGGTGTTCGTTGCAACGATCTCGTTTCTGATTTATCTATTTTGCTGGCTGCTGGGCCGACAGCGGGAGGCCAGCACTTAAGCTTGCGCGCGTTCCCAGCCCGAGGCGAAGGTGGCTAAGCAGCAGGCGATGTACCCCGTACTCCGATGGCCTCTCGCGCTGCTTGCCGCTGGTGTGCTGACGGCCGGCTGCACCAGGGCGGTCGACGGAAAGGCGCTGGCCGCCCCACCCGTGACCCACCTTCCCGCTGGCCGGGCGGCCGACCCGGCGCCCCGCGCGATACCGACGACCGTCCTGGACGGCCTGCTGCTGGGTCAGGACCAGGTCGTCGCGCTGGTGGGCGGCGCGAACATGGCGCTGGTCGGCACCGCCACCGCCACCACGGACTCATCGACGATCGTCGACGATCGCGGCTGCCTGGGAGTCGGTTCGGTGGGCGACGTGACGACCTACGCCCACAGCGGATATGTCGCGATGCGCGGCAACCAGTTCAGCACGCCCAACGCCGTGCAGGCCGATGCCACGCAGCTCGTCACGTCGTTCACCACCGGTGGCGACGCGCAGGCGCTGCTGCAGCGTGCCCTACAGGATTGGCGAGGATGCGCCCAGCGCCGGTACGGGTTTCACTCCTCGAACGGCAATCACAGCTACTTCCTCACCCAGGACCTGCGAGTCAGCGGCTCGCGCATCGCGTTGGCGATGCGCCAGGAGGAAGACCCGCGGTGGGGCTGCTCGCACGCGATGGCCGCACAGGATTCCGTCGTCGTCGAGGTCCGGGTCTGCCTGCTCGGCGAGGACACCGATGCCGCGGCCGACAACCTCCTCGATCAGATCATTGCCAGGATCCCCCAATAAGCTAGGCGAGTGGCCGCTATCGACCTGAACGCCGACTTGGGCGAGGGCTTTGGCGTCTGGAGCCTGGGCGATGATGACGCGATGCTGGCAATAGTCACCAGCGCCAACGTCGCGTGCGGCTTCCATGCGGGTGATCCCGCCAACCTGATGCGGGTGTGTCGGTTGGCGGCTGAGCGTGGCGTGCGCATCGGAGCCCAAGTCAGCTACCGCGACCTGGCCGGGTTCGGCCGGCGCTTCATCGATGTCGCCGTCGAGGATCTCGTCGCCGACGTGGTGTATCAGATCGGCGCTTTGCAGGCGATCGCGCGCGCGGCGGGCTCGACGGTTTCCTACATCAAACCCCATGGCGCGCTGTACAACACCATCGTGACCAATCGCGAGCAGGCGGCCGCCGTCGCAGCGGCGGTTCAGCTGGCCGACGCCACGTTGCCGGTGCTGGGCATGGCGGGTTCGGCGTTCTTCGAAGAGGCCGCCCGCGTCGGATTGCACACCATCGCAGAGGCTTTCGCCGATCGCACCTACCAGCCGGACGGCCAACTGGTGTCGCGCCGAGAGGACGGCGCGGTGCTGGACGACCCGGCCGAGATCGCGCAGCGCGTGGTGTCGATGGTGTCCTCCGGGCAGATCACCGCAGTCGACGGCTCCCAAGTTTCCGTGAGCGTGGAATCGGTTTGCGTGCATGGTGATTCACCCGGCGCGGTGCAGATCGCCACCGCGGTGCGCGAACAGCTCGAGGCCGCCGGCATCGACATCAGGCCGTTCTGCTGATGCGCCTGCGGTTCGGTCGCCCCGACATCGCCCGCTATTCGTCCCGGTTCGACGCGCCCCCCGCCGGCGCCGACGGCCTCGCGGCGACCTGGATGGGTGTGGCAACACTGCTGATTGACGACGGTTCGTCGGCACTGATGACCGACGGCTACTTCTCGCGCCCGAGCCTGGCGCGGGTCGCGGCCGGGCGGCTGTCGCCGTCGGCGGCGCGGGTGGACGGCTGCCTGGCCCGGGCAAAGGTGTCGCGGCTGGCGGCTGTGATCCCGGTGCACACCCACGTCGACCACGTAATGGATTCCGCGCTGGTCACCGACCGTACCGGAGCGCAGTTGGTCGGCGGTGAGTCCGCGGCCAACGTCGGGCGTGGCTACGGCCTGCCGGAGAACCGCCTGATCATCGCGGTGCCCGGCGAACCAATCCGGTTGGGCGCCTTCGACGTAACGCTCATCGAGTCACACCATTGCCCGCCTGACCGGTTCCCCGGCGTGATCGAGGAGCCCCTGGTGCCGCCGGTGAAGGCGTCGGCCTATCGTTGCGGCGAGTCGTGGTCGGCGCTGATCCATCATCTGCCGTCGGACAAGCGACTGCTGATCCAGGGCAGTGCCGGCTTCGTCAAAGGTGCGCTGGCCGCACAGCGCGCCGAGGCCGTCTATCTATCGGTCGGCCAGCTGGGTCTGCAGCCGCGGTCCTACCTGCTCGACTACTGGGCCGAGACCGTGCAAGCAGTAGGCGCGCGCCGAGTGATCCTGATCCACTGGGACGACTTCTTCCGTCCGCTGTCAAAGCCATTGCGGGCTTTGCCATACGCCGGTGACGACCTGGACGTCTCGATTCGGGTGCTCGACGAGCTGGCCGCACGCGACGGTGTCGCGTTGCACATGCCGACGGTGTGGCGACGCGAAAACCCTTGGACGGTTTAGGCCTTGTATTTAACCGTCGCGCTGCTGCTGCTTGCCGTGGTCCTGGGGTTCGCCGTTACGCGCCCGCGCGGCTGGCCCGAGGCGCTGGCCGCGGTTCCGGCTGCGCTCATCGTGGTTGCGATCGGCGCGATCTCGGTCCACCAGGCGGCCCGGCAGGTCGCCGACTTGTCGGGGGTGGTCGCGTTCCTGGGCGCGGTGCTGGTGCTGGCCAAGCTTTGCGACGACGAAGGCCTGTTCGAGGCCGCGGGTGCGATGATCGCCCGGACGCCCCGCGGATCGCACGGACTGCTGCGGCACGTGTTCGTCATCGCCGCCGCCATCACCGCAGTCCTGAGCCTGGACGCCACCGTGGTATTGCTGACCCCCGTGGTGCTGGCCGCCGTGCGCCGGCTGCGAACTCCGTTGCGCCCGTACGCCTACGCCACGGCCCACCTTGCCAACGGCGCCTCGCTGCTGCTGCCGGTGTCCAACCTGACCAACCTGCTGGCGTTTCACGTCGCGAACGTCTCCTTCACCAAGTTCACCCTGGTGATGGCGTTGCCGTGGCTGGCCACGGTCGCCACGCTGTACCTGGTCTTCCGCGGCTTCTTCGCGCGCGATCTGCGCGTCGCGCCCGACCCGGACCAACTCGAGCCGGCGTCCCGGCCGCCGGTGTTCGTGTTGGTGGTAGTGGGGCTGACCCTGGCCGGGTTCGCCTTCTCCGAGCCGCTGGGAGTGGCTCCCGCGTGGGTGGCGCTGGCCGGCGCCTCGGTGCTCGCGGTGCGCAGCCTGCGCCACCGGCACACCACCGTGATGGAAATCGTTCGCTCGGCCCAGGTTTCGTTTCTGGTGTTCGTGCTGGCGCTGGGCGTCGTGGTGCAGGCGGTCACGCTGAACGGGATGGACCGCGCGATGTCCGCCGTGCTGCCGCACGGGTCGGGGCTGCCCGCGCTGCTGGCCATCGCCGCGGTGGCCGCCGTGCTGGCCAACGTCGTCAACAATCTGCCGGCCACGCTGGTGCTGCTGCCGCTGGTCGCCCCCAGCGGCCCGGTCGCGGTCCTGGCGGTGCTGATCGGGGTCAACATCGGACCGAACCTGACCTACGTCGGTTCGCTGTCAAACCTGCTGTGGCGGCGCGTGCTTCGCCAGCACGACGTCGAAGCCGGCGTCGGCGAGTACACCCGCCTGGGCCTGTGTACGGTACCCCCGGCTCTGCTGGTGTCGGTGCTGGCGCTGTGGTCCTCGGCGCGGCTGCTGGGCCTCTAGCTGCAGCACGGTTTCTCAGCGTGTGCCGCAGGGGCCCGATCGAATGATCGACGCCAGTTCCTCGCGCGACTGGGCACCCACTCGCTGGCAGGCCCGGTACACGTGACCCTCGACCGTGCGCACGGACATCACCAGCTGCTCGGCGATGTCCCGGTTGGACAGCCCGGCCACCACGAGTTCGACGACATCGCGTTGGCGACCCGACAGTTTGATACCCGTCGGAGTCCGCAACGCCGGCGTGTGCAGCCCACCGCATTCATCGGCTAACTCCCTGGCCAGCGCGGCGGCATACATTGCGCGCCGATGGTGCTGGCCTTCGTCGAACGCGACGGACGCCTGCGCCGCCGCGTCGGCGGCGGTGGCCCGGTCACCGATCTCGCGGTAGGCCGCCGAGGCCGCGAGCAGGCCTTCGCCGTCCCCATCGTGCAGGGCCGCGGCGTGTGCAGCGACGGCGGCGGCCAGCGGCAGCGACAACTCATCGGCCAGCTCCCGCGCTCGCGCGGCCTGTGAAGCGTCGCCCCATTGAGCCGCGGCCTGGATGCAGGCGAGCTCATGGGTGGGCTGGGCGCGGTCGCGGGCCAGGCGTGCCGCCTGCTGCGCGCTCGCCACGGCCTCGGTCAGGTGGCCGCTTGCCGCCATCGCCCAGCCGCCGGCCAGCGCCAGTGCGGTGTGCATGAACAGAAAGTCGGGCGGCACGCACGAGCGCGCGGCCGCGACGGCATCATTGGCCTCGCCGGCTTCTCCGAGCTTGGCGTGCGCTTCGGCAAGTGCGAAATAGGTGGCCGGCCTCAATCCCGTGGTGACAGAGTGTATTTGCACTCCCGCGACCGCTTCATGCACCAACCGGGCCGACTCCGCGACGGCGCCGCGGGCCAGCGCTGCGTTGCCCAACAGGAACGAGAGGTTCGCATAGGCCAGGCCGGGAATCTCGCGGGCCGAATCGGCCAGTTGCCTTGCTGTGCTGACGAATTCGTCGATCCGTCCGACCAGCCGACAGGCCCGGCCGTAGACGGCGCCGAACCAATATCGCATATGGGAAGCCTGGAAAGACGTTGTCGCACGGCGCAGCGCCTGCTGCGCGATATCCGAGAGACCGTCGACCTGACCGAGTGCCCCCATTGCCATGATCAACGCAAGGGAGGCCATCATCGCGTGAAACCCCGGGAGCTCCGGGAAATCCAATGCGGCCCGGGCGTTTACGACCGCGATTTCGCAGCGCGCCGACACCGCGTCCAGGCACGCCTGCACCGCCAACCGCTCGGCCCGTTGCGCCGGTGCCTCGGGGTTGGCGGCGAGGCCGGCGAGAATCGGGGCCGCATCGTGCGGTCTGGCGAGCCACCAGATCAGGTTGGCCGCCCGCACGGTCGCCCAGTGGTGGCAGCCGGGCTGGCCGTCGCAGGCCATCTCACGCAACGCCGCCTCGGCGGGCTCACCGCGCCCAAGTAGCACCAAGTTCATCGCCCGCACCTCGGCCGCTCCGGGCGCGCCGGCTTTCGCGGCGGCAGTGGCGAACCGGTCGGCCAGATCCAGATCAAGCAGTGTCATGGCGTGCCGCGCCGATTCCAGGTACAGCCCGGGGTCGGGGGCGAGATCCGACTCGAGCCGTAGCAGCGCGCGGCGCACGGTGGCCTGCATGTCGGCGTCGGCGTCGTCGGCCAACCGCGTCGCGAGCCGCCCCCGGATTTCCGAGAGATACAGCTCGCCGGCGCTCGCGCGGCGCAGTTCGCCGAACAGCGGGTGGGCCAGCCGCGCCGTCAATCCGCTGGCCGTGCGCTCGATGCTCACCAGCCCCATCCGCTCGGCGGCAGCCACGTCGCCGCGGTCCACCACATCGCAGAGCACGCCGATGGCTAGCGGCTCGCATTGCGACAACGTGTCGACGACCATCGCCATACCCGGGCTCAGCCGGCCCATCTGGCGGCCCAGCGTGTCGGACAGGCTCGCCGAGACCGCCACATCGCCGTCCCACATCCACACCCCGGCGGTTTTGCGCATCCGCCCGGCAGCCACCTGATCGGCCACCAGCTGCCGCAGGAACAGGGCGTTGCCGCCGGTCAGCTTTTGGAACCGGGCCGCGCTGCGCGCATCGACGGGGCCGTCCAGCCTGCTCTCGATGACCTCGCGGGTGGCCGCCGCCGAAAGCGGTTCAAGATCAAGCCGTTCCAGCAGCCCGTCCTTCCACAACGCCGTCACCGCATCGGGTTCGTCGCTGCCGGTGCGGATTGTGACCACCAGTCGCACCCCGCCCGACTGCGCCAGCTGATGAACCACGAGGGCAGACAATCCGTCGAGCAAGTGCGCGTCGTCGACCCCTACTACGACCTTGCCTCGACGCTGTTGTGCGACAAACGAATTGATGACCCGCTGTACATCGGTCAACGGGTTCGACATCGCCTCACCGAGCGAGCCGATGAACGCTCCCAACGGCAGCGCGTGCGCCGAGTCGGTGCCGACGATCCATTTCGTCCGCTCCCCCGCCGCCGCGGCCCGCCGCAGCGCCTCGTGGGCCAGCCAAGTCTTGCCCACGCCGGCGGCTCCGGCGACTACCACGCCCGAGTGATTGCCTGCCGCGCTGAGGGCACGGCGAATGATCCCTAATTCACTGTCGCGCCCGGTCAGCGGCTCAGCGCCGATCACTCGGCGACTATAACTTTGCGGGAGCATCGAATGGGCGGCTTTGCCGACGTTTCGGTGACCCGATGTGTAGCGGACACGTACCAGTCGCGTAGTCGACTACGCTGCCGCCGCCGGTCAGCCGCCAGCAACATGGCTTTCGTCAGATAAGCGCTCAGCACAGGCGGTGGGCTATGGCGAAGATCGGTATTCACGCGGTGGTACTGGGGGCGAGCATGGCCGGTCTGTCGGCCGCGCGGTCGCTCAGTGAGTTCTATGACCTGGTGACGGTGGTGGAGCGCGACCCGCTGCCCGACATCGGCGTACCCCGCCGGGGTGTGCCGCAGGGCAAGCACCTGCACGGCCTGCTGCCTCGCGGCGCGCAGGTACTCGAAGAATTCTTCCCCGGCATCCTCGACGAGCTGGTCGTCGACGGTGCGCACTACGCCGACGGCCGGGATCTGTCGCAGCTCTACTACAACGTGGGCGGTCACCTGATGGTGCGCAACGGCAGCGCTCCCTCGTTCACCGCCCACCTCGCCACCCGGCCGTTCCTCGAGGATCACCTCCGCGCGCGGCTGCGCGCCATTCCCAACGTCATGCTGCTCGATGGGCACGACATCGCGGGCGTGACCGCAACGGCGGACCACCATCGCGTCAACGGGGCACGGGTGGTCGACCGTCGCACCCGCGAAGACCTCACGCTCAGCGCCGATTTAGTGGTCGACGCAACTGGGCGGGGCGCCCGCACCCCGGCGTGGCTGGAATCCCTGGGCTACAACGGCCCGCGCGAGGACGAGGTCACGGTGGAGCTGACCTACGTGAGCCAGCTGCTGCGCATGGCGCCGGATGCGCTGCACGAACTCGGCTTCGTCGTCGGCCCCGTGCCGGGCCGGCCGCGCGGACTGGGCATCCTGCATACGGAGAACGACACCTGGATGTTCACCGTCTTCGGCATGGCGAGCCATGGTCCACGCCCCGACCTGATATCGATGTGCGAGTTTGTCGAAGACTTCGCACCGCCGCACCTGCTGGCCGCGATTCGAGCCGCCGAACCGGTCGGAGAACCCGCGCGGCACCGTACGCCGTCCAGCCGCTGGCGCCGCTACGACAAGATGCGGCGATTCCCCCAGGGCCTGCTGGTCATCGGCGACGCGATCTGCAGCTTCAACCCGATCTACGGCCAGGGCATGACGGTAGCCGCACTCGAGGCGCTGACACTGGGCGATTGCTTACTCAGCGGCACAAGGGATTTGGCGCCGCGATTCTTCCGGGCCGCGGCGGTGCCGATCCGCCAGGCGTGGGAGCTGTCGGCCAGCCCCGACCGCTGCCTCCCCGAAATCGAGGGCACCCCGTCGCTGCTCACCCGACTGCTCGACGCATACGTCGATCGCGTGCTCACCGCCGCCGAATACGACACCGACGCCGTCGATCGGTTCGTCAGAGTGACCGCGCTCGTCGACCCCGCTACCGCGCTACTGCGCCCGGGCATGCTGTGGCGCGCCGCCCTGGCCAACCGCCGCCGCCGGCAGCACGGCAACGGTCAGATCGCCGACGCGGCAGTGGGCAATGGCATGCCCAGCTCGGCCATCACACCGCGCAGCAGCGTCGGGTAATCGGTGATGAGTCCGTCGACGCCATAGCCGATTTGCTCGCGCATCGCCGTGGCGTCGTTGACGGTCCATGGAATGACCCTGAGCCCCAACGCATGTGCGTGATCGACGTACGGCTTGCCGGTGACCAACTGATACCGGGGCGAGACAATGTTCGCCCCCACCATCAGCGCCCCGATCACCGCATCCCCGACGACTGTGGCGTCGATGCCGGCCAGCCACGGTGAATCCGGCGCCCAGGTCTCGTCGTTGTACAAGGCCACCAACGGAATCGACGGTTCGGCCCGGTGCACCATCGGCAGGGTCCGCCAGTCGAAGCTCTGAATGTCGACCGAAGAGACCTTGCCCGCCGACCTGACCACGCCCAGAATTACGTCGACGAACTCCTGGGGCTCGGCCGATCGGCTCGGCCGGTCGGCCTCCACCTTGGTTTCGATGTTGTAGCGCACCCCTGGCCCATTCGGAGCCCGGTAGGAGTCGGCGAGCGCGAAGACTTCCGGCAAGGTCGCAATCTTATTGCCCCGCACCACTTCAGCCCGGGGAAACTCGGCGAGCAGCCGACCGCAGTCCAAGGTGTGCAGCTGCGCCAGAGTGAGTTCGTGCACCAGCTTTCCGACATACGGGTACTGCGGATCGCCGGCAACCGCCGGCCCGGTGTCCACGCATTTTTCGGCGTCGATCGTCGGATCGTGCCACACCACGGGCTGCCGGTCTTTGGTGATGACGATGTCGAGTTCGAGTGTGCTGACGCCTAGTTCGAGCGCTTTGGCGAAGGCTCGCAGCGATTCCTCGGTGGTCTCACCCCGACCACCGCGATGTGCCTGCAGGTCGAAGTCGGGTGCTTGCGCTGCGGACACCGGCAGCGACACCAGCAATGCGACCGCGGTCAGCACCACGCCCAGGCGCGTGAGCCGGCCGGCCAACCCGGTTAACTCCTGCGCTGACGCGCGATTTCGGCGAGCACCACCCCGGCGGCCACCGAGGCATTCAACGATTCGGCATGACCGGCCATCGGTATCGACACCACCTGGTCGCAGTTCTGCCGCACCAACCGGGAGAGGCCCTTGCCTTCGGACCCGACGACCACCACGATCGGGTCGGTGCCGTCCAGGTCGTCCACCACGGTGTCACCGCCGGCGTCCAATCCGATCACCCGCAGCCCGCGGTCGGCCCAATTCGTCAGTGTTCTGTTGAGATTGGTCGCGCGCGCGACGGGCAGGCGGGCCGCGGCGCCGGCACTGGTGCGCCAGGCCACCGCCGTCACCGAAGCCGAACGGCGTTGCGGGATAACCACTCCGTGGCCGCCGAAGGCCGCAACCGAGCGGACGATTGCCCCGAGGTTGCGGGGATCGGAGATGTTGTCCAGTGCGACCAGCAGCGCCGGCGGCGACTGCAGTGCGGCTGTGAGCAGGTCGTCGGGGTGGGCGTAGTTGTACGGCGGCACCTGCAGCGCGATGCCCTGGTGCAGATGGTTGGCGGTCATCTTGTCCAGGTCGGTACGGGGCACTTCCAAAATCGCGACGCCCAAATCGGCTGCCCGGGCTACGGATTCGGTGACACGCTCGTCGGCTTCGGTGCCGAGTGCGATGTACAGCGCCGTCGCGGGCACCCCCGCGCGCAGGCATTCCACCACCGGGTTGCGGCCGAGTACGGTTTCGGTCTCATCGGTGCGTTTGGCCGTCCGGCGTTGCTGCGGCTGGGCGGCGCGCTTGGCAGCAGGATGGTTCGGGCGCATGTGAGCGGGCGGCGTGGGGCCCCGGCCCTCCAGGCCACGACGCCGTTGGCCGCCCGAGCCCACGGTCGGTGCCTTCTTGCTGCCGGACTTACGTATTGCGCCCTGGCGCCGCGAGTTGCCGGCCATCTACTCGTCCATCACTTGTCTGGACCCGCTTGCAGCTCCCAGTGCGGCCCGTCGGCGGTGTCGGTGACCTCGATGCCGGCGTTCTTGAGTCGGTCCCGGATCTCGTCTGCCAGAGCCCAATTGCGCTCCTCGCGGGCTCGCTTGCGGCTTTCCAGCTCGGACTGAACCAGCACGTCGACGGCCGCGAGTGCGGCCGATGTCTCGTCGCGTGTTTCCCAGCGTTCGTCGAGCGGGTCGCAGCCCAGGATGCCCATCATCGCCCGGATCGAGCCGGCGTGCCGCAGAGCACCTTCATGGTCGCCGGCGTCGAGCGCCCGATTGCCCTCGGCGCGGGCATGGTGGATCTCGGCCAGCGCGATCGGCACCGCGAGGTCGTCGTCGAGTGCGTCGGCGAATCGCGGCGTCCACTCGCCGGGGACCACGCCGCCGACCCTAACCCGCACCCGGTGCAGGAATTCCTCAACTCCCACATAGGCTTTCACCGCATCCTGCAGGGCGGTATCGGAGAATTCGAGCATCGAGCGATAGTGAGCGCTACCCAGGTAGTAGCGCAGTTCCGGCGGCCGCACCCGCTGCAACATCGCCGGAATGGACAACACGTTGCCCAGCGACTTGCTCATCTTCTCGCCGCCCATCGTCACCCAGCCGTTGTGCAGCCAGTAGCGGGCGAACCCATCCCCGGCCGCACGGCTCTGGGCGATTTCGTTCTCATGATGGGGGAACACCAAATCCATTCCCCCACAATGGATGTCGAATTCAGGGCCCAGGTAGGTGCGTGCCATCGCCGAGCATTCCAGGTGCCAGCCCGGGCGCCCGCGCCCCCACGGCGACGGCCATGAGGGCTCGCCCGGCTTCTCGCCCTTCCACAAGGTGAAGTCACGCTGGTCGCGCTTGCCGGTCCCCGCCCCCTCGCCCTGGTGGACGTCATCGATCTTGTGGCCGGACAGCTGACCGTACTCGGGGTAGCTGAGCACATCGAAGTAGACGTCACCGGCGGCGGCATACGCGTGACCATTTTCGATCAGGCGTTCCATTAACTCGACCATCTGGGTGATATGGCCGGTGGCTCGCGGCTCCGCCGACGGCGGCAAGACGTCCAGGGCGTCGTAGGCCGCGGTGAACGCGCGCTCGTAGGTCGCCGCCCACTCCCACCACGGCCGGCATGCGGCGGCGGCCTTGGCGAGGATCTTGTCTTCGATGTCGGTCACGTTGCGGATGAACGCGACGTCATAGCCGCGCGCCATCAGCCAGCGCCGCAGGATGTCGAAGGCCACGCCGCTGCGGACATGGCCGATGTGCGGCTGGCCCTGAACGGTGGCGCCACAGAGGTAGATGGAGACGTGCCCCTCGCGCAGCGGAACGAAATCACGCACAGCACCGGCGGCGGTGTCGTGTAGCCGCATGGGGGGGCGATCGGTCACGACGTGCCAGCTTACCTGCTACTTCAGATCGGCCGACCGCCGCTCGCAAGGCTATCCGTGCGCGACAACGAGGGCCGTCGCGATCGCGGCCAAACCCTCACCCCGCCCGGTCAGGCCCAGCCCGTCGGTGGTGGTCGCCAAGACCGATACCGGCGCGCCCACCAGATCCGACAGCAGTTGCTGCGCCTCGGCGCGGCGCGGGCCGATCTTCGGCCGATTGCCGATCACTTGCACGGCCGCATTTCCGACCCGATACCCGGCCTCCGACACCAGTTCGACGACGTGGCGCAGCATGTCGGCGCCGCTGACGCCCTTCCATCGCGGATCGTCGACCCCGAACACGCCGCCGATGTCGCCCAACCCGACAGCCGACAGCAGCGCATCGCACAACGCGTGCGCCGCGACGTCGCCGTCGGAATGGCCCGCGCAGCCGTCGGTGTCGGGAAACAGCAGACCCAGCAACCAGCAGGGCCGTCCGCGCTCAATCGGGTGTACGTCGGTACCGAGGCCGACCCGAGGCAACTCGGTCACCCGCGCACAATCGCTTGGGCCAGCAGCAGATCCAGCGGTGTGGTGATTTTGAATGCCAGCGGGTCGCCATCGACCACCTGAACCTGGCCACCGACGTACTCGACCATCGATGCGTCGTCGGTGAAAACCGCGCCCGCCGCTTGCTGGTAGGCGCGCAACAACAGTTCGGTGGCGAACCCCTGCGGCGTCTGCACCGCACGCAGCCCGGCACGTTCCGGCGTGCCCAGCACCACACCGTTGGCATCCACGGCCTTGATGGTGTCATGCAGCGGCATTGCGGGCACCACAGCGCCGTGTCCGGCCCGCAGCATGTCCACCACTCGCACGATCAGCTCAGGTGGCGTCAACGCCCGGGCAGCGTCGTGTACCAGCACAAAATCCGGTTCGCCGGGTAGGGCGGACAACGCCAGATTGACCGATTCGGTGCGCCCGACTCCGCCGGCCACCACGGTGGCCTGGCTGCCTAGGACTTGCTTGGCCTGGTCGACGCGATCGGCGGGTACCGCCGCCACGACCTGACTAACGACCCCCGAATCCAGCAGACCCGCAACGGCCCATTCCAGTAGCGTGCGCCCGTCGAGTTCGCAAAATGCTTTCGGAATGCCGGCACGCAGCCGCTCCCCCAAGCCCGCGGCCGGGACCACTGCAACAACTGTGCCCCCGACCACCTGAGCTCAGGGCCTTCAGGAAGCTGCGGCCAAAACCTCGTCGAGAATGGTCTCCGCTTTGGCGTCGTCGGTGCTCTCCGCGAGCGCCAACTCACCGACCAGAATCTGGCGGGCCTTGGCCAGCATGCGCTTTTCGCCCGCGGACAGGCCGCGCTCCTGGTCGCGACGCCATAGGTCGCGGACAACTTCGGCGACCTTGTTGACGTCGCCGGAAGCAAGCTTTTCGAGATTGGCCTTGTAACGCCGTGACCAGTTGGTGGGCTCTTCCGTGTGGGGAGCGCGCAACACCTGGAAGACCTTGTCCAGGCCTTCTTGTCCGACGACGTCGCGGACGCCGACGTACTCGGCGTTGTCGGCGGGAACTCGAACGGTCAGGTCACCCTGCGCAACTTTCAAGACGAGATACTCTTTTTGCTCCCCTTTGATGGTGCGGGTTTCGATCGCCTCGACTAACGCAGCACCGTGGTGTGGATATACAACGGTGTCGCCGACCTTGAAGATCATCAGATTCGAGCCCCTTTCGTTACTTCAGTCTAACACGGCGGTCCAACACACGCGTAGCAACGGTGCAGGTCAGGGGCACAACGCGCGCGGAATAGGGGTTGACAGACGGACGAAGACGTGCAATAGAACACACTAGCAATGCCTGGTCGGTGCCCCGGCAGTGGCCCAGCGACCGGCGCTGCGGTGCTGGTCTTGCTACCTGCGCTACCGCTTAAACGTCGTTCCTACTACTGTGCATAGTTGCACGCGTCATCGTGCCGCGACTTGCTCTGAACAGCCAGACCGAGCCCAGGAGGCATCGAGTGAACCGCTTCAAGACCAGCCTCGCGGTCGGCCTTCGCACCCGGGTCGTCCTCGCCGGCCTGGCCGCCCTGGTCGCCACCGTGCTCACCGGCTGTGGCGCCGGACAGATCTCGCAGATGGCCACCCAGGAGCCTGCCGTCAACGGCAACAAGGTCACGTTCAACAACGTGGCGCTGCGCGACATCCGCATCCAAGCCGCGCAGACCGGCGACTACCTGCGTCCGGGTAGGAACGTGGACCTGGTGCTGGTAGCGGTGAACCAGTCGCCGGACGTCGAGGACCGGCTGCTCGGCATCACCAGCGACATCGGCACCGTGACCGTGACCGGTGACGCTCGCCTGCCCGCCAGCGGCATGCTGTTCATCGGCACGCCGGAGGGCCAGCGGGTGGCGCCGGGCCCGCTCAACCCCAACAGCGCGGCCAAGGCCTCGGTCAACTTGGCCAAGCCGATCACCAACGGCCTGGCCTATAACTTCACCTTCACCTTCGAGAAGGCCGGCCAAGCCAGTGTGCAGGTGCCGATTTCGGCCGGGATGGCTGCGCCGGAGGTCTGAACGGCCGTGTCACGGCGGGACTTGTCGGTGCGGGCGGATACCGTCATGACGTGGCTAACCCGCGCTCGCAATACCGTTGCTCGGAGTGCCAACACGTCACCGCCAAATGGGTTGGCCGCTGCGGGGAATGCGGCACCTGGGGCACCGTCGATGAGGTGACCGTGCTCAGCGCGGTGGGCGGCCGTCGTTCGCTGAAGCCGACGTCGCAGGCCGTTCCGATCAGTTCGATCGAACCCAACATCAGCCAGCACCGTGCGACGGGCATCGGCGAGCTCGACCGCGTACTCGGCGGCGGCGTCGTGCCCGGCTCGGTCACGCTGCTGGCCGGCGATCCGGGCGTCGGTAAATCGACGTTGCTGCTCAAGGTCGCCCACCTGTGGGCGCAGTCGGGGCGGCGCGCGCTGTACATCTCCGGCGAGGAGTCCGCGGGCCAGATCAGGCTGCGCGCGGACCGCATCGATTGTGGCAGTGACGAGCTCTACCTGGCCGCCGAATCCGACGTGCACACGGTGCTCGAGCACATGGCGACGGTCAAGCCCGCGCTGGTGATCGTCGACTCGGTGCAGACGATGTCCACCGCCGAGTCCGACGGCGTCGCGGGCGGAGTCACGCAGGTGCGCGCCGTGACGGCGGCGCTGACGGCCGCGGCCAAGTCCAACGGCGTGGCGCTGATCCTCGTCGGCCACGTCACCAAGGACGGCGCGATCGCCGGCCCGCGCTCGCTGGAACACCTCGTCGACGTCGTCCTGCATTTCGAAGGCGACCGCAACGGCTCGCTGCGGATGGTCCGCGGCATCAAGAACCGATTTGGCGGCGCCGACGAAGTCGGGTGTTTCATGTTGCACGACAACGGAATCGAGGGTGTTGCCGACCCGTCCAACCTGTTCTTGGACCAGCGGCCCGCCCCGGTGCCGGGCACCGCGATCACGGTCGCCCTGGACGGCAAACGGCCGCTGATCGGCGAAGTCCAGGCGCTGCTGGCCACGCCGAACGCCGGCTCACCGCGCCGTGCGGTCAGCGGGATCGACCACTCCCGTGCCGCGATGATCACCGCCGTGCTGGAAAAGCACGCCAAGCTGCCGCTGGCCGCCAACGACATCTACCTGTCCACGGTGGGCGGCATGCGGCTGACCGATCCGTCCTCTGACCTCGCCGTCGCGATCGCGCTGGCTTCAGCCCTGGCCGACCTGCCGCTGCCCACCACCGCGGTGATGATCGGGGAGGTCGGCCTCGCCGGCGATCTGCGCCGGGTCAGCGGCATGGACCGGCGCCTGGCCGAAGCCGCCCGGCAGGGGTTCAGCATCGCGCTGATTCCGCCGGGATGTGACGCCGTTCCGCGGAGCATGCGAGCGCTGACCGCACCCAACATCGGGGCGGCACTGCAGCACATGATCGACGTCGCCCACAACCGCGCCCCCGAGCCCGCGGGACCCAAACGGCTATACATTGCTACGCCATAAGCCCTGGCGTAGCAGAATGACAGGCTGTGACGCGTCCGACGCTGCGTGAAACAGTCGCCCGCCTGGCACCGGGCACCGGGCTCCGGGATGGCCTGGAGCGCATTCTGCGCGGTCGTACCGGTGCGCTGATCGTGCTCGGCAACGACGAGAACGTCGAGGCCATCTGCGACGGCGGCTTCGCCCTGGATGTCCGATACGCCCCGACGCGGCTGCGCGAACTGGCGAAAATGGACGGCGCCGTCGTGCTGTCCACCGACGGCAGCCGCATCGTGCGGGCCAACGTGCAGCTGGTTCCCGATCCGTCGATACCCACCGACGAGTCGGGCACCCGGCACCGCTCGGCGGAACGCGCCGCGATCCAGACCGGCCACCCGGTGATCTCGGTCAGCCATTCGATGAACATCGTCACCGTGTATGTCGGCGGGGAGCGTCACGTGCTGGCCGATTCCGCCACCATCCTGTCGCGGGCTAACCAGGCCATCGCAACCCTGGAGCGCTACAAAACCCGCCTCGACGAGGTCAGCCGGTTGCTCTCGCGAGCCGAGATCGAAGACTTCGTCACGCTGCGCGACGTGATGACGGTGGTGCAGCGACTCGAGCTGGTCCGCCGTATCGGGCTGGTGATCGACTACGACGTCGTCGAACTGGGCACCGACGGACGGCAGCTGCGGCTACAGCTCGAGGAGCTGCTGGGCGGCAACGACACCGATCGGGAGTTGATCGTGCGCGACTACCACGCCAGCCCCGAGCCGCTGTCCGATGCGCAGATGATCGCGACGCTGGACGAGCTGGACGCGTTGTCGGACACCGAGCTGCTCGAAATCACCTCGCTGGCAAAGGTTTTCGGTTATCCGACGACGACGGAAGCGCAGGATTCGGCGCTGAGCCCACGTGGCTACCGCGCGATGGCCGGTATCCCCCGGCTGCAGTTCGCCCACGTCGACCTGTTGGTCCGCAACTTCGGGACGCTGCAGGGTCTGCTGGCCGCCAGCGCCAACGATCTGCAGTCTGTCGACGGCATCGGCTCGATGTGGGCGCGCCATGTGCGGGAAGGGCTGTCGCAGTTGGCGGAGTCGACGATCGCCGACCCGCTCAACTGACTAGCCGGCCGGCGAAGGACCGGGAGCCGCTCCGGGCGGCGCCTCGGGCTGCGGTACCGCCGGCTGACCCGGCACCGGCCCCGGCGGGGGCGGTGGCTGGTTCAGAATGAACGGCACCGCGATCGAGCGCAGGTTGCCCAGCTGCACGACGAGGTTGTATGTGCCCGGGCCGATCGCCGGCCGCGGCAACGGGCAGTGCGGCGAGGATCCCATCCCCGTCCACGTCACCGCCGTCGTCACCTGCTCGCCCGGCGTGAAGGTCTTGACCAGGGTCTCGTTGGACGGCGCGCAGTCCAGGTTGGACCACAGCCGCTTGTTGTCCAGCGAGTAGACGTAGGCGGCCAGGACAGCGGCGCCGACGTCGCGCTTGCAGGCCACCAGGCCGATGTTGGTGACGACCATCGTGAATTTGGGCTGGTCACCGATGAAGTACTGGGGGGCGTTCGTCAGCCCCTTGACGGCAAGCGTCGAGTCCGGGCAGTCGTCACCCTCCTTGAGCACCGGTGGCGGCTGAACGGCGGCGGTCGGCGTCGGTGCCTCAGGATTTTGCCCCTGCGCGGGCGGGACCGGGGTGACGCCCTCCTGCCCCGGCGGGGGCGGAGCTTGCGGCGGCGGTGCTGCCGGTGTGCTTTGGCCCGGCCCGGCCTTGTTGACGCTGGCGGGCTTGGTGCCCGCGCTATTGCCCATGAAGGCGATGGCAATGGCGACAGCGATGCCGATCACGACGACCGCGATCCCCAGGGCCAGCCCCCTGCGCCGCCAATAGATCTCCGTGGGTAGCGGGCCACGCGGTTCCAGATCCAGCACGGTCACACCATAAGTCCAGGTCACACCGATTTGTCCGACCCGGCCCGGCGTGTCGCGATGTTAGCTGGCGTTGGATCGTGTTAGGCCCCTGTTCGCGGCCTTGTGATGAGGGCGTGAGTGGCCCGTTATTCGCCGATGTCGCCGATGTGGTCGACCAACGCCGCACGCCCGTCGGCGAGGTGGTAAGTGACCCCGGCCAGCGCCAGGGTGCCCGCCGACACCCGCTCCGCGATGGCCGCGGAACGCGAAGTGAGCTGAGCCAACGTCTCGCTGACGTGCCGCGCCTCGAACTCGTCGACGCGGCTGAGTCCGTCGCGGCGACCGATCAGGATCGACGGAGCGACGCGCTCAACCACGTCGCGCACGAAGCCGGCCGGGATCGCACCGTCGTCGACCGCGCCGATCGCGGCCTTGACGGCGCCGCAGCTGTCGTGGCCGAGCACGACGATCAGCGGGACGTCGAGCACCGACACCGCGAACTCGATGGACCCGAGCACCGCCGAGTCGACGGCCTGTCCGGCGGTGCGCACCACGAACATGTCGCCTAGGCCCTGGTCGAAGATGAGCTCGGCGGCCACCCGACTGTCGGAACAACCGAATACCACCGCGGTGGGTTTTTGCCCCGCGGCCAGGCTGGCGCGATGCTCGACGCTCTGGCTGGGGTGCGCGGGCTGACCGGCAACGAATCGCTCGTTACCCTCTTTGAGTGCTTTCCATGCGGATACCGGATTCGAGTTGGGCATGGGACACATTCTGGCGTGCCGCGGGCGCCGATGACTAGCCAGGGGCAAATCCCGACGAATGAACTTCTGGGGTGGTACGAGCGCTCGCGCCGTGATCTGCCCTGGCGGGAACCGGGTGTGGACGCCTGGCAGATCCTGGTCAGCGAGTTCATGCTGCAGCAGACGCCGGTGGCTCGGGTGCTGCCGATCTGGACGGAATGGGTGCGCCGCTGGCCCACCCCGTCGGCGACGGCGGCGGCCAGCGCGGCCGATGTGCTGCGGGCCTGGGGCACGCTGGGTTATCCGCGGCGGGCCAAGCGGCTGCACGAATGCGCCATCGTCATCGCGCGCGATCACGGCGACGTCGTTCCCGATGACGTCGAAACCCTGTTGGAACTACCAGGTATCGGCACCTACACGGCGCGAGCCGTGGCGTGCTTCGCCTACCGCAAGCGGGTGCCGGTGGTGGACACCAATGTGCGACGGGTGGTCGCCCGAGCCGTGCACGGCCTGGCCGATGCCGGTCCGGCCTCGGCCACCCGCGACCTTGCCGACGTCTCGGCGCTGTTACCGGAAGACGCTACGGCCCCGCAGTTTTCGGTAGCACTGATGGAACTGGGCGCCACAGTATGCATTGCGCGCACGCCGCGCTGCGGGTTGTGCCCGCTCGAGCACTGCGCGTGGCGGCAGGCCGGATTTCCTCCGGCAGCGGCGCCGGCCCGCCGCATTCAGACGTATGCCGGAACGGATCGCCAAGTCCGCGGTCGGTTGCTGGATGTCTTGCGCGCCAACGACTCTCCGGTGACCCGGGCCGAGCTGGATGTGGCGTGGCTCACCGATACCGCCCAACGCGACCGGGCGTTGTATTCACTGCTTGCCGACGGCCTCGTGACACAGACGCGCGACGGCCGGTTCGGATTAGCCGGCGAGGAATGACTCGACCGCTTGCCGGTAGACATCGGGCGCTTCGTCGTGAATCAGATGACCCGCTTCAGGAACCGCTAAATATGTTGCTGTCGAATGCTTTTCGTACATTTCGCGCATCTGGCCGGGCGGGGTGACGGAGTTGCCGGCCTCGAGTAGCAGCGCCGGAACCCGGACCGCCAGCCAGTGCTCCCAGTAGTCCCGGGTGCCCCATTCGGCAGCGATCTCGATCCATCGCGAGGTGTGACCGTGCAGCCGCCAACCGGTGCCGGTGCGGTCGAAGGCCTCCAGAAAATAACGGCCGGCAACCGGACCGAATTCGTTGTAAACCTGTTCGGCGGTGTCGAATTCGACCGGAAGCGCATGCAGCCACGGCTCCCAGGGACCCGTGGTGCGGCCGCGAAAGTCGGGCGCCATGTCCTCGAGCACCAGCGCCGAAACCAGTTCGGGGCGCTGCGCGGCCAGACACCAGGAGTGCAGCGCCCCCATCGAATGTCCCACCAGCCGCACCGGCGTCGCCAACGGGGTTATCGCTTCGGCGAGGTCGGCCACGAAACGTTCGGTGTTGATCGGGTGCGGGTCGGCCACATCGCGACCGCGATGCCACGGCGCATCGTAGGTGTACACGGTGCCCAGCCGGGTCAGCCACGGCAGCTGGCGCGACCAGGTGGTGCCGCGGCCCATCAGGCCGTGCACCAGTATCAACGGCTCGCCTTGCCCGCCCTGGCAGGTCAACAGATCGGTGGGCATAGCACCATCTTGCGTGGCCCGCCCAGGAGCAGGACAGGGCAGGGGGCGGGGTAGCCTAGCGAACATGCCGCCAGTGGTGAAGATCAACGCAATTGAAGTACCCGCCGACGCTGGCCCTGAGCTGGAAAAGCGCTTCGCCCACCGCGCCCACGCGGTGGACAACCAGCCCGGCTTCCTCGGCTTTCAGCTACTGCGCCCGGTAAAGGGCGAGAACCGCTACTTCGTCGTGACACACTGGGAGTCCGATGAAGCATTCCAGGCCTGGGCGAGTGGGCCCGCCGTCGAAGCCCATGCTGGTCAGCGTGCCAACCCGGTGGCGACCGGTGCGTCGCTGCTGGAATTCGAGGTTGTCATGGACGTTACGGGGAGCAAGCAGTCTGAATAGGCCGCATAACCTGGGTCCCGCGCGACAGCGCGTGCTGGCCGTGACGGCCGCCGCGGCACTTGTTGCGACTTTGGCTCCGGGTTGCTCGCCTTCGCCGTCGCCGCAGGCGAACGCGGCCAATCCGGGCCGGGCGATCGACACCCGGACACCCCCAGGACTACGGGCCCAGCAGACCGTCGACATGCTCAACTCCGACTGGCCGATCGGCCCGGTTGGAGTACGCACGCTGGCCGCGCCCGACCAGGTGGACTCGGTCGAAAAGACCATGGAAGAACTCTGGTGGGATCGCCCCTTCACGCTGGACGGGGTAGACATCAGTGCCAGCGTCGCCACGCTGCACCTCACCTCGTCTTACGGAGCGCGGCAAGACATCCGGATCCACACCGACGACATCGGCCGAGTTGATCGATTCGAGCTCGACACGTTGTCGCCCACGATCACCTCGTGGCATGACATCGACGCGACGCTGAGCAAGACCGGTGCGCGGTACTCCTATCAGGTCGCCAAGGTCGACGACGGCCACTGCGATCCCGTGATGGGAACCAATACCGTCGAATCTCTGCCGCTGGCATCGATTTTCAAGTTATACGTGCTGCACGCCCTGGCCGGCGCGGTGCGCAACCACACGGTGTCCTGGGACGATCAGCTGACCGTTACCGACAAGAGCAAGGCGGTGGGCTCTTCGGGCCTGGGACTTGCTCCCGGCGACCATGTTTCGGTGCGCACCGCGGCCGAGAAGATGATCGCCAACAGCGACAACATGGCCACCGACTTGCTGATCGAACGATTGGGCAAGCACGCCATCGAATCCGCACTCGCCACGGCCGGCCATCACGATCCGGCCAGCATGACCCCGTTCCCCACGATGTATGAGCTGTTCTCCATCGGCTGGGGCGAACCGGATCTGCGCAGCCAGTGGCAGAATGCGACGCCGCAGGTCCGCGCCCAGCTGCTGGCACAGGCGAATTCCGCTCCCTACCAACCTGATCCGGCTCGCGCCCACACCCCGGCCTCGGCCTCCGGGGCGGAGTGGTACGGCAGCGCCGAGGACATCTGCCGAGTGCACGCCGCGCTGCAGGCCGACGCCGTCGGCGAGGCCGCACCCGTCAAGCAGATCCTGTCGGCGGTCTCCGGTATCCAGCTGGACCGAAGCGTGTGGCCGTACATCGGCGCGAAAGCCGGTGGGCTGCCGGGTGATCTGACCTTCAGCTGGTACGCCGTCGACAAGACGCAGCAACCGTGGGTGGTCAGTTTCCAGCTGAACTGGCCCCGCGACCACGGCCCGAAGGTGACCGGCTGGATGCTGGGAGTGGCCAAGAAGACTTTCGCGCTGGTCGCGCCGCAGTAGTCACTGCAGCCGCAGCGTCCACCGGCCGTTTCGATAATGCATGGTTGTACGGCTAAGCGGGGCAATGTCGATGCGCCAGAACGACTTCGGTGCTATGTCGAGAGCCGTCAGGATCGCCGCGCGGATCACCCCCGGATGGGTGACGGCAACAGTGCGCGACGGGCCTTGGGTCAACGACGCCAGCCAGCCGGCGACCCGCTCGGTGAGCTCGACGATTGACTCACCGCCGTGTGGCGCCTGAGCCGGGTCATTGCGCCACGCCTCGAGCTCTGCCTCCGAGACGGCCCCGAGGGCCTGGCCGCGCCAGAGCCCGCAATCGAGGTCGGCCAGCCGCGGCTCGACCATGGCCTCCAGGCCCAGCAGCTCCGCGGTTTGCCGGGTCCGCAGTTCGGGACCGGCAATGTGCCGTGCGCCGCGAATGTCAAGGCCCGCAGCGACTTCGGCCCGTCGACGGCCGGCGTCGCTGAGCGGCTCGTCGGCCGGAAATCGTGCGGCCGCCATCGCATCGGTCATAGCGTGCGACACCATCTCCAGCCGCACGACCCGCGTCACACCGCGCTGCTCGATACCCGTCCGCTTTCGGCACGCTCTGGAAGCAACCGCCCTGCCAGCGTCGCGAAGACCAGGCCGATGGTCACCCAGAGCAACAGCTGCGTGCCCAGCGACAACAACCTGAATTCGTAGAGGACATCGGCGGGAAAGCCGGGATACATGATCGCGCCCGACGCGTCGCGCAATGGTTCGGGCGTCTCGTCGACCGTGGGCAGCAGCACCATCACCACCGCGACGGCCACCAGATAAGCCCCGGCGGCGAGCAGCCGTCCGTTCCAGTCACCGAACCGGTCGGTCAACCGCCCGGCCAGCCATACCGCCGCGATCGCCAGCACCACCGACACCACCACCATCGCCAGGTACCAACCGGTGCGGACCCCGATCGTGTCGGACTGGCCGACGGCCGGCGGGTTCGGCGGATATTTCACGAACGGGACCAGGTACACCGCCACGAACGCGCCGGCCGACAGTAACAGCGAAAGCTGGCGTGGCGCAGGGCTTTCCGCACGAACTGTTGCGCGGGCATACCCGACGCAGAACAGCACCGCGAACAATGCGCCCATCGCAAGACCGAAGATAAGCACCCCGAAACCGAGTCCGGGGTTGGCCTGCACGCCACGGGTGAACAGCTCGGCGCCATGCTCGTGCACGCCGTGGGCGTTCTCGGCGTCGGTTCGACCGTCCTCGAATTCGATCGCGCGGGCGATGACGGGTTCGGCACACACACGGGCAAAGATGAATGCCAGTACGGCGCCGATTGCGCCCGCCAGCAGCCCGCGTCCGATCAGACGCTTCTCCACGCCGGGTCAGTGGCAGGGGAAGCCGAGGAGATGGCGCGCATCGTGCACGAATTCGTGCACATGCGTGTCGCTGCCGAACAACGACACCGCGCCCTGATCGACACCGACGAAGTAAAGAGCCAATAACGCCAGGAAGGCGGTTGCCGCCAACCAGAGCGCGGCATGTGCCGCCGACAAATCAATCGAACGGGTGCCGGTCGTCTCGGAACTGGACACTGTTGACTCCTTCTGGGAATGACGCGTCCCACGTTGGTGACGGGTTCCGGGTCTGACTTTCTACAGTGGCGCGACCGTTCTGGAATTTCACCAGATTCCATAGCCCGTCGGAAAAACAGTTAACAGCCGTCAGTCTAAACGGACCGCACGATGGAACAAACAATCACTGCTGCGCGGGGCCGCCACCGTAACCGAGCTGGCTGGCCGTGTACTTGGCCCCGTCGGTGACCGGCACCGCCTCGACAGCCGTGCCGTAGGCGCAGATCTCGGTCCAGACGTCGCCGATTTCGGTGGTGTCGAAGCGCATCGCGATGATGGCGTTGCCGCCGCGGTTACGCGCCTCGGAAATCAGCCGGCCCATCGCCTCGTTGCGGCTTTCGGCCAGATTCTTGGTCATCCCTTGCAGCTCCCCGCCGAACATGGCCTTGAAGCCCGCGCCCATCTGGGAGAACGCATTTCGCGATCGAACGGTCAGCCCGAACACTTCGCCGCAGACGCGTCGAATCTCCCAGCCCGGAAGGTCGTTGGTGGTGACGATCAGCACAGATAAGCCCCTTAGCCCTCAGCACAGCAAACGGGTGGTTAGTCCGGTCAGAGACTAGACCCCATTGTGGCAACCCGCTTCGCCCGGCTCCGCCGCGCTCGCGATCGCCACGCCACCCGTCTGCGGTAGTGCTACTGGTTCTCGGGAGCCGCGTGCGCTCCGGCTTTCTGCAGCTCCGGCTCGGCCGGCGGCTTGCGTGTCCCGGTGAACGTGAACTTCGCGTCCTCGCCGGCACCTTCGCCGTCCCAGTTGTCCACGTCGACGGTGACCACCTGGCCGGGGCCCACCTCGTCGAAGAGGATCTTCTCCGACAGCTGGTCCTCGATCTCGCGCTGGATGGTGCGCCGCAGCGGGCGAGCACCCAGCACCGGGTCGAAGCCGCGCTTGGCGAGCAACGACTTGGCCTTGTCGGTCAGCTCCAGAGCCATGTCCTTGGCCTTGAGCTGGGTGGCGACCCGGCCGATCATCAGGTCCACCATCTGGATGATCTCGTCGCGAGTCAGCTGGTGGAAGACGATGATGTCGTCGATGCGGTTGAGGAACTCCGGGCGGAAGTGCTTCTTCAGCTCGTCGTTGACCTTCTGCTTCATCCGCTCGTAGTCGTTTTCGCCGCCACCCTGGGTGAAGCCCAGGCCGACCGGCTTGGAGATGTCCGACGTACCGAGGTTGGAGGTGAAGATCAGCACGGTGTTCTTGAAGTCGACCGTGCGGCCCTGCCCGTCGGTGAGCCGGCCATCCTCGAGGACCTGCAACAGGCTGTTGTAGATCTCCTGGTGTGCCTTCTCGATCTCGTCGAACAGCACCACGGAGAACGGCTTGCGGCGCACCTTCTCGGTGAGCTGACCGCCCTCCTCGTAGCCGACGTATCCCGGTGGGGCACCGAACAACCGCGACGCGGTGAACCGGTCGTGGAACTCACCCATGTCGATCTGGATGAGCGCGTCGTCGTCGCCGAACAGGAAGTTCGCCAGCGCCTTGGACAGCTCGGTCTTACCGACACCGGAAGGACCGGCGAAGATGAACGAACCGGACGGGCGCTTGGGGTCCTTCAACCCGGCGCGGGTGCGGCGGATCGCCTTGGAGACGGCCTTGACCGCATCCACCTGGCCGATGATCCGCTTGTGCAGCTCTTCCTCCATGCGGAGCAGGCGCGTGGTCTCGGCCTCGGTGAGCTTGAACACCGGGATTCCGGTCCAGTTACCCAGCACCTCGGCGATCTGCTCGTCGTCGACCTCGGCGACCACATCGAGATCGCCTGAACGCCACTGCTTTTCGCGCTCGGTCCGCTGGGCGACCAGTTGCTTCTCCCGGTCGCGCAGGCTGGCGGCCTTCTCGAAGTCCTGAGCGTCGATCGCCGATTCTTTCTCCCGGCGTGCCTCGGCGATCTTCTCGTCGAACTCGCGCAGGTCTGGCGGCGCGGTCATCCGGCGGATGCGCATCCGGGCGCCTGCCTCGTCGATCAGGTCGATCGCCTTGTCCGGCAGGAACCGGTCGTTGATGTAGCGGTCGGCCAGTGTGGCGGCCGCGACCATCGCGGAATCGGTGATCGACACCCGGTGGTGCGCCTCGTACCGGTCGCGCAGCCCCTTGAGGATCTCGATGGTGTGCTCCACCGTCGGCTCGCCCACCTGCACGGGCTGGAAGCGGCGCTCCAGGGCGGCGTCCTTCTCGATGTACTTGCGGTACTCGTCGAGCGTGGTGGCGCCGATGGTCTGCAGTTCCCCGCGCGCCAGCTTCGGCTTGAGGATCGACGCGGCGTCGATCGCGCCCTCGGCGGCACCGGCACCCACCAGGGTGTGCAGCTCGTCGATGAACAGGATGATGTCGCCGCGGGTGTTGATCTCCTTGAGCACCTTCTTCAGGCGTTCCTCGAAATCACCGCGGTAGCGGCTGCCGGCCACCAGCGACCCCAGGTCCAGGGTGTAGAGCTGCTTGTCCTTCAGCGTCTCGGGCACCTCGCCGTGCACGATGGCCTGCGCCAGGCCCTCGACCACGGCGGTCTTCCCGACGCCGGGCTCGCCGATCAGCACCGGGTTGTTCTTGGTGCGCCGGCTCAGCACCTGCATCACCCGCTCGATTTCCTTCTCGCGGCCGATGACGGGGTCCAGCTTGCCTTCCATCGCGGCAGCCGTCAGGTTGCGCCCGAACTGGTCGAGCACCAGCGAGGTGGACGGGCTGCCCGACTCGCCGCCGCGGCCACCGGTTCCGGCCTCGGCGGCCTCCTTGCCCTGGTAGCCACTGAGCAGCTGAATCACCTGCTGGCGCACCCGGGTCAGCTCGGCACCCAGCTTGACCAGCACTTGCGCGGCCACGCCCTCGCCCTCACGGATCAGGCCCAGCAGGATGTGCTCGGTGCCGATGTAGTTGTGGCCCAGCTGCAGCGCCTCGCGCAGGCTCAGCTCGAGAACCTTCTTGGCACGCGGGGTGAACGGGATGTGCCCGGACGGAGCCTGCTGCCCCTGGCCGATGATCTCCTCGACCTGGCTGCGGACGCCCTCGAGCGAGATCCCAAGCGACTCCAGCGACTTCGCGGCGACGCCTTCACCTTCGTGAATCAGACCCAGCAGGATGTGCTCGGTGCCGATGTAGTTGTGGTTGAGCATCCGGGCCTCTTCTTGGGCCAGGACGACCACCCTGCGGGCACGGTCGGTAAATCTTTCGAACATCGGTGGTTACCTGCTCTCCCTCACCATCGGTACTTCATGTTGTCGGCACAGGGGCCGCCACGCGTACCTGGTGTCCACTGTAATGGTCGGCCCGTCAGGGTTCTAACCTTGCGGTGCCTTGCCGTTCGGGCCTGGTCCGCTCCGTGGCGGGGAATCCCCGTCACGACGGAGCCATAGCTGGAGAAACGAGACTAACCATAAATTCGTTTCCCGCGAGCGCCGATGATCGTTTCGCCGCCAGCGAAAACAGAACCGGCGCCCAGGCCTTGCGACCGGGCGCCGGTTAACGCTTTGTTAGGTGGCCGCGTGGAATGCGTCGATCACGTCCGCCGGGATGCGGCCGCGCGTCGACACGTTGTGTCCATTTCGGCGGGCCCATTCGCGGATCGCCGCACTCTGCTCGCGGTCGATGGCCCCGCGCCCCCGCCCGGTTCCGGAACGCCCCCGACGACGACCCCCGACGCGGCGGCCGGCTGCCACCCATTGCTTCAGATCACCGCGGAGTTTCGCCGCATTCTTCGTTGAAAGATCAATCTCATAGGTCACCCCGTCAAGCCCGAATTCGACGGTTTCGTCGGCGGCACCCGCACCGTCGAAATCATCAACCAAGGTGACGGTGACTTTTTTCGCCATTAGCTTACCCTCGCGTTCTTCCTGAGCAGTTGCTGGGCAGTTTGGACCCACTCCCCGGTCACTAATCTGCCATATGAACGCAGCATACTCAATCTGAGCGCAACGCAGTGTTCGGCTTTCAGCTGGAGTGCGGTCGAACAATCGGGAACAAAACTGTCTCTCTAATTGACAGGCCGGTCAAAGTCATCAACAACCGGTCGATACCCATTCCCGTTCCGGTGGTTGGCGGCATCCCATACTCGAGCGCCGCGAGAAAATCTTCATCAAGCGCCATAGCCTCGTCATCGCCGGCCGCGGCGGCGCGTGCTTGTTCGGCAAATCGTTCGCGCTGCACGACCGGATCGTTTAATTCCGAGTACCCGGTGGCCAGTTCCACTCCGCGCACATAGAGATCCCACTTCTCGGTCACACCCGGGATGCTGCGGTGCTGTCGAGTCAAAGGTGTTGTCTCGACAGGGAAATCCTTGACGAACGTCGGCGCGGTCAGCGTATTACCCACCGCATGCTCCCATAGTTCCTCGACGAGCTTGCCGTGTCCGTACCCGCGGTCCGTGGGTATCTCGACACCCAGCCGGTCCGCGATGGCCCATAGCCGCTCGACCGTGGTCTGCGGTGTGATCTCTTCACCGAGTGCCGCAGACAGCGACGGATACATTTGTATCGACGCCCATTCTCCGTCTATGTCGTAGACACTGCCATCTGGCAACGAGAGTTGTCGGGTACCGATCGCCTCGTCGGCCACCTCTTGAATAAGCTCTCGCGTCACGAGTGCCGAATCGTCATAGGTTCCGTACGTCTGGTACGTCTCCAACATCGAGAATTCCGGAGAATGCGTCGAATCAGAACCTTCGTTTCTGAAGACGCGATTTAGCTCGAAGACCTTGTCGAATCCACCGACGATGCATCGCTTGAGGAACAGTTCCGGTGCGATCCTCAGGTAGAGATCGATGTCAAGCGCATTGGAATGCGTGATGAACGGCCGAGCAGCGGCGCCACCCGCCAACGTCTGCAAGATTGGCGTTTCGACTTCGAGAAACCCGCGCCGTTCCAGCGCGTTGCGTATGGCGCGGACAACGGCGATCCGCTGCCTTGCCACCTCGCGCGCCTGGGGGCGCACGATCAGGTCGACATAACGCTGCCGCACCCGCGATTCCTCGCTCATGTCCTTGTGCGCGACGGGCAGCGGCCGCAGTGACTTGGATGCGATCCGCCAGGAATCGGCAAGGACGGACAATTCGCCGCGTCGCGAGCTGATCACGTTGCCGTGCACGTACACGATGTCGCCGAGGTCGACATCGGCTTTCCACGCGTTCAGCGAATCCTGGCCGACCTTGTCCAGGCTGATCATTACCTGCAGCGTGGCGCCGTCGCCGTCCTGCAGCGTCGCAAAACACAATTTGCCGGAATTGCGCGCGAATATGACCCGCCCCGCCACGCCGACGATGTCGTCGGTCGCGGTGTCGACCGCCAGGTCGGGGTATGCGGAGCGGACCTGAGCCAGCGTGTGGCTGCGTTCGATGGCCACCGGGTAGGGGTCAAGCCCCTCGGCCAACAGCCGAGCACGCTTATCCCGGCGAATCCGGAACTGCTCGGGGAGGTCTTGATCGGCGGCACTCACGACGTGCCAGCTTAAATGACATCGGGGCGGGCCCGCCGCAGGCGTCGGGAGTGCGCTGGTGGCTTCGAGTGTGCTGCCAGGGCGCCGTACGCGCACACTCGCGGCAATAGAAAAGTCAGCGTGCGGTTTTCAGCCGGCCGCGCTGGGCATCGCGGTTGCGCTCGAAGACAAGCCGCAGCCCCTGCAGCGTCAGGTGCTGGTCGTAATGGGCGGCGGTCTGTAGCTCGCACAGCAGCAGCGGCGCGGTGTGGCCGGTCGCCACGATCACCACGTCGTCGCCGGAAAAGCCATCGACGTCTTCGCGAATGCGACCCACCAGGCCGTCGACCAGTCCGGCGAAACCGAATACCGCGCCGGCCTGCATGCACTCGACGGTGTTCTTGCCGACGACCGACCGGGGCCGGGACAGCTCGACCCGGCGCAGCGCGGCAGAGCGGGCCGCGGCGGCATCCGAGGAGACCTGAATCCCGGGCGCGATGGCGCCGCCGAGGAACTCGCCCTTGGCCGACACCACGTCCACACAGATCGACGATCCGAAGTCGACGACGATGCAGGGTTTCCCGAATTTCTGATAGGCCGCCAGGCAGTTGACGATCCGGTCGGCGCCCACTTCTTTCGGATTGTCGACCAGCAGCGGGATCCCGGTCCGCACGCCAGGCTCGATCAGCACGTGCGGCACCGACGGCCAGTACTGGTCGAGCATGACCCGCACCTCGTGCAGCACCGACGGGACGGTGGACAGCGCCGCGGCACCGGTCAACTGCTCGGAGTCGTCGCCGATCAGGCCGTCGATGGTCAGGGCCAGTTCGTCCGCGGTGACCTCGGACTCGGTGCGGATCCGCCACTGCTGCACGACTTTTGCGTGCTCCTTGGCACCGGACAGCAGCCCGACGACGGTGTGCGTGTTACGGACGTCGATCGCCAGCAGCACGGCTATCGCGCACCCATCCGGGGATTCATTAGCTCAGCCGCATCGTCGGGCACGAATGCCGGGTCGCTACCCAGGTCGATCTGCTTGTTGTCGGCGTCGACGAAGACGATGCGCGGCTGGTAGGCACGCGCCTGCGCATCTTCCATCGTGCCGTAGGCGATCAGGATCACCAGGTCGCCAGGGTGCACGAGATGCGCTGCCGCACCATTGATTCCGATGATGCCGGTGCCACGCTCGCCGGTAATCGCGTAGGTGACCAGACGGGCGCCGTTGTCGATGTCCACGATGGTCACCTGTTCGCCCTCGAGCAGGTCGGCGGCGTCCATCAAGTCGGCGTCGATCGTCACCGAGCCTACGTAGTGCAGATCGGCCTGCGTGACCGTGGCGCGGTGAATCTTCGATTTCAGCATCGTGCGAAACATCAATTCCTCCAAGGTGATTCAACATGCCCGTCCGGCCCCTCAGGAGTGCCGGCGAGATTACCGATTTGGATTGCAACGTTGTCCAGCAGTCTCGTGGTGCCCAGGCGGGCGGCGACCAGCAGCCGGCCGGCTCCACCGACGGGATCCGGCCCCAGCTCGGTGCCGCGCAGTACCAGGTAGTCGACCGCGATTGCGGGTGCGGCGTCGAGCACCGCGCGGGCCGCGTCCAGCGCAGCCCGGACACCATGCGTCGCCGCGTGCGCCCCGGCCGTCAGCGCCGCCGAAAGGACCACGGCCAGTTCGCGCTGCTCGCTGTCGAGGTAGCGGTTGCGCGACGACATCGCCAGGCCGTCGGGTTCCCGGACGATCGGCACGCCGACGATCTGCACGTCGACGTTCAGATCGGCAACCATCTGCCGGATCAGCACCAGTTGCTGGTAATCCTTCTCGCCGAAGAAAGCGCGGTCCGGGCGCACGATCTGCAGCAGCTTGCACACCACTGTCAGCATTCCCGCGAAATGCGTTGGCCGCGAAGCACCTTCGAGTTCACCGGCCAACGGCCCGGGCGCCACGGTGGTGCGCATGCCGTCGGGATACATCGCCGCTGCGGTGGGGGCGAACACGATCTCCACCCCTTCGCCGCGCAATAGCTGAAGGTCGGCGTCCAGCGTGCGTGGGTAGGCGTCGAGGTCTTCCCCGGCACCGAACTGCAACGGATTCACGAAGATCGAAACCACCACCACCGAGCCCGGCACGCGCTTGGCGGCGCGCACCAGGGCCAGATGCCCGTCGTGCAGTGCGCCCATCGTCGGCACCAGCATCACCCGCCGGCCGGTGTGGCGCAGCGCGCGGCTGACATCCGATACCTCGCGCGGTGCCGAGTAGACGTTGAGTTCGCCCGGCTTGAAGGCCGGTGGCCGGACCGTCATCGCGTTCATCGCGCCAGCACCTCGAGGACGGCCTCCGGAGCGTGGGCACGCTGCGCGGTGCGCAGGGCGTTGACCCGGTAGGCCTGGGCCAGTTCCGGATCAACCTGCGTGAGCGCGTGCAGATGGTCGGCGACCGCGGCGGCGTCACCGCGGGCGACCGGACCGGTGAGTGCGGCCTGACCGCGCTGCAGCGTGTTCTCCAGCGCCGCCCGGGCCAGTGGGCCGACGATGCGTTCGGCGAGCCCGCCGGGCTGCTCGTCGATGGTCTGTTGCCCGAGCAGTTCGCTACCCCGCAGCGCGGCCCGCAACGCGTCGAGCGCGTCGGCCAGCACCGCGACGATGTGGTTGCCCGCGTGGGCCAGGGCGGCGTGGTAGAGGACGCGCGCCTCCTCCGGAACGCAGAACGGCTCGCCGCCCATCTCCAGCACCAGTGACTGTCCGATCGCCTGGCCGACCTCGTCGGCCGCGGTGATGCCGAAGCAGGTGTCGGGCAGCCGGCTGATGTCCTCGTCGGAGCCGTTGAACGTCATCGCCGGGTGAATCGACAGCGGTATGCAGCCCTGATGCGTCAGCGGCGCCAGAATCCCGACCCCGTTGGCTCCCGACGTGTGCACGACGATAGTCCCGGGCCGCACCGCGGAGGTGGCAGCCAGCCCGGACACCAGGCCGGCGAGTTCGCTGTCGGGAACGGCCAGTAGCAGCAGTTCGGCCGCCGCGGCCACGTCGGGCGGGGAGGCCACCGTGGTATCGGGCAGTCGCTGGGCCGCCCGCTGGCGCGACGCGTGGGAGATCGCACTGCACGCCACCACGACGTGCTCAGCGCGCTCCAGCGCAACACCCAAGGCGGTGCCCACCCGGCCAGCCGAAATGATCCCTACCTTGAGCCTGGCCGGGCGTAAACCGTCGAACTGCTCCATCGCAGACGACCTCACATGTTGATTCGTTCGTTCCAGTCCCAGCTACTGGGTACCGGACGGTCACCAAGACTGTAGTCCATTCGGGACGCCGCCCCAATGTGACGAATGTCCCAGCTCAGCCTTCCCGTCGCCGCCGCCGGCCACCGCCGGATGGCTGCACCTGAAGCCGTGCCAACAGGTCGGCAACCGACTGACCTCCGGTTTGCGGGCTTTCGCCTTCCGGCGCTTCGTCCGCGCCCAGGTGGCGGGGGGCGGGCTCCAGATGTGGCGGCGGAGCCAGTCGTGGCGGCGGGGGGGCCGTATCGTTCGGGACGTGCCGGGGGTGCGGCGGCGGGGGCGGTGCGGTCGCGGCCGCCGGGGGCGGCGGTGCGGCGGGCTCGTCTGTCGAGATGAAGTTCCGCACGCTGTAGTCGCGGTACTCCGCGGAGTGGCGCGAGCGGGCCCTACGACCGGATTCGCCGGCCGACGCCGGCGGTTCGTTCGACGACGGCGGACCGTCGGCCTGCTCCTCGGGGTCGGCATACCGCCGCCGCCGCCGGCCCGGCGGCGTGGCAGCGTCGGGCGCATCGGAGCCGGCCCAGTTGGTGCCCACAGCGCCCGGGGGCAGCCAGAGCCCGTCGGCGTTGACCGGTTGCCAGTCCGGCACCAAGCCGGGCGGCGGCTCCGGCTGCCACTGCTGGGGCTCGAAGCGCTGCTGCTCGGCCGACGCCGCGGCGGGCATCGGCGGAGGAGCGAACGGGACCTCCTGCGGCGGCACATACGGCGGCGCCTCGGGATAGCCGCCCTGCTGCGGCGGCGGGTAGGAAGGCTCTTGCTGACCCTCGTAGGGGAACCGGGCCCGCTCCCGCGCGCGGGGCGGGAGCAGCGGTTCTTCGGGCACGTCGATGATCGCGGACTCGTCGGTGCGGGGTTCGGCCGAGCTGACCGAGGCGCCCTCGCGGACCGACGTGACGCGATCGCTGGTCACCCAATCGACACCCGCACCTTCGCCATTGCGGTCCCAGTCGCTGTAGGCGCGGGCCGGCGGCGTATCGGTTTCCAGGGTCTCCAGCGCGGGCCGCTGCTCGAGATCGGTGTCGAACAGGATTTCCAGGCTGGTCCGCAGCGCGGCCACTTCCGCACGTAGCGCGGCCAGATCGTCGGCGGCCTGGGCGCGTATCTCGGAGGCCAACTCGCGCCGCAGCTGGGACTCGACGGTCAGTTCGTACTCCCGGCGGGCCGAGATCTCCCGATCCAGCTGCAGGTCGTAGACCAGCTTCAGGTCACGCACCCGCGACTGATCGGCGTCGCTTTGCCGGCGGTACAGCACCGACACAAAGGCACCGGCGACCGCGGCCCACAGCGCCAGGATCACAGCGAGCTTGAGAAGTTCCACGCGATTGGTAAAAACCAGTGCGGAACTGGCGCCTATCGCGAGGACCAGCAACGTCGTCAAGAGCACCCACCCCGGCCTGCGGCCGCCGCGCCGTACCCGGGCGCCGCGGGACAGAACGGTCATGGCCTGACTGTACCTGTGCGACGTCATTGAGCGTGTCGCGCTACTCCGGCGATTCTCACCTGGGTTAATTCGTTGATTTATCGCCGTTAACTGGCCGGTGGTTCTGGCCGGCCGCCGGTGGCGGTCCGCAACCTCGGACGCCCTAGCTTTCGGCCCCCTCGGCGTGGTCGGCCGGATCCGGTGGCGGGGACTTGCAGCAATGCTGCAGCCACAACGCGGCGACCAACAGCGCCAGCGCGCTGACGGCCGCCACCACCGTTCCGGTGGTGTCCTCCGCGGCGACCCGCAGCCACGATCGCCGCGGCAGGAAAAACACCAGGATCCCGATCCACCAACCCAGCACCAGGGCACCCACCCAGGCCGACGCCTTGGCGACCATCACGCTGCGGGCCACCGAAAGCGGGTGCAGCCAACCGGGCCCGTCACCGATTTCCCCGTCGTTGACCTTGGCCCGCACGTAGCGCGCCCACAGCGCCTCGGCGATGGCTACGACCAGCAGCGACAGACCGGTCCACAGGGTGATCGGCGGAAACCACCGAAACAGCACCTTGATCAGCAGATATCCCAGAAAGGCGGCCCCGAGGACCGCGGCCGTCAGGTCACGTTTTCTGGTCGGGCCCATCAGCTGTCCGATTCTGGATCGGACGAGTGCTGCAGCGTGTACCCCGACAACCGGACCGCGTCCTGATCGGCGGGGTCTAGTTCGGCGAGCAACTGCGCGACGGGACGCAGCCCGCCGGCGACGGTGAGCACGGCATCCGGGTCGACGGCCAGCCAGGGGACCAGCACGAAGGCCCGCAGATGGGCCAACGGATGCGGCAGCGTCAGGTTGTTTTCGCGGCTGAGCAGTTCGCCGTCGGCCGTGCGACAGGCGATCAGGTCCACGTCCAGGGTGCGCGGGCCCCAGCGCTCGCCGCGGATCCGGCCCGCGGCCTGTTCGAACTCCTGCGCCCGGCGCAGCCAGCCCTGCCCGTCGAGGGCCGGATCGTCGGCGATGAGCACCGCGTTGAGGAACGGGCCCTGCTCCACCCGCCCCCACGGGGCGGTCTCGTACACCGGAGAGACAGCCAGCAGCGCGTCGCCGAGGCCATCGACAACCGACTGCAGCCGCGCCAGCCGATCCCCGAGGTTGGAGCCGATGGACAGTACGACTGAGGTCATGAGCGCCGCTCCTTCTCATCGCTGCGCTCTGCATCGTCGCCGGCGCGCGTCATCACACCCCGCCCGCCGGAACCACCGAACCGCGCCCGCCGCGCCGCGACCGGCGAATCACCACCGCCACGTCGGCGAACTGCAGCTCGATCGGGGCATGCGGCTTGTGCACAGTCACCTCGACGGCGTACACACGTTCGTCGTCCATCACGAAGTCGGCGATCTCGGCGCCCACCGTTTCGATCAGGTTGCGCGCCGGGCCCCCGACGATCGCGGCGGCCCGCTCGGCCAGGGCGACGTAGTCGTAGGTGTCGGCCAAGTCGTCGCTGGCGGCGGCGTCGACCAGGTCGATCCACGCCACGATGTCGACGACGAACTCCTGCCCACTTGCCCGCTCGAATTCGTAGACTCCGTGCCGGCCATGAACTGTCAAGCCGCGCAACTCGATTCGGTCAGCCATCGCTCTGGGTCCGCTCCGTCCGGGTCCACGCGTCCACGACCTTGAGTGCGTCGACCGAGGCCCGTACGTCGTGCACTCGCACACCCCAGGCCCCGTGGAGGGCGGCCAGCGCGGAAATCACCGCGGTCGCCGTTTCACGCCCGTCGGGCGGTCGCGGCGTCCCATCCGATCCGGCCAACAGCGTACCGAGGAAGCGTTTGCGCGAGGCACCCAGGAGTACCGGCATCCCGGTGGCGACCAACTCGGGCAAAGCCTGCAGCAACGCCCAATTGTGTTGTCCCGTCTTGGCGAATCCGAGCCCCGGGTCGATGACCAGCTTTGCCGGGTCGACGCCGGCGGCCACCGCGTCCTCCACGGCGGCCAGCAATTCCGAACGCACCTCGGCCACCACGTCGCGATACCGCGGGGCCTCGTGCGGACGGTCCGAGGAGACCGACCGCCAGTGCATCATGACCCACCGCACCCCGGCCTCGGCCACCAGCGGGGCCATCGCAGGATCGGCGCGCCCACCGGAGACATCGTTGACGATCCGCGCACCGTTCTGCAGCGCGGCACGCGCGACGTCGGCGTGCATGGTGTCAATGCTGACAGTAATACCTTGTGCCGCAAGCTCTTTGACGACGGGTACGACGCGGGAGCTCTCGATGCGGGGATCGATCCGGGTGGCGCCGGGCCGGGTGGACTCCCCGCCGACGTCGACGATGCTCGCGCCGTCGGCCGCCAACGCCAGGCCGTGCGCGACGGCGTTGTCAACACACAGGTAGCGCCCGCCGTCGGAGAAGGAGTCGTCAGTGACGTTCACAACCCCGACTACCTGCACCGGCGACGAACTCACTTACGCAGGATGAGGTCGAGCGCTTCGGCTCGTGAGGCGGCATCGGTTTTGAACTGCCCGCGCACCGCCGAGGTGGTGGTGATGGCGCCGGGCTTGCGCACACCCCGCATCGCCATGCACAAATGCTCGGCCTCCACCACGACGATCACCCCGCGCGGGTCGAGCCGGTTCACCAGGGCGTCGGCGATCTGGCTGGTGAGCCGCTCTTGGACCTGCGGGCGTTTGGCGTAAAGGTCAACCAGCCGTGCGATTTTCGACAACCCGGTCACTCTGCCGTCCTCGCCGGGGATGTAGCCGACGTGGGCCACCCCGTGGAACGAGACCAGATGATGCTCGCACGTGGAGTACAGCGGGATTTCCTTGACGATCACCAACTCGTCGTGCTCTTCGTCGAACATGGTGTTGAGCACATCGGAGGGGTCGGTGTAGAGACCGGAGAAGATCTCCCGGTATGCGCGCGCCACGCGTGCCGGAGTGTCCCGCAACCCATCTCGATCGGGATCTTCGCCGATCGCGTGCAACAGCTCGCGAACTGCCGCCTCCGCACGTGCCTGGTCGAACGCCCGGACGCGATCCAACGCGGCGCGGGTATCCGGCAGCACCATCGAAATCTCCGTTCGTCAGCCTCGGGCCGGCGGATTAGGCCGGCTCACGTCCTCATCCGGTTGGTCTGGCGATCTCGCCGGATCCGGGCTGGGCTGCGCCGGCGGGGGGTAGGGGGGATAGGGCGGGTACGACGGCTGACCCTGGCCCTGGCCACGACTCGGCTGGCCCGGATAACTCGGGGCCGGCGCAGGCCAATACGGCTGCGGCGGAGGTGGATACCAGTGGCCTTGGGGTTGTTGCTGCTGCGGTGGTGGCGGCCATCCGGGCGCATACCAGCCGGCCGGAGCGCCGTAGTCGGGCTGGGTGGGACGACGCTCGCGATCTCCCGTGCCTTCACCGCCGTGAGAACCGTTGGGGCCGTGTGCTTTTCGGTCGGCCTCGGCGCGTGCAGCCTCGGCAGCCTGACTGGCCGCCGCGATCGCCGCTTTGAAAGCCGGCTCGGGAACGGGTTGCGGCCACGGCTCCCCGCGCTCGATCGCCAGCTCGCCGGGCGTCTTGATGGGCGGCTTATCCGACGGGATGCGGCCGCCGAAATCGTCGAACATCGTGAGCCGGGGCCGCTTTTCGACGCCGGAGAAGATCTGCTCCAGCTCGGGCCGGTGCAGGGTTTCCTTCTCCAGCAGCTCGCCCGCCAGCGTATCGAGTACGTCTCGGTATTCGGTGAGGATTTCCCAGGCCTCGGTGTGCGCGGCCTCGATGAGCTTGCGGATCTCGTCGTCGATGTCGCGCGCGACCTCGTGCGAATAATCCGCTTGGTTGCCCATGGTCCGGCCCAGGAACGGGTCGCCGTGCTCGGAACCGTATTTGACGGCACCGAGTTTGGAACTCATACCGAATTCGGTGACCATCGCGCGCGCGGTTTTGGTGGCCTGCTCGATGTCGGACACCGCGCCCGTGGTCGGCTCGCGGAAGACCAATTCCTCGGCGGCGCGCCCACCCATCGCGAACACCAGCTGCGCAACCATCTCCGAGCGGGTGCGCAGTCCCTTGTCCTCCTCGGGCACCGCGACGGCGTGCCCGCCGGTGCGCCCGCGCGCCAGAATCGTCACCTTGTAGACCGGGTCGATGTCGGGCATCGCCCACGCGGCCAGGGTGTGCCCGCCTTCGTGGTAGGCAGTGATCTTCTTCTCGTGCTCGCTGATGATCCGGCCCTTGCGGCGCGGTCCGCCGATCACGCGGTCGACGGCCTCCTCGAGGGCAGGCCCGGTGATGACGGTGCCGTTTTCCCGCGCGGTCAGCAGCGCGGCCTCGTTGATGACGTTGGCCAGGTCGGCACCGGTCATGCCGACGGTCCGCTTGGCCAGCCCGTCGAGGTCGGCGTCCGGAGCGATCGGCTTGCCCTTCGAGTGCACCGCCAGTACCGCACGCCGGCCGGCCAGGTCGGGGTTGGACACCGGGATCTGCCGGTCGAAGCGGCCCGGGCGCAACAGCGCCGGGTCGAGGATGTCGGGCCGGTTGGTCGCCGCGATCAGGATCACCCCGGCGCGATCGCCGAAGCCGTCCATCTCGACCAGCAACTGGTTCAGCGTCTGCTCACGCTCGTCGTGGCCACCGCCAAGCCCCGCGCCACGCTGGCGGCCCACCGCGTCGATCTCGTCGACGAAGATGATGCAGGGGCTGTTCTGCTTGGCCTGTTCGAACAGGTCGCGCACCCGCGAGGCGCCGACGCCGACGAACATCTCGACGAAATCGGAACCCGAGATCGTGAAGAACGGAACGCCGGCCTCACCGGCCACGGCGCGGGCCAGCAGCGTCTTACCGGTTCCCGGCGGCCCGTAAAGCAGCACGCCCTTGGGGATCTTGGCGCCCAGCGCCTGATACCGCGACGGGTTCTGCAGGAAGTCCTTGATCTCGTAGAGCTCCTCGACCGCCTCGTCGACGCCGGCTACGTCGGCGAACGTGGTCTTGGGCATGTCCTTGGAGAGCTGTTTGGCGCGTGACTTGCCGAAGCCGAAGCCCATCCGGGCGCCGCCCTGCATGCGCGAGAACATCACGAACAGCCCGACCAGCAGCAGCAGCGGCAGCACGTAAACCAGCAGCTCACCCAGGATGCTGCCTTCGTTGACGACGGTGCTGACCTTGGCGTTCTTCGCGTTCAGCGCGTTGAGCAGGTCGACGGCGTAGCCGTTGGGGTACTTGGTGATGACCTTGTCGGAGTTGTCGGTGTCGTTGTTGCCCTTCTTCAGGGTCAACCGCAGTTGCTGCTCACGGTCGTCGATTTGCCCGCTCTTGACGTTGTCGCCACTGATCTGGGACATCGCCACCGAGGTGTCGACGGGCTTGTATCCGCGGGTGTCATCGCTGAAATAGAAGAACGACCAGCCGAGCAGCACTACTACAGCGATCGCCGTGACTATGCGAATCACGTTTTTCCGGTTCATCAATCATCGGCCGTTACGGCCAGGTCCTTCCCCGATAACACGCAGCTGGAAAAGTTCAGGTTACCTCTGTGGCGATTGCCAGCTCCGGTTAACCGGAGCGCAGCAGGTCGCCACCGTCGTCTCTAGTGGCAATCGCCAGGTCCGACAATGCCGGAGCGCAGTGGGTTGCCACCACCCAACCCGTTCAACGAGCGGCGGTTCCCGATAGCGCTCGTGCGCCCGGTGAAGCGACTAGTCGTAATAGCGGGCCTCGATCACATTGCCGTCCGGATCGGAGAAGTAGTAGATGTGCGGCGCCCATCCCCGGGCTCCGTAGCTGCGGTCGAGGCGGGCGCCGGTGTCCACTCCGGCGGCCCGCAGCCGCCGATCCAGGGCCTCGTATTCCGGCAGCGACATCGCCAGGCAGAGGTGGTTGACCGGGTGACCGGCGCTGCCGGCGACCTTGGTCAGGACCTCGGTGGCTTCGATGCCGACCGCCGGCATCAGGTCGATGATCGAGTCCTCGCACACCCGCACGCTCGGAAACGGCGCTTCGCCGGCAGCGAACTCGTCGAAGCGCACCGGCGCCAGTCCGATCACGTTGGTGTAGAAGTCCATCGATGCGTGAACATTTTTCGTCCACAACACAATGTGGTCCAGCCGCCTCACGCCTATAAGGCAACCAGAACCGGCCGCGAAATGAACGGCCATTTTCAACCCCGCTGAATACTTCTCAGGCCAGAGGGGTTGTGATTTGGTGTGTTGGTGCCCACATCAACCGAACGGTTAGTAGAGACCAACGGGGTGCAGCTGCGAGTCGTCGAAGCCGGCGACCGCGGCGCGCCGGCAGTGGTCTTGGCTCACGGCTTCCCCGAACTGGCCTACTCCTGGCGACATCAGATTCCGGTGCTCGCCGAAGCCGGCTATCACGTGCTCGCACCCGACCAACGCGGGTATGGCGGCTCTTCTCGCCCCGATGCGATCGAGGCCTACAACATCCGTGAGCTGACGACCGACATCGTCGGCCTGCTCGACGACGTCGGTGCCGAGCGGGCCGTCTGGATCGGCCACGACTGGGGCGCCCCCGTGGTGTGGCATGCGCCGCTGCTGCACCCCGACCGGGTCGCGGCCGTCGCCGCGCTGAGCGTGCCGGCCACGCCGCGGTCGCACGTGGCGCCGACACAGGCCTGGCGCAAGATATTCGGCGAGAACTTCTTCTACATCCTCTACTTCCAGGAACCTGGCGTCGCCGACGCCGAACTCAACAGCGATCCCGCCCGCGTGATGCGCCGGATGATGGGCGGCGGCCTGCGCACCGACGGTGACAAGGCCGCGGGGATGCGGATGGTGGCACCGGGCCCGGAGGGCTTCATCGATCGCCTTCCCGAGCCCGATGAGTTGCCGGATTGGATCAGCCAGGACGAACTCGATCACTACATCGCCGAGTTTTCCCGCACGGGATTCACCGGTGGCTTGAACTGGTATCGCAATTTCGACCGCAACTGGGAGCTCACCGCCGACCTCGCCGACGCGAAGATCTCGGTGCCGTGCCTTTTCATCGGTGGCACAGCCGATCCCGTGCTCGCCTTCACCCGCGCCGACCGCGCGGCCGAGATCGTCTCCGGGCCCTACCAACAGCTGATGATCGAGGGCGCCGGACACTGGCTGCAACAAGAGCGGCCCGATGAGGTCAACACCGCATTGCTGGAATTTCTCACCGGATTGGAGCTGCGGTGAACGCACCCCTTCGTTTCGGCGTCTTCATCACGCCGTTTCACCCGATCGGCCAATCACCCACGGTCGCACTGGAATACGACATGGAGCGTGTCGTCGCCCTGGACCGCCTGGGATTCGACGAGGCCTGGTTCGGCGAACACCACTCGGGTGGCTACGAATTGATCGCCTGCCCAGAGGTGTTCATCGCGGCCGCCGCGGAGCGGACCAAGCACATCCGGCTGGGCACCGGTGTGGTCTCGCTGCCCTACCACCATCCGCTGATGGTGGCCGACCGCTGGGTGCTGCTGGATCACCTGACCCGCGGCCGGGTGATGTTCGGCACCGGGCCCGGGGCACTGCCGTCGGACGCCTACATGATGGGCATCGATCCGGTCGATCAGCGGCACATGATGCAGGAGTCGCTCGAGGCGATCCTGGCGCTGTTCCGTGCCGGGCCCACCGAGCGCATCGATCGTCACACCGACTGGTTCACGTTGCGAGACGCTCAGCTGCACATCCGTCCTTACACCTGGCCTTATCCCGAAATATCCACGGCGGCAATGATTTCGCCATCCGGCCCGCGCCTGGCCGGCGCGCTCGGCACATCACTGTTGTCGCTGTCAATGTCGGTGCCCGGCGGTTTCGCCGCCCTGGAGACCACCTGGGACGTGGTGCGCGAGCAGGCCGCCAAAGTCGGGCGGGACGAACCGAATCGGACCGATTGGCGGGTGCTGTCCATCATGCACATCGCGGACACCCGCGAACAGGCGATCAATGACTGCACTTATGGGCTACAGGATTTCGCGAACTACTTCGGCGCCGCGGGATTCGTGCCGCTGGCCAACACCGTGGAGGGTACGCAGACTCCCTACGAGTTCGTCGAAGACTATGCGGCCAAAGGGAATTGCTGCATCGGCACACCCGAAGATGCGATCGCGCACATCGAGGACCTGCTGGATCGATCGGGCGGCTTCGGGACGCTGCTGATGCTCGGTCATGACTGGGCCTCGCCCGAGGCGACCTACCACTGCTATGACCTGATGGCCCGCAAGGTGATTCCTCATTTCAAGGGGCAGCTGGCGGCATCGCGAGCCTCGCACGACTGGGCCAAAGACCATCGCGACCAATTGATCGGCCGTGCCGGTGAGGCCGTCGTGAAGGCCATCACCGAGCACGTCGGCGAGCACGAAGGCGCGGCGAACTGATGCGCGCCTCGGTGTTGCGCGACGGCCGGATGGTCTATCGAGACGACGTCGCCGACCCGATACCCGAATCCGGTCAGGTGCTGGTGGCGGTCAAGGCCTGCGGAATCTGCGGCTCAGACTTGCATTTCGCCAAGCACGGCGAGCGGGTCATGGAAATGACCGAGCGCGTCGCAGGCGGTGCCGGCGGCATGAACGTCGACCTCAAGCACGACGTCTTCATGGGCCACGAATTCAGCGCCGAGGTGCTCGAGGCCGGACCCGACACCGACACGCATCCACCCGGCACCCTTGTCACGTCGATTCCAGTGTTGTTGTCCGCCAGGGGTGTAGAACCCATCGTCTACAGCAACCACACCATTGGCGCTTACGCCGAACGGATGCTGCTCTCCGCTCCGCTGCTGCTGCCGATCCCCAACGGCCTGAACCTCAAACATGCCGCCCTGACCGAGCCGATGGCGGTGGGACTACACGCCGTCAACAAGTCGAATATCGAGCCGGGTGAGACCGCGCTGGTGCTGGGCTGCGGCCCGATCGGCATCGCGATCATCGCGTCCCTGCGGGCGCGCGGCGTGGAAAATATTGTGGCATCTGATTTTTCGGTGAAGCGGCGAGAGCTTGCCACCGCAATGGGTGCACATCAGACCCTGGACGCCGCGCAGGGTTCGCCATTCGACACGGTCAAAGCCGCGGTGGTGTTCGAGGCGATCGGTGTGCCCGGGATCATCGACGACGTCGTGTTGCGGTCGCGCCCGGGCACCCGGCTGGTCGTAGCCGGAGTGTGCATGGAGGCCGACACCTTCCATCCTTTCTTCGCTATCGCCAAAGAAATCAACGTGCAATTCTGTTTGGCCTATGGTCCCGAGGAATTCGCCGAGTCGCTGCGCTCACTGGCCGAGGGCGAAATCGATGTCAGCCCGTTGATCACCGGCGAGGTGGGCCTGGACGGGGTCGGCGCCGCCTTCGACGACCTCGCCGATCCCGAGCGGCATTGCAAGATTCTCGTCACGCCTTAGGCACTCGGGTGACGCGCCAACCCGGCTGATTTGTCGGACGTCACGGCTACGATCGAATGTATGTTCGAAACAATGGTCGATCCGGCCGCTTTGATCGAGGTCGTCGAGTCCGCGCACCGGCAGGAGTCCATGTTGGTGGCCCGCCGGCTGGCGGCCGTCGCTGCCTTACTGCGGCATCGGGTGGCCGGCACCGAACAAAGCGAGCCGCGCCCGGGTTATGCCGTGGTCGACGGGTTCGAGCAGACCGCGGCCGAGGTGGCCGCCGCTATGAACCTTTCTCCCATGGCGGCCAGTTACTTGGTGTCGGATGCCGACGCCCTGCACACCCGACTGCCCCAGATCGCAGCTCTACTGGCTGAAGGGCAAACCGATTGGCGCACTGTGCGATTGATCATCAGACGCACCGATCTGGTCACCGACGCTGAGCTGACCGCCCGGCTTGACCAGGCGCTGGCCACCCGTATCCGCAACTGGCACAGCTGGTCGAGGCAGCGCATCGTCAATGCGGTCGACGCCACGGTCCGGGCGGCGGATCCCGATGCCGCCCGGCAACGACGCGAGAACGCCGAAAAGGATCGCCACATCGCGATCGCGCCGCTGGCCAACGGGATGGCCGACATCTACGGCACCGTCGATGCGGCGGCCGCGACGGCCTTTGATCGCCGGCTGTCCCAACTCGCCGGGCAGGTGTGCACCGCCGATCCGCGCACACTCGATCAACGCCGCGCCGACGCGTTGGCCGCGCTGACCCAGGGACGCCCCCTGGCATGCCGCTGCGGGCAGCAGGGCTGCCCCGCCACCGGCAACGACAGCCAGCCGCAATCGGGTGGTGTGCGGCTGGTCATCAACGTCATCGCCAGCGAACACACCGTGTCGGCCGACGGTGATCAGCCGGGCTACCTCGAGGGGTACGGCATCATCGACGCCGAGCAGGTTCGTCAATTAGCCAGCGCCGCAGCACAACTGGTCGCCGACCCAGCCACCAGCCCACTGGAGGCGCTGCGCTATCAACCCAGCGCGGCATTGGAACGCTTTGTTCGGTGCCGGGATCTGACGTGCCGCTTCCCCGGATGTAGCCGTCCCGCGGTGGTCTGCGATCTCGACCACACCATTGCGTTCAACCACCGCGATCCAGCCGCCGGCGGGCCCACGGTAGCAGAAAATCTCAAATGCCTATGCCGCCAACACCATCGACTCAAAACCTTCCACACGGGCTGGCGTGACCGCCAACTCGCCGACGGCACCATCATCTGGACCTCGCCCACCGGACGCATCTACCGGACTTACCCCGCAGGCCAAGACCTCTTCCCACAACCACAACGACCCGCATGCGCCACACCCACGACACAACCGCGACGTGACAGACGCAAGCGCCGACGCGCCCGAATCAACCAGGCCCGCAGGCACAACCAGCGTCAAGCCGCCCGCAACGAGGAAATCGCCGCACGCAAATTCCGCAACCACATGCGCGACGCACTATTCGCATTCAAGGGCACACCCAGCACCAGCCCCTTCTGCACATGGATCAATGATCCTCACGAGCCAGAGGAATTACCCCCTGGGTGGACCACCACAGCCCCACCGCCCCTGCCCGATGACCCACCCTTCTAATAACCTTCTAGGCCCGGCATCACCCTCCGGCCGGAGGGTGAGCGATCACCATGGGCTTGAAACCGTAACGGGGAGGCGCAAAGTGGGCTGCCGCGGCCCGCCCGGCCCCGGTCCCCATCAGCGGCATCCCCCCGACGGCATTGGTCCCGGGTTGCACCGCCGCCGCGGCAGCACCAGCGCCGTTCAGCGTCACCACGGCGGGGTTTGCCACTGGCGTGGCTCCGACCCAAGAGGCCGGCACCGACATGCCCCCCACCGACGCCGCCCGACCCACCGATCCCGCAGCATTACCCAAGGCTCCTGAAAGCGCATGCGGTACAGCCTCAACAGCCCGCGCCGCACCCTCCGCCGCGTGGGCGGCCCCCTCGGTGGCAGCCTTGGCGGCCTGGGGCGCGAAGCCCTGAGCGAGACCCTGGATGTCCTTGAACGAGGTGGTGAACAGCCGCGTCGGCGAGATCAACCGGATGAACGCGTCGAACGGCGAGCTGGCATCCAGCACCTGCGACCCGGTCAGGCCCTCGAAAAGATCGCCCAGCGGGCCGCTCAGCTGCAGCCCATCCCCTTCGGAGTTCATGCCGATCCCGCCGAAATTGAATCCCGGAGCCGCCTGGGCATTACTCGGCGACCCGGCCAGCGCCGACAACGTCTGGGGCACCGCGTTGAGCCCCTGCGTGCTACTGCCCGCGCTGTTGCCCGCCGCTTGAGCCACCGCCGCGGACTGGCCGGCTTGCCCGGCCGGGTTGGTCGCGGGCGCTGCCGGCCGGGGCGGCGGCAGGGTCGACGCCGCGGCTGACGCTCCCGCATAGCCGTACATCGCGGCCGCATCCTGCGCCCACATCTCGCCGTACTGCGTCTCGGTGGCCGCAATCGCCGCAGTGTTCTGGCCGAGGAAGTTCGTCGCCAGCAATTCCATCAGCAACGTCCGGTTCGCCGCGACCACCGCCGGCGGCACCGTTTCGGCGAAAGCCGCCTCGAAGGCCCCGGCGGCCGCCACGGCCTGGCTGCCGGCCAGTTCGGCCTGTCCGGCCGTGTTCTGCAGCCACTCGACTTGCGGTACGGCCGCGGTCAGCATCGACGCGGCGGACGGACCCTCCCATGGCCCATCGGTCAGGCTGGTAATCAGCGACCCATAGCCGGCCGCTGCGGCATACAGCTCGGCCGCCAACCCTTCCCAGGCCGCCGCGGCGGCCAGCAGGGGCCCGGAACCGGGCCCCGCATACATCAGCGTGGAGTTGATCTCCGGCGGTAGCTGCGCGAAATCCAACATCTCTTCGCCTAACCGACCGCGGTGGCGTTGGCGATTTCGGTGGCGGCATACGAACCGGCGCTGATGCCCAGCGTCGTCGCCAACTGCTCCCGGACCACCGCAGCTTCGGCGCTCACGGCCTGGAAAAGCTGCGCGTGCGAAGCAAACTGTGCCGCAGTCAAAATCGACACCACATCGGCCGCCGCCGGGACCACGCCCGTCGTCGTTGTCCCCGCGGCCGAACTTCCTTCTCGCACCGCTGCATTGACGCTGTGCAGCTCAGCTGCAACCGCATCCAGCACATCCGGCTGCGCCCTCAGATAAAACACATCTCCCCCTCAAAAACCGTTGATTCTCAGTAACTTTCAGTAGCCGAAGGTCGGCCCCCTGAATCGGACGCCTGGAAACGCTAGACGCGGCACCTTCGGCAATGACAGCCCTGGACTAGCCAATTCATTACGGAGTCGAGGATTGTTCACAATGCCAACGTCATACGCAGGGCACATTTGTTTTTTGCATGAAAGGGTTTGCAAACCAATATGATTGGAGATCTGTATGAGTTTCTCCATACCCGCCCGGGCCGGGGTTATCCTTGCGCGAAAACGATTCGAGGGCCGCAGCTTCGTGCGCGGCGAAATCCCACGAGCCGGATAATTACCCGCAGCGAGCCGTCGAACAGCTAGGGTGCCAGGCATGGCGATCGAACACCGCGCTGAAAGTTTCGTCCGCTACCCGATTGCCGTGGCCACGGCCGCGTTGGCCATTGTCACGGTGTCGGCGTGTGATTCCCACAACGCGACACCCGCACCGGGAGCGAATCCCCGTCAGGTCACGGTGGTGGGGTCCGGGCAGGTGCAGGGTGTCCCGGACACGCTGACCGCCGACGTCGGCATCGAATTCAGCGCACCCGACGTCACCACGGCGATGAACCAGACCAACGACCGTCAGCAAGCCGTGATCAACGCGCTCGTCGGTGCCGGCCTCGACCGCAAGGACATCAGCACCACCCAGGTGACGCTGCAGCCGCAATACGGCAGTCCCGAGCCCACGATCACTGGTTACCGCGCCACCAACGCCATCCAGGTCAAGATCCACCCGACTGATGCCGCGTCACGAATGCTCGCGCTGATCGTCAGCACCGGCGGTGACGCCACCAGGATCAGTTCGGTCAGCTACTCGATCGCCGACGACTCACAGCTGGTCAAGGACGCCCGCGCGCGGGCCTTCAACGACGCCAAGAACCGGGCCGACCAGTACGCCCAGTTGTCCGGGCTGCGGCTGGGCAAGGTGCTGTCCATCTCGGAGTCGACCGGGGGTTCGCCGGTAGCCGGGGCACCACCGGCGCCGCCCAAAGCCATGGCCACCGCGGTGCCACTGGAGCCGGGTCAGCAGACGGTGAGCTTTTCGGTGACCGCGGCGTGGGAACTGGATTAGCTACTGCTCGTAGACCCTGGGGTCCAGGGTTCCGATATACGACAGGTCGCGGTAGCGCTCGTCGTAGTCCAGGCCGTAGCCGACAACGAAGTCGTTGGGAATGTCGAAGCCCACGTAGGCGATCTCGGCGTTGGCCCGGACCGCGTCGGGCTTGCGCAGCAGCGTGCACACCCGCAGCGAGCGGGGATGGCGGGTCTTGAGGTTGCGCAGCAACCAGGACAGGGTCAGGCCGGAATCGACGATGTCCTCGACGATCAGCACGTCGCGATCGTTGATATCGCGGTCCAGGTCCTTGAGGATGCGCACCACACCCGACGATGACGTCGAGGACCCGTAGGAGCTGACGGCCATGAACTCGAATTGCGTAGGCACCGGGATCGCGCGAGCCAGGTCGGTGACAAAGATCACGGCGCCCTTGAGGACCGTGATCAGCAGCAGGTCCTCACCCGTCTCGGCGACGGACTGGCGATAGTCGGTGCCGATCTGCCCGCCGAGCTCGCCGATGCGGGCCTGGATCTGCTCGGTCGTGAGCAGCACAGACTTGATATCCCCCGGGTACAGGTCCACGGGCTGCTCGGGCGTTATCGCCGAGGAGGTCTGGGCCACGCCCACAGCGTGCCATGCCAGCGGCCGAACAACCAACGGCGACGACAATTTGCGGTCATTTACACAGGCTTACGCCGCAACGTGAGCACGCCGTCGCGGCGTCCCGCGATCAACCGCTGGCCGCGCAAATCCGAGCCGACCGCCACCCCGCCCTGTCCGCGCCACGCGGTAACCAGTGCGTCCACCCCGCGGATCTGCTTGTCGGTCAGCCCGGACGCCCCACCGGCCAGCAGCCAGCCCCGGATCACCCGGCGCCGCACCGGGTCGGCCAGCGTGGCCAGCGCCTCGGCCCGCAGGCCGGGATCGGCCTGCACGCCGGGCAGCGCCTGGGCGGCCAGCGTGTCGATGAACTCGGTGTCCTCCCGCAGCGCCGTCGCGGTGCGGGCCAGCGCCTCGGCCACCCCGCCACCCAGCACGTCCTCGAGCAGCGGCATCACCTCGTGCCGCAGCCGGGACCGGGTGAAGCGGCGGTCGCTGTTGTGCGGGTCCTGCCACGCGGTCAGGCCGAGTTCGAGGCACGCGGCATGCGTGACGGCGCGCCGGACGCCCAGCAGCGGCCGGCACCACGGCGGGTCATACGGTCGCATCCCGGCGATCGAGCGCGCCCCGGAGCCGCGGCCCAGCCCGAGCAACACCGTCTCGGCCTGATCGTCGAGGGTATGCGCCAGCAGCACCGGGCCGAGCTGGTAAGCGCTCAGCGCGGCGTAGCGGGCCGCGCGGGCCGCGGCCTCCGGGCCTCCGTCATTGCCCACCCGTACCCGGATGACTTGGGCGTCAACACATCCCAACGCGATCGCCTGCTCGCGCGCGGTGTCGGCAACGTCGGCCGACTCGGGCTGCAGACCGTGGTCGACGATCAGCGCCGTGGTAGGCCGCAGCGGGGCCGCGACCGCGGTGAGGGCCAGCGAGTCCGGCCCGCCCGAGAGCGCCACGCCCCATTGGTCCCCGGTGGCCAGATAGGCCTTCGCGAACGCCTCGACAGCCGCGCGCAGCCGCCCTACAGGACCCTGTCGATCCATCGCTGGGGGTTTTCGATCTCGGCGGGCAGCGGCAGCGTTTCGGGGCCGGACCACACGGTGTTGAACCGCTGCATCCCGACCCGGTCCACCACGTGGTCGACGAACGCCTTGCCGCGGGTGTACTGGCTGAGCTTGGCGTCCAGGCCGAGCAGGGCGCGCATCAGGCGCTGCAGCGGCGGCGGCTTGCGGTGACGGCGATCGTCGAAGCGGCCGCGGATGGTCGCCACCGACGGCACTGCCTTGGGGCCGACCGCATCCATCACATGGTCGGCGTGGCCCTCCAGCAGGGTGCCCAGCACCAGGAGCTGATCCAGCGCCTGGCGCTGGGGCTCGGACTGGACGGCGCGCACCAGGCCGACGATCCCCGACGCGGAAGCGTCCGGGGCGCCGAGACCGCGGTTGCGCACGTACTCGGCCAGCCGGCCCGCCACCTGGCCGAAGTCATCACCGGTGTCGCGGGTCAACAACGCCAGCGCGTCCGACATGTAGTGGGGCAGCCAGGGGTTGGCGGTGAACTGCACCCGGTGCGTCACTTCATGCAGGCACACCCACAGCCGGAAATCGGCCGGATCGACCCGCAGCTGGCGCTCGACGGCGATCACGTTGGGATACACCAGCAGCAGGCAGCCCTCTTTGTCGGCGAAGAACGGGTCGTACTGGCCGAGGATCCCCGACGCCACAAACGCCAGCACGGCCCCGGTCTGCGCGCCGGTGAGCCGGCCGGTGACAAGCCCCCGCGGCTTGTCGGTTCCGTTCGTCATCACCCGCATCGAGTCCGCCGCGGCGCGGACCCACTCGCCGCGGTCGACGATGCGGGCCGCCGGCACCGCCCCGGCAGTGGCCAGGCCGGTCACGTCGCGCACGAGTGGTTCGGCTTTCGTCGCCGAACTCGCCAGCTCGTCGATCGCCTGACGACGGGTGTACTCGCTGGCGGGCGGGCCGGGCCGGGCCAGTCGGGCGCCGACCGTCGCCGCGAACCGCCAGTCGACGGCGGTACCGAGAGTCAGGTCGGGTTGGGCGGTCATGTGCACCCGCAGGTCCACAGCCGGGTGGCCAGGGCGTCCATCGCGTTGCGTCCGTTGGGGCCGGCGGCGTTGGAGATGAACGCGAAGGTGAGCACGCGGCCGGTGCGGTCGGTGACGACTCCGACCAGCGAGTTGATCGCGGTCAACGAGCCGGTCTTGGCGCGCAACCACCCGGCCGGTCCCTGATTCGTCGCCTGGTCGAGAAAACGGTCGGCCAGTGTCCCGCTGCCGCCGGCGATCGGCAGCAGATCCAGCAGCGCCCGCAGCGACGGCTGATCGGGGCCCGCGGCGGCCTGCACCGTGCCGTCGAGGGTCTTGGCGGTCAGCCGGTCGTCGACCGACAGCCCGCTGGAGTCCACCAGCATGGCGCCGGTGGTGTCGACGTGTGCGGTGCTCAATCGGTTGGTCACCGCGTCGACCGCGCCGGCGAAGCTGCGCGGCCGGTTGATCGCCGCAGCCACCTCACGGGCGATGCATTCGGCCAGCACGTTGTCGGAGTGATCCATCATCTCGCCGAGGCGCTGGACCAGCGGCGCCGATTGCACGACCGCCAGCTGCCGCGCCCCGGAGGGGGCCGACGCGATCGTCACCGCGGCGGGATCCAGGCCCAGGGCCTTGGCCAGCTCACGCCCGGCGTCCAGCGCCGGGGTCTTGGACCGCCGGGAGTTGACGGTGCTGGGCTGGATACGTCCGGCGTCGATCATCACCGATTCGATCGGCGCGATGTCGCCGTTGTCGATATCGGCGGGATCCCAGCCCTGCGCCATCGTCGGGCCGGTGAACGCCGAGGTGTCCACCTGCACGGTCGTCGGCGTCATGCCGCTGCGATGAATCTGCTCCACCAGATCGCTGATGCGTGGTGCGCCGCGGTACCAGGTCGGCACGTCCGGCGGTGCCGCCGACAGCGTCGGATCACCGGCACCCACCAACACGATCGGTCCCTGGGCGTTCTGACTGCCGGCCACCACCCGGGTGGTGATGCGGGCCTGGCGGTCCAGCGTGAGCAACGCCGCAGCCGCCGTCAGGACCTTGTTGGTCGACGCCGGCACCAGGGGCACGTCGGCGGCGACCTGCCAAAGCTCCTTGCCGGTGAGGGCATCGGTGATCCGGCCGCCAAGCCGGCCGAGGTTGGGGTCGGCGGCCACCGGGGCCAGCACGGCGGCCAGCGCACCGGCCGACGGTGTCTCGGCGGTGTCGGCGACGGGCACCATTCCCGGCTTCACGACCGGTGCCCGCGGCGGCGGTACCGCAACATGTGTGCCGCTGCTGCCGTGTCCACCCGAGGTGAAGAAGGTTGCCGCGGCCACCACGGCGGCGACGAACGCCAGCACGGCCAATCCGATGAACACCTGGGTGGATTTCCGCCAGCGAGTACGACCCATCACTCTCCTGACTGTTTGGTCCTATTCTGCCGAATCTGGGAAAACTCGCTCGACTAGGGTGATCCGCGACGAACCGATCTACTCGGGTCCACCCAGAATTACTTCTCTTCAAAGGAGCGTCAGACAGTGCAATTCGACGTGGTCATCGAGATCCCGAAAGGCCAGCGGAACAAGTACGAGGTCGATCACGAGACGGGGCGGGTGAAGCTGGACCGCTACCTCTACACGTCGATGGTCTACCCGACCGACTACGGCTTCATCGAGAACACCCTCGGTGAGGACGGCGACCCGCTGGACGTGCTGCTGTTGCTGCCCGAGTCGGTGTTCCCCGGCGTGCTGGTCGAGGCGCGGCCGGTGGGGATGTTCAAGATGGTCGACGAGGCCGGCGGTGACGACAAGGTGCTGTGTGTTCCGGCCGGCGACCACCGCTGGGATCACATCCAGGACATCGGCGATGTTCCGTCCTACCAGCTGGACGTCATCAAGCACTTCTTCTCGCAGTACAAAGCTCTGGAACCGGGCAAGTACGTCAAGGCGGCGGACTGGGTCGGTCGCGCCGAAGCCGAGGCAGAGGTCGAGCGCTCCATCGCCCGGTTCAAAAAGGGCGGGCACTAACGCTGCTGGCGTAATTGCGCCCACCCCGCACACCGATTCTCGGTGGCATCCTGGCGAGGTGACTCCGGTGCTGCATTTCGCCGCGAACTTCTGGTGGCTGATCTTCCCGTTCGCGGGTGCGGTCGGGACTGGCGTGCGGGCGGTGGCGGCCGCCAACGAGCGCCGGGCGGAGCGACGGCAGGAACGGTACCGGCTCAAACAGCAGGCCAAGATCGCCGTCGCCCAGGCTTCCGGCCGGGCGCGCGGCGACGAGGAAAGCTTTCGCCGGGACCTCACGAAACTGCTTGCCGCACATGACCGTACGGATGCGCGGTGGCTCGAGTACGAGGTCGACGTCGCCAAGCTGCTGGATTTCCCGCTGATGACGAACATGCGCGATCCGCTGACCGTCGCGTTCCACAAGGCCAAGCGGCATGCGGACCTGTTGCGGCCCGAGCGGCCTGAGGACTTGGCCGGCGATCGCTCGGCGTACCTGGACTACCGCGACGGGGTCCACGAGTACATCAGCGCCTTCGAGATCGCCGAGGCCGAGGCGATTCGCCGCCGTCGCAGCGATTTCTCCGAAGACGAACAACAGCGATTGGCGCGCGCCCAGGCCCTGCTGCACCTGGCGCAGGACGAGGGTGCCACTCGTGAGGAGCGCCAGATCGCCTACGCACGAGCCGGCCGGGAACTCGACGGGCTCATCGTGCTGCCGGCGCCCGCGCGGGCCAGTATCGAACGCCGCATCGCCGGACAAATCGAGGCGTAACCGCCCTAGGCGGCGCCTCGCCTGTTGCGCAGCACGCTCCATCCGAACGCCGCCCCGATGAAGATCACGCCGACCGAGGCGGTGGCGACCTCGGGGATTTCATAGCGCGGCTCGATCGACAGCAGCATGATCACCGACAATGCGCCGATCGCCCAGTGCGCTCCGTGTTCCAGGTACACGTAGCGGTCCAGCGTCTGCTGCTGGACCAGGTAGACCGTGATCGACCGGACGAACATCGAGCCGATCAACCCCAGACCGAGGGCGATGACGATGGGGTCCGACGTGATGGCAAACGCGCCGGTGACGCCGTCGAACGAGAAGGCGGCGTCGAGCACCTCGAGGTACACGAACAGCGTCAGGCCGGCCTTGCCCACCGCCGCCGGCGGCGCGGTGGCGGCGGCGTCCTCGACATCGGACGGCTGGAACGCCGTGCTCACACCGTTGACGATCAGATACGTCACCAGGCCCAGCAGCCCGGCGGTCAGCACCGTTGCGCACTCGTCGCCGGAGTGAGTCAATTGCGTGCCGGCCAGCACCAGCACGATGACGGTGGCCACCACCGAGACCTGGCCGAGCCGGCCGATTCTCGCGAATGGGACTTCAATCCACTTGAGCCACTTGATGTCTCGGTCGTAAACGATGAAATCCAGGAACAGCATCAGCAGAAATATGCCGCCGAAAGCCGCGATCTGGGGGTGGGCCGACAGCACCAGCTTTTCGTAACCGGGCGCGCCGTCCGGGAATTCCAGTGCGCCGTGCGGCGGCGGGTTGAGCGCCAGGTGCAGCGCGCGAACCGGGTCGAGGCCCGCGGTCGCCCACACGATGAGCAGCGGGAACACCAGCCGCATACCGAACACGGCGACCAGAATCCCGATCGTCAGGAACATCTGCTGCCAGAACGGGCTCATTCGCTTGAGCACCGCGGCGTTGATGATCGCGTTGTCGAAGGACAGCGACACCTCGAGGATGCCCAGGGCTACCAGAAGAAACAGGGCATTAAGCCCGCCGTGGGCATAGCCGAGTGCGAGGGCCGCCAACGTGACCAACAGCGAAATCCCGAAGATGCGAGCGGCGGCCATGGGTCCTTCCTAGACAGCCGCTCACAATAGGGCGAAGGTGGTCGCCACCGCCAGCCATGGCAATCGCGCACTTACTATTTTCAAATTGTGGCGAAACTGGCGGTGGCTGGGGGCGGCCGGCCGAAAGCGCCGCCCCGATGACCGAAGTGGGCGGGGCGGCGTCCCCACTGGGCGCCGCCGGGTCCGCGGGAGCATCCGCGGGACCGGTCACACGTAGCAGCATGGCCCGGGTCGGCGCCGCGACAGCCCTGACCGCGGTGTGCGGCTACGCGGTGATCTATCTGGCGGCTCGCGACCTGGCGCCCAGCGGCTTCTCGGTGTTCGGGGTGTTCTGGGGAGCGTTCGGCCTGGTCACCGGCGCCGCCTTCGGGCTGCTGCAAGAAACCACCCGCGAGGTCCGCGCCACCCGCTACGTCGAGGCATTGCCGGGGCCCGAATTCCGCAACCACCCGCTGCGCGTTGCCGCGATGGTCGGCGTCGCGGCGGCCATTCTGATCGCGGGCAGCTCGCCGCTGTGGGGTGGGTGGGTGTTCGCCGAGCAACGCTGGTTGTCGGTGGCGCTGTTGTCCGTCGGCCTGGCCGGGTTCTGCCTGCACGCCACGCTGCTGGGCATGCTGGCCGGCACCGACCAGTGGACCCAGTACGGGGCACTGATGGTCACCGATGCGGTCATGCGGGTGGCGATCGCGGTGGCCACGGTGCTGCTCGGGTGGGGGTTGACCGGCTTTCTGTGGGCGACAGTGGCCGGCGCGGTGGCCTGGCTGGTCATCCTGGTGACCTCACCCACCGCGCGCGCGGCGGCCCGGCTGCTGACACCCGGCAACACCGCGACGTTCCTGCGGGGCACCGCGCACTCGATCACCGCCGCCGGCGCCAGCGCGATCCTGGTGATGGGATTCCCGGTGCTGCTCAAGCTGACCTCGAATCACCTTGGGGCACAAGGCGGTGTAATCATCCTGGCCGTCACGCTGACCCGCGCGCCGCTGCTGGTGCCGTTGACGGCCATGCAGGGCAACCTGATCGCGCATTTCGTAGACGCGCGCAGCGACCGATTGCGGGCGCTGCTCGCACCGGCGGCGATCATCGGCGGAATCGGCGCCATCGGGGTGCTGGCGGCCGGCCTGGTGGGGCCATGGCTGTTGCGCGTCGCCTTCGGCGCCTCCTACGACGCCGGCAGCGCGCTGTTGGCGTGGCTGACCGGTGCGGCGTTGTCGATCGCGGTGCTGACGCTGACCGGCGCCGCGGCCGTGGCCGCCGCGCTGCACCGGGCCTACGCGCTGGGGTGGGTCGGGGCCACCGCGGCGTCGGGCCTGTTGTTGCTGCTGCCGCTGCCGCTGGAGACCCGGACCGTGGTCGCGCTGCTGTGCGGTCCGCTGGTGGGAATCGGCGTACACCTGGTGGCCCTGGCGCGCGCCGGGCGCCTAACCGGCTGATCCTGGCTACCCTGTGAACATCGAAACGGATTACCAGGGCGTCTGGATCGTGATTCCCGCCTTCAACGAAGCCACGGTCATCGGCGAGGTGGTCGCCGATGTCCGCTCCGTTTTCGACCACGTCGTCTGCGTCGACGACGGCAGCGCCGACGGTACCGGCGAAATCGCCCGCAAGGCCGGGGCTCATCTGGTGCGCCATCCGGTCAACCTCGGGCAGGGCGCGGCCATCCAGACCGGCGTCGAGTACGCCCGCCGCCAGCCCGGCGCGCGGATCTTCGCGACGTTCGACGCCGACGGACAGCATCGCGTCAAAGATGTGTGCGCGATGGTCGACCGGCTCGTCGCCGAAGACGTCGACATCGTCATCGGCACGCGGTTCGGCGGGTTGGAGAGCAGCCGGCCGCCGTTACTGAAGCGGATCGTGCTCCAGACGGCCGCCCGGTTGAGCCCGCGCGGACGCCGGCTCGGCCTGACCGACACCAACAACGGGCTGCGGGTGTTCAACAAGACAGTGGCCGACGGGCTGGACATCACCATGAGCGGGATGAGCCACGCCAACGAATTCATTTTCCTGATCGCCGAAAACCATTGGCGCGTAGTCGAACAGCCGGTTGAGGTGCTCTATACCGACTACTCGAAGTCGAAGGGCCAGCCGCTACTCAACGGCGTCAACATCATTTTCGATGGGTTCCTGCGAGGAAGGATTCCGAGATGAACTGGATCCAGGTGCTGCTGATCGGGTCGATCATCGCGCTGTTGATCTACCTGCTGTGGTCGCGGCGCAGCTCGCGGTCGAAGGCCTGGGTGAAGGTCGGCTACATCTTGTTTGTGCTGGGCGGCATCTACGCCGTGTTGCGGCCCGACGACACCACCGTGGTCGCGCACTGGTTCGGGGTGCGCCGCGGCACCGACCTGATGCTCTACGCGCTGATCATGGCGTTCAGTTTCACCACCCTGAGCACCTACATGCGGTTCAAGGACTTGGAGTTGCGTTATGCGCGCCTGGCCCGGGCCGTCGCCCTGGAGGGCGCCCAGGCGCCGGAGCCGCACTAGCCGGTGTGCGCCTGCCGGAAGAACTCGACCGTGCGGCGCACGCCTTCTTCGAGTTCGACCCGCGGATGCCAGCCCAAAACCCTTGCCGCTGAACTGATATCGAGGCACGACCGCCGCAGATCGCCGAGGCGATCCGGATGGAAGTCCGGATCATCCGGTCCGCCAACGGCTTTGGCGACCGCTGTGTGCAGCTGGCGGTCGGAGGTCTCAATTCCGGTGCCGATGTTGAACCGCTGCCCGCTGCCGGCCGTACCGGAGGCCTTGACGAAGGCGTCCACCACGTCGTCGACAAACACGTAGTCGCGGGTTTTGCTGCCGTCCCCGAACACCTTGGTGGGCTTACCGGATAGCAGCGCCTGCGCGAAGATCGCCACCACGCCCGCCTCCCCGTGCGGGTCCTGACGCGGGCCGTAGACGTTGGCCGGCGCGATGTGCGAGCAGTCCAGGCCGTACAGGTGCCGGAACGTGTTCAGGTAGATCTCGCCCGCCACCTTGCCCGCGGCGTAGGGCGACGCCGGGTCGGTGGGCGTGGTCTCGGGCGTCGGGTACTGCGGCGGGGTGCCGTAGATGGATCCCCCCGACGAGGTGTGCACGACTTTGCGGACGCCGGTGCGGCGCGCGGCCTCGGCCAACCGCACCGTGCCGATCACGTTGACCGAGGCATCGAACTGCGGCTCGGCCACCGAGCGGCGCACGTCGATCTGGGCGGCCAGGTGAAACACCACCTCGGGCCGGTGCTCGTCGAGAATCGCCTCGAGGTCGGCGGTCACGATGTCCGCCTCGATGAAGAAGTGCTCGGGATTGTCGGCCAGATGCTCGAGGTTGCGCGCCTTGCCCGACGCGAAATTGTCCAGGCTCACCACCGAATGGTCGTCCGCCAGCAGGCGGTCGACCAGCGTGGACCCGATGAATCCGGCTGCCCCGGTAACCAGTGCGCGCACCGGCCCACCATACCGACCGGTAAGAAATAACCATGCCCGCCGCCATCACCCGGATGCCGCGGGTCGCCCTCGCGGCGGCCGCGCTGATCGTGGTCGCGCTGGTGATCCGCGCGGTGCTGGCGTTCGAAGGCTACTTCTACTGGGACGATCTGATCCTGATCGGGAAGGCCGGAACCGAGGGCCTGCTGTCGCCGTCATACCTGTTCGACGACCACGACGGCCACGTGATGCCCGCGGCGTTTCTGACCGCGGGCGCGCTGATCCGGCTGGCCCCGCTGGATTGGACCGGGCCGGCGATCAGCCTGGTGCTGCTGCAGCTGCTGGCCTCGCTGGCACTGCTGCGCGCGCTGTTCGTGATCCTCGGCTGGCGCCGCGTGCTGCTGATCCCGCTGACGTTCGCGCTGTTCACCCCGCTGGGAGTGCCGGGCTTCGCATGGTGGGCGGCGGCGCTGAATTCGCTGCCGATGCTGGCGGCGCTGGCCTGGGTGTGCGCCGACGCGGTGCTGCTGGTGCGCACCGGCAACCAGCGCTACGCACTGACCGGCGTGCTGGTCTATCTGGGCGGGTTGCTGTTCTTCGAGAAGGCTGCGGTGATTCCGTTCGTCGCCTTCGCCGTGACGGCGCTGCTGTGCCATGTGCGCGGTGACCGGGCGGCGCTGCTGACGGCCTGGCGCGGGGCCGCAAGGCTGTGGATCGCGTCGCTGATCCTGACGGTCGCCTGGGTGGCGCTTTACCTCGCAGTGGTCAATCAGCAGCGCTGGAGTTCCGACCTCGCGATGACCGGGGACCTGCTGATGCGGTCCATCACCCACGGCATCGTGCCGGGGCTGGCCGGCGGGCCCTGGCACTGGGACCGTTGGGCGCCGGCCTCTCCGTGGGCCACTCCCCCGCCCCCGGCGATGGCGCTGGGCTGGCTGGTGCTGATCGCCGTGCTGGCGCTGTCGCTGGTCCGCAAGCAACGCCTCGGCCCGGTGTGGCTGACCGCGGCCGGTTACGCGGTGGCCTGCCAGGTGCCGATCTATCTGATGCGCTCGTCGCGGCTGACCGCGCTGGAACTCGCCCAAACCCTGCGCTATCTGCCGGATCTCGTCGTCGTGCTGGCGCTGCTGGCTGCCGTTGGGCTGTGCGCACCGAACCGGTCGCCGGGTGCGCGCTGGCTGGACGCATCGGCGCGACGGGCGGTGGTGACGACGGGCCTGGCCGCGCTGTTCGTGGCCAGCAGCCTGTACTCGACGGCGACGTTCCTGGCCAGTTGGCGCGACAACCCGACCCAGAGTTATCTGCGCAACGCACAAGCCAGTTTGGCTGCGGCCCACGCCGATTCGACCGCTCCATTGCTGGATCAGGAGGTCGATCCGCTGATCCTGCAGCGGGTCGCCTATCCGGAGAACATGGCCAGCCACATGTTCGCCCTACTTCGAGATAGACCGGAATTCGCCACGGCGACAACGCAATTGAGGATGTTCGACACTGCGGGCCGGCTGATCCCGGCACGGGTCACCTGGATCCGGACCATCAAACCCGGGCCGATGCCGCAGTGCGGCTATTTCGCCCAGCCCGACACCCCGGCGCGGATGATGCTCGACGGCCCGCTGCTGCCCGCGGACTGGACCGTCGAATTCAACTACCTGGCCAACAGCGACGGCTCGATGACGGTGTCGCTGCCGGAGGGGCCCGGCGTCAAGGTTCCGGTGCACCCCGGCCTCAACCGGGTCTACGCCCGGGTGCCGGGCGCCGGCGACGCGATCATGGTTCGCGCCAACACCACCGCGCTGGCGCTGTGCATTGCGTCGGGGCCGGTGGGTTTTCTGGCCCCGGCCTGACTATCCGGCCACCAAGCCGCCGGGTCCCCGGATGTCGTTGCTGCGGCCCGGGTTGCTGATTCGCGGGACGCCACCTCCCGGCCCTTTCTCCCAGGTGATGTGGTTTCCGGTGCCGGTGGCAACGATGGCGGCCACGGTTTGCAGGTTCACGGTGTTGGCGGCACCGCTAACGTCGACCTCGCCGCACGACCCGGTCAACGTGATCGTCGCGTCCTCGCCCACGATCCTGATCGGCGATTGATTCCCGCAGTCATAGGTCGCGGCCGAAAAGCTGATGTCGATCTTGGCCGGTGACCCACTCGTCAAGGCGATATCGCTTGGCGCAGAAGCAATTGCGGAAAACACCACACCCACGATCAGCACACGAAGCATGGTCAACACTGGCACCGGCCACCGGCGCGGACGAGGATTTAAAGCGCCGGGGTTTTAACGACTGCGGCGACTACGCGGCCTTGGGCCCCGGCCACGTCGCCGGGCGTAGCTGAGTCACCGGAGCCAAGTCGCCGTCGTGCTGCTCACGACGCACTTGGCGATAGCTCCAGACCGCGGCGATCGCGCCCGCGATCACCAAGGCAGCAGCGAGCACGACCAGAACATCACCGAAGGCCAGCAGCAGGATGATTCCCGCCACGCCCCACACCGCCTCACCGAAGGGGTAATGGAACTCGTTGTGCATCGCAGCCTCGCTCGAAGATAGTGCCGCTCTTTGATCGAACGACTGCAATACGCAACGCCGCAATGGCCGAGAGGCTGCCCCCGGTAGGGCTTAAGGTGACCTAACTCACGGGTGGGCCAATGGAGCCGCCTGGGGGAATCGAACCCCCGACCTATTCATTACGAGTGAATCGCTCTACCGACTGAGCTAAGGCGGCGCACCCTCAAGCTGGGCGGCACGAGTCTACGGCAGCCGGGCGCGCACGCCCAAAAACCGGCCCGTTCAGTCCCGCAGTTCCTGCCCGATGGTGGCCACCATCGCGTCGACGGCGAACTTGGGCTTGACGTTGACCGCCAGCGCTTCGCGGCAGGCAAGCACCGCCTCGATGCACCGCAACAACCGCTCGGGCGCGGCGTGAGCGGCCAGCGCCGCCACCCGTTCGGCCATGTCCGGATGGTTGGCCCGCACTCCACCCGCCCGGGCCGAGACCACCAGCGCGTCACGGAAGTAGGTGGCCAGGTCGATCAGCGCCCGGTCCAGCGCATCGCGCGAGGCCCGGGTCTGTCGGGACTTCTGCCGCCGCTCGAGATCCTTGATCGCGCCCGCGGCGCCGCGCATGGCCCCGGCGGTGCCCTTGCCGGTGCCCCCGGCCCCCAGCGCCGTCCGCAGCTCCTCGGTCTCGGCCTCGGCGCGGTCAGCGGTCAATACGACGGCCTCGGTTTCGGCGGCGGCCACCAATTCTTCGGCGGCGGCGTAGGCGCGTGCCGGGGTCGCCGCATCGCGCACCAGTCCCAACGCCCGCTCCCGCCGCTCGCGGGCCTGCGAGTCGGTCGCCAGCCGGCGCGCGCGCCCCACGTGGCCGCCGCTGACCGACGCCGCCCAGCTCGCCGTGTCGGCGGACAGGCCGTCGCTGTCGATCAGCACCTGCGCGATCGACTCGGTCGAGGGCGTCACCAGCGCGACGTGCCGGCATCTCGACCGCAGCGTGACCGCGATGTCCTCGGGATCGACCGACGGCGCGCACAACAGGAACACCGTCGACGGCGGTGGTTCCTCGACCACCTTCAGCAGCGCGTTGGCGGCACCCTCGGTCAGCCGATCGGCGTCCTCGACCACCACGATCTGCCAGTTCCCGGTCGTCGGCCGCCGTGACGCGGTCTGCACAATCGCGCGCATCTCGTCGACGCCGATGGAGAGACCTTCGGGGATCACCCGGCGAACGTCGGCGTGGGTGCCGGCCAGCGTCGTCGTGCAGGCCCGGCACCGCCCGCAGCCGGGGCCGCCGTCGTCAAACGGGGCAGTGCATTGCAGCGCCGCCGCAAAGCACAACGCGGCCACCGAACGCCCCGAACCGGGCGGGCCGGTGATCAGCCAGGCATGTGTCATAGTCCCGTGGTCCCCATCGCTGTGATCAGGATCACGTTGGGCGGCCCTCGCGGCGCTCAGCAGCGCGGCCTCGACCGCGTCTTGGCCTACCAGCCGCGTAAACACTCCGGACATCACCGGCAACACTAGTGAGACAGACCGACGTCCACCCGCCGGCTACCGTGTCGCGACAATTCCGTGATCTTTGCCGACGTTTCGCCAGGATCCGGCGACTTGCCGAAGCGATTGAGGGTTACCGACTAGTCCCTGCTGACCGATACGGTGGGTTGGTGGCAACACCGGGTGCACTGCCCGGGCGAATCAGCGCGTTCGTCCGGTGGGTAGTGCGCACTCCATGGCCACTGTTCTCGCTGAGCATGCTGCAGGCCGACATCATCGGCGCGCTGTTCGTGCTCGGCTTCCTGCGTTACGGACTCCCACCCCAGGACCGTATTCAACTGCAAGATCTGCCCACGCTCAACCTGGCGGTCTTCGCCAGCACGCTGGTCATCCTGTTTCTCGTCGGCGTGGTGGTCAACCTCCGACTGCTGATGCCGGTGTTCCGCTGGCAGCGTCGCGACAACATGCTCGCCGAGGCCGACCCGGCCGCCACCGAACTGGCCCGCAGCCGTGCCCTGCGGATGCCGTACTACCGCACCCTGAGCACAGTCGTCTACTGGTGCATCGGCGGTGTGGTGTTCGTCGTCGCCAGCTGGTCGGTGGCCCGGTTCGCCGCGCCCGTCGTCACAGTCGCGACCGCCCTGGGGGCGGCGGCCACCGCGATCATCGGCTACCTGCAATCCGAACGAGTACTGCGGCCGGTGGCCGTGGCCGCCCTGCGCAGCGGGGTGCCGGAGAACGTCAAGGCGCCGGGTGTCATCCTGCGCCAGATCCTGACCTGGATGCTGTCCACCGCGGTGCCGCTGCTGGCGATCGTGCTGGCTGTTGTCGCCGACAAGGTTTCGCTGCTCCGCGCGGCGCCGGAGAGCCTGTTCAATCCGATCTTGTTGCTGGCCCTGACCGCGTTGGGCGTCGGGCTGATCAGCACACTGCTGGTGGCCATGTCGATCGCCGACCCGCTGCGCCAGCTGCGCTGGGCGCTCTCGGAGGTGCAGCGCGGAAACTACAACGCGCACATGCAGATTTACGACGCCAGTGAGCTGGGCCTGCTGCAGGCCGGCTTCAACGACATGGTCCGCGATCTGTCCGAGCGGCAGCGGCTGCGGGACCTGTTCGGCCGCTATGTCGGTGAGGACGTGGCCCGCCGGGCGCTGGAACGCGGCACCGAGTTGGGTGGCCAGGAACGCGACGTCGCGGTGCTGTTCGTCGACCTGGTCGGCTCGACGCAGCTCGCCGCGACCCGGCCGCCGGCCGAAGTGGTCCACCTGCTCAACGAGTTCTTCCGGGTGGTGGTCGACACCGTCGGGCGCCACGGCGGCTTCGTCAACAAGTTCCAGGGCGACGCCGCGCTGGCCATCTTCGGCGCACCCATCGAGCACCCGGACGCCCCCGGTGGCGCGCTGGCGGCCGCCCGGGAGCTGCACGACGAACTCCTGCCGGTGATCGGGGCGGCCGAGTTCGGTATCGGCGTGTCCTCCGGGCGGGCCATCGCCGGCCATATCGGCGCGCAGGCCCGCTTCGAGTACACCGTGATCGGCGACCCGGTGAACGAGGCGGCCCGGCTGACCGAGCTGGCCAAGCTTGAGCCCGGCCATGTGCTGGCGTCGGCGATCGCCGTCAGCGGCGCGCTGGACGCCGAAGCGTTGTGTTGGGACGTCGGCGAGGTGGTCGAATTGCGGGGGCGCGCGGCGCCCACTCAGCTGGCGCGGCCACTGAATCTTGCCGCGCCGCGGACTGTTTCGGCCCGGCGGGCTAAGGTCGAAGAAGTCACCACCGAAATCATGTGACTCCGCGCTAACTGCGCTTGGCGGCCTTTTTCGCCGGGGCCTTACGCGTGCTCTTCTTCGCGGGACGTTTCGCCGGGCCCCGGGCCCGCCGGTCGGCCAGCAACTCGGCAGCGCGCTCGTCGGTGATCGACAACACGTCGTCGCCCTTGCGCAGGCTGGCGTTGGTCTCGCCGTCGGTGACGTACGGCCCAAATCGCCCGTCCTTTACCACCATTGGCTTACCCGACACCGGGTCGTTGCCCAACTCGCGCAGCGGCGGGGCCGAAGCAGCTTGCCGGCCACGACGTTTCGGCTCGGCGTAGATCTTCAGCGCCTCGTCCAGGGTGATCGTGAACATCTGCTCTTCGGTCGCCAGCGAACGAGAATCCGTGCCGCGCTTCAGGTATGGGCCATAGCGCCCGTTCTGCGCGGTGATCTCCTCACCCGAGGCGGGGTCGACACCGACCACCCGGGGCAGCGACAGCAGTTTCAGCGCGTCCTCGAGTGTGACGGTCTGCAGATCCATGGTGCGCAGCAGCGAGCCGGTGCGCGGCTTGGGACCTGTGGGCTTCTTGCCCTTCTTCGCCGGGGCCGCGTCACCGTCCTCCGGCGGCGGCTCGGGCAGGACCTCGGTGACGTACGGCCCGTAACGGCCGTCCTTGGCCAGGATTTCGTGTCCGGTTTCCGGGTCCACACCCAGTGAGCGACCCTCTTGCGGGGTGGCGAAAAGCTCTTCGGCCACCTCCAGCGTCAGCTCGTCGGGAGTCAGCGAGTCGTTGAGGTTGGCCCGCTGGGGCTTCGTCTCACCGTCGTCGCCGGTGACCGTGCGCTCCAGGTACGGCCCGTTCTTGCCGACCCGGACGTAGACCGGACGGCCTTCCGAATCATCAAACAGCTTGATGGAGTTGACTTCTCGAGCGTCGATTCCCTCGAGATTGACACCGACGAGCTTCTTGAGCCCTCCGGCGCGCGCCACCGAATCCTGCACGCCGTGGTCGCCGCCGAAGTAGAAGTTGTTGAGCCAGTTGGTGCGTTGCTCACTGCCGGAGGCGATCGCGTCGAGCTCGTCTTCCATCGCCGCGGTGAAGTCGTAATCGACCAGACGGCCGAAATGCTGTTCCAGCAAACCGGTTACGGCGAATGCGACCCACGAGGGCACCAGCGCGCTGCCCTTCTTGTGCACGTAGCCGCGGTCCTGGATGGTCTTGATGATCGACGAATACGTCGACGGGCGCCCGATGCCCAGCTCCTCGAGCGCCTTGACCAGCGAGGCCTCCGTGTAGCGTGCCGGCGGGCTGGTGGCGTGCCCGTCGGGGGTGAGCTCGAGCGCCGCCAGCCGCTGGCCCTCGGTGAGCTGGGGCAACCGGCGCTCGGCATCGTCGGCCTCGCCGCCGGCCAATTCGTCGACGGTTTCCACGTAGGCCTTCAGGAAGCCGGCGAACGTGATGGTGCGACCGCTGGCCGAGAACACGACGGGCTGGTCGCCGTCCGGGCCCGCCCCCTGGTTTCGCGAGGTCCCGGCGATCCGCAAACTCAGCGTGGTCCCGCGTGCGTCGGCCATCTGCGAGGCCACCGTGCGCTGCCAGATCAGCTCGTAGAGACGGAACTCGTCGCCGTCGAGCTCACGGCGCACCGCATCCGGGGTGGCGAACGTCTCGCCCGCCGGGCGGATCGCCTCGTGGGCCTCCTGGGCGTTCTTGACCTTGCGGGTGTACTGCCGCGGCGACGGGGACACATACTCGTCGCCGTAGAGCTGGCTGGCCTGGGTGCGCGCCGCGTTGATCGCCGACTGCGACAGCGTCGTCGAGTCGGTACGCATATAGGTGATGTAGCCGTTTTCGTAGAGCCGCTGGGCGATGCTCATCGTCCGCTCGGACGAGAACCGCAGCTTGCGGCCGGCCTCCTGCTGGAGCGTCGACGTCATGAACGGCGCGTAGGGGCGGCGGGTGTACGGCTTCTCCTCGACCGAGGCGACCGACAGCTGCGCTCCCCGCAAACCGGTGGCCAGCTCCGTGGCCCGCGCCTCGTCGAGCACTGTGACTTCGTCGGCCTTACGCAGCACACCCAGGGAGTCGAAGTCACGTCCGGTGGCGACCCGCAGGCCGTTCACAGAGGTCAGGCGGGCGGTGAAGGTGGGTGGTTGCGCGTTGGCGTCGGACACGCTGGCGTCCAGCTGGGCGACGATGTCCCAGTACGCCGCGCTGCGAAACGCCATGCGGTCGCGTTCGCGCTGCACGATGATGCGGGTGGCCACGGACTGCACGCGGCCCGCCGACAGCCTGGGCGCGACCTTCTTCCACAGCACCGGACTGACTTCGTAGCCGTACAACCGGTCCAGGATGCGACGGGTTTCCTGCGCGTCGACCAGGTCGATGTCGAGGTCGCGGGGATTCTGCGCGGCTTCGAGGATGGCCGGCTCGGTGATCTCGTGGAACACCATCCGCTTGACCGGGATGCGCGGCTTCAGGGTTTCCATCAAGTGCCAGGCGATGGCCTCACCCTCGCGGTCACCATCCGTGGCCAGGTAGAGCTCGTCGACGTCCTTCAACAGGCCCTTGAGCTCGGTGACCGTGCTCTTCTTTTCCGGGCTGATGATGTGGAGCGGTTCGAAGTCGGCGTCGACGTTGACCCCGAGCCGGGCCCAGGGTTCCGATTTGAATTTGGCGGGCACGTCGGCGGCGGCTCGTGGCAGGTCGCGGATGTGTCCTCGCGACGACTCGACGATGTAGGTGGAGCCCAGGTAGCCCGCGAGTTTGCGCGCTTTAGTCGGCGACTCGACGATGACAAGTCGCCTCCGGCTGCCATTGCCGCTGCTGTCGCGGCTTGTTGTGGGGTCAGCCACCTGCGCTTACGCTCCATCTCTTCTCCCGGCCTCGGTTCGAGGCCGCCCTGCAGGAAGAATGACAGGCAGACGTCTGAAATTCCGCTGAAATTCAGATACGCCGACGTTCCTTCCCTTCGGGCACCTGACAATTTCGCACCCTGAGGCAGGCGGACGCAAACCGACTCCCCGAAAACACAGGTCTCAGCGACCGCCGGATATCCCGGGCCGCACGGCTAGACCCGCGGCCACAGAGCCAACGCCTCGGCGCCGTCAGGATGTTCCCCTACGTTCTCTACCAGGCGCGATAGCCTGCGTCGGCCGCTGATCCGCAGTGCCGGGCGCCCGCCGCGGGTACCGATCAGGGTGGGCGCGATCCCGACCCGCATCAGCGCGGATGCGAGCGGCGAATGGGTGTCGGGGGCGTGCGGATCCAGACCGAGCTGGTAGTGCTCGCCCTCGGGCGTGCCCGCGGCGATGGTCCACGCCCGCAATTCGCGCGGACCGGGCAGCCACCGCGGCGGCACCGTCTTGACCGCGCCGCGGGTCCATTCCGCCGCGATCGCGCTCAGCGACGGATCGATCGCCGTCCGCACCAAAGGCGTGTCTTCGTCCGTGCGACCGATCTCGGGGACCAGGCCGGCCTCGGAGATCATCTCGGCCAGCGCCGTCGCGCGCCAGAGCTGATCCACGACGACCGACAGCCGGGCACCACGGCCCTCGGAGCCGTCGGGGGTGCCCACCGTCACGATTTGGCCAGAGGCCGCCAGCACCCCGCACAGATCGGCGACGGCGGGCGGCACCGCCTCCGCCGTGAAGAAGGAAAGCTGGCTCACCACACCGACAGTAAGCCAGGCCGTCCGTCCCCGCTTTGAGGCCTTCGGCGCGGCGAGACACGCGGCGTGTCGCCCGCTTCCAGCCCAAGGTTGCGCGGGAGTGAATAGATAGTGAAAACCCCCCGGCGACACCCGCAAAGCGGGTTGCACGGGGGGTTTTCGTCAGAATCTGCTCGATTTAGACGGAGCGGACTCCGGTGGCCTGGGGGCCCTTAGGGCTGTGGCCGATCTCAAACTCGACCTTCTGATTTTCTTCGAGGGTGCGGAAGCCCGAACCCTGGATCTCCGTGTAGTGGACAAAAACATCCGCGGAACCATCCTCGGGGGCGATGAAACCGAACCCCTTCTCCGCGTTGAACCACTTCACAGTTCCCTGTGGCATTTCTCGATCTTTCCTTTTCTTCAAGGTTCGGAGCACCGCTTTTCGGTGCCCCGGGCCCGTTGTCACCGCCATACCTCGCGGAGTCGTCGGAACTTCACCCGACCGCTAACCTCGCAGGAACCGCGGGTCGCAACGTCGATCCTGCGAAGTTTTGACACGAACACAGAAGCTACGACCGCAAACAGTCAACCATGTTCATGGTCTCGGCGACAGACTTGTGTCCCCGACTGATTCTTGGAGGGCGTGACGTGGCGAGTTTCGGCAGCGACCTGCTGGCCGTCGCGCTCGCCGGAACCGCGCCGGACGAGCACCCGCTGCGCCACGTCGCGGAGCTGCCCGCCCGTAGCGGCCGGCCCCATCTTTGGCCGCAATGGGCCGAATCCGACGTCATCGCGGCCTTCACCGACCGCGGCATCACAGCGCCGTGGTCACACCAGGCGCAGGCCGCCGAATTGGCCCACGTCGGTCGCCATGTCGTGGTCAGCACCGGTACCGCCTCGGGCAAGTCGCTTGCCTATCAACTGCCGGTACTCAACGCGCTGGCGACCGATCCGCTGGCCCGGGTGCTGTATTTGTCGCCGACGAAAGCGCTCGGACACGACCAGTTGCGCGCTGCGCACGCACTGACCGCCGCGGTGCCGCGATTGGCCTCCCCGGATCTCGCCGTCGCACCCGTCGCATACGACGGCGACAGCCCCGCCGAGGTTCGCCGGTTCGCGCGCGAGCGTTCCCGCTGGCTGTTCTCCAACCCGGACATGATCCATTTGTCCATCTTGCGAAACCATCCGCGCTGGGCCGTGTTGCTGCGCGGGCTGCGCTTCGTGATCGTCGACGAATGTCATTACTACCGCGGTGTCTTCGGCTCGAACGTGGCAATGGTGTTGCGCCGGCTGCTGCGGCTCTGTGCGCGCTACTCGGCTCGGCCCGGCTTTCAGCCGACCTTCATCTTCGCCAGCGCGACCACCGATTCGCCCGGCGCGACGGCGGCCGAACTCATCGGTCTGCCGGTCGAGGAGGTCACCGAAGACGGCTCTCCGCAGGGCGAGCGCACCGTCGCGTTGTGGGAACCCGCGCTGCGCACCGACGTCACCGGCGAGCATGGCGCCCCGGTGCGACGGTCGGCCGGTGTCGAGGCGGCACGGGTGATGGCCGACCTGATCGCCGAGGGCGCGCAGACCCTGACGTTCGTGCGTTCCCGGCGGGCCGCCGAACTGACCGCCCTGGGCGCCCGGGCGCGGCTGGACGATATTGCCGCGGACCTGTCTCAGCAGGTGGCGTCGTACCGGGCCGGCTACCTCGCCGAGGACCGCAATGCGCTGGAGCGCGCCCTGGCGGAGGGCCGATTGCGCGGTCTAGCCACCACCAACGCGCTGGAATTGGGGGTAGACATCGCCGGGTTGGATGCGGTGGTGCTGGCCGGTTTTCCCGGGACGGTTGCCTCGTTCTGGCAGCAGGCCGGCCGGTCGGGGCGCCGCGGGCAGGGCGCCCTGGTGGTGTTGATCGCCCGCGACGATCCGCTGGACACCTATCTGGTGCACAATCCCGCAGCGCTGCTGGACAAACCGGTCGAACGGGTGGTGATCGACCCGGCCAACCCCTATCTCCTCGGGCCCCAACTACTCTGTGCTGCAACCGAATTGCCCCTTGAAGACGCCGAGGTTCGAGAATTCGGTGCCGTGCAGGTGGCCGAGGGACTGGTCGACGACGGGTTGTTGCGCCGGCGCGGTGGCAAGTACTTTCCCGCGCCCGGCCTAGAACCGCATGGCGCGGTGGATATCCGGGGCTCGGCGGGCGGCCAGATCGTCATCGTGGAGGCCGACACCGGGCGACTGCTGGGCAGCACCGGACTGGGTCAGGCTCCCGCGTCGGTGCACCCGGGCGCGGTGTACCTGCACCAGGGCGAAACGTACGTCGTCGATTCGCTGGATCTCGAGGAGGCAATCGCGTTCGTGCACGCCGAGGATCCCGGTTATGCGACGTTCGCCCGCGAGATCACCGACATCAAGGTCACCGGCAGCGGCGAGCAGTCGACGTTCGGCCCGGTGACCCTGGGCGTGCTGCCGGTCCGGGTCACCCACCAGGTCGTGGGGTATCTACGTCGGCGCCTGTCCGGGGAGGTGATCGATTTCATCGAGCTGGACATGCCTGAACACGTCCTGGACACCACCGCGGTCATGTACACCATCACGCCGGAAGCATTGGCCGGCAAGGGAATTGACGCAGCGCGGATTCCCGGCTCGTTGCACGCCGCCGAACACGCCGCAATTGGGTTGCTGCCACTGGTCGCCAGCTGCGATCGCGGCGATATCGGCGGAATGTCCACTGCCCTTGGTCCGCTGGGTGAGCCCAGCGTGTTCGTCTATGACGGGTATCCGGGCGGGGCGGGCTTCGCCGAACGTGGTTTTCGGCAGGCGCGGACCTGGTTGAGTGCCACTGCTGCGGCCATCGAAGCCTGTGAATGCCCGATGGGCTGTCCGTCCTGCGTCCAGTCCCCCAAGTGCGGCAATGGGAACGACCCGCTGGATAAGGCGGGGGCTGTACAAGTGTTGAGACTGGTTCTCGCGGAATTGCCGTAGCGATCGCGCTGAGCAATCCAGGAACGGCGACCGACCCCTCGACGGTCGACCTCCACGGAAACTGCATACGACAACCGCCGAATGTGTTTCCTCTTTGCTAAGGAAACACCGACGTGCTGTCTCAAAGCGCGACCAACGGCCGGAGCAGAAAACCTACCAAGGCTGTGATGGCGTTTGCAAACTTACCAGTAACTTAGCGAAGGCGAAGTCGATTCGAAATATCGCTGAACTGGTGTCACGACGGATTTGCTGAGGCGATGACGTCGCGCCCGGGGATCCTCAGACGCGGCTACGCGCCCTAAAATCGAGCTCATGGCCCACGACTGGTTGCTCGTGGAGACACTGGGGGAAGAGCCTGCCGTGGTTGCACAGGGGCGGCAGCTCAAGAACCTTGTCCCGATCACGACCTTCCTCCGCCGCAGTCCCCATCTCGCCGCCGTGCGGACCGCGATCGCCGAGTCGATGCGCACCGGCCAGAGCCTGACCAGCATCACTCCCAAGCATGACCGCGTGATCCGCACCGAACCGGTGGTGATGTCCGACGGCTGCATTCACGGTGTGCATGTGTGGACCGGCCCCGCCGACATCGACCCGCCCGAGCGGCCCACCGCGGGCCCGCTGAAGTGGGATCTGACCCTTGGGGTGGCCACGGACACCCGGGAATCGCTGGCCATCAGCGGCAAGAACCCCGACGTCGAAGTCACCTTCGGCAGAGCCTTTGCCGAAGACCTTCCTTCGCGCGAGCTCAACCCGAACGAAACCAAAGTGCTTGCCATGGCGGTCAAGGCAGAGCCCGGCCAAACCATCTGCAGCACATGGGATCTCACCGACTGGCAGGGCAATCCTATCCGGATCGGCTTCGTCGGCCGCAGCGCGCTCGAGCCCGGGCCCAACGGCAAGGACCACCTCGTCGCACGTGCGATGAACTGGCGCGCCGAACTCAAAGGCCCGAACGTTTCCACCGACGATCTGGCGCTGCGGATCCTCGACGGGCTGCGGCAGGCCGGCGTTCACCGCGCACTCGTCGACCTCAACACCTGGACCCTGCTGAAATGGCTCGACGAGCCGTGCACCTTCTACGACTGGCGCGGGTCCGACAAGGACAGGCCGAAGGTCCATCCCGACGACGTGCACCAAATGTCAGCCATGACACAAGAATTCGACAAGGGATCGACCAACCGGGTGCTGCGGATGCGCGGCTTCGACGGCGACTGGGTGCCCGTGCACGTGACCGCCAACCGAGTGGAACTGGAACCGGAGACCTTCGTGGGGCTGCTCTCATTGCGCTTGCCCAGCGACGAAGAGCTCGCTAAGGCCGGGCTATTTAAAGCCCCGGACGACAGCAGCTGAGCTACGCCGCGTCGACCGGCCCCGCCCGAGCGGCGGCCTGAGCCACACCGCCGAAAACCACCGCCACCCGCACGGTGACGACGACGTCGAGATCGTCCACCCGGCAGCCGATGTCGTCGACTCGCATCGTGCGGGCTATCGCGCCCGCCCGGGCGCAGGCCGCCTCGGCTCCGGAAGGAAGCCGTCCAGCGGCGGCCAGCGCGGCCAGATCGGCAGCCGCCTGCGCACGATGGCGTGCCACCACCACCGAGCCGAGGTATGCGCCGACGCCCGTGATGCACAACAACACCGCGACCATTGCCGCCGCGAGGACGGTCGCCGCGCCGCGCTCATCGCGACGGCTCCGCTGCGGAGACCGCCTTAGCGCTGATATCCAAGTTGGGCAGCAACTTTGAATGCGCGATAACCGTGGCCACAATGAAATCGCCATCGCGGCGCACCTGGATTCGCGATCCGTGCGGCGCGATGCCACGCGCGGCGTCGACAGCGGAACTTTCGTCACCGCGCGCGGCCAGACGGGCCGCCTCGCGGGCGGCATCGACACAGCGAACCTGCATCGACACGGCCGCAACGCCGGCCAGGCACAGCGCCAGCACCACCACCAGTGCGGCGATCGCCAAAGCCGCTTCCACGGTGCTCGCGCCGGCGCAGCCGATCAGACCTTGGTGTTGAGCGCACGACCGATGATGTTGGTCAACGCCGACACGATCGAATCGCCGGTGACGACGGTGTAGAGAATCGCGCCGAAGGCGGCCGCCGCAATAGTGCCGATCGCGTATTCGACCGTGGACATTCCCGACTCGTCGGCGGCAAGGACCGCCATCCGCGCCACCATCACGCGAAACATGTTGATCACCAATGTATCCCCTCTGTTGTAATCCCTTCACAGCAAGCCCGACTGCAGCACATCTCCGGCCAGACCCGCGACCACCGGGACAATGCCCAGGCAGACAAACGCCGGCAGGAAGCACAGCCCGAGCGGGCCCGCGATCAGCACGCCCGCGCGCTCGGCGGCCGCAGCGGCGGTATGCGCGGCGTCGTGCCGAGACTGCTCGGCCAGCTCGGCGACCCCGCCGGCCAGTGCCGCGCCCGAGGACGCCGAACGTCGGGCCAGCCGCAGTAGCGCATCGGTCTGCACGTCGACCGGCTGCTGGGGCGAGATTGACCATGCCACAGCGGGATCGGAGCCCAAGGCCAACAGATCGGCGGCCCGCCGCAATATCCGGGCCAGCCTCGGCGGGGCGGACGCTGCGGTCGCGGCGGCCGCGGTCGACACGGCCATCCCGGCCTCCAGACACACGGCCAGCACGTCGAAGCTGGATGCGACGGCCAGCGGGTCCGTTCCGCGGGCCGTCTCGTCGGTCCGGGTGATCCGAAACCGTGGTGCGCGAGGCCTTGTGCCCGCCCGCGCCCGTACCACCGACGGGCCGGGCCCGATCAACAGTGCCACGGCCAGCAATACCGCCGCGACGCTCACGGCTCGGCTCCCGCATGCGCGATGATTCGGTCCGACCACAGCAGCCCGGCGCACGTCAGCGCCGACCCGACAACCAGTAGCCAACCGCCCACGTGCCCACTCAGCAGGAACGTCAACGGACGCGCCCCGATCAGTTGACCTAGCAACACTCCCAGCACCGGCAGTCCCGCCAGTATCGCTGCGGTGGCCCGCGCCCCGGCCATGGCGGAGTCAACCCGCGACGAGAATCGCTGCCGCTCAACGATATCGCGCTGGGCGGTACGCATCAGGGTGGCGATCGCGAGGCCGTGCTCGGCGGCCAGCTGCCAGCACGCGGCCAGTCGATGCCACTGCGTGGACTGAGCCGAGGAGCATGCCGCGGCGCGCAAGCCGGCCACGACGTCGGCGCCCAGTCGCGCCCGCGCCGCGACGCCCCGCAGCGAGACCGACACCGCGCCAGCGGTTTCGTCGGCAGCAACACCAAAAGCCTGCACCGGATGCACGCCCACCCGCAGCTCGCCGACCAGCACATCCAGCGCGGCCTCCAATGTCCGGCCCTCCTCGGCGGCGCGTAGGCGCTGCCGACGCCGGCGATAGCGCAGGCTCGCCGTGGCGGTCACCGCCGCGCCGGCCAGGACAGTCGTCAGCGGCAGCAGCATCACGCCCGCAACGGCGGCGCAAGCCGCCAGACAGCCCACCCCGCGTCCGTCGACGACCCGCCAGCGCGCTGGCGTCGGCCTGAGCCGCCGTCGCGGTGACGGCGGAAGAGCCAAGAGCGCCAACGCCACCAGTAATGCACCGGCCGGGATGCCGTTCATGCCGACAACCGGCTGTGCAGCAAGAAATGCAGTTCGCCGGCATCGTCGGTCATCCCCCGCTGGGCATGCCACGCCGTCACCGCCCGAACCCGTCCCCCGACGTGGCGCAGCACCGCAATCTCAGCGAGGCGGCGCCGCCCGCTGCGATCCCGGGCGACGTGCAGCAGTACCTGGACCGCCGCCGCGAGCTGACTGTGCAACGCGGCACGGTCCAAACCGCCGAGTGCGCCCAGCGCCTCCAGCCGGGCCGGAACCTCGCCCGGATTGTTGGCATGCACCGTCCCGGCCCCGCCGTCGTGGCCGGTGTTCAGCGCGGCGAGCAGGTCGACCACTTCGGCACCCCTGACTTCTCCGACCACGATGCGGTCAGGCCGCATCCGCAGCGCCTGCCGAACGAGTTGGCGCACCGAAACCTCGCCTACGCCTTCGACATTGGCGCACCGGGCGACCAGCTTGACCAGATGCGGATGCCGGGGAGCTAATTCGGCCGCGTCCTCGACGCACACGATCCGCTCGGCCGGCGATACCGCACCCAGCATGGCCGCCAACAACGTCGTCTTACCGGCGCCGGTGCCGCCGCTGACCAGGAAGGCCAACCGGGCCGCGATGATGTCGGCCACCAGCGCCGCAGCCGCCGGTTCGATCGCGCCTGAGGCGGTCAGCGCCGCCAGATCCTGGGTGGCCGGCCGCAAGACCCGCAGCGACAAGCACGTGCCGCCGGCAGCCACGGGCGGCAACACCGCATGCAACCGGACCGCAAATCCACCGGCACCGACACCGGTCAGCTGGCCGTCGACCCATGGCTGTGCGTCATCGAGACGACGCCCGGCCGCCATCGCCAACCGCTGCGCGAGCCGCCGCACCGCAGCCTCGTCGGCAAACCGGATGTGGCTGCGACGCAGACCGTTTCCATCGTCGACCCACACCGCGTCCGGGGCGGTGACCAGGACGTCGGTGGTCCCGTCCGCACACAGCAGTGCGTCGAGGATCCCGGCGCCGGTCAGTTCGGTCTGCAGCGCCCGGAGGCTGGCCAGCACCTCGGTATCGCCGAGCATCCCGCCGGATTCGGCCCGGATCGCGGCGGCCACCACGTTGGGCCGCAACGGAGCCGATTCGGTCGCCAACCGCTCGCGTACCCGCTCAATGAGCGATTCGCTCATGCCGCACTGGCTTTCGGGCGAGATCCCGTCCGTGGCAGTACCGCGAGTACCCGGCGAGCCGCCACGGTCAGGGCCGATCGCCGCCCCAACCGCAAACCGCGGTGTTCGAGTTGCTCGGCCAGGTGCGGCTGAGCCTTCGTCGACGCCAGCAGCGGCAGGCCGCAGATATCGGCGACCTCCGCCGCCCGCAATCCACCCGGCGACGGGCCGCGGACCACCAGCCCGAGATTGGGATTGATCGTGGCCAGCGCCGGGGTCATCGCGGCCGTCGCCGCGCAGGACCGCACATCGCACGGGCTGATGACGACGACGAGGTCGGCGGCATCGACTGCGGCCCGGGTGGCGTCGGTCAGTCGTCGGGGCAGATCACACACCACCGTGACGCCGCCGCGACGGCCCGCATCGATGACCGCGTCTACCGGCCCCGCGTCCAGCTCGTGGTCACGCCGCGTGCCGGACAGCAAGCTGATGCCGTGCAGGCGCGGCAGGGCGTCGCGCACGGCCGGCCAGTGCAGCCGTCCGCCGTGCAATGCCAAGTCAGGCCACCGCAGGCCGGGGGTGCTCTCACCGCCCAGCAACAAATCGAGGCCGCCGCCCCACGGATCAAGATCAACCAGCAGTGCATCATTGGCGACCCGCGCCAGTGCGGCCGCGAACAACGACGCGCCCGCCCCGCCGCACCCGCCGATCACCGCGACGACGTGGCCGCGCAGCTCGTCGTCCCGGACGGCTTCAGCGGACTCCGCGAGCTCGCGGATCAATTCGTGCTCCTGCGCTGGCATGCTCAGCACGTGCTGGGCGCCGACCGCGATCGCGGCCGACCAGGTGACCGTCGCGGGTTCGGCGGCGCACAACACGCTGACGTGAGCGCGACGCGGTAGACCAGCGCGCCGGCAGCGGTCGGCTCCCGCCGCGTCGAGCACCACCGCCGCGGCCGCCGACCACGTCTTGCGTCCCACCGCCGCACCGCCGGCATGCACCACTCGAACGCCGACCGCGGCGGCCACCCGGTCCAGCTCGTCGCGCAAAATCGGGTCGGTCAGCACCGCGAGTACACCCGAGGCACCTCTCGCCTCGGCACCGGTCGCGATAGTCACCCCACCACCATGCGGGCAGCTCAGGATGGCACACCAGTGCCAGATCGGGATTTGTGGAGAGATACGGGGGTGTGCACAAAGTTCGGGGCACGACGCTTGCCTGCCCGAGGGATAACGCTGTGCCCGCAACGCACCGGAGGCGGCATTAGAACGCGTGTTTTTCGGGAAAATTACCCCAGAAAAGGGACGACCCCCGCCAGGGGGGGAGGAGGCGGAGGTCGTCGTGCATCAGCCCCGGGGGGTCGGGCTGATACACCCTCGGCTCAGGCCGAGTAATGCTTACTATACACACGACAGTGGGCGGTGCCGCAAGTGGTTGTTTTTTGCACAGACACAATTCGAGCCGCAAAAACACCGCTGGCCTCGTCTGTTACTCCCAGATCAGGCCCCATTTTGCCGGCAGCCCCCGGATGCGCCGGCTGACGGACCTATGCTGTGTCGGTGACCGTCGCCGACTCGGACGCGCATCAGCAAACCTCGCCGCAGACCGCCGCAACCGGCACTACGCACGCCCGCACCGCGGCCTTTTTCGACCTGGACAAGACGATCATCGCCAAGTCCAGCACCCTGGCGTTCAGCAAACCGTTCTTCAACCAGGGACTGCTCAATCGGCGCGCCGTGCTGAAGTCCAGCTACGCCCAATTCATCTTCCTGCTCTCCGGTGCTGATCATGACCAGATGGACCGAATGCGCACTCACATGACCAACATGTGCACCGGCTGGGACGTCGCTCAGGTCAAGTCGATCGTCAACGAGACGCTGCACGACATCGTGACTCCGCTGGTGTTCGCCGAGGCCGCGGACCTGATCGCGGCGCACAAATTGTGCGGTCGCGACGTCGTCGTGGTGTCTGCCTCGGGCGAGGAAATCGTCGCGCCGATCGCCCGCGCACTGGGTGCCACGCATGCGATGGCGACCCGGATGGTCGTCGAGGACGGCAAGTACACCGGCGACGTCGCGTTCTACTGCTACGGCGAGGGCAAGGTCCAAGCCATCCGCGAGCTGGCGGCCCGCGAGGGCTACCCGCTGGAACACTGCTACGCCTACTCGGACTCGATCACCGACTTGCCGATGCTCGAATCAGTGGGACATCCCAGCGTGGTCAACCCCGACCGCGGATTGCGCAAAGAAGCGACCGAACGTGGTTGGCCCGTACTGAGTTTCTCGCGACCGGTCTCGCTGCGCGACCGGATTCCGGCGCCCTCAGGTGCTGCGATCGCCACCACGGCCGCGGTGAGTCTCACCGCGCTGGCCGCCGGCGCGGTCACCTACTCGCTGCTGCGGCGCCTCGCGTTCTAGCAGCGAGTCGCAGCAAATTCGGAGCGCGCGCGGCTCCCGATGAATTCGCAACGTTCGCAGAATTGGGCCTTGCTGTGCTAAGGCTCCAGTAGTACAAAGGAACCACGGAAGCCCGGTAAGGCCAAGGTCGATCCGGAAGAGAAGGTTCGTTCTCCCGAACCGGGCGCCCAGCACGGTGCTCGGCACCCACGCGGAGTCATAGCCGCGAAGATGGCAGAAGTGTTGCGGGCCTGCGTAATTGCGAAAATGCAGAGAGTGTCAACAGCCCTTTGGGTGGGGTGGTAGCTCGAAGCGTCGCAAGATCGCCGAGGCCACCCACGCAGCCCATACATGCACGCTTGGTAACCGAGTTCCGTGCTAGCGGGCGGCGGACCGAAATATTCGGAACGCCGCCCGCTCTGCATGTCCGGACCCTTCTCGCTGGACGCGGCTCAGCTCTTGCCCGGCAACGATTCGGCAATCGACACCGCCTCCTGGGCGCCGGCCTGCATCGCCCGGCAACACAGCACCAACCAAGCTCCGACGCCGGCCGGGGTACCTTCGGCGAATCCGCTTGCGGCGCTGCGATAGTCACCGGGTTTGCGCATCCAGCTCACCTCCGGCACGCCCAGACCGTGCGGATCCAACCCGCTGGCGATCGTCACCAACCGAGACACCGCCCGCGCGACGACGCCGTCCGCGCTGCCAAAGGGCTTGAGCGTGAGCAATTCTCCGTGCGCGACCGCGGCGAGGACCGGTGCCGGTACCTGCGTGCGACCGGTCACCAATTCGCCGAGCAACTCCAGACGAGGCCCGATCTCGGGGTCGGCCCGTGGCCGGCCCAACTGTTCGTCGTCGACCTGGTCGGCCGCCGCCAGCATGTGCAACCGGGCCAGCGCCTGCAACGGCGATCGCTGCCACACGCCGATCAATGCGCCGCCACCACCCTCCAGCGCCTGAGCCACCCGCAGCGCTCCGCCGAAGACCGGATCGCTCACCCCTGAGCTGTCCGCTAAGTCCTCGAATCGCACCGGCCCACCATCAAGCACCGAGGAAGCGCGGGCCGCCCGAAGCGCGGCCTCGGCCGCGGTTACCGGCCAACCGCGCAGATTTGCGCGATGGCGGTGCGCGCGGCCCAACGCGTCGCGGGCCCGGTCACTGGCCTCGGCGACGCCGGGGAGCTCCATCAGCGGAGCCAGCGGGTCTGCCGTCACAGGTTGCCAACCTAGCGGTGCGGCATGGACGCCCCGGGAATGGCCTCCAGCAATTGGCGGGTGTATTCGTGGCGTGGCCTGGTGAACAGCTCTTCGGTCGCCGCGCGCTCAACGACCCGCCCGGCGCGCATCACCAGAACGTCGTCGGCGATCTGCCGGACCACCGCCAGGTCATGGCTGATGAACAGATAGGCCAGGCCCAGTTCGGCCTGCAACGAAGCCAGCAGGTCCAATATCTGCGCCTGCACCAGCACGTCGAGCGCCGAGACCGCCTCGTCGCAGACCAGCACCTCGGGCCGCAGCGCCAATGCCCGCGCGATCGCGACCCGTTGACGTTGGCCACCGGAGAGCTCGCGCGGCAACCTGCCGAGCACCGATGACGGCAAGGCCACCTGATCGACGAGTTCGCGCACCGCCTTCTCGCGCTGCCGGCGGTCACCGACGCGGTGGACCCGCAACGGCTCCTCGATCGCGCGGAATACCGTGTACATCGGGTCCAGGCTGCTGTAGGGGTTCTGGAACACCGGCTGGACGCGCCGGCGAAAGGCCATCATCGCGTCGCCGTTGCGCGCATCAGAAATCTCGGTACCGTCGAAAACAACTGTCCCCGAAGTCGGTTGGAGCAAGCCCAACGCCATTCGGGCGACCGTCGATTTGCCCGAGCCCGATTCGCCGACGATGGCCAGGGTGCTGGCCCGCTTGAGCCCGAACGACACCGCGTCGACGGCACAGAACTGAGCCCGGCGCCACGGTACGCCGTGCGACTCACGGAAGACCTTGGTCAGCTCGGAGGCGACCAGGAGGTCGCCCGCCCCGGTGTCGGCCGCCGGGCGCGGCGGCGCCGAACTCCGCACCTTCAGCGACGGAGCCGCGGCCACCAGCCGGCGCGTGTACTCGTGCTGCGGATCGACCAGGATCGACTGTGCGGCACCAGCTTCCACCACCATTCCGCGGTGCACGACGACGACCCGCTCGGCCCGTTCGGCGGCCAGCGCCAGATCGTGCGTGATCAGCAACAGCGCGGTATCGAGTTCGTCGGTGAGACGCTGCAGATGGTCGAGCACCTGCCGTTGCACCGTGACATCGAGCGCGGACGTCGGTTCGTCGGCGATCAGCAGCTGCGGGTGACCCGCGAGCCCGATGGCGATCAGCGCGCGCTGACACATGCCGCCCGACAACTGGTGCGGATACTTGCCCGCCTGCTTCTCCGGATCAGGCATGCCGGCCTGGGCAAGCAATTCGACGGCCCGCCGGCGGGACTGTCTGCCATCGGTGTTGGCCCGCAACGCTTCTCGAATCTGGAAGCCGACCTTCCAGACGGGGTTGAGGTTGGTCATCGGGTCCTGGGGCACGTAGCCGATGCGTCGGCCCCGGATCGAACGGAGCAGCTTGCGATCAGCCGAGGTAATGTCCTGTCCGTCAAAAACGATGCGGCCGGCCGTGATTCGCCCGCCGGGTGGCAGCAGACCCAGCACCGCGGCGGCGGTGGTCGATTTGCCTGATCCCGATTCGCCGACCACGGCGACGGTCTGCCCGCGCATGACGCTCAGGTCGACGCCGCTGACCGCGGGGTCGTGGTCGCCGAACCTGACTTCCAGGCCCTCGACGTTCAACAACGGGTCGGTCATGCGCGCTGCGCCCGCGAGGCCGGATCCAGGGCATCGCGCAGGGCGTCGCCCATCATCATGAACGCCAGCACCGTCAATGCCAGTGCGCCGGCCGGATAGAACAGAATCGGCGAGCCGGCCCGCAGCCGCGTCTGCGCCAGGTTGATGTCGCCACCCCACGACACCACCGAGCTCGGCAGTCCGACGCCGAGATACGACAGCGTGGCCTCGGTGACGATGAACGCGCCCAGCGCGATCGTGGACATCGCGATCACCGGGCCGGCGGCGTTGGGCAACGCGTGCCGCAGCAGGGTTTGAAACCTGCTCAACCCCAATGCTTTAGCCGCGAGCACATAGTCGCTGGCCCGTACCTCGAGCACCGAGCCGCGAGCGATCCTGGCCACCTGCGGCCAGCCGAACAAGGCCAGGATGATGATCACCGTCCACACCGTGCGGTGGTGCAGGACCTGCATCAGGACGATCGCGGCCAGCAACAGCGGCAGTCCGAAGAACACGTCGGTGACGCGTGAGACCACCGCGTCGATCCAGCCGCCGTAGAAGCCGGCCAGCGCGCCGAGCGCCCCGCCGACGACGAACACCAGCAGCGTGGCACCCAACCCGACCGTCACCGAGGCCCGCGCCCCGTAGACCGTGCGCGCGTAGATGTCGTGACCCTGCAGATCCGTACCGAACCAGTGTGCCGCCGAGGGACCGAGCAGACTCTGGCTGGGATCGGCGTAGGCGGGGTCGGCGCCGGTGAACAAGGCCGGAAACAGCGCCACCAGCACGATGATCAGAATCATCAGGCCCGCGACGATGAACTTCGGGCGCCGGTGCAGTTTGCGCCAGGTCTCGCCCCAAAAGCCGGAGTGCTCAGCCATAGCGGATCCTCGGGTCCAGCGCCGCATAGAGCAGGTCGACCAGCAGGTTGGTGATCAGATAGATCAGCACCAGCACCGTCACGATCGACACCACCGTCGGCGCCTCCTGCCGGGTGACGGCCTGATACAGCACACCGCCGACGCCGTGAATGTTGAAGATGCCTTCGGTGACGATGGCGCCACCCATCAGCGCACCCACATCGGCACCCAGGAACGTCACCACCGGGATCAGCGAGTTACGCAGAATGTGCACGGTCACGACCCGCGGCCGCGACAGCCCCTTGGCGGTGGCGGTGCGGACATAGTCGGCATGCGCATTGGCGGCCACCGCCGAGCGGGTCAACCGCACGATATAGGCGAATGAGACCGAGCCCAGCACGATTCCGGGTAGCAGCAGGCGCGCGAAGCTCGCCCGTTCACCGACAGTGACCGGCGCGATGCCCAGCCGGACCCCGAACACGAACTGTGCCAGAAAGCCCAGCACGAAGATCGGGATCGCGATGATGACCAGTCCGGCGATCAGCACGGTCGAATCGAAAAGGCCACCCTGTCGCAGGCCCGATATCACGCCGAACCCGATGCCCAACGCCGCCTCCACGACGAGCGCGATCGACGCCAGCCGGATGGTGACCGGAAACGCGTGCGCCAGAACAGCACTGACCGACAAGCCGGAATAGGCCCGGCCCAGGTCGCCGTGCAGCACGCCGCCGAGGTAGCGCAGGTATTGCAGCAGGAACGGATCGTCGAGGTGGTAGCGCGCCCGCAGCTGCGCCGCGACCGCGGGTGTCAGCGGCCGGTCCCCGGCGATCGCGGCCAGGGGGTCACCGGGCAACAGGAAGACCATGCCGTAGATCAGCAACGTGGCGCCCAGGAAGACGGGCACCATCACCGCGAGCCTTCGTGCGATATACCAACCCATGTTTTAGGCCTTGACGATGTTCTCGTAGTCGGGCAGCCCGTTCCAGGTGACCTTGACGTTGCCGACCTGCGGCGACCACCCGACCACGGCAATGTAGTACCACAACGGTACAGCGGGCATGTCGTGCAACAGAATTCGTTGCGCCACGTTGACCAGGACGTCGGCCTGCTGCAGGTTGGGCGCGGCCTCGGCGGCCGCGAGCCCGGCGTCGAACTCCCGGCTGGAATATCCGACATCGTTGGACCCCGCACCGGTGGCGTACAGCGGGGCGAGGAATTCGATCATCGACGGATAGTCGCCGATCCATCCGGCGCGGAAGGCGGTGTCGATGGTGCGGTTGGTGATCTGGGTGCGGAACCCGGCAAACGTCGGGTGCGGAGCGCCGACGGCGTCGATGCCCAGCACGTTCTTGATGCTGTTGGCCACCGCGTCGACCCACTCCTGGTGGCCGCTGTCGGCGTTGTAAGCGATGGCATACCGCCCGCTCCAGGGTGAGATCGCGTCGGCCTGCGCCCAAAGTTGGCGCGCCCGTTCAGGATTGAAGTCCAGCGCCTCGTTGCCCGGGATGTTCGGATCGAACCCCGGCAGGGAGCGAGCGGTGAAATCGCGGGCCGGGCTGCGGGTGTCGTTGAAGATCTGCCGGCAGATCTGCGGGCGGTTGACCGCGGCCGACAAGGCCAATCGCCGCAACCGGCCCTCCTCGCCGCCGAAATGCGGCAGCCGCAATGGCGTGTCGAGTGATTGGCTGACCGCGACGGGCCCGCTGGCGGCGTTGTCACCCAGGTCGCGGCGGTAGATCGTCAGCGCGCTGGACGGAATCGTGTCCAGGACATCGAGATTGCCGGACAGCAGGTCAGCATAGGCGGTATCCAGGTTGCCGTAGAATTCGAACCTCAGGCCCTTGTTGTGAGGTTTGCGGTTGCCGTGGTAATCGGGGTTGGGCTTCAAATCAATCTTGACGTTGTGTTCCCAGGCGGGTCCGTCGGGACTGTCGGCCAGCCGATACGGCCCGTCGCCCACCGGGTTGCGCCCGAATTCCGCCATGTCACGAAATGCCCGGTCGGGCAACGGATAGAACGCGCTGTGACCCAGGCGCAACGTGAAGTCGACGGTCGGCGCCCGCAGGCGCACCGTGAACTCGAGGTCGTTGACCACCGCAAGCCCGGACATCGTGGTCGGCTTGCCGTCACCCGGTGGGCCGGCTACGTCGTCGAATCCGGCGATCGGACTGAAAAAGTCTTGCTGCAGCTGGGCATTGGTGCTCAGCGCACCGTAATTCCACGCGTCGACGAACGAATGTGCCGTCACCGCAGAGCCATCGGTGAACTTCCAGCCCGGTTTGAGAACGATACGGTAGTTGACGTTGTCGGTGGTCTCGATCGACTGCGCCACTTCCGGCGACGGTTTGCCGTCGGCGTCGTAGGAGACCAAGCCGGCGAACAGCCGATCCAGAATTCGCCCGCCGAGGCTGTCGTTGGTCCCGGTCGGTATCAGCGGGTTCGGCGGTTCACCGCCGTTCACCACTACCAGTTCAGGGCTCAACACGCCGCCACCGCAGCCGGCCAGGGAGGCGGCGGCCGCCAGCAGGACGACGGCAGTCACAGCCCGCATCCAACGCATGACAGCGACCCTAGGGCCTGCGAGCGCATCGGCCACGGAAGGACCGCCGGTGAAGTGCACCACCCGGCGTCGACAACCTAGGATTTCGGCATGGGGGTCACGCTTCTCGCCTCGGAGCACGACGTGGGTGTGGCGCTGGGCGAGGCGGCGTTCGCTGTGGGCTTTCCCCTCGTCGGATTGATCTGTCTGATCGTCGGCCTGTGGGAGCGTTCCCGCAGCCGCCGACGGCAGCGCCCCGGCTACCCCTACCCGCCGCCGATGGGATATCCCGGCCCGCAGCAGCCCTACCCCGGTTACCCGTCGTATGGCGTGCCGCCGCGTCGCACGAGCGGGGCATCCACTGCGCTGATCACGATCGGCGCAGTCGTGCTGGTGCTCGGAATCGTGGCGGACTTTGTCAACGCGACATCGCGGCTCGCCAAGTCTCAAGAACGCACGTCGATGCAGGTTGGCGAGTGCATTACCCAAATGTCTTATCGCTCAGAGGCATTCAATTCCAGTCCGGGCAACGACTGTGCCGATCCGGTGAATACCTACTTGCTTGCCGCCAAGGGCGGACCGTCGGCACAGTGCCCGGACGGAAAGCGCGAGGGCTCCATCTATGACCGCTACACCGACAGCTCGACCATCCTGTGTTTCGCTCTGAACCTCAAACAGGGCCAGTGTTATCTCGTATCCGGCGAGCGCGACCGTCCCAAACTGACCCTGGGTGACTGCAATGACCACGAGTCGGGCGTGATGCGAGTCGTCCAGCGCATCGACGGCACCGCGAACAGTTCGGACTGCCCGTCGGGGCTCAACGGAGTCAGCTACCCCACTCCCCCGGTTGTCTATTGCCTGGAGAGGGCGAGCCCGTACTAGTTCCTACTGCTGCGCGGCGGTGACCGGGTGCACCTGCAATTCGCAGGCGTCGATGGTAACCGGCACCGTGAGCACGATGATCGTGTTCGGCGGGTTGACCTGCAGCGCGGTGTAATTGGGGCACGGGTTGCCCTTGCGGTCCACGGCGAGGCCCTCCACGATCGCCTGCCCCTGTGAGGCCAGCGACAGGGTGACGGTGGGCGGCTCATCGACATCGCTCGGCAAGCCGCCCATGTAGCCGCGCAGCGTGGGCTTGGCGTGAATATCCGGGCCGCCCTCGCCCGTCTCGACCGCCGGGTAACCGGTCAGCGTGCACGGTTCCGCACCACCGGCGAGGCTGAACGTCAGAGTCACCGAGCGGTGGCCCACGGCGGCCTGCGTCGGGGAAGCGGCGACGTCGACCTGCTCGGAGCGACACGGCACCGCCTGATCGCCGACCGGCACCGCCAACGCGTGCGGCCCCAGCACGCCGGCCACCGCGTAACTCGTTGCGGCCGCGGCAATGCTGAGGAATAGACAACGGGCACGCTGCCCGCGAGATTCCGGCACAACCGTGATTATGCGGGATGACAACGAGGTTTACCCCCGGATTGGCGTCCACAGATTCGGCTGGCGGGTCTAGGCTCACAGACGGTTGACCAGCTCGAAGCCCGGCCCTCGACATACTCGACATAGGAGCGAAGCCAGTGACCGCCACACACACCGAAGGCCCTTCGTCGTACCCGCCGCCGGCGCAGTTCGCCGAGCAGGCCAACGCTCGCGAGGATCTCTACCGGGAGGCCGAAGCGGACCGGCTGGCGTTCTGGGCCAAGCAGGCCAACCGGCTGACGTGGACCAAACCTTTCACCGAGGTGCTGGACTGGTCGCAGGCGCCATTCGCCAAGTGGTTTTCCGACGGCACGCTCAACGTCGCCTACAACTGCGTGGACCGCCACGTCGAGGCCGGCCTCGGCGACCGGGTGGCGATTCACTGGGAGGGCGAGCCGGTCGGCGACAGCCGCAGCCTGACCTACTCCGACCTGCAAGACGAGGTGTGCAAAGCGGCCAACGCGCTGACCGATCTCGGTCTGGTCGCCGGCGACCGCGCCGCCATCTATATGCCGTTGATCCCGGAAGCCGTGATCGCGATGCTGGCCTGCGCGCGACTGGGTGTCATGCATAGCGTCGTGTTCGCCGGTTTCACCGCCAAGGCGTTGCGCGCCCGCATCGCCGACGCCCAGGCCAAGGTGCTGATCACCGCCGACGGGCAGTTCCGGCGCGGCAAGCCCGCGCCGCTGAAGGATGCCGCCGACGAGGCCGTGGCGTCAGGACCGGACGGCGACAGTCCCGTCGAGAAGGTTCTAGTGGTGCGGCGCACCGGAATTGACGTGTCCTGGAACGACGACCGCGACGTGTGGTGGCACGACGTGGTGGATTCCGCGTCGGCCCAGCACACCGCGGTGCCTTTCGACGCCGAGCACCCGCTGTTCCTGCTGTACACCTCGGGCACCACCGGAAAGCCCAAGGGCATCGTGCACACCAGCGGCGGCTACTTAACGCAGTCGTCGTACACGCACTACAACATCTTCGACATCAAGCCCGACCGCGACGTGTTTTGGTGCACGGCCGACATCGGCTGGGTCACCGGGCACACCTACGGCGTCTACGGTCCGCTCTCCAACGGCGTCACCGAGGTCCTCTACGAGGGCACCCCCGATTCGCCCAGCCAGCACCGGCATTTCGAAATCATCGAAAAGTACGGCGTCACAATCTATTACACCGCGCCCACACTGATCCGGACGTTCATGAAGTGGGGCCACGAGATCCCCGATGCACACGACCTGTCCAGCCTTCGACTGCTGGGCACGGTGGGCGAGCCGATCAACCCCGAGGCCTGGCGCTGGTACCGCAGGGTGATCGGCGCCGACCGCCTCCCGATCGTGGACACCTGGTGGCAGACCGAAACGGGTTCGGCGATGATCTCCCCGCTGCCCGGAGTCGCTGCGGCCAAACCCGGTTCGGCGATGAGGGCGCTGCCGGGGATCTCGGCCAGCATCGTCGACGACCACGGCGAGCAACTGACGCCGACCGTCCACCATGGCGAACACGTCACCGGCTACCTGGTCTTGGACCAGCCGTGGCCGTCGATGCTGCGCGGCATCTGGGGCGACCCGGACAGATACGTCGAGACCTACTGGTCCAGGTTCGCCGAGCAGGGCTGGTATTTCGCCGGCGACAGCGCCTATTACGACCGCGACGGCGCCATCTGGGTGGTGGGCCGCATCGACGACGTGATGAACGTGTCCGGGCATCGGCTTTCGAGCGCTGAGCTGGAGTCGGCGCTGGTCGGCCACTCCGGAGTGGCCGAGGCCGCGGTGGTCGCAAAGAAGGACGAGACCACGGGGCAAGCCATCTGCGCGTTCGTTGTGATGTGCGCCGAATACGACATGCATGAGGGCATCGTCGAGGAGCTGCGTAACGAGGTGGCCCGGGAGATCTCGCCGATCGCCAAGCCGCGCGAGATCCACGTGGTGCCCGAACTGCCCAAGACCCGCAGCGGCAAGATCATGCGCCGGCTGTTGCGCGACATCGCCGAAAATCGCGACCTCGGGGATACGTCGACACTGCTTGACCCGGGCGTCTTCGACGCGATCAGAGAGGCCAAGTAGCTCAGGCCGGTATCGGGACGAAGCCCGCGCCGGGCCGGTGCTTGGCGTTGATGTCGGCCAGGATCGCGTTGAACGACATCACCACCGCCGGAGTGTGCAGCGGGATGTACTTGATGATGCAGGTCGGCAGGTTGTCGCTGAACGCGCCGTGGATCATCCCGACCAGCAGGTTGTCGACCGTCACTGGCCCGCCGGAGTCACCCGGGCGGCCACACACCTGCATGACGATGGTTCCCGGGTCCTGGCCCGGCCCCCAGGTGACACCACACGAATTGCCGGTCGTCCGGCCCTGCTTGCAGGCGATCTGCCCGAACACCGGTTCCGGACCGACGCCGTTGATGATGAACCCGCCGTAGTTGGCCACCGGCGCCACCTTGGCCTGATCGAACTTGATCACCGCGTAGTCCAGGGCGTCGTTGCCCGCGACCATGACGCCCAGGACGCCTCTGCCTTCGGCGGCCTCGGCGGCGACCTGCGCGCCCGGTCCACCGCAGTGCGCGGAGGTGAAACCGATCAGTTCACCGGCGGCATCACCGCCGATCGTGGTCAGCGTGCACATGGTGTCTCCGTTGATGACGATGCCCGCACCGCCACCCATCGGGACCCGGTCGTCAGCGGCCGCGACGTTTGCAGGCAAAGCGGGCTGGACGAGGAGCACGGCCACCAGCGCCGCCACAAAGCACCGATGCGCCGTCTGCAATGCGTAGCTCCCATCAGCGGGCCGGATGTCGGAGAACAGCTGCGCCAGTCTAGATGATCACCCCGGTGCCCCTCTTGCTGTGCGAATAGCGGCGGCCGGGCCCGCCGGGCGCCGGGTCCCGCGGACTTCGGCTGGCCTCGTCTGGCATCGCGGCGCATGGCAACATAAACCGCGACGACAGCGAACGGGCTCGGCGACTATGCGAGCCAAGCAGCGGCTTTATCAGGAGCCGGGCAGTTCAACGGAGAGGACCGTTTGTGAGCAAGGTCGATCGCAACAATGGTGTGCCGAGCACGCTGACCACGATTCCGTTGGCCGACCCGCACGCCAGGCCCGGCGAACCGTCGATCGGTGACCTGATCAAAGACGCGACCACTCAAGCGTCCACGCTGGTGCGGGCCGAGGTCGAGCTGGCCCGCGCGGAGATCACCCGCGACATCAAGAAGGGCCTCACCGGCAGCGTCTTCTTCATCGCCGCGCTGGTGGTGCTGTTCTACTCCACCTTCTTTTTCTTCTTCTTCCTCGCCGAGCTGCTCGACAACTGGCTGTGGCGCTGGGTGGCTTTCCTGATCGTGTTCGCGCTCATGGTCGTGGTCGGTGCCGTGTTGGCGCTGCTGGGCTATTTGAAGGTGCGCCGGATCCGCGGACCACAGGAGACCATCGAATCGGTCAAGGAGACGCGCACCGCGCTCACCCCGGGCCACGACAAGCACGCCGCCGCGACCAAGCAGCTCACCGACGCGCCCGGCAAGCACGCCAAGCCCGAGAACGGCAACCCCGGCGACCCCTCAGGTTGGTAAATGGCAGTACCTGATCCGTCGATGGTCCGCATCGACGGGCCGTGGCGCCATTTGGACGTGCACGCCAACGGTATTCGATTCCACGTCGTCGAGGCGCTACCGACCGGACCGGGCGCACCGGCGGCGGCAGCCGCACGGCCGCTGGTGATACTGCTGCATGGCTTCGGCTCGTTCTGGTGGTCCTGGCGTCATCAGCTGCGTGGGCTGACCGATGCCCGGGTGGTCGCGGTCGACCTGCGCGGCTACGGCGGAAGCGACAAGCCGCCACGTGGTTACGACGGCTGGACGCTCGCCGGTGACACCGCCGGACTTATTCGCGCGCTTGGGCATTCGTCGGCGACGCTCGTCGGCCACGCCGACGGCGGGCTGTGCTGCTGGACTACCGCGCTGCTGCATTCGCGGCTGGTGCGCGCAATCGCGCTGGTCAGCTCGCCACACCCGGCGGCGCTGCGCCGATCGGCGTTGACGCGCCGCGACCAGAGTTCCGCACTGCTGCCGACCCTGCTGCGCTATCAGCTGCCGCTCTGGCCCGAGCGGCTGCTGACCCGCGACAACGGCGCCGAGATCGAACGTCTGGTCAAGTACCGTAGCTCCGCCAAATGGGCTGCCTCCGAGGACTTCTCGCAGACGATCGGGTATCTGCGCACGGCGATACAGATTCCCGGTGCGGCGCACTGCGCCCTGGAATACCAGCGCTGGGCGGTGCGCAGCCAGCTACGCGGTGAAGGCCGCCGATTCATGAAGTCGATGTCGCGCCAGCTCGGGGTTCCGCTGCTACATCTGCGCGGCGACGCCGACCCCTACGTGCTGGCCGATCCGGTCGACCACAGTCAGCGCTATGCAACGCAGGGCCGCTACGTATCCGTAACCGGCGCAGGGCATTACAGCCATGAAGAGATGCCCGAGGAGATCAACAGACACCTGATGAGGTTTTTCGAGCAGGTGCACTGATCAGCTGACGCAGGTCCCGGTGCCCACCTGTTGGGTGTCACCGATCTTGGCCATCTGGCCGGCCACCTCACCGGCGGTCAACACGAACCCGGTGTCGGGATCGTCGACGGCAGCGCCGAACACCACGCCCAGCACGTGACCGCTGAGGTCGATCAGCGGCCCACCCGAATTGCCTTGCTCCACATTGGCTCTGATGGTGTAGACGTCGCGGGTCACCGGCTGCGGATCGCGGTAGATGTCGGGGCCGCTGAGTTTGATGGCCTCGCGAATCCTGGCCGGAGTCGCGGTGAAGTTGCCGCCGCCGGGGTAACCCAGCACCACCACGTTGGTGCCGGTCTTCGCTTCGGTATCACTGAAAGCCAGTGGCGGTGGCGGCAGGTTCGGAATGGCAAGAATGGCAATGTCGACCGAGGGGTCGTAGGAAACGACGGTGGCATCCAACGGATTACCGCTGGCGTAGATCTGGACGCTGCTGGATCCGGCGACCACGTGCGCGTTTGTCATCACGCGATCGGGAGCGATCACAAATCCCGTGCCCTCCAACACTTTCTGGCAGCTGGGCGCCAGGCTGCGTACCTTCACCACGCTGGGCGCCGCGGCGGTGACCACCGGATTGGTGGCCAGCGACGGATCCGGTGATTCGACCGGGATCACCGGCGTGCGGCTGAACGGCTCGAGCACCGCGGGCAGCCCCGAGGTGTTCAACAATGCCGAAAGGCGTTTGGGCACAGTCTTCAACCACGGCGGTGCGATGGTGTTGACCTCGGCGAGCACCCGCGAACCGCGGACCGCGGCCGCCAGCTCGGGCTGGTCTTTCGACTGGGTCAGCGGCGTCGCCAGCAGCCACGCGGCGGTGAGCACGACGACGAGCTGCACCCCCACCCCGATGACCGAGTCCACTGTTCGGAATGTGCGGCTGCGGATTGCACCGCGCACGGCTCGTCCCAGCACTACGCCGGCGACCTCACCGACGACGACCAGCGCGAGAATCAGGAACAGCGCGCCGAACAACTTGGCGCGCGGGGCGGCGATGTGGCTGACGATGTGGGGCGCCAGCAGCACCCCCGCGATCGCGCCCAGCAGCACACCGACAAACGAGAAGAGCGAACCCACCGCGCCGGAACGCCAGCCCGAGATGGCCGCGATGAAAGCGACGGCAAGCACGGCGATATCCAGCCACTGCGACGGGGTCATCGAATTCATCGCGCGCCACCCTGCCGGCCGACCAGCACCATCGCGTCGTCGAGTTCACGGACGTCGTTGGTGTCCCACGGCTTTGCCCAGCCGGCGACGTCGAGAACCGCGGAGATCACCTGGCCAGTGAATCCCCAAACCAGCATTTGGTTCAGCAGAAACGCCGGGCCTGCCCAACGATTGCCGAGGTCGCCGCGGTAAACCATCAGCCGGTTGTCCGGATTGATGAACGCGCGCACCGGAACCCGCGACACGATCGCCGTCTCGCCCTCGTTGACCACCGCGACCGGTCCGGGGTCCGGCGAGTAGGCCAGCACCGGGACGACGTGAAACTGCGACGGGGCGATGAACGTCTTCTCCATCGTGATCAGGGGATGCAGCCGGGTGACGTCGATCCCGGTCTCCTCGTGGGCTTCTCGCAGCGCGGTGGCAACCGGCCCGCGATCGCCGGGGTCGGCCGCGCCGCCGGGGAACGCCGCCTGGCCCGCATGGTGTCGCAGCGACGACGCCCGCACGGTGAGCAACAGGTCGGCGTCGTCGGGCACGCCGCCGTCACCCGGCCCGGAGTCGGGACCCGAAAACAGAACCAGCACAGCGGCCTCGCGGTCGTCGTTGGCCGATGCCGCCCGGGCCGCGGTCACCATCGCCAGCACATCGGGAGGCAACCGGCGGCGGTAGGCCTCCGGGATCTGGCCCACGTTGTCGACCAGCGGGCGTAACCAGGACGGGCAGACGTCGGGCGTCAGGGGAACCGTCCCCTGCGCGCGGGCGGCACCCCCACCACTCACCGGCGCCTCCTTGTCGGGTCCACCTGCCCAGCCATTGTCGGACCGCCGAACTCGGTCATCCGTTGTTTCCAACCGCGGCCTCGATCTCGTCGGCACTCGCGAAATCGCGCAGCAGCGTCTGCGCAACGCTACCGTCCGGTCGGAGCACCACGGTCGCGGGCACCACATTTGCGACCTTGAGTGCTGCGGCAATCAGCCGCCGCCCATCCTGCAAGGTCGGGAGCCGAACGCCCAGCTCGGCCAGCCGCAACAATGCGGCCGTCTCGTTCTCGTCCTGATGCACGGTCACCACCATGACGTCGGAGGCGACCCGGCGCTGATATTCGGCCATCGCGGGCAATTCGGCCGCGCACGGCGCACACCAGTACGCCCATATATTGATGACCACCCGGCGGCCGGCCAGCGCACGGGCGACGTCAACGGCGGATCCGTCGGCCGCGCATTCGACCACTACGCCCCGCAGGACGTCGGGGCCGGCGCCGTTGCCCGGCGCCGGGCAGGGCGACAGGTTTGCCCGCGCGCGGGGGCCGGCCAGCGCGGCCGGTGTGTCGGCGTCGCGGTGTTCCCGATTCGGCCCCGAGATTGCGGGCGAGGTCGTCGCGGCGGAGTCGTCGCGCAGTTGCACAACGAACGCCGCCACCAGCGCGACCACCACCGCCAAGATCGCGATGGTCCAGCGAGTTCTCGGGGTCAACGTCCCGGCCGTGTTACAGCCCGACCAGAGAGAGCAGGTGTTCGGCCTCGGGGCCCTGCACCAGGGGCGCGGCCAGCGCCGGTTCGGTGGGGCCGAGCCCGAACGACGGGCAGTCTTTGGCGAGCACGCAAACCCCGCAGGCCGGCTTGCGCGCGTGGCACACCCGGCGGCCGTGGAAGATCACGCGGTGGCTCAGCAGGGTCCATTCCTTGCGTTCGACCAATTCGCCCACCGCGTGCTCGATCTTGACCGGGTCCTTTTCCTCGGTCCAACGCCATCTGGCCACCAGCCGCTGAAAGTGCGTGTCGACAGTGATCCCGGGAATGTCGAAGGCGTTCCCCAAGACGACGTTGGCGGTCTTGCGCCCGACCCCGGGCAGAGTCACCAACTCCTCCATCGTCGAGGGCACCTCGCCGTCGAACTTCTCGACCAGGGCCTGCCCGAGCCCGATCAGCGAGCTCGCCTTGTTGCGGAAGAAGCCAGTGGGGCGGATGAGGTTTTCCAGCTCGTCGCGATCGGCTTTCGCATAATCCACTGCCGACTTATATCTGGCGAACAACGCCGGGGTCGTGAGGTTCACCCTTTTGTCGGTGCTCTGCGCCGAAAGAATGGTGGCCACCACCAGTTCCAGCGGCGATCTGAAATCCAGCTCGCAATGTGCGTCCGGAAATGCTTGTGCCAGTGTGCGATTCATCCTGCGCGCGCGACGCACCAAACCGACTCGAGTTTCGGAGGCCCAACGCCGGGCAAGGGCGGAATCAGGCTTGGAATCAGGGGTAGCCGCCGTGGTTTTCGAACGCCCGGACGGCCTTGCCACTGTCACCTACGACAGAGTACTGATTTCGTAATCTCTCTGAGACCTTGGCCATGTTTACTCTCCTTGTGTCATGGTTGCTGGTGGCGTGCGTGCCGGGGCTGCTAATGCTCGCCGCGCTGGGCCTGGGGCGGCTCGAAAGAGAGCTCGGCCGGGAGTCGATAACGTCGACCGACGTCGACGAGTTTCTCGACCGGGCGCAGGCCATGGATATGCACACGCTGGCGACCGAAGGGATGCCCGAAGCGCTGGAATACCTGCATCGACGCCAGGCCCAGCAACTCGCGCTGTCCCCGCCGCCCAGCGGTCGCCATCGCGCCGAATCGCTGCTCGCAACCGCATTCACCGATCCCCCCGCACGCGCTTTACCGATGCGGATACACGCGCATTCAGGCGGAAATCCGCAATATGAGGCGACTAGACACGTCAATCGTGTGTAGCGTTGGCACGTTGGCCTACCTCTAGACTCGTAACCCGGGCTAGGTAGGTACCCATATCACTTCGTTGGAAAGCTGAAGGTCAAAGTGGACGAGATCCTGGCAAGGGCAGGAATCTTCCAAGGGGTTGAACCCGGCGCAGTCACCGCACTGACCAAGCAATTACAACCCGTCGACTTCCCGCGTGGACACACCGTTTTCGCGGAAGGGGAACCAGGCGATCGGCTGTACATCATCGTCTCGGGGAAGGTCAAGATCGGTCGCCGGTCACCCGATGGCCGGGAGAATCTGCTGACGATCATGGGCCCGTCGGACATGTTCGGCGAACTGTCGATCTTCGACCCGGGCCCCCGGACGTCGAGCGCCACGACAATCACCGAGGTACGCGCGGTTTCGATGGACCGCGATGCGCTGCGCGCGTGGATCGCCGATCGGCCCGAAATCGCCGAGCAATTGCTGCGGGTGCTCGCCCGACGGTTGCGTCGCACCAACAACAACCTCGCCGACCTCATCTTCACCGACGTGCCCGGTCGGGTGGCCAAGCAACTGCTGCAGCTCGCTCAGCGTTTCGGCACCCAGGAGGGTGGCGCGATGCGGGTCACCCACGACCTGACCCAAGAGGAGATCGCCCAGCTGGTGGGCGCTTCCCGGGAGACGGTCAACAAGGCCCTCGCCGATTTCGCGCACCGTGGGTGGATCCGGCTGGAGGGCAAAAGCGTGCTGATCTCGGACTCCGAAAGACTGGCCCGCCGCGCGCGGTAGCGGTACGCAACTGGCGTTGCGCCTGGGCTTTCAGTGTTGCGCCTGGGCTTTCAGTGTTGCGCCTGGGCTTTCAGTGTTGCGCCTGGGCGGGAATGTCGCGACTTCCTCGCCCTGGCCGCACACTCGACGCCGCCGCCGCACACTCGCTGAATTACTCGCGCCGCAGATAGTCCAATTGCGCCTGCACAGACCATTCGGCGGCGTCCCACAGCTTCTCGTCGACGTCGACATAGACGTATTCGACGATCTCGCGGGCGGTCGCTTCGCCGCCGAGGTCCCACAGCGCCGCGCGCACCTGCTCGAGACGCTCATGGCGGTGCGTCAGGTATCCGCTGGTGACGGATTCCAAGTCGGCCAGGTCGGGGCCATGGCCGGGCAACACCGTGCGACGGCCCAGACCGCGCAGGCGCCGCAGTGACTCCAGGTAGTCCGCGAGGCTGCCGTCTTCGCTGTCGATGACGGTGGTTCCGCGGCCCAGCACGCTGTCGGCGGTCAGTACCGCGTCGTCGAGCAGAAACGACAACGAGTCCGCGGTGTGGCCCGGCGTTGCCATCACCTTGATCTTCAGGTTGGCGGCGTCGATGATCTCGCCGTCGACCAGCTCGCCGCCGAGGCCACGCAGAAATCCGCTGCCGGCCGAGCGCACGGTCGCGCCGGTGAGCTCGACCAACTTGTCGATGGCGTCGGTGTGATCGCTGTGCCGGTGGCTGATCAGGACCAGCGCGATGCGCCCGAGCGATGCGATTCGGGCGATGTGCTCGTTGTCGTCGGGCCCCGGGTCCACGATGACCAGCTCGTCGCTGCGGGGTCCACGCAACACCCAGGTGTTGGTGCCCTCGAGCGTCAGCAGGCCCGGGTTCTCGGCCAGCAGGACCGAGGCAGTGTCGGTGACCGCCCGCAAACTGCCGTATGCGGGATGAGTCAGCGGCTCAACTGTCTCGGTCACGGCCGTTAGCCGACCTCCACGATCAACTCGACTTCGACCGGCGCATCCAGCGGTAGCTCGGATACGCCCACCGCAGAACGCGCATGCGCACCTTGGTCGCCGAACACCTCACCGAGCAGTTCCGAGGCCCCGTTGACGACGCCGGGCTGACCGTTGAAACCCGGCGCCGAGGCGACGAATCCGACGACCTTGACCACCCGGGTCACCGCGTCGATACCCGCCAGGGAATTCACCGCCGCCAGAGCGTTGAGCGCACACAGCCGCGCCATCGCCTTGGCGTCATCGGGATCCACGTCGGCGCCCACCTTGCCGGTGCCCGTCAACTTTCCCGCCACGATCGGCAGCTGGCCCGAGGTGTAGACCAGGTTGCCGGTGCGCACCGCGGGCACGTAAGAGGCCAGCGGCGCAACCAAGTCCGGAAGCGCGATGCCGAGCTGCTCAAGCCGGGCCGAAGCAGTCATCTGCGAGGGTCCTCTTTACTTAGGGCGCTTCAGATAGGCGACGTGTTGCTCACCGGTCGGCCCGGGCAGCACGGCGACCAACTCCCAGCCGTCGGCGCCCCATTGGTCGAGGATCTGTTTGGTGGCGTGCGTCAGCAGCGGGACCGTGGCGTATTCCCACGGGGTCGGTTGGCTCATGACGCGAGCTTATCGGTCGGGTGTGAACCCCACCGGTCAGCCCGGTGGACCGCGATCCGATGTAGCTACCCGATTTGCCAGGGCCGCGCAGAGCTCGGGCTAGCATGCGATGGTGGCAACCTCTTCTAGCGGCAACGCTGCCGTCGGCTGGCCGACGCGACTGTCGAAGGCCCGCCTGCACTTCGTCACCGGCAAAGGCGGGACGGGCAAATCGACGATCGCGGCCGCGCTGGCGCTGACCCTGGCGGCCGGCGGACGCAAAGTCCTCCTGGTCGAAGTAGAGGGCCGCCAAGGGATTGCGCAACTCTTCGACGTGCCGCCGCTGCCCTACCAGGAAGTCAAGATCGCCACCGCCGAGCGCGGCGGTCAGGTCAACGCCCTGGCGATCGACATCGAGGCCGCGTTCCTGGAATACCTCGACATGTTCTACAACCTCGGGATCGCCGGACGGGCGATGCGCCGGATCGGTGCGATCGAGTTCGCGACGACGATCGCGCCCGGCCTGCGCGACGTGCTGCTCACCGGCAAGATCAAGGAGACGGTCGTCCGCAGGGACAAGAACAAGCTGCCGGTTTACGACGCGATCGTCGTCGACGCACCACCGACCGGGCGCATCGCGCGCTTTCTGGACGTCACCAAAGCGGTGTCCGATCTGGCCAAGGGCGGCCCGGTGCACTCGCAAAGCGAGGGCGTGGTCAAGCTGCTGCACTCCGACGCGACCGCCATCCACTTGGTCACGTTGCTCGAAGCGCTGCCGGTGCAGGAGACGATGGAAGCCATCGAGGAGCTTGCCGAGATGCAACTGCCCATCGGCAGCGTGATCGTGAACCGCAACATTCCGGCATACCTGGAGCCCCGCGACCTGGCCAAGGCCGCGGAGGGCGACGTCGACGCAGACGCGGTGCGCGCCGGGTTGAAGACGGCAGGAATCGAGCTGGGCGACAATGACTTTGCCGGCCTACTGACCGAAACCATTCAGCACGCGACCCGAATCACGGCGCGGGCCGAGACCGCACAACAGCTCGATGCGTTGAAAGTGCCGCGGCTGGAGTTGCCCGCGATCTCCGACGGTGTCGACCTCGGCAGTCTGTATGAGCTGTCGGAATCGCTTGCACAGCAGGGAGTTCGATGAGTACCGCACCGAAAACCCTTGACATGGCCGAAATTCTGGCCGACCGCGCGAACCGCGTTGTCGTATGCTGCGGCGCCGGCGGCGTAGGCAAGACGACCACCGCGGCGGCGATGGCTTTACGTGCTGCCGAATATGGCCGCACAGTATGCGTTTTGACGATCGACCCGGCCAAACGGTTGGCGCAGGCGTTGGGCGTCAACGACCTTGGTAATACGCCACAGCGGGTGCCGCTGGCGCCCGAGGTCACCGGCGAGCTGCACGCGATGATGCTCGACATGCGCCGCACGTTCGACGAGATGGTGATCCAATACTCCGGAGACGCTCGGGCGCAAACGATTTTGGACAACCAGTTCTACCAGACGGTCGCCACCTCGCTCGCCGGCACGCAGGAGTACATGGCGATGGAGAAGCTTGGTCAGCTGCTGGGTGAGGACCGCTGGGACCTCGTGGTGGTGGACACTCCCCCGTCTCGCAATGCACTCGACTTCCTGGACGCGCCGAAACGCCTTGGCAGCTTCATGGACAGCCGGCTGTGGCGACTACTGCTGGCCCCGGGCCGCGGCATCGGCAAATTGGTCACCGGCGCAATGGGTTTAGCGATGAAGGCCCTCTCGACCGTGCTCGGTTCGCAGATGCTGGGCGACGCGGCGGCTTTCGTGCAGTCGCTGGATGCCACCTTCGGCGGCTTCCGCGAGAAGGCGGACCGCACCTACGCGCTGCTGAAGCGGCGCGGCACCCAGTTCGTGGTGGTGTCGGCGGCCGAACCCGACGCGCTGCGTGAGGCGTCCTTCTTCGTCGACCGGCTGTCGCAAGAGAGCATGCCGCTGGCGGGCCTGATCTTGAACCGCACCCATCCCCTGCTGTGCGCACTGCCGGTGGAGCGGGCCATCGACGGGATCGAGTCGCTGAAGTCGGATGCGGACTCCGATGCCGCGTCGCTGGCCACGGCGGTGCTCAAGATCCATGCCGACCGGGGTCAGACCGCCAAACGCGAGATCCGGCTGCTGTCCCGATTCACCGGGGCCAACCCAAACGTGCCGGTCGTGGGAGTTCCGTCGCTGCCGTTCGACGTGTCGGATCTGGAAGCCCTGCGTGCGCTCGCCGATCAGATCACCGCCGTCGGTGACGATGCGGCCCGCGCGGCGGGCCGCTGAGGAACCGGCGAATCCGAACCCCGTCGGTGACGATGCGGCCCGCGCGGCGGGCCGCTGAGCCTCGCCAACGGAACGCTCGTTTAGGGCGATCCGTCCTGCACAGGGCCGCGATACGGCCAGTTCAATAAGCCGCTGAGCGGCCGCCAAAAATTGGGGAGGGCGACAACTATTGGAGTCAGACCCAGCTGAAACGGCGAATTGCCATCTGGGACAAGCTAGTTCGCGCTGAAGTCGCTATTGAACATGCGCTGAATCCACCGAGCGCTGTAACGGTTTCGTAATAATAAGTTCTGGCCTACCTGTGCGCCGCGACGCTGCGGCGCACCCGCGTCCAAGCGTCAGCTGACGCCGCGGTTCCGGCGCTTGTCGAAGAAATCGGACCACGAAACGACCTCGGGGTGCTGCTTGAGCAGTGCCCGGCGCTGCCGCTCGGTCATGCCACCCCAGACGCCGAACTCGACCTTGTTGTCCAGCGCGTCGGCGCCGCATTCCTGCATCACCGGGCAGTGCCGGCAAATCACCGCGGCCTTACGCTGGGCGGCGCCCCGAACAAACAGTTCGTCGGGGTCAGTGGTCCGGCATAATGCTTGTGACACCCAGGCAATTCGTTCTTCAGCATCAACACTGCGAAGCACCCCCTGCGCCGCGGCAATGTTGGTTCGGCGTGCTGCCGGTCGTGTTCCTGACACGAGCTGTTCCCTTCCTCCCGGTCGCATTACGACCGCCCTCCTCGGGTAGCAGATCAACGTTGCGATCTACACCACACTGTGCTGATCGGTGTTACCTGAATCTCACCGTCTGTATAAGTTAGGTGGTCAGGAGCCAATTGCGCAACAGTCTGATAACGCTTTTTTTGGGACGGGCGTGCCGTCTTGTCCTTGAGCGTAAGCGGGAACATGAGATTGGGTACCCGTTTTGGGTAGCTGATATGTAACGCGATGGAGAACATCGCTTCCCGATTGACAGCAAAGCTGCAGGTCACACCTTCTGGATCCGCTGTGCGGATCAGCGGCGCGTCGCGCGACAAACGGCGGTTACTGTAGTACGCATGTCAGACCGCCCCCCGGCAGCTCTCACGATTCTTAAGCTGGCTGGCTGCTGTCTGCTGGCGAGCGTGCTCGCCACGGCGCTGTTGTTTCCGATGGCCGGCGGGCTGGGACTGATGTCCAACCGGGCCTCCGAAGTGGTCGCCAACGGGTCGGCCCAGCTGCTCGAGGGGCAGGTGCCCGCCGTCTCGACGATGGTCGACGCAAAGGGCAACACCATCGCCTGGCTGTACGAGCAACGCCGGTTTGAGGTGCCCACCGACAAGATCGCCAACACGATGAAGCTGGCGATCGTCTCGATCGAGGACAAGCGATTCGCCGAACACAACGGGGTGGACTGGAAGGGCACGCTGACCGGGCTGGCGGGCTATGCGTCCGGCGACGTCGACACCCGAGGCGGTTCGACGATCGAGCAGCAGTACATCAAGAACTACCAACTGTTGGTGACCGCGAAGACCGACGCCGAAAAGCGCGCTGCCGTCGAAACCACCCCGGCCCGCAAGCTGCGCGAGATCCGGATGGCGCTCACGCTTGACAAGACCTTCACCAAGCCGGAGATCCTGACCCGCTACCTGAACCTCGTCTCCTTCGGTAACGGCTCGTTCGGGGTGCAGGACGCGGCGCAGACCTATTTCGGGATCAATGCGTCGGATCTGAACTGGCAGCAGGCGGCGCTGCTGGCCGGCATGGTCCAGTCGACCAGCACGCTGAACCCCTACACCAACCCCGACGGTGCCCTGGCCCGGCGGAACCTGGTGCTCGACACGATGATCGAGAACCTGCCGCAGGAGACCGACGCGCTGCGCGCCGCCAAGGCGACGCCGCTGGGCATCTTGCCGCAGCCCAACGAGCTGCCGCGCGGTTGCATCGCCGCCGGCGACCGTGCCTTCTTCTGTGACTACGTCCAGGAATACCTGTCGCGAGCCGGCATCAGTAAGGAACAGGTGGCCAGGGGCGGCTACCTGATCCGCACGACGCTGGATCCCGACGTGCAGATCCCGGTCAAGAGCGCCATCGACAAGTTCGCCAGCCCGACCCTGCCCGGCATCTCGAGCGTGATGAGCGTGATCAGGCCGGGTAAGGATTCGCACAAGGTGATGGCCATGGCCAGCAACCGCACCTACGGTCTCGACGTCGACGCCGGCCAGACGATGCGCCCGCAGCCGTTCTCGCTCGTCGGCGACGGCGCGGGATCGGTGTTCAAGATCTTCACCACCGCCGCCGCGCTGGACATGGGCATGGGCATTAACGCCACGCTCGACGTGCCGCCGCGGTTCCAGCAGAAGGGCCTGGGTAGCGGTGGTGCCAAGGGCTGCCCCAAGGACACCTGGTGTGTGGTCAACGCCGGTAACTACCGGGGCTCGATGAACGTCACCGAGGCGCTGGCCACCTCGCCCAACACCGCATTCGCCAAGCTGATCTCGCAGGTGGGGGTGACGCGCACGGTCGACATGGCGGTCAAGCTCGGGCTGCGGTCCTACGCCGACCCCGGCACGGCCCGCGACTACAACCCCGACAGCAACGAAAGCCTGGCCGATTTCGTCAAACGACAGAACATCGGATCGTTCACCCTCGGTCCGATCGAAGTGAACGCCCTGGAGCTGTCGAACGTCGCCGCCACGCTGGCCTCCGGCGGCGTGTGGTGCCCGCCCAACCCGATCGACAAGCTGATCGACCGCAACGGCAATGAAGTCGCCGTGACGACCCAGACCTGCGACCAGGTGGTGCCCGAAGGGCTGGCCAACACCCTGGCCAATGCCATGAGCAAGGATGCGACGGGCGGCGGTACCGCGGCCGGTTCGGCCGGCGCCGCGGGCTGGGACCTGCCGGTGTCGGGTAAGACCGGCACCACCGAGGCCCACCGCTCCTCCGGGTTCGTCGGGTTCACCAGCCGCTACGCCGCGGCCAACTACATCTACGACGACTCCACCTCGCCGACGGATCTGTGCTCGGCGCCGTTGCGCCACTGCGGCGAGGGCGACCTGTACGGCGGTAACGAGCCCGCGCGCACCTGGTTCACCGCGATGAAGCCGATCGCGCTGAGCTTCGGCGACATCAAGTTGCCGCCGACGGATCCGCGCTACGTCGAGGGCTCCCCCGGCTCCCGGGTGCCGAGCGTGGCCGGCATGGACGTCGACGCCGCGCGCTCGCGCCTCAAGGAGGCCGGCTTCCAGGTCGCCGATCAGACCAATTCGGTCAACAGCACCGCGAAGCTGGGCGAGGTGGTCGGGACGTCGCCGTCGGGCAACACGATCCCCGGCTCGGTCGTCACCATTCAGGTCAGTAACGGCATCCCGCCGGCTCCGCCTCCGCCGCCGGACGGAGCGCCGCTGCCGGTCGGCTCGCAGGTCGTGGAGATCCCGGGTCTGCCGCCGATCACCATTCCGCTGCTGGCGCCGCCGCCACCGCCCGGACAGCCGCCTCCATAGCCGCGCAAGACGCTCCTGAGTCCGCAACCGGCAGTAGGCTGCGTGCATGGCTGATGTTTTGCCCGCTCTGATCCGCACCGGCGCCGTCGCGCTCGGTTCGACGGTCGCCGGCATCGGTTACGCCGCGGTCGTCGAACGCAACGCCTTCGTCCTGCGCGAGATAACCATGCCCGTCTTGTCGCCGGGTTCCACACCGCTACGCGTCCTGCATATCAGCGACCTGCACATGATGCCCAACCAGCGCCGCAAGCAGGCGTGGCTGCGCGAGCTGTCCGGCTGGGAGCCCGACTTGGTCGTCAACACCGGCGATAACCTGGCCCACCCCAAAGCGGTCCCCGCGGTCATCCAGGCGCTGGGCGACCTGCTGTCGCGCCCGGGTGTCTTCGTTTTCGGCAGCAACGACTACTTCGGGCCGCGGCTGAAGAACCCGCTGAACTACCTGACCAACCCGGCCCACCGGATCAAGGGCGAACCGCTGCCCTGGCAGGATCTGCGGGCGGCGTTCACCGAGCGCGGCTGGCTTGACCTCACCCACACGCGCCGCGAGTTCGAGGTGGCCGGCCTGCACCTGGCCGCGGCGGGCGTGGACGACCCGCACATCGACCGCGACCGCTACGAGACGATCGCGGGCCCGGCCAGCCCGGCCGCGAATCTGCGGCTGGGCCTGGTGCACTCCCCCGAGCCGCGCGTACTGGATCGCTTCGCGGCCGACGGCTACCAGCTGGTGATGGCCGGACACACCCACGGCGGTCAGTTGTGCCTGCCGTTCTACGGCGCGCTGGTGACCAACTGCGGCCTGGACCGCACCCGGGCCAAGGGGCCGTCGCGCTGGGGCGCCAACATGCAGCTGCATGTCTCCGCGGGACTGGGGACCTCCCCGTTCGCGCCGGTGCGGTTCTGCTGCCGTCCCGAAGCGACCTTGCTGACATTGATCGCCGCCCCGATGGGTGGACGGGATTCCAGCAGCAACTTGGGCCGCTCGCAGCCCGCGGCATCGCTGCGTTGAACGATCGGACCCAGATCGCGGTCCGCAGTATGTCCCGCGGCTGGACGGACAATGCGATCCGGCTGATCGAGGCCGACGCCCGCCGTAGCGCCGACACCCACCTGTTGCGCTACCCGCTGCCGTCGGCCTGGGGCACGGACGCCGACATCGCGCTGTACCTCAAGGACGAATCGACGCATATCACCGGCAGCCTCAAACACCGGCTGGCGCGCTCGTTGTTTCTGTACGCGCTGTGCAACGGCTGGATCGGCGAGGGCACCACGGTGGTCGAGGCGTCGTCGGGTTCCACAGCGATCTCCGAGGCGTACTTCGCGTCGCTGCTGGGCCTGCCGTTCGTCGCCGTGATGACGGAGAACACCAGCCCCTCCAAGGTGGCTTTGATCGAATCACAAGGCGGCCGTTGCCATTTCGTGCAGCACTCCAGCGAGGTGTACGCCGAGGCGCAACGGGTCGCCCGGGAGACCGGCGGCCATTACATGGACCAGTTCACCCACGCCGAGCGGGCCACCGACTGGCGCGGCAACAACAACATCGCCGAGTCGATTTTCGCGCAGATGCGCGACGAGAAGTACCCGATCCCGGAGTGGATCGTCGTCGGCGCGGGCACCGGCGGAACCAGCGCGACGATCGGGCGCTACCTGCGCTACCGCCGGCACGCCACCGGGCTGTGTGTCGTCGACCCGGAGAACTCCGCGTTCTTCCCCGCCTACGCCGAACAGCGCTACGACCTCGTGACGGAGACGTCGTCGCGGATCGAGGGGATCGGGCGGCCGCGGGTCGAGCCATCGTTTCTGCCCGACGTGGTGGACCGGATGGTCGCCGTGCCCGACGCGGGGTCGATCGCCGCCGCCCGTCACGTCAGCGCCGTGCTGGGACGGCGGGTGGGGCCGTCGACGGGGACCAACCTGTGGGGCGCCTTCGGGCTGCTGGCCGAGATGTTCGCTGCGGGCCGCAGCGGCTCGGTGGTGACGCTGATCGCCGACAGCGGCGACCGCTACGCCGACACGTATTTCAGCGACGAATGGGTCGCCGCGCAGGGGCTCGATCTTGTTGGGCCCGCCGCGGCGCTGGTCGAATTCGAACGCAACAGCAGCTGGACGTAGCTCTCGCGGGGGGCCTGCTGCCAGCGGTTTGGGCAGTCGGCGGGCCGGTGCGATAGGCTGTCGTGGCTTCAAGCGGGGTGTGGCGCAGCTTGGTAGCGCGCTTCGTTCGGGACGAAGAGGCCGTGGGTTCAAATCCCGCCACCCCGACCAGTTTTGCGGCTGGCAATTCCTAAGCGTTAACTCAGCGACTCCTCTGTACCTTCGGGCGCCATGAGCCAGATGCTGCGTTCCCTGACCCTCCGCACACCCCGCCGGATGCTCAGCAAGGTCCCTGAGGTCACCGTGTGGTTCTGGATCATCAAGATCCTGTGCACCACCGTCGGCGAGAGTTTCGCCGACTGGATCAGCACCACGGTCGGCATGGGCCTGAGCGTGACGGCGCTGATCTTCACCGTCGCCCTGGGCATCGTCTTGAGTTTCCAGTTGATCCTCGACCGCTACGTGCCAATCGTGTACTGGCTGGCGGTGGTGGTGCTGAGCATCGCGGGCACTCTCTACACCGACCTGCTGACCGACAAGCTGCACGTGCCGCTGGCGGTCAGCACGGCGGTGTTCGCGGCGACATTGGCCGTCGTTTTCGGGGTTTGGTATGCCCGGGAGCGCACGCTGTCGATCCACAGCATCGTCACGACGCCGCGCGAGCTGTTCTATTGGCTGGCCGTGCTGGTTACCTTCGCCCTGGGTACTGCCGTCGGCGACTGGACGCTGCAGCTCACCGGCTGGGGGCCGGGCACCTCAGTGCTGCTGCCGGCCGCGCTGATCGCCTCGATAGCGCTCGGCTGGCGGATGGGCGCCAACCCGGTGCTGTCCTTCTGGCTGGCCTACATCCTGACCCGCCCGCTGGGCGCTAACCTCGGCGACTGGCTGGCCTCCTCGCCGGCCAACCACGGTCTGGGATGGGGGACCGCGATCACCAGCGCGATCTTCCTGGCCACGATCCTGGCCACAGTCGGGTACCTCATGGTCAGCCGCAGCGACGTCATCGATCACGAAACCCCCACCCGCGCAACGACTGTCACGACCACCGCGACGCGGGAGCGGCTGATGCTGGGTTACTACACAGCCGCGGCGGTCGCTACCGGCGCACTGTTGCTCTGGAGCAGCCATGGCCACGAAGGCGCTGAAACCGAGGAGGAATCGGACTCGGTCACCACTTCCACGATCACCGCCCCCGCGCAGCCCGGGCAGCCAGCCTCGGCCTTCCCGGCGGCCGAGGTCGCCAAATTCCGATCCATCACGCAGGACACGCTGTCGAAGTTGCAGGCCGGCGATCAGGCCGGCGCCAAGGCCCGGATCAAAGACCTGGAAACCGCATGGGATGACGACGAGTCCAAGCTCAAGCCGATCGACCAAAACGCGTGGCACACCCTCGATAAGCAGATCGATGGCGCACTGGCCGCCGTCCGGGCCCCGATGCCCAACCCGGCCACCGAGAAGCAGCGCGTGACCGCATTGTTGGGCGCGCTGCAGTAGTACGGTCCGTGCTGATGGCACATTCAGGCCGAACGCCGACACTGCTACACCCGCGCGCGTGGAGCATCTCGGCGCGCTCGGCGTTGGTGTCGGCGACGGTCATCCTGGTGGCGCTCATCATGGCCGGCGCGATCCTGCTGTTGGTGTTGTACTTCGCGCTGATCTCGGCCGCTGACGACGCGGCGGCGAGTCGGCTGCGCGACATCGTCAAGACCCTGCAATCCGAAACCACCCCCGACCTCGATCCACCCCTGCTGGCCACCGACCAACGCATCGTCGCCGTCCAAATCTTCAACGGCGCAGAGCATTCGGTGGCTTCGTCGAGTTCCACCCCCGAGCCGCCGATGATGACGCTCAACGCGATCGGAAGCACCCCGCGGATCGGAATCACCGGCGCGGCAGTGCGGATGCACGACGTCCGGGTGGCCGCGCAGTCACTCGAGACGCCCACGGGACGTTACGTCGTACTCGTCGGGGCCGGCACCGACGACGTGGAAGCCACCGTCTCCACCGTGGCGATCGGGCTGGCCGCGGCCGCGCCGTTGGTCATCGCGGCGGCGAGCGTAGCCACCTACGTTCTGGTGCGACGGTCGCTGCGTTCGGTGGAAGCGATTCGCTCCCGGGTTGCCGATATCAGCGCCTCCGACCTCTCCGAGCGGGTGCCGGTACCACCGCAACGCGACGAGATCTTCACGCTGGCAACGACAATGAATCAGATGCTGTCCCGACTTGAATCCAGCCAAGCCGTCCAGCGCCGGTTCATCGCCGATGCCTCCCATGAACTGCGCAGCCCGCTGTCCACGGTGATCTCGGCACTCGAGGTCGGCGTCGCCCACCCCGAGCTGCTCGACGATCGGCTCGCCGCAGACACGCTGCTGCCGGAAGCGCATCGGATGCAGGCGCTGGTGGAGGACCTGCTGCTGCTGGCCCGCGCCGACGAACGCGGGCTGGCGCTGCGCCGCACCGACACCGACCTCGACGACCTGGCCCTCGCCGAGGTCACCCGGCTGCGGCGCGAGACGACGCTGCACGTGCATGCCGAACTCGCTCCGACTCGGCTGGTCGGCGACGCGAGCGCCCTGGCGCGCGTGCTGCGCAACCTGTTCGACAACGCGGCGCGCCATGCGACTTCGCGCGTGGAGGTGACGGTGCGCCCCGATGACGGTCGAGCCTGGCTGACCGTGGCCGATGACGGTCCCGGGATCGCACCGGCCGATCGGCGACGGGTGTTCGAGCGGTTCGTCCGCCTGGACAACGATCGCTCCCGCAGTGGCGGCGGCACCGGACTGGGACTGGCCATCGTGTTCGAAATCGTTGCCGCGCACGGCGGTAGCGTGCGTATCGACGACCGCGCCGGTGGCGGCACCGCGGTGGTCGTTCAGCTCCCGCTGGTCGCCGCGACGCCGGCGTCCTCGCCGGCCTCCAGCCGGTAGCCGACCCCACGCACCGTCGCAATTGTGTTGGTGCCGAACGGGAAATCGATCTTGCGCCGCACATAGAAGACATAGACCTCGACGAGGTTGTCGTCACCGGAGAAGTGCGGATCCCAGACGTTGTGCAGGATGTCGGTCTTGCTCACCACGGTGCCCTTGTTGCGCATCAGGTAGTGCAGCAGCCCGTACTCGCGCGGTGTCAGCGCGATCGTGTCTTCGTTGCGGCGCACGATGCGCCGCGCCGGGTCCAGCGACAACGTGCCCGCGGTCAACACCACCGGGCGGTGCGGGGCGCCGCGACGAACCAATGCTCGCAGCCGCGCGACCAGCACGATGAATGAGAACGGTTTGGTCAGATAGTCATCGGCACCCAGGTCGAACGCGTCCGCCTGCTCGTAGTCGCCGTCTTTAGCGGACAGCATCAACACCGGTGTCCACACCTGGGCGGCGCGCATGCGGCGCACCACCTCGTAGCCGCTGAGCCCGGGCAGCATGATGTCCAAAATGATGGCGTCGAAACGGTGCTCGGTGGCTTCCCACAACCCGTCGTTACCGTTGTCGGCGGTCGTCACCACACATCCCTCGGCGCGCAAGCCCATCGTCAGCGTCGCCGCCAGCCGTGGCTCGTCCTCGACGACCAGCACCTTCACCCGCACGACTCCTTCTTTAGCGGCGCGATCCGTCAGACCCCTGGCAATCATCTTGCGCCTGTTCGTCAAGGCCACGGTGGCACGGGAACGCTGAGAGAGCGCTTAGTACGTTCTGATCGTCCGGCGCACAGCTGACCCATACACAGTCTCAGCGTCCTCTCAACTCGGCTCGGCAAGTATGAAGACAGACGGTCCGCACATCGACAGGTGATCACCCATGAGCGAGATGACGAAGGATGCGTTGAGCAAGGTACCGGCGGTGACCCTTGGCTTTTGGGTCATCAAGGTGCTGGCGACGACGCTGGGCGAGACGGGCGGCGATACCGTCACGATGACGCTGGATTGGGGATATCTGGCGGGCGTAGCCCTGTTCGGCGGCACGCTGATCGCGCTGGTCGTCGCACAGATTCTGGCCAAGCGCTTCCACGCGGTCCTGTACTGGCTCACGATCGTGGCCTCGACGACCTTCGGCACCGTGCTGGCCGACTTCGCCGACCGCTCGCTCGGGATCGGTTACGCGGGCGGCTCGCTCCTGCTGCTTATTCTCTTGCTGGCCACCCTGGGGCTCTGGCACTGGTCGCAGGGAACGGTGTCGGTGAACACCGTCTCGACGCCGAAAGTCGAAGCCTTCTACTGGGCCACCATCACCTTTTCCCAGACCCTGGGCACCGCCCTCGGCGATTGGCTTGCCGACGACGGGGGCCTCGGGTACGAGGGCGGTGCGCTGGTGTTCGGCGTCGCGTTGCTCGTGGTCGCGGGCCTGTATTTCTGGACGAGCATCTCGCGCGTCACCTTGTTCTGGGTCGCTTTCATCCTGACTCGGCCGCTCGGCGCGACGGTCGGCGATTTCCTCGACAAGCCCGTCGACCACGGCGGCCTGAACCTGAGCCGCCCGCTGGCTTCCGCGGTTCTGGCGGTCGTCATCATCGTCCTGATCATCGTGCTGCCGCAGCGGCCGGGCCGGCATCCCGGCGTGGAATCGGTGCAGGCGGAGCCGGACCTCACGGCTGATTAGTTCCCGCCGCCGCTGCCGAGGAGTTCCGGGCAGTAAGCACTAGCCGCGGCGTGGGCGAACCGAGCGGCTTTGGCCATGGTGAAGGCTGGGTTGAGATCTTTGATGTCGCGGACGATATCGAGCTGCGAGGTCCCGGAATTGGCCAAGTCGCAGACCTTTTGGCCCGCCTTGATCGCGCGGTCCGGGCTCGGATAGGTGATGCCCGCGTTAGTGAGCGCGGCGAGAAACGCGTCGTCGGTGGCATCGGCGTGGGCCGGTGCGGCCAGGCCGACCACGGCGACGACGCTTGCCAGGAGCGGGATGGCTTTCATCGATCCCCTAACCCGCGGCCGGTGGGCGCCCGATGACGCGGGGGCGGAACCCGTAGATGGGGTCGGCGAATTCGTCTTCGTGTGGACCGGGAATGCCGGCCAGCGGCACCCCCGGCATACCCACTGCCCCAACCTCTTCCATCACCATCGGGGTGGCGGCGCCGAAGCCGTGGTAGGCCCCGGCCCCGATCCGGGTCGTGGTGGCAACCGTGCTGACCGTCGCCCCGGTGCCGGCCCAACTCAGTGGGGTCGACAGGGCTCCCACCAGGTTGGCCTCGCCGAGGGCCGCCGATGCCGCCGCGCCGGGCAGGCTCGTCGTTGCCGACATAGCGGCGGCGCCGCCCAGGCCGGCCGCCAGATCCTCCAGCCCCGACGTAGTTGCGCCCACCGCACCCAGGCCGCCGATCGTCACCGCCGAATCGATGAATGATGTCGGGTTCAGGATCCCGTTGGTGGTGAAGGCGTTCGACAGGCCCGACACGGAGGGATTGTTGAGGAAAGCCCCAATCAGGTTCTGGTTGGAGTTGCTGAAGAGGTTCATGATGCCGGCCAGGCCCTCGGTGGACGTATTCGAATTAGGCGAAAGGCCAAGCCAATCCCAGATATTGGTTGCCTGAGCCACCGCCGGGGCCGCCAGGGCATTGTTGACCGCGTCGGCCTGCAGGGCCGTCGCGCCCGCGGTGGTGTCGGACTGCGGTTGGCTGAACGGCGTCAGCTCGCTGGCCGCGCGCGACGCGCTGGTGTAGCTGGTCATGGCCGAGGCATCCTGTGCCCACATCTGGCCGTACTGGGCTTCGGTGGCCGCGATCGCCCCCGTGTTCTGGCCGAAGATGTTGCCTGCCACCAGATTTGCTTGGAGTGTGCGATTGGACGCGACGACCGGCGGTGGCACCGTCGCGGCAAACGCCGCCTCATAGGCGGCGGCGGCCGCGTTGGCCTGAGCGCCGGCCTGCTCGGCGGCCGCTGCGGTGGCGCTCATCCACTCCAGATACGGCTGCAGGGCGGCCGCCATCTTCTCCGAAGCCGGGCCCAGCCAGCCCTCACTGACCAATGAGCCGACGATCGCATCGTAACTGGTTGCTGCCGAACGCAATTCAGCGGCTATCGCGTTCCATGCCGCCGCGGCGGCCAACAGTGATCCGGCCCCGGGGCCGGCGTACATCTTCGCCGAGTTGACTTCCGGCGGTAGCGCCCCGAAATTCAGCATGACATTTCTCCTGAAGTCTCTTAGCCGGCCGCCGGCGGACGCGGGATGACCACGGGGCGAATCCCGTACCTGGGAATGGAGCGGCGTAACCTGCGGCCGTTACCGGCCAGCGGTCCCGCGACGCCGCCCGGCCCGCCCGCCGCGGACGACCCGGTGTCACTCACCCCCGTGACCGGCGCCGCCGCTTGAGCGGGGGTGATGTTGGCGGCGGAGACCCAGCTCTGTGGCACCGACATCGACCCGACCAGATGTGCGTTGCCAACCCCGGCCGATGCGCCGGACAAGCCGCCCAACGGGACAGTGTTGGATGCCAAGGCGGCAGTTCCGGCGCCTTCCGCGCCGAAGCCGAACTCCTCCAGACCCGACATGATCGTGGCGCTCGACCCCATGGCACCCACACCCACCGCCGATGCCAGGATGGTTTGCGGGTTGAACGGACCGCCGCCAAGTGAACCGGTGACGACCGAGTTGCTGAAAAAGGTGCTCCCCAGAAAGCTTCCGAGCGCGCTGTTGTTCGACCCGTCCAACAGACCGGTCAGGTAATCGGTCAAGGATCCTTGGGGTGCTGCGGCAGCGGCCGCCGCGTTGACCGCTTGGGAGACGGCCTCATTTTGTCCCGCCCCCGCGTCGGGGGCGGTGTTCGCCTGCGGCAAGGTGAACGGCGTCAGCTGTACCGCGGAGATCGTCGCCATGGCGTAGCCATTCATCGCTGCGGCATCCTGGGCCCACATCTCGACGTACTGGGCTTCGGTCGCCGCGATCGCCGGTGTGTTTTGACCGACGATGTTGCTGGCCACCAGGTTTGCCAGCAGCGTGCGGTTGGCCGCCACGACCGGCGGAGGCACGGTCATCGCGAACGCGGCCTCGAATGCGGTCGCGGCCGCGTTCGCGTGCATGCCGGTCTGCTCGGCCTGCGCGGCGGTGCTGTTGAGCCACGCTATGTAGGGCGCGGCCGCGGCGAACATCGACGTCGATGACGGGCCGTGCCAGCCTGCACTGGTCAGGTCTCCGATCACCGAACCGTAACCGGTTGCCGCCAAACGCATTTCGGCTGCCAGCGCGTACCAGGCAGCGGCGGCTGACAGCAACGGTCCCGATCCTGGTCCGGAATACATTCTTGACGAATTGACTTCGGGCGGTAACGCCGCAAAATCCAGCATCTTTGCCCTCGGCCCCTAATGCGCCGCGGCGGCGTAGGACGGGCCCGGGAAAGACCGCACACCGGTCACGGCGCGCTGGTCGGATTGGATATTGGGTTTCATCAGCGGTCTCCGTACTAGGTGTGGTGGCGCGGGCGGCTTCGCCGACGACTGCTTCACGTGGTGTTCTTGCCGGGAGCCGGGCAGATCTTGGCAAATCGATCCGATCCCGCAGCGAGCGAAATCGTTGTCGACGAGCAGCACTCCCCGAAGTTGCTCACAGCGCTCGACGCTACAAGTTCGTCGCTGAGTCATCGCTGAGGAATTATTGGAATATGGCCTGTATCAGCTGTCGAATCTCGCCTGATCTTCTCCCGCCGTCCATACCGCGATATTTTCGGCATTTGCTCTGCCCACTGCGCGGCAGCCATGGCACCCATCGGTCCGGCTAACGCTGCCGACCCCGTCAGCAGTCGTCACCTCGCCTAGGCCGCAACCCCGCATTAAACTTGGCGCGCATGGCGGCGGTCAGGTCTATCCCCGAGCTGCGCGAGACGAGCGCGCGCGGGACCAACCTGCGCGCTTGCGAGTCGAAGGACCAATCTTCTTACCACCCAACTCTTTTAGAGATCGCACAACGGCAACAGGAGCTCGACGTCTGGGAGGCGCTGCAGGTCGGCGGCTACCGATTCGCCAAACCGGGCACGATCATCAGCTTTCTGATCTCCGCCGTCATGCTGGTTCTCGCGCTCACGCCGATCCCGCCGAATTGGCCATGGAACATCCCGCTGGTCATCGTCGCCATCTTCGGTGCCGTGGCCATGGTGGTCTGTGGCCTGTTGTGGTTCGACACTCCGAAAGCCGGCCCGCGCCCGGAGCCGCTGGCGATCGTGCCGTTCTCACGGGCGGAGAACCTGCACCTGATGAGCACGCAACCCGTCGAGCCGTACCTCGCGACCTGCACCTGCCCCGGGTGTGGCGGCGAGTCCACCCATCTGGTTCGCCAGCCCGTCGAGGACGAGCCGGACTGGTCGACGGCTATTCGGCAGTGCCGCGCCTGCGGGCGCGAGTGGGCGCAGCGTTAGGTTACTCGGCGTAGCTGGTCGAAAAGCTCACGCGCAGAATACGATTCGCGCAGTAATCGCGACTATGCGCAACGTTCCGGCTCGGCCTCACACAGCGGCGTCGCACCGCGGAACCGGTAGCGGTGCGACGAAACCCACCGATAGATGAAGTTCTGCGACGCCCCAACACCGGGGATCCGATAGATCCATAGCGGGATGCGCGTACCCAGCGCCGCCGACAGGGCCGCGTTCATCGCGTGCGCCCCGGCCAAGACCGCTCCGGAAGAATCCACCCACCAAGCGGATTCGAGCATTCGGTCGTCGGTGACGCCGAGTCGGTCGGCCATCCCGGGCGTCTGCATCGGTTCGACGCGCAACATGCCGGTCCGGTCCCACCGAACCAACGCGTTGACCGCCCGGGTGCACACCCCGCACCGGCCGTCAAAAACTAGAACGCCGTGCATCCTTCGAGTGTAGTTCCCGACGCACTAGGCACAATCGGTGCAAATGGCCCGGCCCGAGATTGACAGGACCATCCGGTGCCGGTGCTGGACCAGGAAGCAACTCGTGCAGGTGAATTCGTCGGACCGCTGCGGAATAACCGTCACGGCCAATTCCTCGCCGGACAGATCCGCGCCGGGCAGCTCGAAGAAATGCACATCGTTGGGGTCCTCGTCGACAACCGCCGTGGACGATCCCGACAAGTTCGGATCCAGTTGGCTCAGCTCGGATTCCTGGCTGTCGGCGTCGGTCACGCGACGTGCGTCGTAATCGCTTGCGGTCTTCATGGGCATACCCTTTCCTGCAAAGTGGCGGGATGACGCACGTCCGATGTACTCCCCCGTGGCACAGTCGTTACCCCATTCCGCAGCACCCCACACTGTGGCAAATCTAAGAAAATTGCCCGAACGGCAATTCGGTGTGTGCAGACTGCCGAGCGAACGCGATCAGCTGCTCGGCGGGGGCGCGTGGTGCGGGCATGGTCAACCGGGTGGTCCATCCCCACTCCTTGCGAATCGTGTTGCGGATTACCGCTATTCACGTCGAGTGGACGCATATGGTTCACAGTCGGACGCCCAGAGCGCCGCGCCTACACGTTCCGGGCGGTTAAAAGACCGTGTCAGGCGACCCCCAGGCGGGTATGCCGCAGCGATGAATGCTCCCGCTGTCCTGTTCGACGTGGACGGAACCCTGGTCGATTCCACCTATCTGCACGTCTATGCCTGGCAACGCGCCTTCGACGCCGAGGACCTCGCGGTCGCAGCGTGGAAGATCCACCGAGGCATCGGCATGGACGGCTCGACGCTGGTGCGCACCCTGTCCGACGATGCCCCGGCGGACGTGCAAGAACGGCTCAGCGATGGGCACAGCCGCTACTACCGGGAGATATCGGGGCTGCTCGCACCATTGCCCGGTGCGCGAGAATTGCTGCACCGGGTCGCCGATCTGGGCCTGCAGGTCGTACTGGCCAGCTCGGCGCCCGAGGACGAACTCGAGACGCTGCGCAAGGTGCTCGACTGCGACGACGTGATCTCAGCATCGACGTCGTCCCGCGACGTCGACACTGCCAAACCCGAGCCGGGCATCGTGCAGGTGGCGCTGGACCGGGCTGGGGTCACCGCCGAACAGGCGGTGTTCGTCGGCGACGCCGTCTGGGACGCCCACGCCGCCAAGGCAGCCGGAGTTCCATGTATCGGCGTGCTCAGCGGCGGCGTCTCCGCTGCCGAACTGCAGGCGGCCGGCGCATCACCGATCTTCGACGACCCGCGGGACCTGCTCGATCACTTGGACTCCACCCGCGTCGCGGCGCTCGCGCGCAGCCGCTGAGCTACAGACTGCGGGTGCGCAGCGACAGCGGCAGCGCCCACCAGAAGAAGGTGAACAGCGTGAGCGCACACGCTCCCGCGATCACTCCCGCGGCGGTCCCCGCGACCGCCACAAAGATAATGACCGTCACCCCGGTCAGCGCCAGTCCCAGCAGGGCCAGCCCGGCGAACGCGCACCGGTGCGCGGCCGACACCAGCACCTGCAGGCGATGCCGCCGGAACAGCAGCCGGTGGATGCCGACCGGGGCGATCAGCAGCACCGTCGCCCCCACCGAACATCCCACTGTCACCAGATAGGCGATCCGCATTCGTTGATCGAGCACGTCGAATCGCTGCTGAAACGGGAGGGTCAGGAGGAACCCGGTGAGCAACTGCACGCCGGTCTGAACCACCCGCAGTTCTTGCAACAGGCTGTTCCAGTTGCGGTCCAGCCGCTCGATTTCGGTCTCACCGCGCTTATTGCGGTCCCACCGCTGGTCGTCTTCCGGGTGGTCGACATCCATGGAGGCGAACGTCAGCGGTTGAGTTTGCCGTCTCGCACGCCGGTCAACGCGTCGTCGAGCGTCGGATACAGGGGGAACGTCTTGTCCAGACCAGTCAGGTGGATCGGACGCCGGGTCGCCGGACCGCGCGCGACCACGCCGAACTCGGCCGACTTGCCGAGTTTCTCGTAGGTCGCCGCCAGGATCTTCAGCCCGACCGAACCGAGGAACTCCACCGCGGACAGGTCGATGACCAGCGCCGTCGGCCCTTCAGCAACGACCGCACCGATGGCTTGCTCCAGGGCCGGAGCGGTGACCAAATCGATTTCACCGCTGACACTGACCACGGACACCCCATCGTGGTCCGCAACCAACGTGGTAATCGAATCAGGAGCTGACAATGGCGATCCTTCGTCTGGGCCTTAAGTGTGGTGCAAGCCTAACCTGCCGTGCGAACTGCGAGAAGAAGAAGACCTCAACACCTGCCCCGCGTCAAACCAGGCTAGTCTCCCCATAGAACCTGCGCACTGCGGAGCGCGACGCGGCACACGGGAGGCCAGATGTCAGATTCCAGCAGCACCGGCACCACCGCAAGTGTCTCCAGCGAAGGTCTGCTTCCCCAGCTAGTGCAGCACCTGCGGCAAAATCGCACGGTTCTGCGCGAGGAGTGGGCCCGACGAATCACCGAGGCCGAACTGCTCACCGCGATGACGCCGGAGGAACTCTTCTCCGAAGCGACCGCCGTCTACGACAACTACGTCGAGGTGCTCGAAACCGGTAGCGTCGAGGCGCTGCAGGCCTACGCCCGCGACCTGTCCGAGCGCATCATCCCCCGAGGGGTGGAAACCGACGAGGTTCTCGGCATCGTGCTGCTGCTGCGTGACGTGCTGGCGCGCTCGCTGTTCGAGAAGTATCAAACCGAGTTCGAGATGCTCAACCGAGTGCTCGACGCCTATGAACCGGCCGCCAACCGCATCGCCAACACCGTGGGCGTGTCCTTCGTGCAGGAGCGCGAGCGCATCATCCGCCAGCAGCAGGAGGCGATCCGCGAGCTCTCCACGCCGGTGCTGCAGGTGCGCGAGCAGCTGCTGATTCTGCCGATCATCGGTGTGCTGGACAGCCAGCGCGCCCGCCAGGTCACCGAGCAGCTGCTGCGAGCCATCCGCGCCAACCGCGCGAAAGTCGTCGTCATCGACATCACCGGTGTGCCGACCATCGACTCCACGGTGGCCAACCACCTGGTGCAGACGGTCGACGCGTCCGGTCTGATGGGTGCCAGCGTGATCATCACCGGCTTGTCCTCGGAGATCGCCCTGACGCTGGTGACGATCGGCCTGGATCTGTCGAAGATGAACGCCGTCGGTGACCTGCAGGGTGGTATCGAAGAAGCCGAGCGGTTGCTCGGTTACGAAGTCACGCGCACCGGCGAGCTGACCGGGTGAGCACAACTGACACGGGCCCCGGATGCCAGTACCCATCCTGAAGCAGGGCTCGATCCTGATCGCCTCCGTGCAGGCCGCACTGACCGATTCCGACGCTGAACGACTGCGGTACGACCTGATGGAGCGGGTCAGCCAATTCCGCGCCCAGGGCATCATCGTCGATGTCACGGCGATCGACGTGATGGATTCCTTTGCGGCACGTTCACTGCGGACGATCGCCCACATGACCCGGCTGCGCGGCGCCGATACCGTGATCGTGGGTTTGCAGCCCGAGGTGGCCTTTGCGATGGTCCAGCTGGGACTTGCGTTCGACGACATGAACACCGCGTTGGATCTCGAAGAAGGCCTCGCGCTGCTGAATCGCCAACGGGGAGTAGGGAAACCGACGATCGGGCGCGACGGTGGCGGGTGACATTGTCGTCGCTATCAACAATCCCGACGACATCGTCGCAGCCCGCAAAGCCGGTCATCAGCTCGCGCTAGAACTCGGGTTCTCGCTGACCGACGTCACGATGATCGCCACGGCAATCTCCGAAATCGCGCGAAACATCACCAGCTACGCGGGACGCGGCGCGGTGCGAGTCTGGGTGGCCCAGCGCGACGGTCGCCAGGCACTGGTCGTTCGCGCCGAGGACGACGGTCCGGGCATCGCCGACATCGAGCGGGCCATGGAAGACGGTTACTCGACGGGTCGCGGGCTGGGCATGGGCCTGCCCGGGTCGCGCCGTTTGATGGACCGGCTGATCGTCGAATCCGCACTCGGCAAGGGAACGGTCGTCGAAATGTGGAAGTGGGTTCCCGACCGTGCGTGAAAACGGCCGGCTAGGACCTATCGAGTGGGCGAACGCGGGGCGCCCGCTACCCGGCGAGCACACCAGCGGCGACCGAAAAATCGCGGTCGCCATCGACGACGACGCCGCTCTGTTCGGTGTGGTCGACGGCCTGGGCCACGGCCCTGCCGCCGCCAGCGCCGCGATGCGCGCCGTCGACGCGGTCCAGCGGGCGGCCGGCGAACGACTCGAGGTCTTGATCCAGCTGTGCCACCGCGTGTTGGGTGGCACCAGAGGAGTCGCGATGACGTTGGCGCGGGTGGATTTCGAAGCGAAAACGCTCACCTGGACCGGGGTGGGAAATGTCAGCGCCCACCTGGTCTCCAAGGATGTGACCGGCGCACACATCCGGTCCAGTGCACGCCTGGCCGCTGGCATCGTCGGCTATCGCATCCCGGAAATCCGGCCCGCTCAGGTGGTACCACTGCGCGTCGGCGACTTGATCGTGCTGGCCAGCGATGGCATCACCGAAGATCACCTGGACCACATCGACTTCGCCGCGTCGGCCATGGTGATCGCCGACCACATTTTGGGTAAGTACGCCAAGGAGACCGACGACGCCATGGTGCTTGCCGCGCGTCACCGGGGAGCCTCATCATGACCGATACAGCCGATTTTCACACCCAATATCTCGCCGCGCTGCGCAGCTATGTGGACGAGCGCGACGACAACATCCTGGCCATCGCCCACGAGCTCGGACGCCGGGCGTTGCAGGAACAGATCAGCATGCTCGACATCATCGAGAACCACGTCCGGCTGGTCCTGGAGATGTCCGAGGACATCCACGTCGATGCACCGGTCGCGCTGGAATTCCTGCTGCAGACCCTGGCGCCGCTCGACGTCGCGACGCGCGGATTCCTGGACGGCACCAGGCGCTACGCGGAGCAGCGGGCCCGTGCCGACGGGCTCGCCGACCGGGACAAATTCCGTACCGCCCTGGTGAATTCGTTGCAGGAAGGCTTCTTCGTCGCCGATCATGAGGGCTCGATCATCGAGATCAACAACGCCTTCATCGAGATCCTCGGCTATCCCACCGAGGGCTTGCCCTACCGCTGGCCGCACCCATGGCTGGTCGACAAGAAGACGGCGCGAGAACACCAGTCCCGGGTCCGCAGCGAAGGCGGCACCCAGTACGAGACACCGATTCGGCATCGGGACGGGCACCTGGCCTGGGTGATGGTGAGCATCAATGCCGTCAAAGAATCCGAAACCGCTGAAGCGGTCTACGTGGGCACGATTCGCGACGTCACCGCCGAACGGGCCTTCGCGGCCCGTGAGAGTGCGGTCCTGCGCTTGGCCACCGCCGTGGCAATAGCGAAAAGCGTGGCCGAACTGCTGGAGATCACCCTCGACGAATGCCGCACGGCGATCGGCGTCCAGCGGGTGATCGCCGTGACCTGGCCGGGCGGCGACGGCGAACCGACGGTGCAGGTGGCCGGCGAACCCGCCGTGACAACGTGGCGCGGACTGGATCCCTGGTTGCGTGACACCTTTCAGGATGCCCGCCAGCAGCTGCCGCTGACGGCCAAAACCGTTGAGCGGACCAATAAGCCCGGGAAAGCTCAGGGATTGGTCGCGGTGCTCTCCGGCACCGGAGACCTTGCCTTGTGGCTGGAGCTGGGTGCACCGCGCTGGCTCAGCGCGGAGGATCGGCTGTTGGTCACGGTGCTGATCGGTCATCTCAGTCTGGCCATGCAGCATGTGCGCCAATTCGAAAGTGCCCGTGAGACATCGCTGACGCTGCAGCGCGCGATGTTGCCGCCCATCGAGTCGCCGCCGGGATTCGCGATGCGCTACGAGCCCGCCGTCCCGCCGTTGGAGATCGGCGGCGACTGGTACGACGTACTCTCGATCGGCGATCACCGCATCGGCATCGTCGTCGGCGACTGCGTGGGGCGGGGCCTGCCCGCCGCAGCGATCATGGGCCAGTTGCGCAGTTCGGCGCGCGCGCTGTTGATCAACGGCGCCGGCCCCGCAGTGGTGCTCGAGCAACTCGACCTGGCCGCCTCGCTCATTCCGAATGCGTACTGCACCACCGTTTTTCTGGCGATCCTGGACACCGAATCCGGCATCTTGGAGTACAGCAACGCCGGACATATGCCCGCGGTGCTCGCCGGACCGTCAGGCAACACGGTGCTCACCGATGCCCGGTCGGTGCCACTGGCGGTCCTTCGAGACGAACCTCGCCCGCAAGTCTCCCGGCGGCTACCGTCCGGCTCGACGCTGATGGTGTTCACCGACGGATTGGTGGAACGCAAACACGAGGCGCTCGATGACGGAATAACCCGCGCCGCAGACGTTTTGGTGGAGACAAGGACGCTGCCGTTGGACACCGTCGCCGATGCGGTGCTGCGCGAACTGGCGCCGGCGGGCGGATACGACGACGATGTGGCGATGGTGATCTACCGGCACCAGCAAGCACCGCTACGGATAGAAACACACGCTATCGCTGACGAACTGGCCACCATCCGGCATCGGCTGGCCGACTGGCTCAGGGCCGCCGATGTCCCGGACGAACTCATCGACGACATCGTGCTGGTCGTCAACGAGGGATGCACCAACTGCGTCGAGCACGCCTACCGCGGACACGGCCTCGGGACGACGCTGCTCGAGGTCGAGACGGTGGACGGCCAGGTCCGTACCCGCATCACCGACCGCGGTTCCTGGAAACCGCCGGCGATCAACCCGGGCAACAGCGGACGCGGCCTGATCCTGATGCGCGCCATCAGCGACATGATGCAGATCGACAGCAGCCCAACCGGAACCGTCGTCGACATCACCTTCCGGCTACCGGCAGCACCCGCCGGCGACGACGACTGGTCCGGCGGCCGTTAGAAAGGACACCGTTTGCCATGACCCCATCCGTGGTATGTCCCACGACGTGACCCGCGCGACGATCAGCATCGAACCCGCCCTGCCGGCGGCACACGGCCCACTGTCGACGGCCGTGCATCGGGCGCTGGCCGGGCCGTCATCCGCAGACCACCTCGCGCGGATCGGTTCGTCGGTGGGTGATTCGGATCCCTACGGCCTCGACCTGCAGCTGGCCCTGTGCATGTGCTACGAGCTGCACTACCGGGGTTTTGCGGGCGTGGATCCGGGCTGGGAGTGGAATCCCGACCTGCTGCGGCTGCGCGCCGAACTCGAGCGGGCCTTCCTGTCGGGTGTGCGCCGCGATGTCGGCCCGATCGAACCCGACCGGACCGCGACGGCGGAGATGGACGCGATTTCCGTCGAACCCGTCAACGGCACCGGTCCGTCCTACTACCTGCGCGACACCGGGACCTGGCAGCAGATGCGCGAGTACTTCGTGCACCGATCGATGTATCACCTCAAGGAGGGCGATCCGCATGCCTGGGCCATCCCGCGGCTGACGGGCGGCGCCAAGGCGGCATTCGTGGCGATCGAATTCGACGAGTACGGCGCCGGGCAGGGCCACCGACTACACCAACAGCTGTTCGCGGACCTGATGGCGGCGGCGGATCTGGACTCCACCTACCTGGGATACCTGGACGCCGTGCCCGCCGAAGCGCTGACGGTGGTCAACCTGATGTCACTGTTCGGCCTGCACCGCCGGCTGCGCGGCGCGGCGATCGGACATTTCGCCGCCACGGAGATCACGTCGTCGCCGGGATCGCGGCGGATGGCTCAAGCGCTCGAGCGGATGGACGCACCACCGGCGTGCGTCGCGTTCTACCGCGAGCACGTCGAGGCTGACGCCGTGCATGAACAGGTGGTGCGCTTCGACGTGGTGGGTGATCTGGTCGCCCGCGAACCGGAGCTGGACCGCGACATCGTCTTTGGGATGCGGGCCCTCGTGGTGGTCGAGGATCGCCTCGCCGACACCATCCTGACGTCCTGGAAGCAGGACCAGACGTCGTTGCGGCGACCGCTTAATTAGGCCTCAATCAGGCTTGGTGCCAACGCCTTCGACGTGCCGGCAGCGGCGGTGGCTGGTGTCGCACAACGGATATTCGCGGCTGCGCCCACAGGTGCAGATGGCCACCATGAACCGGTCGGATTCGACGACCCGTCCGTCGTCGACTTCGATACGCACCGGCCCCGGTAGCAGGATTGGCCCCTTGGGGACCACACGTACCCGGGTGCCGGTCATCGCTTGTCCGCCCTGATCACCACCAGGTCCTCTTCCCGGCAGCCCCGCGGCACCAGACCGATCTGCTCCAACCAGCGCGCGCGCTGGGTTAGCACGGGCCCGAATGGAATTCGTTCGGCGGCAACCACATCGGCGTTCAGCCCGGTAGAGCGCAAGTAGTCCAGCGAACGGTGCAGGCCGGCTAGGGCCGACTGGACCAAGAGCAGGGATCCGCCGTCGCACAACAAGTCTGATGCCGCCGCGCAAAGCGGGTCCAGCACCCGTCGGCCGTCTTGGCCGGCGTTCCACGCCCATGACGGCCCTACTCCCGGCGAGACCATGTCGATGTCGTCCTCCGGCGGGGTCGGCACGTAGGGCGGGTTGGCCACCACCACCTCGAACGGTGCGCATCGCAGGGCGGCGATCCACGAGCCTTCCCGGACATCGACATCGACACCCGCGCCGACCGCATTGCCCTGGGTGGAACTCACCGCGTGCGGGCAGATATCGAACGCCGTCACACTGGCACAACCCATTTCAGCCGCGGCAATCGCGGCGAACCCACTTCCGGTACACAGGTCCAACACCCGACGACCCGGAATCAGGCCGCTGTATCGCATTGCGCGAACCAGCAATCGGGAATCGGCTTGTGGCTGATACACAGTCGGCTCAACTAGAACGTCAGCGGTAACGGGGTACGTGCTCGTCAACGGCTGGCCTTTCGCAACATCGCCGTGGCGATCACGGCATTTTGTGGGTAATGCCCACAAACAATGTGTTGAAACGCCTGGCCAGACCTAACCCGTTGCCGCGTGAGCGATTTGCTTGATCAGCGTGGAGCAGAACGCCGGCAGGTCCGACGGAGAACGGCTGGTGATCAGGTTGCCGTCGACGACGACCTCCTCGTCGACCACGTCCGCGCCGGCATTGCGCAGGTCGGTGCGGATGCTCGGATACGAGGTGAGTTTGCGCCCGGCGGCCACCCCGGCCTCGACCAACGTCCACGGCCCGTGGCAGATGGCCGCAACCGGCTTTCCCGATCCGACGAAGTCGCGAACGAACGAGACCGCGGTCGCGTCGTTGCGCAGTTTGTCGGGGTTCACGGTGCCGCCCGGCAATACCAGCCCGTCGAACTCCTCCACCGAGGCGTCCGACACCGCCCGGTCGGCCGTGAATCGTCCGGCGGGCTCGAGATCATGTTCGCGCGCCTGGATTTCGCCGGCCTTCAGCGAGAGGACCTCGACGTGCGCGCCGGCTTGTTTGAGGGCCGCGCGTGGCTGCTCGAGTTCGACCTTCTCCACTCCGTCGGCCGCCAGTATTGCGATCGTCTTGCCTTGCAGTTCGTTTGTCATCGTGTTCTCCTTCACGGTTAGACGGCGTAGGTTGCGCCGTTGCGTGTGGTGCGTAACGCCGTGTAGAGGTCGACCGCTCCGATTCCGGTAAGAGCCACACCGGCAATGGTTCCGCGCCGTCGGCGTCCGCGTTCGCGACGCGCCACTCCCACCGCCAGCAGCGCCAGGTCCAGCACATCGCCCGCGACCCGGGTCCATACCAGCCTGTTGGGGCCGCCCAACAGGGCTGCGCCATGGCCACATTCGCGCACGCCCAGCGCTCGGACGACTCGGCGCGTCAGCCTGGTGTCGTCCACCCCCGCGAGGGCGGCGACCTTTCCGGGCGCCACGATTTCGCTTAGCCCGAGGCCGAAACTTGCTCCGCCGAGGCCGTTCACCAACGCCGTGGTTGTCTTGCCGGATGGATCGGTCATGGGTACCTCCCTTGCCTAATGCCGGCCCGAATACCCTTGCCGGAAAACGTCAAACGCGTGTCTACGACGACGACGCCGCGCGCAGTGCGTTCAGCAAGGGTTCGGCCGCTTCTTTGAGAAAGAGATCTTGTGTCTGCCCGCCGATCTGGATCAGGGCGATATCGGTGAAGCCTGCTTCCCAGTACGGCCGCACGGCGTCCACGATCGCGTCCAGGTCCGGCCCGCACGGAATGGAATCGGCGACGTCTTCGGGTCGCACAAACTGGGTCGCGCCGGCGAAACCGGCCGGGGTCGGCAAGTCGGCGTTGACCGCCCAGCCACCGCCGAACCACCGGAACTGGTCGTGCGCCCGTTCGATCGCGGCGTCGCGGTCGGGGTCCCAGCACACCGGGATCTGGCCGACCACCCGACCGCCCTCGGCTCCATTGGCGGCCTGCCGGGTGGCATGCCAGGAGTCCACCAGATCCTTGTCCGGCTGCACCGCGATCAGGTGGTCGGCGAGTTTGGCGAATTTCTCGACACTGTTTTGGCCGCTCATCGCCACACCGATGCCGACCGGAACGTCGGGCAGATCCCACAGCCGCGCGGAGTCCACCTGAAAGTAGTCGCCGCGCCAGCTCACCAGCCGGCCGCCGAACAGCTCACGAATGATTTTGATGGCTTCGCGAAGCATGTCTTGGCGTCGTTCGACGGTTGGCCAGCCGTTACCCACGACGTGCTCGTTGAGGTTCTCCCCGCTTCCCAGCCCGAGGGTGAACCGCCCGTCGGCGAGTATCTGCACGGTGGCGGCCTGCTGGGCGACGACCGCGGGGTGATACCGCATCGTCGGGCACGTCACGTAGGTGTACAGGTCGACTCGCTCGGTCGCGTGCGCCACCGCGCCCAGCACCGCCCAGGCGTTGGGTGCGTGCCCCTGTGAGGTCAGCCATGGCGAGAAGTGGTCGCTGCAGACCTCGAAATCGAACCCGCGCTGTTCAGCCGAAACTGCGTACCGGACAAGCTCTTTGGGTCCGCTCTGCTCGGTCATCAAGGTATAGCCGAACTTGGTCATAACAGACCGGGTACCCCTGGCCCACGGACGCAAACGACGGCTAGAGCCGGTCCTTGACCGCCGCCGACAACCGGGAGCCGTCGGCCTTGCCGGCCGCGATCGCGGTCGCGGCCTTCATGACCTGTCCCATCTGTTTCATGCTGGGGCGCTCACCGATGGCCTCAGCAACCTGGGCGATGGCGGTGTCGACCACGTCGGCTAACTCCGCCTCGGTGAGCGGCGTGGGCAGATACTCGTCGATGATCCGGGCTTCGGCGTGCTCGTTGGCGGCCAGCTCGCCGCGGCCGTTCTGGGTGTAAATCTCGGCAGCCTCACCACGCTTGCGGGATTCCCGGGCGAATACCTTGAGGATTTCGTCATCGGAGAGTTCTCTGGCCTGCTTGCCGGATACTTCCTCGGTCTGGATAGCGGCCAGCAACATGCGCAGGGTCGCGGTCCGCAACTTATCCTGGGTCTTCATCGCCCCGGTGAGGTCCGCCCGAAGCCGGGCTTTGAGTTCCGCCATGCTCAGAGACGCTACGCGCCCAGACTGCGCAGGCCAGCGGGGGCGGGACCGGACAACGGGCAAGATTGAGAAAAGCCCCGACCGCCGACAGGATGGAGCCCATGACGAACGACGACGGCTGCTGGACACGGTGAGCTCGCTACCGCCTGGCTATCCGGCCGGCCCGCCACCTGCAGGGCCCACACCCGACGCCTTTCCACCGGCATACGGCACCCCGCCCGCCCACGGCGGTCCACCGCCCGGATATGGCGCGCAGCCTGCCTACGGGCCACCGCCTGGCTACGGTCCCCCGCCCGGCTACGGAACCCCAGCGGGGTACGGCCCACCGCCTGGTTACGGCCCACCCCCCGGCTACGGTCCACCGCCTGGTTACGGTCCACCGCCTGGTTACGGCCCACCGCCTGGTTACGGCCCACCGCCTGGCTTCGGTCCCCCGTCCGGCTATGGCGCGCTGCCCGGCTACGGGCCGCAGTACGGCTCACCCCAGCTGGTCCCGGGAGCGATCAAACCCGGAATCATCCCGCTGCGACCGCTGACCCTCAGTGACATCTTCAACGGCGCGGTCGGCTACATCCGCACCAACCCGAAGGCCACGCTGGGATTGACCGCCATCGTCGTCGTGGTCATGCAGATCATTTCGCTGATCGCGACCGTGGGGCCGTTCGCCGCGTTCGGCGGGATCAGCAGCGATCGATCGGCAGAAATGAACTGGGGAGTGGTCGGCGCGTGGTTCGGCTCGATGGGTGTCGGCGTGCTGGTCACCTGGCTGGGCAGCATGCTGCTGTCCGGAATGCTCACCGTCATCGTCGGGCGGGCGGTATTCGGATCGTCGATCACGATCGGCGAGACGTGGGCCAAGATCCGTGGGCGGCTGCTCCCGTTGCTCGGCCTGGCGCTGCTGGAATTCGCCGTGGTGGCCGCCCTGTTCGGGCTGGCCGCCGTGATCATCGCGTTGATCGCGGCGATCGGCAACGGGGCCGCGGCCGTGCTGATCGGTATCCCGATGTTCTTCGCCCTGATCGCGTTGATGATGTACCTGTACATGGTCGTGCTGTTCGCGCCGGTGCTGATCGTGCTGGAGCGGCTGCCGGTCCTCAGTGCAATCACCAGATCCTTTGCGCTGCTTCGCAATGGCTTCTGGCGGGTGCTGGGTATCCGGGTGCTGACGTTCATTGTGGCGGGGGTCGTCTCCGGGGCGATCAGCGCGCCTTTCAGCATCGTCGGGCAGGTGATGCTGGCCGGAATGCCGTCCACCGGGATCCTGTTGCTGGGCACCGTAATCACGTCGATCGGATCGGCGATCGGCCAGATCATCACGGCGCCGTTCAACGCCGGCGTCATCGTGCTGCTCTACACCGACCGCCGCATCCGCGCCGAGGCATTCGATCTGGTCCTGCAATCCGGTGCGGCGAGCGGACCGTACGCTGCTGCCTCGACCGACAACCTCTGGCTGACCCGGCCCATGACGGGCTGAGCGAGGACGACAGTGCCTTCTATCGACATCGACCGTGATGCCGCACACCAGGCCGCGGCCGACGAGCTCAGCAAGCCGATCTATACCAAGGCGTCGGCGACCCAGCAGCTCATGGACTGGATCAACGAGTTGCTGTACCGGCTGTTACAGAAGACCTCCTCGCTACCCGGCGGCTGGTTGACCACCGCGGTGCTACTGACCCTGCTGGCCATCGCCATCGTGGTGGCCATCCACACCGCGCGACGGACCATGCGCAGCAGGCGCCGCGGCGACTACCAACTATTCGAAACCGCTCAGCTGACAGCGGCCCAGCATCGTGAGACAGCGCAACGCTATGCAGCGGAAGGGAATTGGACGGCAGCCATTCGCCACCGGTTGCGGGCCATCGCGCGCCAACTCGAAGAGACCGGGGTGCTGAACCCGGCGCCCGGGCGCACCGCCAACGAGCTGGCCCGAGACGCCGGCGAGGCGCTGCCGCATCTGACCGGCGAATTGTCGCAAGCGGCAACGGCGTTCAACGACGTCACGTACGGGGAGGTGCCGGGGACTCAGTCCGCGTATCAGATGATCGCTGACCTCGACGACCATTTGCGGATGCGGGCACCGGCCACCCCAGCCACCGCCGGGCACTACACCCCGGTCGAATCATGGGCTCAGGTGCGGTGATGGCCACCACTGCTTCCCAACCCGCCATCGCGAGCAGCGGCCGATGGCGATCGTGGCGCGGCGTCGTCCTCACATTGGTTGTGCTGGCGGCCATCGCCTGGCTCGGCGCCTACCTGACCGCACCGCGACCGGGTGCCCGTCTGGACGCGGAGTCCACCGGAACCGACGGCGCCCATGCGTTGGTCACCCTGCTGCGCGACGGCGGTGTCGACGTCGTGGTGGCCGACGACCTCGCCGACGTCGAACACGCGGCCCGTCCCGACACGCAAATCCTGTTGGCGCAGAGCCAGTATCTGTCCGAAGACATGCTGGAGCGGCTGGCCAAGACACCCGGCGATCTGCTCCTGGTCGAACCGACGGCGCGAACCCGCGAGGCTCTGCTGCCCGGCGTGCGCATCTCGGGTGCCAGTTCCTTTGACAGCAACCCGGACTGCACGCTGCGCGAGGCCACTCGAGCCGGATCGGTTCGTTTCGGACCGGCCGACACATTCGACGTCAAAGACACCCGGGTGATCACCCGCTGCTACGACGGTGTTCTGATTCGTTTCCGGGACAACGGGCGAACCGTCACCGCGGTCGGAAGCAGCGAATTCATGACCAACCAGGCCCTGACACAGGCGGGCAACGCCGCGCTGGCGATGAATCTCGCGGGCGACCGGCCTCGCTTGATCTGGTACGCGCCTCACCACATCGAAGGTGAAACAAATTCCGCCACATCGATTTTCGACCTGATTCCCGATAACGTCAACTGGATCGTCTGGCAATTGTGGGTCGTCGTGCTGCTGGTCGCACTGTGGAAGGCCCGCCGGCCCGGTCCACTGGTGGCCGAGGACCTGCCCGTCGTGGTGCGCGCCTCGGAGACCGTGGAGGGCCGCGGCCGGCTGTACCGATCCCGTCGGGCACGCGATCGCGCCGCCGCCGCCCTGCGCACCGCGGCACTGCAGCGGCTGCTGCCCCGGCTCGGCCTGGGTACCGGCGCACCGGCGCAGGCGGTGGTGATGACCGTCGCCCAACGCACCGGGATCGACGCGGGATTTGTCTCCTACCACCTGTTCGGCCCGCCGCCGGGCACCGACAACGACTTGCTCCAACTCTCCCGTGCGCTCGACGAAATCGAAAGGCAGGTCACCCACTCGTGACACAGTCCCCCTCGGCCCCACAAGCCGCCACCGCACAATCCCCACTTGCGGACTCGGCGCGCGACGCGCTGCTGGCGTTGCGCGGCGAACTCGCCAAGGCCGTCGTCGGACAGGAGGGAGTGATCAGTGGCCTGGTGATCGCGCTGTTGTGTCGCGGGCACGTGCTGCTGGAAGGTGTTCCGGGAGTGGCGAAGACACTGCTCGTGCGGGCGCTGTCCGCGGCCTTGCAACTGGAGTTCAAGCGAGTGCAGTTCACTCCCGACCTGATGCCCGGCGATGTCACCGGATCTTTGGTGTATGACGCGCGCACCGCCGAGTTCGCGTTCCGGCCCGGCCCGGTGTTCACCAATCTGCTGCTGGCAGATGAGATCAACCGCACCCCGCCCAAGACGCAGGCCGCGCTGCTCGAGGCCATGGAGGAACGGCAGGTCAGCGTGGACGGCGAAGCACGGCCGCTGCCAGACCCTTTCATCGTCGCCGCCACCCAGAACCCGATCGAATACGAGGGCACGTATCAGTTGCCGGAAGCGCAGCTGGACCGTTTCCTGCTCAAGCTGAATGTGGCGCTGCCGTCTCGTGATTCCGAAATCGCCATCCTCGGCCGGCACGCGCACGGCTTCGATCCCCGCGATCTGTCCGCGATCAAGCCTGTCGCAGGTCCCGCCGAGCTGGCGGCGGGACGGCAAGCGGTGCAACAGGTTCTGATCGCCGATGAGGTATTGGGATACATCGTCGACATCGTCGGAGCAACCCGCTCCTCCCCCGCCTTGCAACTCGGGGTGTCACCACGTGGCGGCACCGCCCTGCTGGGCACCGCGCGCTCCTGGGCATGGTTGTCCGGCCGAAACTACGTCACTCCCGACGACGTGAAGGCGATGGCCCGCCCGACGCTGCGGCACCGGGTGATGCTTCGTCCCGAAGCCGAACTCGAGGGCGCAACGCCTGACGGAGTGCTCGACGGCATCCTGGCATCGGTTCCGGTGCCACGCTAGTGATTCTGACCGGGCGCACCGGCCTGGTGGCGCTGATCTGCAGCATTCCGATCGCGCTCTCTCCTTGGCCGGCAAAGGTTTTCGAGGTGCTGCTGACGGCGCTGGCGCTGGCCGTGGTTGTCGACATCGCGCTCGCCGCGAGTACCCGCAAACTGCGTTATGTCCGTTCGCCGAACTGTTCGGTACGGCTTGGTCAACCGGTGGACATGAACCTGGAGATCCACAACGACGGCTCCCGCCGTTTCCGCGGCCAGATCCGCGATGCCTGGCCACCCAGCGCGCGCGCCGAACCGCGCATTCACGCGGTCAAGATCGCCGCCGGGCAATGTCAGCATGTCCAGACACACCTGCGACCGGTCCGCCGGGGCGACCAGCGCGCGGCGGCGGTCACCGCCCGGTCGATCGGGCCGCTGGGATTGGCCGGACGGCAGAGTTCGCAGCCGGTGCCCGGTCAGGTCCGGGTGCTGCCGCCGTTCCTGTCGCGCAAGCACCTGCCGTCGCGGCTGGCCAAACTGCGTGAGATCGACGGACTGCTGCCAACGCTGATCCGTGGCCAGGGAACCGAATTCGACTCGCTACGTGAGTACGTCGTCGGCGACGACGTGCGGTCCATCGACTGGCGCGCCTCGGCACGGCGCGCCGACGTCATGGTCCGCACCTGGCGGCCCGAACGCGACCGGCGGGTGGTGATCGTGCTGGACACCGGGCGCATGGCGGCGGGCCGCGTCGGCGTCGACCCGACCGCGTCCGACCCCGCGGGCTGGCCGCGGCTGGACTGGTCGATGGACGCCGCCCTGTTGCTGGCGGCGCTCGCATCGCGGGCCGGCGATCATGTCGACTTCCTCGCTCATGACCGGTTGACTCGGGCCGGGGTGTTCGGTGCATCGCGCACCGAGTTGCTCGCCCAGCTGGTCGAGGCGATGGCCCCGCTGCAGCCCACACTCGTCGAATCCGATTGGCGTGCAATGGTTGCCGCGATCATACGGCGTACCCGGCGGCGATCGCTGGTGGTGCTGCTGACCGACCTCAACGCCACCGCCCTGGACGAGGGACTGATGCCGGTGCTACCGCAGCTGTCGTCCAAGCACCATCTGCTCATCGCGGCGGTCTCCGATCCCCGGGTGGACCAGATGGCGACCGGGCGTTCGGATGCGGCTGCGGTCTACGATGCTGCGGCCGCCGAACGGTCCCGCAACGACCGGCGTGCGATCGCGACACGACTGCGCCAAAGCGGGGTGGAAGTCGTCGACGCGCCACCCGACGAATTGGCGCCCGCGCTGGCCGACCGTTACTTGGCGATGAAAGCGACCGGGCGGCTGTAAGTTTCAGCGGGTGGGAACCACGTCGGGCGCGTCGTCGATGTCGCCGGTCTCCCCGGCCTGCACCGCGCGGCGCCCGAAGTAGATGACGTAGGTCAAAAACGCCGCCTCGGCGAGGACCCCGATAGCGATACGAATAAACGTCGGCAAGGGTGACGGCGTCACCATGGCTTCGATCAACCCCGACACCAGCAGTACGCCGACGAGCCCAATCGCTACCGACACGACAGCCCGGCCCTGCTCGGCGAGCACCTGTCCGCGGGGCCGATCTCCGGGCGATATCACCGACCACCCCAGGCGCATCCCCGCTGCCCCGGACAGGAACACCGCGGTCAGCTCCAGCAGGCCGTGCGGGAGCAGCAAACCCAACAGGATGCCGCCCTTGCCGGCTTGAAACATCAGCGCTGCGATCAAACCCAGGTTGGCGGCATTTTGGAACAGCACGAACGGAATCGGCAGGCCCAGCAACACCGAAAACGCGATGCACTGGGCAGAGACCCAGGAGTTGTTCACCCAGACATGCAGGGCGAACGCCGCGGCAGGGTGCTCACTGTAATACTCGGCGATGTCGTGGTTGACCAAATGGTCGATGTCGCTGGGTGTTCCGACCGTGGCCTGCACATCGGGATTGTTCGCCACCCAGACCGCGATGATCACCACGACACCGAAAAAGGCGACCGCGGTGGCCAGCCACCACCGCCAGGCGCGGTATGCGGTCACCGGGAAGGACACCGTCCAGAACCTGGTGAACGTGCTGGTCAGTGGCGCATGGGCACCGGTGACGGCGGAACGGGCCCGCGCGATCAGGCTGGACAGTCGGCCGATCATCAACGAATCCGAGGACGCCGAGCGCAGCATCGACAGATGGGTGGACACTCGCTGGTACAACTCGACGAGTTCGTCGACCTCCGCGCCCGTCAGCGACCTGCGCCGCTTGATCAACTGGTCAAGCCGGTCCCAGGTGGGGCGATGGGTCAGCACGAATGCGTCGACGTCCACCTTGGCAGCCTAATCGGTTTCTCGGGGTCACCGACTACGGCAGGTCGCCCCCGGCGGCCTGTACCGTTCGGTGTTATGTCGGAGGTGGTGACCGGGGACGCCGTGGTGCTGGACGTGCAGATCGCCCAGCTGCCGGTGCGAGCCCTGAGCGCGCTGATCGACATCACGGTGATCTTCCTCTTGTACGTCGTCGGGCTGATGCTCTGGGCGGCGACGCTGACGCAATTCGACGGCGCGCTCAGCGGGGCCATCCTGATCATCTTCACGGTGCTGGTGATGGTCGGCTATCCGATGGCATTCGAAACGGCCACCCGGGGGCGCTCGGTAGGCAAGATCATCATGGGCTTGCGCGTGGTGTCCGACGACGGCGGCCCAGAACGCTTCCGGCAGGCCCTTTTTCGCGCGCTGGCATCGGTGGTGGAGATTTGGATGCTCGCCGGGAGCCCGGCCGTGATCTGCAGCATTTTCTCGTCGAAGGCCAAGCGCGTCGGGGACATCTTCGCCGGCACGGTCGTGGTCAGTGAACGCGGGCCACGATTGGGGCCGCCCCCGATGATGCCTCCGTCGCTGGCGTGGTGGGCGTCGTCGCTGCAGTTGTCGAATCTCGATGCCGGCCAGGCCGAAGTCGCACGCCAATTCCTTTCCCGCGCACACCAACTCGATCCCGCGCTACGCATGCAGATGTCGTATCGAGTCGCCGGCGACGTGGTCTCGCGGATCGCGCCGCCGCCGCCGCCCGGCACTGCGCCCGAGCAGATACTGGCCGCCGTCCTGGCCGAACGCCACCGCCGCGAACTGGCACGGTTGCGCACCGCAATGCCCCCGGGGCCCTGGACTGCCGGGCCGCAGTTCCACGCTCCGCCCGGGTGGCCCGCCGCACCGCCGGCAGCGATGCCGCAGCCGGCACCGGTCCCGTGGTCACCGCCGGCAGCACCGCAGCCGAGGCCGCCGCAGCAGGAACAGCAAACGGACGGCTTCGCGCCACCGCGCTAGTCACCTCGCGACGGCGGCCGCCATCAGTGCCACATCGGCGACCAATAACGCCCAGCCGAACAGCGGCACCGCAATGCCGCCGCGGCGTTTGGCCGTGAAAAACGTGATCAGGATGACGACGAAGGCCACCAGCGGCGCCCCGTAAAAGGCCAAGCCGAAATCAATCCCGCCGCCCATGCTCGGGCAGCTGTGCCCGGTGCATCCGTCGGTGCTCATCACGGCGCCGAGCGCGAAGAGCATGACGATCGCGGCGGCGGGCACCGTCGTCAACGCCAAACCCCAGTTCACCCACGGCCACACGGGCCGGTCCTGGCCGCCGTCGTGGCGCTCCGGCGCCGTGTGGTGCGTGTCGCTGAACGTCATGTTGGAGTTCTCTGCGTTCATCCCGCAGTCCGTACCCGTCGCCCACCCGGGGCAAACGAAACCAGGGCGAGCAACCATTGACGCAGCTCAGAGCCACAGAATGCCGATTCGAACAAGGCGCCGCCCAAAAATCGCCGTTGCATCGCGATCGTTTGCGATATATCGTGATATTCCGAGGCGCACAGACAGTGCGCTACCCGAGAACAATGAGGACTACAACCATGAGCAACCCATTTACTCCCCCCCAGGGACCATTCGCCGGTCACCCCGGCACCGGATTCGGCTTCGCCCCCGGACACGGGCACGGCCGCGAACAACGGCGCGCGCTGCACGGCGCCCGCCGTCAGGCCCGACGCGAATTCTTCGAAAGCGTTCGCGACCAAGCCGGCGATCAAGGCTTCGGTCCGGGCTTCGGCCCGGGATTCGGCCCTGGCTTTGGCCCTGGCTTCGGCCCCGGGTTCGGTTTCGGCCCCGGCGGACGACGCGGCGGCTGGCGTCGTGGCGGCCACAACCGCGGCAAACGCGGTGACGTGCGGGCAGCCATCCTGACACTGCTCGCCGAGCGGCCGATGCACGGCTACGAGATGATCCAGCAGATCGCCGAACGCAGCAATGGAATCTGGAAGCCCAGCCCCGGCTCGGTGTACCCGACGCTGCAACTGCTCGACGACGAGGGCCTGATCACCGCGAGCCAAACCGACGGCAGCAAGAAGCTTTTCGAGCTGACCGACGAAGGGCGCACGGCCGCCGAGAAGGTCGAGACCCCGCCGTGGGACGAGATCGCCGAAGGCGCCGACCCCGGCCAGATGAACCTGCGCTCGGCCATCGGCCAGCTGTTCGGGGCGGTCGCGCAATCCGCGCACACCGCCACCGCCGAGCAGCAGCAGCGCATCATCGAGATTCTGAACAATGCGCGCCGCGAGGTGTACGGCATCCTCGGCGAGGACTGACCGCTCTACTGGGAAATGCCCGTCGGCCATGTGCCGGCGGGCATTTCGCTACGAGACGTCTACCCAATCCAGCGTGCGCTGCACCGCTTTACGCCAACCCGCGTACCCCTGCGCGCGCTGGTCGTCGTCCCAGGCCGGCGTCCACCGCTTGTCTTCCTGCCAGTTGGCCCGCAGGTCGGACGGATCGGCCCAGAATCCGACCGCCAACCCGGCCGCATAGGCCGCGCCCAGCGCGGTGGTCTCGGCGACCACCGGGCGCACCACGTCCACGCCCAGCACGTCGGCCTGGATCTGCATGCACAGTTCGTTGCCGGTGATGCCGCCGTCGACCTTGAGCACCTCAAGGCGCACACCGGAATCCGCGGCCATCGCGTCCACCACGTCGCGGCTCTGGTAGCAGATCGCCTCCAGCGTCGCGCGGGCCAGATGGGCATTGGTGTTGTATCGCGACAGCCCGACGATCGCGCCCCGCGCGTCGGATCGCCAGTACGGGGCGAACAACCCGGAAAACGCGGGGACGAAATACACCCCGCCGTTGTCGGGAACCTCGCGGGCCAGCCATTCGCTTTGCGCGGCACCGCTGATGATGCCGAGCTGGTCGCGCAGCCACTGCACCGCCGAGCCGGTGACCGCGATCGAGCCCTCCAGCGCGTAGACGGGTTTGGCGTCCCCGAACTGGTAACAGACCGTGGTCAGCAGCCCGTTGTCGGAGCGCACGATGGTCTCGCCGGTATTGAGCAGCAGGAAATTGCCGGTGCCGTAGGTGTTTTTCGCCTCTCCCGCGGCCAGACACACCTGTCCGACCATCGCGGCATGCTGGTCACCCAGCACGCCGGTGATCGGCACCTCGGCGGCGAGCGGCCCATCTGCGCACGTGAGGCCGTAGGGCTGGGTGGGCGACGACGAGGCGATCGCCGGCAGCATCGCGCGCGGAATCGAGAAGAACGACAACAACTCGTCGTCCCAGTCCAGCGTTTCCAGGTCCATCAGCATGGTCCGGCTGGCATTGGTCACGTCGGTGACGTGCACCCCGCCCCGCACACCGCCGGTCAGATTCCACAACACCCAGGTGTCCGGGGTGCCGAACAGGGCGTCACCGTTTTCTGCCGCCGCGCGCACGCCGTCGACATTCTCCAGGATCCACTGCAGCTTCCCGCCGGAGAAATAGGTGGCCGGCGGCAGGCCGGCCTTGCGGCGGATCACGTCGCCACGCCCGTCACGCTCCAGCGCCGACGCGATCCGGTCGGTTCGGGTGTCCTGCCAGACGATCGCGTTGTAATACGGCCGGCCGGTACGCCGATTCCACACCAGAGTCGTCTCGCGTTGGTTTGTAATTCCCAGCGCGGCAATGTCTTTCGTCGAGAACTTCGAGGTATTGAGCACCGACATCAATACCGAGGAGGTACGCTCCCAGATCTCGATCGGATTGTGCTCGACCCAGCCGGCCTGCGGCAGGATCTGCTCGTGCTCGAGCTGATGACGTGCGACCTCGGCGCCGTCGTGATCGAAAATCATGCAGCGAGTACTGGTGGTGCCTTGATCGATAGCTGCGACGAACTCGGCCACCTGTCTCCTTCGTCGTGAACTGCGACACGTTCCTGCCATCGTCCATGATGGTGGACCCGCCCACCAGATCTGCAGCTAACCGACCCGATTCGCGATGAGCGGGAGCACCCGCGGCGGCGCAATCCGTCGCTGAGGAGTCCGGTGGCCCTTGCGCTACCGCCGGTAACCCTGTTCCATCGGCGATGTGGGCGAAGAGGTCAAGCGCACCACGTACGACCGCGCACATGCGCGGGAGTACCGGCGCAAGGTGCAGCTGTGTCTGGACGTCTTCGAGACGATGCTCGCCCAGTCACGGTTCGACTCCGACCGTCCGCTGACCGGCATGGAGATCGAGTGCAATCTCGTCGATGCCGACTATCAGCCCGCCATGGCGAATCGGCCGGTGCTCGATGCCATCGCAGATCCCGCCTACCAGAAGGAATTAGGCGCCTACAACATCGAATTCAACGTGCCTCCCCGCCCGCTGCCGGGACACACCGGATTGGACCTGGAGGCAGAAGTCCGGGCCAGCCTCAACGACGCGCAGACCAAGGCCGGTGCGGAGGACACCCGCATCGTGATGATCGGCATCCTGCCGACGCTGATGCCCGAGCATCTGTCGCGCGAGGGCTGGATGAGCGATTCGACGCGGTACGCCGCGCTCAACGACTCGATCTTCAATGCGCGCGGTGAGGACATTCCGATACATATCTCCGGTCCGGAGCCGCTGAGTTGGGAATCGGTGACCATCGCGCCCGAATCCGCTTGCACCAGCATGCAATTGCACTTGCAGGTGGCTCCCGAGGACTTCGCCCCGAACTGGAACGCGGCGCAGGTGATGGCCGGCCCGCAGCTGGCGCTCGGCGCCAACTCGCCCTATTTCTTCGGTCATCAGCTGTGGTCGGAGACCCGTATCGAGGTGTTCTCGCAGTCCACCGACACCCGGCCCGAGGAACTCAAGACTCAAGGGGTTCGGCCGCGAGTGTGGTTCGGCGAGCGCTGGATCAGCTCGATCCTCGAGCTGTTCAAAGAGAACATCCGTTACTTTCCGTCCCTGCTGCCCGAGTTGTCCGACGAGGATCCGGCCGCCGAGCTGGCCGCGGGCCGCATCCCCAGGCTTCCCGAACTTCGCCTGCACAACGGCACCGTGTACCGGTGGAACCGGCCGGTGTACGACGTGGTCGACGGGCGCCCACACCTGCGGCTGGAGAATCGGGTGTTGCCGGCCGGGCCCACCGTCATCGACATGCTGGCCAACTCCGCGTTCTTCTACGGCACGCTGCGCACCTTGTCCGAGGAGGAGAACCCGCTCTGGACGAAGATGAGTTTCGCTGCGGCGCATCACAATTTCCTCGAATCGGCCCGCCACGGGATCGACACCGTGCTGCATTGGCCCGGGCTGGGTGAGGTGGCAGCGCCCAAGTTAATACTCGACACGCTGCTACCGATCGCCGACGAAGGACTGCGCCGGTGGGGGGTGGACGCCGAGGTGCGTGATCGTTTCCTTGGTGTCGTCGAGGGCCGGGCCAAGGCCGGCCGCAACGGGGCCAGCTGGCAGGTGGCAACGGTGCGCGCGCTGCAGGACTCCGGCATGACGCGGCGCGCGGCGCTGGCCGAGATGCTGCGCCGGTATTGCGACCACATGCACGCCAACGAACCGGTCCACACCTGGCCCTGCTAGCCGCGGGTAGCTTGGATTCATGGCACGCGACGAGGTAATGGACTGGGACAGCGCCTATCGGGAACAGGGTGAATTCGTGGGGCCGCCGCCATGGAATATCGGCGAGCCACAGCCTGAATTGGCCGCATTGATCGCGGCCGGGAAGTTCCACAGCGACGTGCTGGATGCCGGTTGCGGCGTCGCCGAGCTGTCATTGGCGCTGGCCGCCCAGGGCTACACGGTGGTGGGCATCGACCTCACGCCTACTGCTGTCGCGGCGGCCACCAAGGCCGCCGAGGAACGTGGGTTACGCACCGCCAGCTTCGTCCAGGCCGACATCACCTCGTTCGCCGACTACCCGCCCGGCTCGCAGGGCCGGTTCGCGACGATCGCCGACAGCACGCTGTTTCACTCGCTGCCGGTCGAGGACCGCGACGACTACCTGCGGTCGGTGCACCGCGCGGCCGCTGCGGGCGCCAACTATTACGTGCTGGTGTTCGCCAAGGGGGCCTTCCCTGCCGAGATGAACGAGAAGCCCAACGAGGTGGACGAGCACGAGTTGCGCGCCGCGGTGAGCAAGTATTGGGAAATCGACGAGATTCGGCCCGCCTACATTCACGCGAACATTCACGACATGCCCGACGCGCCGTTCCAGTTCCCGCCGCATGACCGCGACGAAAAGGGACGGATGAAGCTTCCCGCTTATCTGCTAAGGGCGCACAAGGCAGGCTGATTCAGGTCACGGCCCCATAATGGCCAGGCCCCAGTCCAGGTGGCCCTGCCACACGCTGGCGATCCGCCCGCCCTGCACCGCGGGTTCGGATCACCGATCGGACCGCCGGCAGCACGAATCGCCGTGACGGTGGCGTCCAGGTCGGGCGACCAGAGCGCGAGCCCGATCAGCGCCGGCTCCCCGCCCGTCGCAACCACCTCGATGAAGCCTTCGCCGACGCGGTAGAACGCCATCTCGGGACCGTGGGCACCCCGCGGGTGAAACCGTCGACGCGGCGGCGCACCGAGCACCGCGGTGAGAGCGGTGATGGCGGCATCCAATTCGCGCACCGTGTAGACGATGTGGTCAACGTGAGTGACACCGCAGGGGTGCACCGCGCCGGTCACCGGCGGGTGGACCGCCGTCGGCACCCCGAGGGCGTCGGGCGGCGCGCAGATTTCGTCGAACCCCCAGCCTCGCTCGACCGTCAGCGCACAGCCCACCCGTCCGATGCGGATCGTGTTGTCGTCGACAACGAATCCCAATGCAGTCCAAGAATTTTCGTCACCGGGTACGCCGAGCCAGGTCATAGTGGACATCGCCGTCTGCGTTACGTCGCGGTCGCGGCGGTCGCGGCGATCAGCGCTTCGGCGAAGGTTTCCAGATCGTCGGCGGTGGTGTCGGTGTGCGGCGAGATCCGCAACCGCGGCGCGGTCATCTCCAGTGGCGCCCGCTGCACACCGGCATAGGTGGTCAGAATTCGTCGCTCGGCGAGCAGCCATTCCCGCACCGCTTGCGGGTCGGCGCCGTCGACCGGCGCCAAAGTAGTGATGGCGCTTGGCTCTTCGACCTCCTCGACCACCGCCCACCCTGGCACGTCGGCCAGCGTCGCCCGGCTGATGCCGCCGAGTTCGGCCAGGCGCGCGCGCACCGCATCGAGGCCGAACGCCAGATACTCGCCCAGCGCGACCGAAAAGCCGACTCGCGCACCAATATTGGCTTCGCCGAACTCGAGCTGCTGGGCCACCGAGAACGACCCGGACCACTCGGGTGCGGCCAGTCGGGGATGGAGCCGCTGCATCAGGTCGGGCTCCACCGCTAGCAAGCCCACCCCTCGCGGACCCGCGATCCATTTGCGCGACGAGGAGTAGGTGACGTCGGCGCCGACCGCGCAGTCGACCTGGCCCAGCGCCTGGGCGGCGTCGACGACCAGCGGCAGCCCCAACTCGCGGCACAATTTCGCGATCATCGAAATCGGTTGCACGACACCGCTATGGCTGGCGACCGGGGTCAGGTGGACGAAATCGGGCGGGTCGTCGTCGAGGACGTAAGCCGCGTCGTCGAGTGCGAGCCGGCCATCCTCGAGGACCGGCAACAACTGGCGGTCGAATCCATGGGCGGCCATCACGGCGAGGTTGGGACCGTATTCACCCGGCAGACAGGCCAGCCTGCGCCGCTCGGCAGGCCAACTGCCCAGCAGCAGATCCAGCGCGTGTAGCGATCCCGTGGTGTAGACCACGTCGGCGTCGGTCATCCCGGCCAGCGCGGCGAACGCGGCACGCCCGGCGTCCAGCGACGGCGCCGCGGCCTGCGCCGCGACATATCCACCGACCTCCGCCTCGTGGCGGGCATGCTGCGCGGCGGCGTCGATGGCCGCGTAGCTCTGGCGCGAACAGGCGGCACTGTCCAGGTGTAAACCGGCTACCGGCGGGCGGGCCTCCCGCCATCGGTCGGCCAGCGATCCGCCATCGCTCACTTGACTGCTAACGACAACCCGAAATCGCCTGCCGCGTCGGTCCACCACCGGACGCGACGCAGTCCCGCGCCGGCCAATTCGGCGCTCACGCCACCCGGGTGGAACTTGCTCGATACCTCGGTCAGCATCTCCTCGCCGGCGGCGAACTCGACGGTCAGGTCGAGGGCGCCGACCCGGACCGTCTGCGGCCGCTCGGTCCGCAGCCACATTTCGATGCGCTCCTCGTCGGCGTTCCAGCGCGCCACGTGACGGAAGGCCTCGACGTCGAAATCGGCGTCGAGTTCGCGGTTGACGACCGCGAGCACATTGCGATTGAACCGGGCCGTCACTCCGGCGGAGTCGTCATAGGCGCGCAACAACCGACCGATGTCCTTGACCAGGTCGGTGCCCAGCAGCAGGGTGTCGCCGGGTTGCATCACGTCGGCGAGGGACCTGAGGAATTCCGCACGCGGCCCGGGCGTGAGGTTGCCGATCGTCGACCCGAGAAACACGAACAGGCGCCGACCGCCGCTCGGAATCTCGCCGAGGTGCTCCTCGAAATCGCCGCAGACCGCTTTGATTTCGACGCCCGCGTACTCTTGCTGGATGGCGGCCGCCGCGGTCGACAAGATCGTCGAGTCGACGTCGAAGGGTACGAAACGGCGCAGCGATCCGCGGCCGTGCAGCGCGTCCAGCAGCAGGCGAGTCTTCTCCGAGGTGCCGCTGCCGAGTTCGACCAGGGTGTCGGCCGCGCTGGCCGCGGCGATCTCGGCGGCCCGGCCGCGCAGGATCTCCGCCTCGGCCCGAGTCGGGTAGTACTCCGGCAGGCGGGTGATCTGGTCGAAAAGATCACTGCCCACCGCATCGTAGAACCACTTGGGCGGCAAGCTCTTCGGCGTGCGCTGCAGACCGTCGAGTGCGTCGCGGCGCAATGCGTGGTACGCCGAGTCGGCGGCGAGATGGTTGGACAACGTCAGTGTCATCAAAATCCTTTCGGCTCGTCCAGCGGGGTCATCGTTACGCCTTTAGCGCTCACTTCGACAAGGTGGTGGTCGGGTACGTCCTCCCATTCGGAGTCGTCGTCGTAGGGCTCGCTGGCCAGTACCACGCCGTCGGCGCGGCGCAGAATGGACAGGGTGTCGCCCCAGGCGGTAGCCAGCAGGCGAGATCCGTTGCCGGCCAACACGTTAAGGCGAGCGTTGGGATCGAGAGTCCCGATCTGCGCGATCGTCGCGCCTAGCGCCTCGAGCCCCAGCGAGAATATGGTGGCCGCCAACATCGCACTGTCACAAACGGATTCGGCCGTCTTGGTCAGCGGCAGGACATCGCGATCGACGACGCCGTTGTGCGACAGCAGCCACTGTCCGTCGGTGAAGGGTGCCGTCGCGCTGACGTCCAGCGGCATGCCGACGGTCGCCGAGCGCACCGCGGCCACCACGCAACCGCTGCGCAGTGCGGGCGCGACCGACTCCAGCGACGTGTCGCCCCACAGCGGCGCGGTGCTGCGCCAGCGCCGCGGCACACCCCCTTCTGAAGAACGATCGAAAAACCCGACGCCCCAACCGTCGGCGTTCATCAGGCCGTGCTTCTGCCGGCGCGGGGAATACGACTGCACACGCAGGCCGAAAGGCGGATCCAGAATCAGCGAGGAAACGCTGACGTCGGCGCCCAGCCAGCCGAGGTGACGACACATCAGGCGTAGTCCCCCGCGTCGGGCACATCCCATGCCAGCCGTACTCCGGCGAAGATCTGACGACGGATCGGGTGGTCCCAGTTGCGGAAACTGGGCCGCAGGATGGCGGATTCGACGGCCCAGGATCCGCCGCGCAGGATCCGGTAGTCGCCGTCGAAGAACGGCTCGGAGTAGCGGTCGTAGATCATCGGGACGAAACCGGGCCACGGCCGCAACGGTGAACTGGTCCACTCCCAGACGTCACCCAGCATCTGCTCGACGCCGTAGGCCGACGCGCCGGCGGGGTACGCGCCGACCGGGGCCGGCCGCAGCGCGGTGCCGCCCAGGTTGGCGAACTCCGGCGACGGGTCCTGCGCTCCCCAGGGGTAGCGACGCCGGGACTCGGTGACGGGGTCCCACGCGCAGGCCTTCTCCCATTCCATTTCGGTGGGCAGTCGCGCGCCCGCCCAGGCCGCGTATGCCTCGGCCTCGAAGTAGGTGACGTGCTGCACGGGTTCGTCGGCCGGGATGTCTTCGATGTAGCCGAAGCGGGTGCGGCCGTCGGTCCCCCAAAATTGCGGCGCGCTGAGCCCCGCGCCGCAGCGGTGCTGCCAGCCGCGGTCGGACCACCAGCGGCGGTCCCGGTAGCCGCCGTCGTCGATGAACTGTTGCCATTCGCCGTTGGTCACCGGGACCCGGCCGATGCGGAACGTCGGTAAATCGACGGTGTGGGCGGGACGCTCGTTGTCCAACGAGAACGGTTCGCTGGTGGCGTCGACGCCCAGCACGAATGGGCCACCGGGCACCAGCACCGACGTCCCGGCCAGGCCCGCCCTTCCGGCGGGCAAGTTGGCGGGGTCGTCCAGCAGTGCGGCGCCGGTGCGCAGGTTCAACGCCTGCAGCATCGTTTCGTCGTGCTGGTTCTCGTGGCTGACCACCATCGCGTAGACGAAGGCCGCGCGGTCTCCGGCGGGGTCGTCAGGCAGCGCGTCCAGCGCATCCAGAGCTGCGGAACGCACTGTGCGGCAATAAGATCGGGCTTGGTCTGGAGATAGAAGCGGCAAATCGACGCGACTGGCGCGGGAGTGTTCGAAGGCGTCGTAGAGACGTTCGACCGACGGATCCAGCATTCCCGGGCGACTCGGGTCACCGCCGCGCAACAGCCACAGTTCCTCCTGCTGACCGATGTGCGCGAGGTCCCACACCAGCGGGCTCATCAACGGGTCGTACTGACGACGCAATTCGGCGTCGTCGAAATCGACCAGCCGCAACGTACGCGTGCGCGCCCGCTCCAGATCGTCGGCGATCCGTTCCCGGCATGACGATCGCAAGCGCGGCGCTGGGGGCACCTCCCGCTTGCGGGGGACCGGGCGTTGCGGGTCGGAATCATCGGGGAAAGTCACAAGCCCCCTTGCGCCAACTGCGACACGGTGGCCGCGATGCCGTGGTCGATCACTTGGTCGGAGAAGTCGTCGCCGGGACATCGGCCCCGCTCGACGGCGCCGATCAACCGTTCCATCGCGTCGGTGAGCTCGGGCGGCGCCTTGGCGGCCGCGATCGCCACACAGGAGGTGGCGGCCTGGTGCAGACGCCGGTCACTCAGGCCGACCCGAGCCGCGTTGTCCCACGCGGTGGCCACGGGTTCGACCGCCACGGCGGCGGCGTCGGCCGCGACCGGGTCGTCGAGCAGCGCGGCCAGCGTGAACGCGATCGCGGGCCAGTGGGCGTCCGGTGCGCTGTCGAGGTAGCGGATTTCCAGCCATTGCCTGGGACGCACCGGCGGGAACAACGTGGTCAGGTGGTAGTCGAGATCGGCGAGGGTGGGCCGCCGGTCGCAGAGCCGCGCCGAGCCGTCCGCCCAATCGGCGAAGGACACGTAGTGGGTGAGCGGGACGGTCTCCGGGTTGTGCACCATCATCACCGGCGCCTTGAGCGCGTAGCGCGCCCAGTCGGTGCCGGGGTCATCACCGCTGGCGCCCAGGATGGGCCCGCAGCGCGCGGAGTCCATCTGCCCCCACACCCACTGCCGGGTGGACACCCATCCGGAGAAGTCGCCGCCGAGCATCGGGGAGTTGGCGGCGATCGCGATCATCGTGGGCCCCAGCGCATGCGCCAGCCGAACCCGCGCCGCCCAGCCCGCCTGCGGCCCGGCGTCCAGATTGATTTGGACCGAGGCCGTCGACGTCATCATCGCCGCACCCGCCTCGGCCGAGTTACTGGCGGCGAAGAACTCTTCCATCGCCCGATAACGCGCGCCCGGGTTGACGCGCGCGGGTGCCCGCAGCGGATCGGCACCCAGAAAGACCAGTCCCAGCCCGGCATTGGCGAAGGCCTTGCGCAGCACTGCCTGGTCGTTGCTCATCGCTTCGATGGCGCTGACGATGCCGTCCTCGGGCGGTCCGGACAGTTCGACCGCGCCCCCGGGCTCCACGGTCACCGCACTGCCGGCGGGCAGTGGCGGTAGCTGGTCGATGACCTCGGTGATCTCGTCCCAGCCCGGCCGTCGATAGGGATCGACCGGGTCGACGCAATGCGCTTCCAACTCCAGACCGACGCGCCCCAGCGGGCCGTCGATCAAACAACCATCGGCGATGTACTGGGCGGCTTCCTCGGAACTGGTCAACTCGGAGTCGGCCGGGCGGGCGGCATCTAGCTGCGAGGCCGCGGCGGTGACAGCGGCGAGCGTCATATCACGATCCCTCCGGGCCCGACCACGCCGGAACATCACCGGGCCGAGCGCCACGTTGGGCAGCTATCCGAACGATAGCCGCCGTCTCTTCATCTTCCAGATCGCCCCGACATATTCCCGTCCCCGCAGGTTCTCGCCGCACGGCTTACACGCATACCCAAATTCACCGATTATTGCCCCAGCGCGTTTTGCATCGCCCCGGCCAGCACGTTGACCGCGGGTCCCGCGTTGCCAGACTGGCAAACCTTCGCCTGCAGCAACACGTTTTCACGCAGCCGGGTTTGATTGAAGCAGCGACGATCGGTGCCCGCTTCTTGCTTGGTCCAGTTCGCGTCGGTCGCGGTGGCCGGCGCACCGGCAAATGACCACACCTGCGTCTGCCCGTTATCCAGGTGCATCGTGGTGGTCTGGCCCGAGCAGCCCCCGGTGCGGTCCACCAGCCGGTGGAAGGCCCGGTCCGCGGCATCGTTGGTGGCGAAGACGCCGACGGCCTGCTTGACCAGATGGGTTTGATCGGTGGCCGACGTCTGCGACGTGGCCGCGTTGAAGGACGCCAGGTCGGGGTCGTTGTACACGTCGGGCAGTCCGATGTCGGCCCAGTTGTTGCAGTCGGCCAGGTCGACGAAGAAGCCCTGGACCGGCGCGGTGAACACCGCCTCCCACCCCATCGGCCCGCCGACGATGTTGCCCACCGAACCTTTGCCCAGGACCGCATACGACACCACCCCGGGATCGGATGGATGGGCCGCCGCGATGGGCACGCCCGCAGCCGCCCCCCAGCCCAGACCGACGCTTACCGCCACAGCGGAGATCCGCATCATGAATCTCGATCATGCCAGGGCGACGGCCCGTGGCGAACAGGGCGCCTGATCGCGAACGTCGAGTTGTTGCGGCAAACGCGAAAACTCGAAGCCAGAACTATTGCGCCCGAACGCCCTCCTCGACCTTTTTGCCGAGATCGGGGTCGACGTTGCGCCAGTACTCGAAGACCCGGGATAGCACCGGTTCTTTCACACCCTTGGATACGTGCCCAATGATGTTGTGGGCCAAGCGGTCTCGTGCTTCGTCATCGAGGACCTCACGCACCATGGTGCCGGCCTGTCCGAAGTCGTCGTCCTCGGGCCGCAGTGTGTAGGCGGCGCGGATCATCTCGCCGTCCGCCTGCCAGCGCACCTCGGCGGCGCGCTGCGGGTCCGCATGCGGGCCGCCGTAGGAGTTGGGCGCATATACCGGATCCGACACGTTCTTGATCCGCATCGCGCCGTCTTTGGAGTAGCTGTTGACCTCCACCTTCGGTTCGTTGACCGGGATCTGCCGGTAGTTGGCCCCCAACCGGGCGCGATGCGCGTCGGAGTAGGAGAAGCCGCGGGCCTGCAGCATCTTGTCCGGGCTGAGACCGGTGCCGGGCACGGTGTTGTTCGGCTCGAACGCGGCCTGCTCGATCTCGGTGTGGTAGTCGGTGACGTTGCGGTTCAACGTCATCTTGCCGACGTCGATCAGCGGGTAGTCGCCGTGCGGCCATACCTTCGTGAGGTCGAACGGGTTGAACCGGTAGGTCTTGGCCTCCTCGTACGGCATGATCTGCATCTTCAGCGTCCAGCTCGGGAAGTTGCCGCTCTCGATCGATTCGTAGAGGTCCCGCTGGTGGTAATCGCCGTCCTCACCGGCCAATTGGTCGGCGTCCTCTTGGGTCAGGAACTCGATGCCCTGATCGGTGATGAAGTGATACTTCACCCAGAAGATTTCGCCGCCGGCGTTGATCCAGCTGTAGGTGTGGCTGCTGTAACCGTTCATATTGCGCCACGTCTTGGGGATTCCCCGGTCGCCCATCAGCCAGGTCACCTGGTGTGCCGATTCCGGCGACAGGCTCCAAAAGTCCCATTGCATGTTGTGGTCACGCAAATTCGTTGCCTGCATTCGCTTTTGGGAACGAATGAAGTGCTGGAACTTCATCGGGTCGCGCATGAAGAACACGGGCGTGTTGTTGCCGACCATGTCGAAATTGCCCTCGGTCGTGTAGAACTTCAACGCGAAGCCGCGCGGGTCGCGCCAGGTGTCTGGGCTGCCGCGTTCGCCGGCCACGGTCGAAAACCTGGCCAGCATCTCGGTTTTGGTGCCGGGCTGGAACACCGCGGCCCGGGTGTACTGGCTGACGTCGTTGGTCACCTCGAAATGACCGAAGGCGCCGCCACCCTTGGCGTGCGGTTGACGCTCCGGGATGCGTTCCCGATTGAACTGCGCCATCTGCTCGATCAGGTAGTGGTCCTGCAGCAGGATCGGACCGTCGGGACCGACCGTCAACGACTGGTCGTCACTAGGCGCGGCAATGCCCGCATCGGTCGTGGTGAAGCGCTCCGTCATCTCGCCATCTCCTCGCTAACTGGACTAAATCCGAGGGCCGTGCGACGTGTACCCATCCAGTGTGAACCCGAATCGGTGGCAAGCGGGTTCAGGGCATGAAACGGCCCGGCATTCCATCGTGGGACGCCGGGCCGTTTGCGATCGGTGCTAGGGACGCGGTGCTGGTGCGGGCACACTGGTCGCGGGAGCGGGCGCGGCCGGAGCACTTGGGCCGGCGCCGGGGCCGCCGGGAGCACCCGGGCCGTATCCCGGAGGCGGACCGTACTGGTAGGGGGGCATCATCCCCGGGCCACCCGGTCCGCCGTACTGCCACGGTCCCGGGCCGCCGGGCTTCCACATCTGGCCGTGGTGATGGCGGCAGTGGTGGTTGTGATAACCGAAGATCATGGCGCCCGAGAAGAAGACGACCGACAAGATGAAGACGATCCCCGCCACGATCACCACCCACGCCGCGGCCGTATAGACCTTGGGTGGCTTGACTAGATGCGGCGGTGGGGGCGCAGCCGTGTCGACGGCCGCCGGCTGTATCCCGCGTTCAGGTGTTTCACTCATGCCTTGAATACTGCCCCTGAATGCAACTGCTGCAACAGATTCCGTCGACAAAGTTGCTGTGAATTAATCCGAATGCGATCTGGCAGCGGGAGGCGGCGAAACCACTGGTAGCCCGGCGCTCTGGTGAGCGCCGGGCTAGTGCGTGTGAATTAGTGGCCCCCCGGAGTCCTCCTATTACCCCGTGAGCATCTGAATGGTTGAGGTGTGGGCTACGGCGTGCGAGACGGCGCGACCGAGGACGGCACCTGGCTGGGTCCCGGAGCACCCGGAGTCACGGCCGCGGGTCCACCCGGCTGCTGGTTCGCACCGGGCCAACCCGGACCGCCGGGGCCACCCGGACCTCCGAATCGGTGGGGATGCACCATCGCGTGGTGCTTGTGGTGGTGGCCGTGGCCGTGGTGCCCGGTCGACTTACCGAGCAGGAAGCCGGTGAAGAAGATGACCGCGATGATGAACACGGTCCCGGCGGCGATGGCGACGTAAGCCGCTGCCTGGAAGACCCTGGGGGTCCGGTGGACGACGACCGGCTCGGCCGGCGCCGGCGCAGTTGCGGTCGAGGACCGCACGGTGGGGGTTTCAGATGTTTCACTCATGAGACAAATGATGCGGGGGTAAACAATGGTTCTGGCTATGCGCTACTTATGTAGCAGCTGTGAGCCGAAACCCCTGCTCAGCGGGTGAAACGGCCAGCATTGCGCCCCAGCTCGACGCCGAAAAGACGGACCGACTGGGCACGCACAGCCTCGTCGGCACCGACTGGGGGAACGGCCGAGCAAGCAGACTCGCAAAGGTCCCGGAGCTGGGCCACGCGTATTGCCGAAAAGCCGGCGGGGCGTCGGCCGATCGTTAGCCGAGTACCTTCCCGGCAGGCGAGCTGTGACTAGATCTTGAACCCACCGGCCGCAGCGACATTTCGGGCGCACGACGGTTTCGCGCCGCGTAATCACCCGGTCATTGAGTATTTACGCGAGCGTTATTAGACACGCGTTAGGGTCCTAGCAAACCGGCACCCTCGACTCGAGCCACGGGATACGACATGGATTTTGGTTTGCTGCCGCCGGAGATCAACTCGGGGTTGATGTACACCGGTCCGGGCTCCGGGCCGATGCTCGCGGCCGCGGCGAGCTGGGACGCGGTCGCCGCCCAGTTGGAATCCGCCGCCAGCGGCTGCTCGGCGGAGATCTCCAGTCTGACCGTCCGGTGGCTGGGCGCATCCTCGATGCGGATGGTCGCCGCGGCCACCCGTCAGGTGGTGTGGTTGCAAGCCACCGCCGCCCAAGCCGCACAGACGGCCACCCAGGCCTATTCGGCCGCGGCCGCCTACGAGGCGGCCTACGCGCTGACCGTCCCGCCGCCGGTGATCGCGGCCAACCGGATGCAGCTGATGGTGCTGGTTGCGACCAACTTCTTCGGGCAGAACACCCCGGCGATCGCGGCCACCGAAGCCCAGTACACGCAGATGTGGGTCCAAGACGCCACCGCGATGTATGGCTACGCCGTGGATGCCGAGGCCGCCAGCACACTGCACGCGTTCGACGAGCCGTCGCAAACCACCAACCCGAACGGGCAGGCGGATCAGGCCAACGCCGTCGCCCGGTCCGCCGGTGACGCCGGCAGCGCCCGCGCCCAATCCGCCGTGCAGCTCGCCTCGTCGGCGGGCGACACCGACCCGCCATTGCCCGCCGGCAGCAGCGGCCCCGTCGCACCCGGGGGCGCGACCGTAGATGTCGGCGTCACGGTCACCGTCACCAACGGCTACCCCGTCACCGTTACCGCCGGCGGCCGGCTCGACGTACTCCAAACCGTGACCGTCATCGTCGCCAACGGAACAACCCGAACGTTGATCCCGGGCAGCTACCGCTTCGACGGAGCGATTGGCAGCATCTTGAGCGGCACCTTTACCGTCCTGCAGCCCGAAGCCGGATCCACCGGCACGTTCACCGTTTCTGCCGGCGGCGTCACCGCCGTCGGGTCGGGTGTCAACGTCACCCTAAATGCCGCCGGGCTGGTTACCGCGATCAACAGCGGCGCCGTCATCACCGGCCCCGTCACCGTCACGCCAGTGGCCCCGGTCGCCTCCGGCTCGTCCGGCGCGGTGGCGGCAGCACCCGTGGCCGCCGCACCCGGTCTGGCGGGCACCGCGGGAATCCAACCCCAGGTGGATGTTGGTGCGCTGATGCAATGGGGCCCAGGCATTTCCGGTGACCTGGCCGCCGGCCTGGCGGAGGCGGCCGGCTGAGGGCCTAGTCCGGCTTGAACGGGTTCACCGCGAACTGGATCACCCGATACGGCGCGGACACCCGAGCGCGAGTGTCCCACTGGCTGACGAAGATTCGCAGCTCGTCGAGCGTGGAACCGGGCGAAATGTAGCCGCCATACGGTTGGGCGAGCCGGTTGTCGGTCGGCGGCGGCAGGCTCTCCGCCGGCTCGGGCCACTCGTCGTGCTGCACCACCGTGGTCACCGGCGCCTCGCCCAGCGATGTCGGGTCGTTGGCCACCCGGACCTCCATGTTGCCGTTGCTGGCGTTGAAGTAGGACAGCACTGCTTTGCCGTCGATCTGCCGGATGGACATCTCCCCCACTTGGTCGGGCCACAGCGGCGTCGGCGCCTTGTTCCAGCCGCCACCGGACCCGGCCGCCCAGCCCTGCCATCGCGACCGGTCCGTAAAGTTCTGCGGCGCAACCCGATACAGCACCACCGACTGACTGCGGGTAAAGCTGTTGGCCACGATATACACCCAGCCGCTCGGCGAATCACCGGTCGGGATCGGGTCGTAATATCCGCTGATTTGGGTCTGGGAACCACCCTGATAGGAAGCGTCGCGCTTCGACCCGGCTACTGTCTGCCATCCCCCGCGCGCCGCTTCGGCCACCACCAGCCGGGAGTTCTGCGGTTTGAGATCCTTTGTCGTGGTGACCATTAGGTAGTTGCGCCGGTTGATCTGCACGACCCCGGCGGGCAGTTGCGAGTCCCCCGAGGGCGTGGGGTCGGCCAGCAGCGGCTTGGTGGTTCCGGTGACGCCGGTGTAGCGCACCCCGGCGGGGTCGTCGACCGACGACGTGTCGACATGCAGCGCGATCGGCGCGTACCAGCCGCCAAACCCCACACCCTGCCCGGCGAAGCTATCTCCGCAGACCTGCAGCAGTTCGGTCGGGAACTCCAGGAATTCGCAGAGATCGGTGGCACCGATGCCGTAATCGCCTGTAGGAGTGCCGGTTCCGGCCGTCGGCCCCATTCGTAACACCTGGCCGGGCGCCAGCGGCTGCACGATCGGCTGCGGAACAGGCGCCGGAGGATCCGCGTGGGCGATCGAAACAGCTTGCGGCCCAAGTAAACACAGCGCGGTGAGCAGCGAGACCCGCGCGCCGCTCACCCGCGGGTCACAGCTGCGCGGCGAGCAGCTCGGCGATCTGAATGGTGTTGAGCGCAGCCCCCTTGCGCAGGTTGTCCCCCGAGACGAACAGCGCCAGGCCACGCCCGTCGGGCACCCCGGGGTCGTGGCGAATTCGGCCCACCAACGAGTCGTCGACGCCGGCGGCGTCCAGAGCCGTCGGCACGTCGACCACTTTCACCCCCGGGGCGGCGCTGAGTAATTCTCGGGCCCGCTCCGGTGAGATGGGCCGGGCGAACTCGGCGTTGATCGACAGGGAGTGGCCGGTGAACACCGGAACCCGCACGCAGGTCCCGCTCACCAGCAGATCGGGAATACCGAGAATCTTGCGGCTCTCGTGCCGCAGCTTCTGGTCCTCGTCGGTCTCCCCGGAGCCGTCGTCCACCAACGAACCGGCCAGCGGCAGCACGTTGAAGGCGATCGGCGCGACATAGGTCTTGGGCGCCGGGAACTGCAGCGCACGACCGTCGTGCACCAGTTGCTCGGCGTCGTCGATCACCGCGCGTGCCTGCGTCGCCAACTCCTCGACACCGGCCAACCCGCTGCCGGATACCGCCTGATAACTCGACACCACCAGGCGCCGCAACCCAGCTTCCTCGTGCAGCGGCATCAGCACCGGCATCGCGGCCATCGTGGTGCAGTTCGGGTTGGCGATGATGCCCTTCGGCCGGTTGGCGGCATCGCGCGCGAAGTTCACCTCGGAGACCACCAACGGCACCTCGGGGTCCTTGCGCCAGGCCGACGAGTTGTCGATCACGGTGACCCCGGCCGCGGCGAACCGCGGGGCCTGCACCAACGACATCGTCTTGCCGGCCGAGAACAGCGCGATGTCCAGGCCACTCGGATCCGCCGTCGCGGCGTCTTCGACCTCGATTTCCTGGCCGCGGAATTCCAGCTTGCGGCCCTGCGAGCGGGCAGACGCGAAGAACCGCACCGTGCTCGCCGGGAAGTCGCGCTCGTCCAGCAGATTGCGCATCACCTGGCCCACCTGACCGGTGGCACCCACTACCCCGATGGAAACCATCTATCGACCCGTCCCCGCATACACCGTGGCCTCCTCCTCGCCGCCGAGGCCGAACGCCTCGTGCAACGCCACGACGGCCTTATCTAGTTCGGTGTCGCGGCACAGCACCGAGATCCGGATCTCGGAGGTGGAGATCAGTTCGATGTTGACGCCCACCTCGGCCAGCGCCTCACAGAAGGTCGCGGTCACGCCGGGATGGCTGCGCATACCCGCACCGATCAGCGACACCTTGCCGATGTGGTCGTCGTAAAGCAGCTGGGTGAAGCCGATTTCGTCCTTGAGGGCGTCCAGCTTGGCCACCGCGGTGGGCCCGCTGTCGCGCGAGCAGGTGAACGTGATGTCGGTCTTGCCGTCCTCGACCTTGGACACGTTTTGCAACACCATGTCGATGTTCACGTCGGCCTCGGCGACGGCCCGGAAGACGCGCGCGGCATACCCGGGGATGTCCGGGATACCGACGACCGTCACCTTGGCCTCGCTACGGTCGTGAGCGACGCCGGTGAGAAGGGGGCTTTCCATGGATATGTCCTTGATCGATCCGACAACGACAGTGCCTAGCTTGTCCGAGTACGACGACCTGACGTGCACCGGAAGGTTGTAGCGACGGGCGTACTCCACGCAGCGCAGCATCAGCACCTTGGCGCCGCAGGCGGCCATCTCGAGCATTTCCTCGAAGGTCACGGTGTCGAGCTTGCGCGCGTTGGGCACGATGCGAGGGTCGGCACTGAAGATGCCGTCCACGTCGGTGTAAATCTCGCAGACGTCGGCGTGCAGTGCCGCGGCCAGCGCCACGGCCGTGGTGTCGGAGCCGCCGCGACCCAGCGTGGTCACATCGCGACTGTCCTGGCTGACCCCCTGGAAACCGGCGACCAACACGACATCGCCCTGCTCGAGCGCGGACTGCAACCGCGTCGGTGTGACGTCGATGATCTTCGCGTTGCCGTGCGTGCCGGTGGTGATCACCCCGGCCTGCGACCCGGTGAACGAGCGGGCGCGGGCCCCGAGCGATTCGACCGCCATGGCCACCAGCGCGTTGGAAATCCGCTCGCCGGCGGTCAACAGCATGTCCAGTTCGCGGGCCGGCGGCACCGGACACACCTGCTGGGCCAGATCCAGCAGGTCATCGGTGGTATCGCCCATCGCCGAGACCACGACGACGACGTCGTTGCCCTGCTTTTTGGTCTCGACGATGCGTTCCGCGACGCGACGGATCCGGTCGGCGTCGGCCACCGAGGATCCGCCGTACTTTTGTACGACGAGCGCCACTGTTTCTCTCTGCCCTTCCACACCCACAGACGTGGTTCAAGTTCACAACAGGATACGTGGCGGCGCATCTTGTTTTTTGACCCGCTGGCGGGTGCCGCAGCCTGCGGTTTTGGGTTCGATTGCGCGTGGTTTTCGCCTGGGCGCCGATCGCGGTAGAGTTCACAGCGTGCAGCGGGTGCTCCTTCTCGGACGCCGCGACGGGGTCTGATCCAGACCGGCTTCCCGTCGCGGGTGTTCGCGATGCGCCGGTCTGAAGTCCCTTCTGACATCCCCGGAGCAACTACCGTGACCAACTTTTCTGAGCCCGCCAGCCCGGACTCCTACACTTCAGTCCGCACCGTCCAAAAGCCCGCGGGCCCGACTCGACCCGGCCAGCCCGCGTGGAATCCGCAACGCGGCACGTCGATGCCGGTCAACCGATACCGCCCCTTCGCCGACGAAGTGGAGCCCATCCGGCTCGCCGACCGCACCTGGCCGGACCGCGTCACCAGCCAGGCACCGCTGTGGTGCGCGGTGGATCTGCGTGACGGCAACCAGGCACTGATCGACCCGATGAGCCCGGCCCGCAAACGCCGCATGTTCGACCTGCTGGTTGCTATGGGCTACAAGGAGATTGAAGTCGGATTCCCGTCGGCCAGCCAGACCGACTTCGACTTCGTGCGCGAAATCATCACCGACGGCGCCATTCCGGACGACGTCACCATCCAGGTGCTGACGCAATGCCGCCCGGAACTGATCGAGCGCACCTTCGAGGCCTGCCGGGGTGTACACCGGGCGATCGTGCACTTCTACAACTCGACGTCAATCCTGCAGCGCCGCGTGGTATTTCGCGCCGACCGGGCCGCGGTACAGGGCATCGCCACCGACGGTGCGCGCAAGTGCGTCGAAGAGGCGGCCAAATACCCGGACACGCAATGGCGCTTCGAATATTCGCCGGAGTCTTACA